>JBATSB010000061.1:0-32101 GCA_049293015.1 Ignavibacteria bacterium
ACTAAATAATGTTATATTTGTCATGGCTAGATGTATTTATGTTTTTAGATAATTCAAAAATACTTACTATGGAATTTTTATTCCATAGACTAGCCATTTTTTATTTTAAACGTTTTGGACGGATGTGTTTGGAAACCTATTTCGTATAATTTTTTCACTAAAGTCTTAATTTTCAAATTGTTATTTTTACAGTCTGTTAAAAAAAATCATAAATGGCAAAAGATAAAAACAACAACGTAAAAGATGCTGAAAATAAAGAATGGATCGAATCACTTGATTACATATTTCAGACACAGGGTCCTGAACGAGTCACAGAAATTTTAAGAAAATTACAAATAAGATCCCAAAAATACGGAATAAAAATCCCATTTACAGCAAACACTCCTTATATAAATACAATCCCTGCTGAATCCCAGCCTGTTTATCCTGGCAGCAGAGAGATCGAAAGAAGGATAAAAAGTATTCTCAGATGGAATGCTATGGCAATGGTCGTCAGAGCCAACAGAGAAATGAGCGGCATTGGCGGACATATTTCTACTTATGCTTCGGCTGCTACATTATATGAAGTCGGCTTCAATCATTTTTTTAGAGGAAAAGATGATCCAAGCGGAGGCGATATAATATATTTTCAGGGACATGCAGCACCCGGGATCTATGCACGTGCAATGCTCGAGGGTAGAATTTCCGAAAAGGATCTGAATAATTTCAGAAGAGAATTATCTTCAGAAAGAGGATTGTCATCATATCCGCATCCTTGGCTTATGCCAAAATTCTGGCAGTTCCCGACTGTATCAATGGGACTTAGCCCGATCATGGCAATTTATCAGGCAAGGTTTAACAGATACCTCGAAGACAGAGGGATTTTGAAAAAAAGTGATCAGAAAGTCTGGGCATTTCTTGGAGACGGTGAGACAGATGAACCTGAGACACTTGGCGCAATCACACTAGCTTCAAGGGAAAAACTTGATAATCTCATTTTTGTGATCAACTGCAATCTTCAGAGACTTGACGGACCGGTAAGAGGTAACGGTAAAATTATTCAGGAACTGGAAGCAATTTTCAGAGGAGCTGGATGGAATGCAATCAAAGTGATCTGGGGAGGCGACTGGGATCCGCTGCTTGCAAAAGATGAAAATGATAAACTTGTAGAAGTAATGAATAATGTAGTGGACGGACAATTTCAGAAATATACTGTTTCAAGCGGTGAATATATCCGAAAAGATTTTTTTGGGAAAGATCCTGAATTATTAGAATTAGTAAAAAATTATTCTGATGAACAGTTAAGAAAACTCAAAAGAGGCGGTCATGATCCGGATAAAGTTTATACTGCATACAAAAGTGCTGTGACACATAAAGGATCTCCTACTGTAATTCTTGCTCAGACTATTAAAGGTTACGGGCTTGGAGAATCAGGTGAAGGAAAAAATATTTCACATCAACAGAAAAAACTTAATGAACAGGAATTGAGAGAATTCAGAAGCCGTTTTGGAATTCCGATCTCAGATGAAGATGTGGCAGATGCTCCTTTTTACAGACCGGCTGAAGATACTGAAGAAATGAATTATCTTAAAAAAAGAAGAAAAGTTTTAGGCGGCTTCGTTCCCAAAAGAGATGGTGAATCTGCACCTTCTTTAAAAATGCCGGGCAGTGATATTTTTAAAGAATACTATGACGGCAGCGGACAAAGAGTAGTAGCTACAACTATGGCTTTTGTTCAGATGATGACCAAGCTTTTAAAAGATAAAAATATTGGTAAAAATATTGTGCCTATAGTCCCTGATGAAGCGAGAACATTTGGAATGGAAGCTCTTTTCAGACAGGTAGGTATTTATTCACATTCAGGTCAATTATATGACCCTGTCGATAAGGAAAGTCTTCTTTATTATAAAGAAGAAAAAAGCGGTCAGATACTTGAAGAGGGTATAACAGAAGCCGGTGCAATGTCATCTTTTATTGCAGCAGGTACGGCATATTCGACTCACGGAATTAACATGATACCGTTTTTTATTTTTTATTCTATGTTTGGATTTCAAAGAATCGGTGATCTGATATGGGCTGCTGCTGACTGCAGGACGAGAGGTTTTCTTGTAGGAGGAACTGCTGGAAGGACGACGCTTAGTGGTGAAGGTCTTCAGCATCAGGACGGAAACAGCCAGTTGCTTGCACTCACAGTTCCAAATTTAAAATGTTATGATCCGGCATATGCGTTTGAACTTGCAGTTATTATAGAAGACGGATTAAAAAGAATGTATGAAAAACAGGAAGATATTTTTTATTATATTACGGTTATGAACGAACAATACGAAATGCCTTCAATGCCAAGCGGAGTTCGTGAGAATGTATTAAAAGGTATGTACAGATTTTCAAAATCAAGATCCAAAGACCACAAACTTAAGGCACATTTAATGGGCAGCGGTTCGATATTAAATGAGACGCTGAAAGCTCAGAAGATACTTGAGAAAGAATATAAAGTATCAACAGATGTCTGGAGCGTTACAAGTTATAAGGAATTGTATTTTGACTGTATTGAGACAGAACGTAAAAATATGGTTAACCCGGATAAGGCTAAAGAATCTTATCTGACAAAATTACTTTCAAAAGAAGAAGGAGTTTTTGTTTCAGCATCAGATTATGTAAAAGCTCTTCCTGCTACAATTTCAAAATGGATTCCGGGAAGTTTCTATATTCTCGGTACAGATGGATTTGGAAGGAGTGACGGCAGAGAGCAATTAAGAAATTTCTTTGAAGTAGATCATAGATATATTGTTATAGCAACTTTGTATTCTTTGTTTAAAGAAAAGAAAATTAAAGTCACAGTTGTAAACAAAGCTGTAAAAGATCTGGGTCTGGATCCAAAAAAGCCAAACCCATTAGAAGTATAAACAAGTTTTTAAATTTTGTAATATTTTAATTTTTTAATTTTTCAAAAATGATAAAAGAAGTAAAGCTCCCTGAAATTTCTGAAAATGTTGAACATGGTGATGTCATAAAGGTTCTTGTTAAAGCAGGTGATAACATCTCAAAGGATCAGCCGATAATTGAGCTTGAAACTGAAAAAGCTACGTTTGAAGTACCTTCGACTGAACAAGGTATCATAAAAGAAATTTTAGTAAAAGAAGGTGATGTAATTGATATTGGTGCTGTTATTATAAAAGTAGATACAGATTCAAAAAACGGATCAGCAGCTTCGGCAAAAAACGAAACCTTAAAAAAAGAAATTAAAGAGGTGGCAAAGACAGAAGATAAAGTTAATGAAGATGATAAAGTTAATGAAGAAAATGTAGAAGATAATAAAAAGGAAGAAGTTTATGAATCTGAGATGAAAGATAATGAAGATAAAAATGACGAAGAAGAAATTTCAGAATCCGAGCTTTTAAGACCCGGTGATGATAGCCAGTTAATTGAAAAAATTAAAAATAAAGATCTGGCTCCTGCATCCCCTTCAGTCAGAAGACTTGCACGAGAATTAGGAGTCGATGTAAGTGATGTAACAGGATCAGGGAAATCTGAAAGAATAACCGAAAATGATGTCAAGCTGTATGTAAAATCATTAATGGAAGGAGCAGATTCAGCATCAGGATCGACTGCATTAAGAAGTAAGGCTTTACCTGATTTCAGCAAGTATGGTGAAATTTCAAAAGAGCCCATGAGCAAGGTCAGATCAATTACTGCAGAATCAATGACGTATGCATGGACAACTCCGATGGTAACTCAGTTTGATAAAGCTGATATCACTTTGGCAGAAGAATTCAGAAAAAAATATGCAAAATTAGTAGAGTCAAAAGGCGGGCATCTTACTATTACTTCTTTACTTGTTAAAATTTGTACAGAAGCTTTGAAAAAATTTCCTCAGTTCAATTCAAGCATAGATGTAAATAAAAAAGAAATAATTTATAAAAAATATTTTAACGTTGGAATTGCTGTCGATACAGACAGAGGGTTATTAGTACCGGTTATCAGAAATACAGATATAAAAACAATTACAGATATATCGGCAGAAATGAACAACCTTGCGGAAAAAGCAAGAACGAAAAAGATCACACCTGACGAAATGGACGGAGGAAATTTTACGATCTCGAATCTGGGAGGAATTGGAGGAACTGCATTTACTCCGATAGTCTATTCTCCGCAGGTTGCAATTCTTGGAGTTTCAAGAGCTGCAATTGAAGCTGTTTACATCAACGAAAAATTTGAACCAAAAATGATGATGCCATTGATGCTTACATATGATCACAGAATTATTGACGGAGCTGATGCAGCCCGGTTTTTAAGATGGATCTGTGAAGCTTTAGAAAATCCAATGACAATTTTACTTTAAAAATAAAATTTCTGATGAATTTCATTCTTTAGTAATTCTGATCAGTCTATTGAAAAACTCATATTTACAACTACTCTAATAGTTTTATCAATTGAAGTTGTATTGTTAATTCCATAATCAGAAATTTCGTTTGAATTCTTTGCATTTATTTGCACTACTCCCATTCTGGATGATCTAACTTCTCCAACATCATTTCCTGTACTTTTTGCAATCTGCTCCGCTCTTTCTTTTGCATCCATAGCAGCAAGTCCTGTCATTTCCACTTTAAGGTCTGATAATTTTGTATAAAGAAATTCAGGAGTCGGTGAAGTGATCTCAATACCTTCATTAATTAATTCTGTAGCTTCGCGTGAAAGCTTATCGATCTTTTCTACATCTTCCGATTCTACTTTAAAATCCTGAAACAGTCTGTACCCGGTGATCTGATTAGTAGAATAACCCTGTTCATTGCTGACATATAAGGTAGTAGTATTAATGGCAGATACTGTGATCTTATCAGCAGGAAAACCTTTGCCGGTCAGATAATTTTTTACTTTTTCATTTGCTTCCTTAAGCTTTGCATATGAATCCTGAAGAGAAACTGATTCAATGGAAATAGATCCGTTCCAGATCGCATAATCAGATTTGATGTCTTTTGATGCAGAGCCGGTGACATTTATTGTTACATCTTTTCTTGAGACATATTTCCAAGTCGATGAAATTATAAATGCTCCAATTATAAATCCCGCTGCCAGTACAATCGCTGAAGGGATATAATTTCTGATGTTGTTTACAGTGTTATTATTATTCATATTTTTTATAAATTAATTTCTTTATCCGGATTAAATTTTCTCGATACTTTCTTTTCTGATCTTTGCTTTTTCAGACGAATTCTTTTTTCTTTAACTGCAACTGTTGGTTTTGTTTTCTTTCTTTTCTTTTCAGGTGTTAAAGCTTTTTCAATAAGTTTAAAAAATTTTTCAACAGCTTCTTCTTTGTTCATATATTGAGAACGGCTGCTTTGAGAAGTTATTTTTAAAATTCCGTCAGAAGTTAATTTTTTATAAAGCTTTTTTGAGATTGTTTCTCTTTCAATATTACTTAATACTTTTGAATTTAAAACATCAAAATTCAGCTCAACTTTTGTTTCAACCTTATTAACATTTTGTCCACCTTTTCCGCCGCTCCTTGAAGTTTTAAACACAAGCTCATTTCTCAGATCATCTTTATTTAAAATAATTTCCGTCACTTTTTTTTAGGTTTATAAATATGAGTACTCTGTCCAAAAAATACTTCAGCAGATTCCATGATAGTCTCAGATAAAGTCGGATGCGGATGTATCGTGAGTTTCAGATCGGTTGCATTCGCACCCATCTCAATAGCCAGCGCACCTTCTGAAATAAGATCTCCTGCATTTTGTCCGACAATTCCAACTCCTAAAATTCTCTCCGTTTTATTATCAATAATTAATTTTGTCAAGCCATCTGTCCTTCCAAGAGTCAAAGCTCTTCCGGATGCAGCCCATGGAAATTTTGATACTGAATAATCTAGACTTTTTTCTTTTGCTTCAGTTTCAGTAATACCGCACCATGCAATTTCCGGATCTGTAAATACAACAGCAGGAATAGTTTTTGGCTCGAATGCTGATTTGTGACCTGCAATTATTTCAGCCGCCACTCTGCCTTCGTGAGATGCTTTATGAGCGAGCATTGGTTCACCTGCGACATCACCGATAGCAAAAATATTATTGACAGAAGTTCTTGTTTGATTATCAGTTATGATAAATCCATTTTTTGAAATATTAACTCCGGCATTCTCAAGACCGAGATCTGAAGAGTTAGGTTTTCTGCCTGCCGAAATTAAAACACTTTCAAAAGTTTGTTCCGTGACTTTTTTATTTTTATCCTGCAATTTTACATTAAATCCGGATTTTGAAATTTTAATTTCTGTTACTTTTGTGTCAAGAAAAATATTCTCAAACATTTTGTTCACTTTAGTAGACAGTACAGATACAAGATCACGGTCTGCACCATTAAGTAAGCCGGGTAACATCTCAGCAACTGTCACTTTTGTTCCTAATGCAGAATAAACAGTACCAAGCTCAAGACCTATATATCCTCCGCCAATGACAAGCATGGTTTTTGGAATTTTATTCAGATCAAGTGCAGTAGTTGAGTCTAAGATTTTTTTTGAAGAATCTGATAACCCGGGTATTTTAGTTGGATATGAACCTGTAGCAATTATAGCAAATTCAAATTCAATCTTTTCTTTTTTATTTTTAGCATTTATCAATTCAATAGTATTTTTATCAAGGAAAATAGCTGTTCCCTGTATATACTCAATCTTTCTCTGTTTAGAAAGCTGACCTAAACCAGATGTGAGTTTATTCACCACATCATTTTTCCAGGTTCTGATCTTCTTAAGATCTATTTTAGGTTTTGAAAAATTAACTCCGAAATTTTTTGATTCTTCTGCTTCATTAATTATTTTTGCAAGATGAAGAAGTGCTTTTGATGGAATGCAGCCTCTGTAAAGACATACTCCACCTGGATTAACGTCTTTATCAATCAATGTTGTTTCAATCCCAAGATCCGCTGCTAAGAATGCTGCAGCATATCCACCAGGACCTGCTCCAATTACTATTAATTTTCTTTTATTCAATTTTATAAATTTTTTATAAATTAATTGGAATATACAAAATCTTAAATGAATTTTACAATCATTTTTAACTGATAAAATCATTAAATAAAAAAATTCAAATAACTTAAACTATTGCATTAAATTAAAATAAAAAATTATATATATTGCTGATATTTAAAAACTAAGAAAGGGAAAATTAATGAAACTAATAAAGTACATTTTAATAGCACTTTTTGTAACAACCTCTTTACAGGCTCAAAACGTAAAAATAACAGATTTTGATATACCTGTGAGTAGTGCAAGGAAATTTTTAATAAACGGTTTTTATAACTGGGCTCAAACTGATCCAAATGATACTATTTTAAATCTAACCAGTTCCTGGCAATTAGATGGTGCGTATACTCAATTCTATACTTCACCTTCTTATGCATGGCATTTAAATCTGGTCGGTTCATTAAACCAGCTTACCAGAGAAGATACAACCAGATATAACTATAATATTGCAACTGATCTTAGTAAATATTTCAGTGATTCTAAGGGTTGGTTTGGAAATTCTGAAGTTAGTTCAAATTTTGCACGAAAAAGAGAGTTTGGAACTGATAACAGACCTACTATTGATATTTTTGCCGGACTGGGATATGGAAGACAAGTCAATGCAACTTCTCTTGCTAAAGCAGTAAGAATCGATGAGGATCTTAGAAAAGGCGGAATTACAAATAAATATATGCCAAGAGCAACCGTTCTTGCAATTGCACAGATCGTTGACAGAGAATCAGAATACAGAGATAAATATAAATCTCTGTATGAATCAAAGATCATAGAAGATATTTCTACTGAAGTAATGAATTCAGGAGTAACAAATTCAACAAATATGTCCGCTTTAGGATTTATGAGAATCAGAAACGTGTTATACGGTTTAAATCAATTTATAAACGACAGAACATACGGTGGTGATATAAGATTAGGCGTTTCTTATCAGGTACTTACAAGAAATAAAGAACTTACAGGTGCACCTGCTTTCTTAAGTATGAGAGGAAGATATGGATATCCTATCGGATTAAATCATCAGCTTTCTGCTTTCTTTACTGCTGGAACAGCTCTTGACAGTGCATTCGGTTCATTGTTTACAGGAAATGCAGGATTTGGATATTCTTATAATATGACAAACAGAATTTCCTTTAATGCAGGTTACGTAGTAACATTTAATCAGATATTTGATCAAAATAATATTAGCCTTGTCGGTGTTCCATTTGGAACAGATAAATCAGGCGGTGATAATACAGCAACTGCCGGATTTACATTCTATATTGAAAATTATATTACACTTAATTTAACCGGTGGATATTCAACAATTTATGGAACTGAGCAAAGATGGTTCTCTAATGCTTCCATGGGATTAATTGTATTCTAAAACAGATTTAAATATATAAACAAAAAAGTGCCTGAAATTCAGGCACTTTTTTTTTATTCAATTTAAAAATTTATTTTGTGTATTATAGATTAAATTAAAATGTTATTTTTTCAGCGCTGCCTGTTAATGTAACATATAATAATTTCTTTCCTTCTATTTCAAAATCCACTGTCAGAAATTCACCGGATCTTGTAAGCAGCTTTACAGGTTTGCATTGTTCTCTTGTCATATAGTAAATCAAAGCAGATGAAATAGAACCTGTACCACATGCAAGAGTTTCCCCTTCTACACCTCTCTCATAACTTCGGATCTTCAATTCACCTTCACCGATAATTTCTATAAAATTCACATTCGCACCATCGGACATCAGATCTTTGTGCATTCTGATATTCCTTCCCCATTCAGAAATATTTATTTCGTCAATTGAATTTATCTTTGGTTTTTCAATGTCATCAATAAATACAACTATGTGCGGAGATCCTACATCCACATATGAACAGTTTAGTAATTCCCACCATTCCTGAAAATGTACCTTTAGTTTGAAATTTGTTTTGACTGTTAATGGTGGCGGAAATTTCACCGATATATTGTTTTGAGAAATTATTTTACATTCATAAATTTCTGATACAGCTTCTATAAATAATTTATTCTTTTCTGAAATTTTATTATCAGCAATGTATTGCACAGTACATCTCAATCCATTCCCGCACAATGCGTCACCCGTTCCGTCACGGTTAAAATAATTCATTTTGAAATCTGCTATATCCGAATTTTCAAGAAAAATCACACCATCCATACCCTGATGATTTTCCATTAGAAATTCCACTTTATTTACATACTCACTTGTTTCCAAATTCCTGTTATCATTTATTACAAATGAATTCCCTGCACCTGAATATTTTTGTATTATCATTAATAAACTCCTCTCGTGTTTGTTTTTTTAGTTACTCTGATATCTCTTAGCTGCGGTGCTTTAACCCTTACTTCAAAAGAAAATCCTCTGTACGTACCGGTCGGATACCAGTTGAAATTCATTTCCCAGGAGTTAAGATCTCTGTATGCAGTAATATAAGGAGTGACTATCTGTTTATTTACAAGATCATAATTAGCTGAAACTGTGAATCTCCACTTTTGAGTAAGATTTAATGAAAGATTTCCCGTCAGGTTAGAAGTCCTGTTTACTATTGCCGGATTAAATTTTGACTCAGAATAATTAAATCCAAATCCTCCGCTGAGCGGTATTTGAAAATCTATTTCATCAAGTTTATCTTTCCTAAAGTCTTTATAATCAACCCTGTCTGTCAGAGTATCACTTTCTGTTATGTCTTCGCTGACGCCTGAAGTTGTCTGCTCTGGCGCGAAACTAAAACCGGTTGATAAATTAATTGTAAAATTTGTAATGTTTGCCAGAACCCCATCAGTATTGACGAGAAACTGATTTATCCTCGTATTTGCAGTCTGATCAAATTTATATAAATTAAAAGAAGTACCGCCCGAAATATTCAGAAAATTTCCGATACTTGTTCTGTAAGAAAGTAATATCTCAGAAAAATTCAATGAGTCCGCGACGAAATTATATGCGGCTCCTGCGTCTATATTTAGCAGTTGAAATTTATTTTCAGTAGAATCATTCACACGGGTTTTCATTTCAAAAACATTACCCAGACTAAAAGCAATTGACTGCGACTCTCCCGAAGGAGCACCACCGAATATTTCTCGTTCGTAAATTGAATATTTTATTTCCTTTCCGTTTGCATCTGTATATGACTGATAATATCCCCAGCCCGGATCAGAAAAGTCCGGCTGATAATTGTATGTAATTGTCGGAGTTATTGTATGCCGTATGCCTGTTACATTAAATATTTTTGGAAGGAAGATCCCGACAAACTTTGTGTTCAGGCTTATACCGGTATTAAAATATCTCAATGACTTTATTGCATTGTTATCATTTGTTGTGACTGAACTGTCTGCAGGATTAAAATATTTACTTGTATATTTGTTATACCAAATTTCATTATAATTAAAAAATGGTGTAAGAGAAATGTATTGGAATTTCGGAGAAAGACCAATATTCACTGAATTTCTTACACCTGATCGTAAGTCAGTATAAGTGCTGTCATTTCCTGAAGTATTGGTAATTGTCCGCTTAATGCTGTTATTCAAAATACTTCCGTTGTATGAAAAAAATATGTATTCATATAATTTCTTATTGAATGGATCTGAAAATCCTGATTCAAAAGGAAATGTCTGCGATACTGAAAAATTTACCAAAGGCAGCCGCTGAGTTACATCTCCGTTTTGAAGATTTTGATCTCTGTAATAATTCATGCTTAAGGCAAATGGTTTTCCTTCCCAGACCTTTGATAACGTGAAGTTCGAGATAAGATTCTGAAGCAGTAATTCAGAAAGTGAATTCGTCGAGACATTATAAAAGTTTTTACTGCTTGCAATCTGCATACTTGCATCAAGTCTTGTAGTCGGATTGATCTGCTGATTGTGCACTACATTTAATCCCCATGCATCGGAATTCTGATTTCCAATATCCGTACTTTCACCAAGACGGATCTTAGAATATCCGCCGTCTATTGTTCCGGAGAAATTATATTTTGATGCATACCTGTATCTTCCGTATATGTCAGTTCTTCCTTTTGTAAAATAACTTCCGGTAAATCCTATATCCATAAAATCATTCATTGCCCAAAAATATCCTAACCTTGAAATATATTTACCGTAAGTCGCATCATCTCCAAAGGTAGGCATAATAAGTCCTGAAGTCCTGCCTGATTTGTTTGGAAATACTCCGAACGGAATCCATAATACGGGAACACCTTCTATATAAAGGAATACAGACTTTGCAATTACTTTGTCATTTGGTATTACTTTCATTTCAGGTGAAAGGAAATAATACTCCGGATTTTCCCTGTCAGATGAAGTTGTATAAATTCCGTTTTTTATAAAAAGGACATCTGAAGATTCTTTCTTAATTTTTTCACCTGAATAATATCCAACCTCAGCTTCACTGAATCCTTCAGAGACACTTCCCTGCTGAGTCTTAAAATTATAAAAAAGTTTAGTACCTTCATATTTATCGCTTCCCTGCGTCATGACAGGCATCTGCATTGCTTTCTCAGGATTTGCCGAATCAGGTATCCCAAATGCTTCGAGGATCTGTGTCTCCTGATCTACTATGATTTTACCGGCTTCTAATCTGAGATCTTTATAAGTTAAAATTCCCTGGTTATAGATGATCACTTTTTTATTTTTCAGATCATACACGATCGAATCACTACCGGTATAATTTATAATAGCATCTATATCTGACTTTGCTGTCTTTGATGAATCATATGAATTTACATTAGCAGAATCTAAGCTGCCAATTACTTTTACTTTAAGACTGTCCGCATTTTCCAAAAATGTATCAGATTGAATAATATCCAGACTATCTGTTTTTTCCAATGAATCAGCCGTATCAGTAATTGTCTGCGCATAGCAGATATTTACCGAAAAAATAAACAGCGTTATAAGAAAAATATACTTCATCGAATACCATTTTACTTAAATCAATTTACTAAATAAATGAAATTTGATGTATTGATTATTTCTGTTAGTTTGTCATATCATTAAAACTGAAGCTGATTTTTTTATCAACAATCATCTTACAGTGAAAATGTCCACATATTATTTCAAATTTTCTGAATAATTTCAACCTTATCTTTAAATAGAATCTTATATCTAAAATACGTAATTTGATAAAAATTTAATCTGTATGAAAAACAATCTAATTTACGAAGGTAAAGCAAAAAAAATATATTCAACTGATAATGAGGATGTATATTTACAGGAGTTCAAAGATGATGCTACGGCATTTAACGGAGTGAAAAAAGATAAAATCTCACATAAAGGTGAGATCAATAATTTTATCTCAACAGAAATTTTTAAATATCTCAGAGAAAATACCATACCTGTACATTTCATAGAAAAAATTTCTGATACGGAAATGCTCGTATCTAAAGTAGATATTATAAAAGTAGAAGTAGTATGCCGTAATATTGCAGCCGGTAGTCTTGTCAAAAAATATGGTTTTACTGAAGGTGAAGTTCTTGAAAATCCAATAATAGAATTTTATCTGAAGTCGGATGAACTCGGTGATCCGCTATTTTCAGATGAGCATATATACGCTATGAAACTTGCCGATAAAAATGATATAGACATGATCAGAAAAATGACGACCTATATCAACACTCTTTTGCAGAAATTCTTTTTGGAAAAAGGAATAAAGCTTGTTGATTTTAAATTAGAATTTGGAAAAGACAAGCACGGTAATATTTTACTCGCTGATGAAATTTCACCTGACACCTGCCGATTATGGGATTCAGTGACTGATAAAAAACTTGATAAGGACAGATTCAGATTTGATCTTGGCGAAGTGGAAGAGTCTTATCAGGAAATTAAGAACAGACTGAGCTGATGAAATTTACCCGCTACGGAAAAGATGTAATCCTAAAAGTTTTTATTCTTGGATTAGTGCTGACAATCCTTTCATTATTTATTGATAATAATATTGTAAAATTTTTATTTACGGGAATAACTATTTTTCTGTGGCTGTTCACACTTTATTTTTTCAGAGATCCGGACAGAAGTTTGCCTAACGGATATAAAGATGATCAGCTCATTTCTCCTGCTGATGGGAAAGTTGTTGTCATCGAAGATGTAATAAATAAAGAGGATAATCTTTTTAAAAAAGACGAACCACTTAAACAGATAAGTATTTTCCTGTCACCTCTTAATGTACATGTAAACAGAAATCCCATCAATGGTAAAGTGACTTACCTTAAATATATTGAAGGTGAATATCTCGTGGCATTTGACCATAAGTCATCTGAAAGAAATGAGAGAACAGAAATTGGGATTGAGAATCCTGAAAATGGATGTAAAGTTTTATTTAAGCAGATAGCCGGATTTGTAGCGAGAAGAATAGTTTATGATCTTAAAATAGGATGCACTGTAACTGCCGGCGACAGATTCGGCATGATAAAATTCGGATCGAGAGTGGATATATTAGTTAAGAGAGATTCTAAAGTACTTGTCACAATGGATCAGAAAGTGATTGGCGGAGAAACAATAATAGCAGAATTATAAATGTTTATCTCAAGAAAATTCATACCGAGTCTTTTCACTATATTAAATGCTTTCTGCGGAATGATGTCAGTAATAAATTCCGCTAAAGGTGATTTTGATGAAGCTGCACTGTTTATAATTTATGCTTCTCTTTTTGATGCAGTTGATGGACTTGCGGCAAGACTTACTAATTCAGCCAGCAGATTTGGCGTTGAGCTGGACTCACTTTCAGACGTAATCTCATTCGGACTCGCACCGTCTATACTTATATATTATGTATATTTAAATCAGCTTGGAGATATCGGAATTGTAATGTCATCTCTGATAATGGTCTTCGCTGCCATCAGACTTGCAAGATTCAACGTACAGCTTACAGGTTTTGAAAAAAGTAAGTTCAGCGGACTTCCCGCTCCAATGTCAGCCTTCACGATCTGCTCTTACATTCTTTTTTATCATAATAAAATTTTCTCTGATAATGTCAGTGAAATTTTTATAATGTCATTGTCGGTATTCCTGCCTGTAATGATGGTAAGCAAAGTGAAGTACGACACTATACCCAAACCTTCTCTTCGTGCTATAAAGAAGAATCCAATAGTATTCATAATTATTTTTATAGCAGTGATTCTGACCATTGTAACTAAAGGTGAAGGTTCATTTTCATTTTGCCTGTTCTATATATTTTCGGGTATGATCAGATCAGGGTATAATAAATTTTTTCACAAACATAAAAAATCTTCAGGGGAAGATCTAAACGATTCTCTGGAATTCAATAAATCCAAATAACCGTTCTACTTTTTCTTTACATTCTCTTTTAAAACTTCTATTAATTTTTCAATTTCATTTACAGTATTATATCTTCCGAATGAAATCCTTAATGAACCAAGTGCTGTCATTTCATCATGACCAAGCTCTTTCAAAACATAAGAAGGTTTAAGCGTACCCGCTGTACATGCCGATCCGCCTGAGATTGCGATGCCTTTGAGATCAAGTTTAATTAACAGCATCTCTTCATCATACTCCAGTATATTTTTATCAAAAGAGATATTTACAATATTTGGGAGACAATTTTCTGTGTCAGAGTTATAAATAATTCCGTCAACAAAATTTTTATTCAAACCTGAAGTAAGATTTTTTTTTAGATCAGCATAATGTAAAACATCTTCACTCATTCTTCTCTTTAAAATTTCAATGGCTTTTTTAAATCCGGCGATCGCTGCAATATTTTCCGTGCCTCCTCGCAGATCACGTTCCTGTTTACCGCCATGTATGAATTTATCGACAATAGTTTTATCCTTTATATATAATGCGGCAATTCCTTTAGGTCCGTAGATCTTATGAGCTGAAAACGTCGCAAAGTTTACATTCATATCCCTTAAATTTAAATCTGTCTTTCCTAAACTCTGAACGGTATCCGAATGAACATAAATATCTTTATCAAAAACTGTTTCCGTCAATTTCTTAATATCACTAATCGCACCGGTTTCATTATTTGAATGCATTATGGAAATCAGAAATGTCTCAGGTCTGATACTTTCTAAAACCTCATCTATTTCAATTCTACCAAATCTATCCGGCTTAATATATGTGACATCAAAATTAAATCTCTCTTGCAAATATTTTAAAGTGTCGAGCACGGCTGAATGTTCGACTGTCGATGAAATGATATGATTCTTTTCTTTACCTATGTATCTGAATGCTGTTCCTTTTATTGCATGATTATTTGATTCGGTGCCGCTGTTTGTAAAGACTATCTCCTTCGAACTTACGCCTGTAAATTCCGCTATCACATCACGTGCATCCTCGAGCATGACTTTCGCAGTTTTTCCGAATGAATGAATTGAAGATGCATTGCCAAAATTTTCCCTGAGATAAGGCATCATTGCATCTAATACTTCTTCATCTATCTTTGTCGTAGCTGCGTTGTCGAGATATATCTTTTCCAATTTTTTTTGAATTTTGAAATTAAAATAAAATTTTCTTCAATATCAGAAATAAAACAAAGACTTTCCTGCACCTGTCAGCAAACCCCTCCCAGCCTCCCCTTTGAAAAAAAAGGGGAGGAGCCTGAACTTTTGAATTAAGAATTACATCCTTACAAAGCCCCAGCTATTCTGAAAATGTTGTAATTGCCTCCAAGACTTCTATACTCTAAGTTTAAAAATTTTCAATACAACATTTCTTTGAGCCTTCGAGTCTTTGAGGCAGTCTTTGAGGTAGACTTGGAGGCAGACTTAATCTTTAGACAAATATGATATTATAATTTGATTGTTACTTTTATTTTTAAATTTCATTATTTTACCCCGTGCCTATAAATAAAGAATACTTTTATATCTCCAACTTACTTTCGGTATTAAGGATTGTACTTCTTATACCGCTTAGCTGGCTGATGCTGACAGAATTTGAGACTAAAAATAATTTAATAATTATTTTAGTTCTATGTATGTATTTATCTGATTTACTCGATGGATATCTTGCGAGAAAGCTGAATGAAGTTTCGGAATTTGGAAAAATTATTGATCCGCTTGCTGATAAAATTTGCGTGATCGTAATTGCTGTTATATTGGTTTACTTAGACAGACTTCCTCTTTGGTTCGTTGCTGTAGTTGTCTTGAGAGATATTTCAATTTTGATTTTCGGCATTTATCTAAACCGAACTAAGAATATCACATTGATGTCAAACTATCCGGGTAAGATAGCAGTCTTTTGTATCGGAGTGGTTTTACTCTTTTCAATAATTAACAGTGAATCTTTAAAAATCATAACTACTGTGATGTATTTTGTTTCAATATTAATGATAGCATATTCTTCTCATTTATATTTAAAAAGATATTTAGAAACGGTTAGAAAACCTGTATAAAATTTTATTAATTTAATATGAAGGAAAAAGTAAAAACTTATACGAGAAAAGATATTGAGCATAGACTCGGAGATAAACTTGCAGGTAAACAGCTTACAGAAAAATTGTTAGTTGACTCTTTGTTTGAATGTCTGAGGGAAGTTTTATTGGAAGCTGATCCTATCTCAAGATTAGAGATCAGGGACTTTGGAGTGTTCGAAATTAAAAAAACCAAGCCCAAACCTAAAGCAAGGAATATGCAGACAGGTGAGTTTATATTTGTTCCGGGCAGACGTAAGATACATTTCAAACCGGGCAAGATCATTAGAGATTTTTTAAAAGAAGATTATGATGAAATAATTATAAAAGGTATTAATGAATAGAATTTTTTTTATATAGGTATTTAAAAAAGTCGAAAAAAATTGTAACCGCAGAGTCTCGTGCTCTTCGGACTCTGCGAATATTGATTTAAACAATGAACTAAATAATATGGTATCAGATACAAAATACATGGGAATAGATTATGGTGAAAAGCGGATCGGCATTTCTGTCAGTGATGAAAGTAAAAAGTTTTCTTTTAACAGGAACTTGTTTCCGCAGAGTCTCGTGATCTTCGGACTCTGCGGATACTGAATTAAACATTGAACCATATAATATGATATCAGATACAAAATACATGGGTATTGATTACGGTGAAAAGCGGGTCGGTATTTCTGTCAGTGACGAAAGTAAAAAATTTTCTTTTAACAGGAACTTGTTTCCGCAGAGTCTCGTGATCTTCGGACTCTGCGGTTACTGCGATAAACATTGAATTATATAATATGACATCGGACACAAAATACATGGGAATTGATTACGGTGAAAAGAGGATCGGTATTTCCGTCAGCGATGAAAGTAAAAAGTTTTCTTTTAACAGAGATTATATTTTTAATGATAAAGATCTTTTTAAAAATCTGACAAAAATGATCACCAGTGAAAATGTAACTATGGTAGTGATAGGTTATCCTGTAAAGTTGAATACTGAAAGAACAGAACAAACTGACAATGTCGATAAATTTGCTGAAAGTCTGAGAAAATATTTAGAGTCAAATAATATAAAAGCTGAGCTGACATTTTTTGATGAAAGACTGACAAGTAAAATTGCAGCGGAAAGTCTTCTCAGATCAGGAATAAAAAAAATGAAGAGAAGAGAGAAAGGACTTGTGGACGGAATATCGGCGCAGCTCATACTTCAGGACTATCTTGATAAAATGAATTATGTTAAATAATTGTTTAGTGCCTCAAAGTCTCTAAGACTCAAAGTCAAAAAAATTAAAAAACTTTAAAATTAAATTCCTTAGAGTCTTAGAGCCTTAGAGGCAATATTAAAAATGATTGTCAATTTTTTAAAAGTATTTATATGTATCTAATAGAATTACATGAGATGATAGAAGGTGGGGAGAATGAATATGTGGAGTTCAAAAGGAAATTCTCTTCACCGGAAAAAATTGCAAAAGAGATGATAGCATTTGCGAATTCAAAAGGCGGCAGAATGATCTTTGGAGTGGATGATGACAAAAGCATAGTCGGAGTGGAAAGCGAGAAAGGTGAACTGGAGCTGATCTCAACTGCTGCACGGCATTACTGCGAACCTGAGATAGAATTCAAAACTGATATCATGCTGCTGAGAAATAAAGACCTCGTAGTCGTGACCATTGAAGAAAGCAAATCCAAACCTCACAGACTTATCTCCGATGACGAAGAAAAATCTGAAAAAGTTTATATAAGATTTAAAGACAGGAGCATGCTTGCCTCAAAAGAGACTGTAAAGATTCTGAGGAATTCAAACGCAGATGCACATCCCGTCAATATTACAGTCGGCGATATTGAAAAGACATTGTTTGATTTTTTAAATAAGAATGAAAAGATCACAGTGAAAGGATTTAAAAAACTTGTGAACATTTCTGAAAGACGAGCGAGCCGTACACTTGTCAATCTTGTAAAAGCAAAAGTGATCCGACATAATTTTATGGGGAAGGAAGATTACTACACTTTGGTGTGAAATTACAAATTTCAAATTACAAATGACGAATAAAGAGCTTTCAAATATGTTAAAAATTTTCTTCTTGATAGTATTATTAAGTTCTAATTATAGCTATTCACAAATGCAGCAGGATTGGGCTCGGAGATACCGTGGTCCTTTACCATATGGAGATGCCGGAGCTGGATCAGTATGTGTAGATGATTCCGGAAATGTATATGTAACGGGTGCAGTTAATATAGCTTCAGGGGCGAAATGTACATCTATTAAATACAATAAATACGGTGACAGTTTGTGGGTTAGGGATTATCAGAGACCGGGCTATAATTATAATTATGGGAATGATATATTATTAGATGATTCCGGAAATGTTTTAGTGGCAGGAGCTGAATCTGTGTTAAAATATGACAGAATTGGAAACCTGCTTTGGACCGCCTATCACTCTGCCGATTATACAAAAATTGCATTGGGTTTAGATGGTTTTATTTATGCAGCAGGGATTGGATCAGGTAGATATGTAGTGTCTAAATATGATAGGAACGGGAATCTATACTGGAGGAGCAGTATCATAGGTGCTTATAAGCTCAAGGATCTGGAAATAGATAAGGACGGAAATATTTTGATACTTGGTTATTCCTTATACTATATTACTGACTACGACTACAGAACAATAAAATTTACAACTAACGGAAGGGTTATCTGGGATATTCATTATAATGGTATAGGTCCTCCTCCTGCAAATGATAATCCATATTCTTTAACTACTGATAATGACGCAAATGTTTATGTGACCGGTGCAAGTCAGGATCAATCGAGTATCCATAATTGTACAACTGTAAAATATGACAGTTCGGGAAATGAAATATGGGTAAAAAGGATACATCCTCCGAATAACGGCTATGATATAAAAGTTGATGAGTCACAGAATGTATATATTGCAGCAAGAAGTTCAGGGTTTAACTATACATTTAAGCTTGATATAAATGGAAATATAATGTGGACAAGTACTTACCCAACTAATGATGTTTTTGGAATTAATCAATCAGTATTAATACTTGATTCAATAAATAATGTATATGTAACTGCAAATGTAGATTCGAATAATTCAACAAGATACGCAGCAATAAAATATGATAATAATGGGAATCAAATTTTTATAGTTAATTATCATTATGTAAATATTGAATTTAATTATGTTTATGATATGGTTTTAGACAAAAATGGAAGTGTTTATTTAACAGGACAAAGTAATACATCTTACGCTACAGTAAAATATTCACCAACGATAATATCCGGGATAAATGAAAACATTGGGACTCCGAAAAAGTATGTTCTTCATCAAAATTATCCAAATCCATTTAATCCGAAGACAGTTATCAATTACGAATTACGAGTTACGAGTGATGCTAAGTTAATAGTATTTGATGTTCTGGGGAATGAAGTCGCCGAACTGGTCAATGAAAAACAGAATATGGGAAGCTATTCAGTTGAGTTTGACGGCAGTGGATTTGCGAGCGGGATTTATTTTTACAGATTAGAGGCGGGAGGTTTTGTTGAGACGAGGCGTATGATCTTATTAAAATAAAATTTTAAAGTATAAATGACCAAGAAAAAATCCAAAGTCCGTTTACCGTTCTATTGTTCTCAGGCTGTTGGTGGTCAAAAAGTTTGAATAGGTTTAAAATTCAAAATACACTTTTACATTCGCAAACTTTTTGAAACACCAACAGCGGCACGAAAATTATTAATAAGTTAATAAATTATAAAAAAATTAAAATTATTAATCCTGCAGATTTAATAATTAAGGAGATTTAAAAATGGCAACTGATTCTGAAATAAAACAAAAAGGCTACACCGCACTTAAAAAAGAATTAGGTGAACTGGATATGGAAAGATTTATCTTTCTTTTAACTAAAGATCCATTTGATTACACATTGTGGCAACGAAATTTAGAATTGGAAAAAGATGTGAAAACCTTAAGTAATGAAGCAATGATTTTAAAAGATAAAAATCAATTATAAATTAACATTGTTTGATCTCATTGTAAAATTATGTTTCATTAAGATATTTAGTCCCGGATATTTGAGTTTGCTATTGAAATGATCATTATCTTTTTTCAAGAACACTACAAACTTTTTTACAATTCTTATATGCATTATTTAGAATCTCTTCTGCCTCAGCCAGTATTTCCTTTTTGAATTTTTCGTCAGTGATGCCGGGCAGATTAATTTCTACATTTTTGAATGCACCCCAGATGCCTGTTTCGAGAGACTTTGCTCCGACTTCGAGATCGCTTTTGGAAGCAATGTTTCCGTCCTTTGCCATTTTGATCATCCATTCCCAGCATGAGTCGGAGATCTTCATTACAGCAAGCGGAACTGTTATAGCTTTTTTCAGACCTTCCTGCATTTTTTCGTTTCTTACTTTTTGCTCGGCATCAGTTTCCTTTGGCATTTTCATAGCGATCATGTAATCGTTGAATGCATTTGTGTCAGCATCAATCATCGGGATCAGCTCTTTCATTTTATTATGAAGCGGCGGAATTAATTCTCTCATTTTCGCATCGAGATGTTCGAACTTTTTATTCCCGTAACTCATCCATCCGACCATTGCTCCGAGCGCAGCACCGAGCGCTGCAATTAGTGCAGAAACACTGCCGCCTCCCGGAGCTGAAGTCCTTGCTCCGACGAGTTCTACAAAATCCCTGACAGTGAGTGAAGCCAGAGGTTCATTAGCTTTTTCCTCTATCATATATTCGATAATTCTTTTATCCGGATCGAATTCGGAAATTGAAGAAAGACCAAGTCTGTCAATGACAAGTCTGATCTTTTGTCTCTCATCGAGTATAAAAAGATTTTCTTTTTTCAGATAATAGTCAGCAGCCATTAGCATTGCTTCGAGCGGAATAAGCCCAACGAGTTCACTGCCGCAGACTGCAAGATTCATATCACGAGCATCATTTACACATTCTTCAAAAGCAACATGCGGCGGCGAGATCAGATAATTATCCAAATTCAGCGAAACCTGAGCCATGTTATATTCATCCACGTACCAGCCGATTCCCTTTGTGAAAGGCAGTCTGCCGGGTCCATCATCTTTCCTTCCCTGCTCACGGATATTCAAAGCAATCTTATGCGCCTGCTCTTTAGTACCGAGTATGTTTACATTGTATGCAATCAGAAAAAATCTTGAGCCGGTAACAGTCGCACCGGATGCAGGTAAGAATTCCTGCGGACCGAAGTCAGGCTTCCATTCAGGTTTATAAATTTTATTTTTGATGCCTTCATATTCACCTGATCGTATTTGCTTCAGCATTTTGCGATCGGGATTATTTGAAGCTTCTTCATATAAATAAATCGGAACGCCGAGTTCTTCGCCGACTCTTTTGCCGTACTGCTTTGCGCATTCGACGCACTCTTCTGTTGTTACATTTGCAACTGGAACGAAAGGAACGACATCGACAGCACCCATTCTCGGATGCTCTCCTGAATGTTTATTCATGTCAATCAATTCATAAGCCGTCTTTGAAAACTGAAATGCAGCTTCGACTACAGATTCAGGATCACCTACAAAAGTAAATACAGTTCTGTTGGTAGACTTACCCGGATCGACGTCAAGTAATGTCACACCGCTGACTTTTCTGACTGCATCAGCGCAGGCATTGATAATGTTTTCATCTCTTCCTTCGGAAATATTTGGAACGCACTCTACAATTTTTTTCATTACTACTAATTAATATTATTAAAATTTTTATAAGATATAAAATTACTTTTTCAAAACTTTCTTTCGGCAGACAATATAAATTCTTTCTGAATGCTGATGGATCTTTTTATCAAACTCATCTGCAGTTTCTATTATTTCAAAATGCTTCTCAAGTGAATCTGTAATTTTCTTTAGATCAAATGAAGACTCCTTTATATTAGATTCATGAAGTTTGAAATCATCATCCTTTTTAAATTCAAACACCTTCAGATTCCAGTTGAATGTATTTACTGAGATCTTATTAATGTCAGCTATGAGAAAATTTTTATCAAATCTGTTTACAATGGGAGATATTTCAGAGATCAGATCCAATTTATAAAAAGTATTAAAATCAAAAATGAACAGACCGTTTTCATTCAGAGAGTTAAAGACATTTTTAAAAACTTTTTTCCATTCATTAAAAAGAAGCAGATGATTAATCGTATCATAGAGACAAAATACAACGTCATGCTTTTTTTGGGGAACGAAACTTCTTATATCTCCTTTGTGAAGTGCTGACTTTCCAACCTTTGCAGTGGCTAACTTCAGCATGCTGCTGCTAATATCGACGCCTTCTGCATTATAAAATTCAGAAAGATACAGCAGATTATTTCCCGTCCCGCATCCTAATTCAAAAACCGACTTTGCAGACTTATTATACTTTTGAATAGACTTCCTTACAAACTTTATATTTTCATCTGAATGACCAAGAACATCGTCATAGAATTTTGAAATATTCTCGTAACCGTTATCTTTCGGAATATGCTTTTTCAGATCTGTAAAATATTAATTTAGGTTATCATAAAATTTCTGTAAAAAATGTCCAACTCCATCATCTTCATTTGACTTATCGGTAATATAGTCAGCCATTTCTTTAAGTTCATCGACAGCATTATCGAGAGCAATGTTCGTACCGCCAAATTCAAATAGTTCTTTATCATTATACCAGTCACCGAACACGAGTATCTCATCATTTTTAATTTTAAGATATTTTGAAAGAATTTTCAGACCTGTCTTTTTGCTAATGCCTTTGCGTGTGATCTCAACATTATAAACTCCGTGAAAGGATTGAGAACGAAAATATTTCACTTTGAGATACATACCAAACGGAAGTCTCATTCTTCTTTGAATCTCTTTCATATTACCACGGTCATTTCCTGTCATGATAATTTCAAGAACATTATCGAGATAATCATCATAGGAGTCAACGAGTGAGTAGGTAGTTCCGAATCTTGTCATAAAATCTTTTACAACAGAATTATCTTCGGTATAGACAATCCTGTCATTATAGCATAATGCAATTTTGAGATATAATTTTTCGGCAAGACGCAAAGCTTTTTCGACATACTTTCTGTCAATGACGGATCGGTTTAAAATTACTTTACTGTCTTTATCCTGTATCAGTGCACCGTTAAGGGAAATTACCGGAATATTTACATCGAGCTCTTCGGCGATCGGAACAATAGAGGAATGAACTCTTTGAGAGGCAAATGACAGGAGAATATCTTTCTTTTTTAATTTCTTTACTATTTGTTTGGTAAGTTCACCAACTTCATTTTTACTGGAAATAATTGTACCGTCAATATCTGATACAATTAGTTTTATTTTGCTGAATCTTTTTTTTAGATCATTAAACGATAAATTCAAATCCTGATAATTAAATAATTCATATAATTAAAAAACGAATAAGTTTTGGCTTGGGCAGTAAGAGCTGTAATGTTAGAGATTTATTCTTTTATTCTTAGGGCTAATAATACTCAGAATATCAAAGATTTTCAAAGTAAAATTAAAAACATTTAATATCGTACATTGAATAGTCTAATGTACCTTGGACCTGTTAATTAATAAAGAAATTCGGACATTTTTTTACTTTAATATTATGTATTAATAAACTTTAATTTTTAATAAATTACCTACGGAAATTATTATTATAAATTGGATAAATTTTTAAACAACTATTATAAATAAAATCGAAAATATGAATATGGACATAGAAAATTTAGAAACAATTAAACCAAAAGTTGGAGAGTTACCAAGCTTATATGCAGATAGAATTGGTGAATTATACTCTTTAAACAATACTCAGGAATATAAGAAGAAAAACGCTCAGTTTTTTACACCACCTTCAATATCAAATCTGATGTCTTCTTTTTCGAAAATATTTAAAGATAATATTAGAATGTTAGATCCAGCTTGTGGAACTGGAATTTTGGCATGTACTTTAGCGGAGTATTTTTCTTTGAATTTGTCTGGTGTTAAAAGTATTTTTTTAAAAGCATATGAAACGGATGTAAACCTAATTAATCTTGCGAAAAATAGTTTTGATTACTTAAAGGAATACTTAAAGAAATTTAAAATAGAATTTGAATATGAATTGATACATGCAGATTTTATTTTAAGTAATTCTTTTTATATTAATGATAATTTAAGTTTTGAAAATTCTTCAACTTTAAATTATGATTCAATTATTTGCAATCCCCCATATTTTAAACTTTCTAAGTCGGATGAAAGAACAATAGCTGTGAAATCCATTATAAACGGGCAACCAAATATATATTCGATATTTATGTCAATTTCTTCTCGAATGTTAAATGAAGACGGAGAGTTAATTTTTATTACACCCCGAAGCTTTACATCAGGAAGATATTTCAAATTGTTTAGGGATTATTTCTTTAAGCAAGTATGTATTGAGAACATTCACTTATTTGCATCAAGGAAGAAAGCATTCAGCCGTGAAAAAATATTGCAGGAGACAATGATATTAACTGCTCGGAAAAAACCTATTGGTTCTAATAATACAATAATGATTTCAACATCAAATGGAAGTTTTGATATTGAAGATAGAAATATAAAATCCTATGATTTAGACTATCTTATTGATATTGATTCTAAGGAAAAGATTATTCACTTACCAACTAATGATATTGAAGAAAAAATAGTAGATTTGTTTAAAACCTGGACTGGTAATCTCAATAAATTTAATATACAAATTTCAACAGGACCTGTTGTTTCTTTCAGAGCAAAAAAATTTATTGAAAGAATAGTTGAAGTTGAAGAATCGATATATGCTCCATTGTTTTGGTTGGAAAACATAAAAAGTATGTCATTAATCTGGCCAATAAAGAAAGAGAATAAGGAACAGTTTATCCGGGTTAATGATGAATCAAAGTCTCTTTTAATTCCAAATAAAAACTACATCTTCTTAAGGAGATTCAGTAGTAAAGATGATAAATGCAGACTGATTGCGGCACCGTATTTTTGCAGTTTTATAGATTCAGAATATGTAGGTGTAGAGAATAAAGTAAATTATATATATCGACCTGGTGGATTTCTAAATAGGAATGAAGTTGTTGGATTATGTGCTTTATTAAATAGTCCTATATTTGATATATATTTCAGAACTTTTAATGGAAATGTTAATGTCAGTGCAACAGAGTTAAGAGATATGCCTCTCCCTCCTTTGGAAATTATTAAATCGATTGGTGAAGAGATTATCCTGACAAACAATTATTCTATAGAAAATATTTCAAAAATTGTAAATGATAGATTTGAATTTGAAAGCATTTTAAATAAATAATATTGGACAAAATTAAAGAAGCAAAACAAATTTTATTCGAGTTAGGATTGCCAGTAGCTCAGCAAAATGATAGATCCGCATTAACTCTATTAGCATTATGTAACATTACTAAAAAGGACAATTGGAAAGATGCTAAACAAATAAGCATGTCAGTTGTTGGAAATAAATTAAATGCTAAATATGAAGGAATTATGAGATTCATTTCGAAACATTACAGGAAAAAATATGCTGAAAATTCCAGAGAAACTTTTAGAAGACAAACGCTTCATCAATTTGTTCAGGCTGGTATAGTTGAACATAATCCGGAAAATCCTAAACTGCCTACCAACAGTAAAGATAATCACTATAGAATTTCTGCTCATACTCTTAAAGTCATACAAAAATTCGGTAGTCAAAATTGGGAAAGTAGTATTAAATTATTTAAAAAGAATAATGTTAGTTTGTTAGAAAAATATGCAAAGGATTATAAATTAAATTTAATTGAAGTTAAGTTAACTACTGGTAAAAAATTGAATTTATCACCCGGTAAACACAATCAACTTCAGATTCATGTATTAGAGAAATTTTCTTCAAAATTTATAAAAGAAATAAAATTATTATACTTTGGAGATACTGCAAATAAAGATTTATTTTGCGACGTAGAATTTTTAGAGTCACTAGGAATTGTTTACGATAAGCATAAGAAGATGCCAGATGTTTTGATTTTTGATTCGAAAAAGAAATGGTTATTTCTGATTGAAGTTGTAACATCTCATGGACCTATGTCACCTAAACGTTTAATTGAATTAGAAAAATTATTTGAGAAATGTAAATGTGGGAAAGTTTATGTAACAGCATTTCCAAACAGAGCAGAATTTAGAAAACATCTAACTGATATTGCCTGGGAAACTGAAGTTTGGATTGCAGAAGAACCAAGTCATTTGATTCACTTTAATGGAGATAAGTTTATAGGTCCATATCAATAGATTAAATTAGAATTTTAAAAAAATGATTTTATATTTTTTCTAAAATTATTGAAAATTTATTTTTATTAAATTTTATTTAAATTATATTTGTATCATTGATTTACTTTTTTAAAATATTTTAAAAACTCATAATTAAAATTTATGGATATATTATATTTTGTTATTTCAGTTGTAGGTTTTCTTTTAGTTATTTTTGGTTGGATACATTCCAAGTCTGAGTCTAAAAAAGTAAGGATGTTTGTAGTAATATTTGGATTTGCATTAATTCTCATTCCTCTTTTAATATTTATAGTTAAAAATGGCGAACAAAACGAAGTCATGAAAACTAAATCTGAAAAAATAATTCCTCCAAATAAAGATACAGAAATTAATGAATCTATAAATGAACTTGAGCAAATTGAAAAAACAATTGAAAACTTATCCTCATATGGAGATTTAGGAAATAATTTATATGTAATTATTTATAACAATGATACACTTGGTTATATGAGACTTCCTAAAACTAATGAAACGGCGGTTTTTAATGCTATTATTCAGAATCCAAATAAAAGAGGAGAAGAATCTACAGATACTCTTATGTTGGAAGAAAGCAAAGATACTTTCCTGGACAATATTGGAACATTTATATTTATAGGAAAAAAAACAAACCAACGATTAGTTGTAAGTATTGCAGAACCAAACAGAAATGCTTTACAAAAATATTTAAAGTATGGAAAAGATAGTAACTCATTGAAATATCCAGAAGTTAGTAATAATGTTTATTATCCGGGATATGGTCAATTTAATGTTAAAGGATGGTTAAAATTTTAAAAATAATTAAAACTAAATATATATGGAGTTTTTAAATACTATTTTACCAATTGTAACAATTATATTTTATCTTGCTGCTATTCTGACCTTTTTATCGAAAACAGATATATCCCAAAAATGGAAATTTGCTTTTCTAACAATTGCTATTATTTTAACTGTTTATTATTTTATTAATATAAATTCAGACAAAATAGATACTAACAAAAAAACTGAAAACCAAGAAGTTAATTCTCATAATGATTCTATAATTGAAAATAAAAAGATTGATATAATAGAAGAAAATAAATCATCATATGGAGATTTAGGTAATAACTTAAGTGTAATCATATATGACAAAGATACACTAGGATTTATAAAACTTCCTTCAACAGCTATTATGTTTACAGCTTATATTCAACATCCAATAGATACTGGTGAAGGTTCTGGAGATTTTTTATGTAATTTAGTTGACAAAGATTTTTTGTTGCAAAATTTAGGTGGATATATTGATACAACTAGAAAAGTTAATAAGAGATTAATTCTAGGCATGGCTGATGATAATGATAATTGGACATTAGGAGGACAAGTTAAGTATGGAAAAAGTAAAAATAAATTGCAATCGCCTAAAAGAACTTATGAGTGGCATCCTGAAGATAAAATAGGTTATCCTGTAAAAGGATGGTTAGATTTTTAAAATTCAATATCATTTCTTCAAAGCACTCAAAGGATCAGGCACTTTATGATGAAGACCGCCGGCAAGAGGATCGTCAAATTTCACAGGGATATTTCCAGCTACAGTTCTTTCTTTCCATGTTTCAGAAATTTTGCCATCGTCAGTTCTGATCATTGAGATACATCCTTCGACCGGACATACTATCGAACATAAATTACAGCCGACACAATTTTCTTCTATGATGTATGGAACTCTGGTACCATTATTATTTAAATCAGGAAGACCGATCGCCTGATGCGCACCGTCTTCGCATGCGATATAGCAAAGCTGACAACCGATACATTTTTCTTTATTTATTTCGGCAATGATTTGATAATTCAGATTCAGATTTTCCCATGTCTTTACATTCGGAAGAGCTTTGCCGACCATTTCATCTATTGAATTAAATCCTTTGTCTCTCATATAAGATTCGAAACCGGAAGTGATCTCGCGTATAATACCAAATCCGTAATGCATCACAGCAGTGCAAACCTGAAGTGAAGAGGCACCGAGAAGAATAAATTCGACAGCATCTCTCCAGTTCTCAATACCGCCGATCCCTGAAATCGGAATACCAATACTAGATTCCTGAGCACAGCTTTTTACCATGTTAAGTGCGATAGGCTTAACGGCAGGTCCGCAATAGCCGCCGTTAGTACTTTTTCCATCGACTACTGGGTACGGAACAAAATTATCTATATCAACACCGACAATACTTTGAATTGTATTGATCAGGGAAATTGCATCGGCACCACCTTCGCGAGCGGCAATACCGGGTTCAGTAATGTCGGAAATATTTGGGGTAAGTTTTACTATGACTGGAGTCTTTGCAACTTCCTTTACCCATGAGACAATTAATTTTAATACCTCAGGTTCCTGTCCTACAGCGGATCCCATACCTCTTTCACACATTCCGTGCGGACATCCGAAATTAAGTTCAATTCCATCCACACCGGCATTTTCAACATCTTTAACGATCTGATACCATTCCGCGCGTGACTCTACCATGAGAGATGCGATGACAGCATGATCGGGAAAATGTTTTTTGACAATTTCAATTTCCTTTAGATTGTCTTTTAAAGGTCTGTCTGTGATAAGTTCAATATTATTGAAACCGACCATTCGATTGTCTCTGTAATTAACAGACCCGTATCGGCTCGAGACATTGACAACAGGGACACCGAGAGTTTTCCATACAGCACCTCCCCATCCGGCATCGAATGCTTTCATTATCTGGTAGCCCGAATTTGTAGGCGGCGCTGAGGCCAGCCAGAATGGGTTCGGCGATTTAACACCTGCAAAATTTATTTTTAGATCCGGCATATGTTTATTGGTTTTGGTTTCTGACAGCTAAACCTGTCAGGTACAATTCCTAAAAAATTATTTCAAAAATTTAAAATCCATCTTCCCTTCCCCGCCTGCTCCACCAAAATCAAAACCTGACAGGTTCCCTTAATTTATTAAATCTTCATCAAACCTTACTCAAATATTCTATTATCCCCATTGCAGCTGCCTTTCCTTCTGCAACAGCATTCACAACTTCCTGACCGCCGCTTATCACATCTCCAGCCGAAAAATATTTCGGATTAGTCGTTTGAAAATTTTTACTGTCGACTCTAATCCTGACTTTGTCATCAGTTTCAAGTCCTTCGATATTTTTAAATAACTCCGACTGTTTCATTTGTCCCGTTGCTTTAATTACCATATCACAGTCGATCAAAAATTCCGTTCCTTCGACCGGTTCCACTTCTCCATTATTAGTAATTGTTCGAATAAATTTTACACCGCTTACTTTTCCATTACCTGTTATTTCCAAAGGCGAAACATTAAATATACCCTGAACACCTGCATCTTTAGCAAGTTCATATTCAAAACTATAAGCTCCCATTTCTTCCTTACCTCTTCTGTAAGCAAGAATAACTTCTTCAGCTCCCAATCTTGCTGATTCGGATGCAGCATCCATTGCAGTATTACCGCCTCCGAGTACGATGACCCTGCTTCCGGCTTTTACTTTATGCTGATCTATCTTCAGCTCTGAAATGAATTCCACTGCACCAAAACAATTTTCAAGATCTTCCCCTTTAATATTCACATAATTTGTCTTACCAAGTCCGATTCCAAGAAATACTGCATCATATTCATCTTCAAGTTTTTTAAAATCTTCTTTTGATGAAAGATAAGAATTATAATGTATTGTGAATTCAAGCTGCTTCTGAAGATAATCTACTTCTCCGACAGCTTCTTCGTTAGTTATCTTATAAGGAGCGACACCGTAGAGTGTCAGACCTGACGGCTGATCTTTTGCTTCAAAAATATCAACCTCAAATCCCGATCTCCTGAGTTCACATGCACATGAAATTCCCGCAGGTCCGGCTCCAATAACAGCAACTTTTTTACCGTTTGGTTTTCCTGCTTCAAAAAATTTAATTCCATTTTCAATGACGTTTGATGTAGCATAATTCTGAAGTCTTCCGATCTCAATAGGTTTAACATTCTGCAGGTTATATACGCATGCACCTTCGCAGAGAACGTCAGTAGGACAGACCTTTCCGCATGCATTGCCGAGATAATTGGAGTCATAGATCGTCTTTGCAGATCCTGTTACATTTCCTGAATTGATCTGTCTTATGAATAACGGAATATCGATGCCTGTCGGACATGCGGTAATGCATGGAGCATCATAGCAAAAAAGACATCTCGAACTTTCATAGTATGCCTGTGTATCATTCATCAGAGGTTTTATCTGAGAAAAATTTTTCTTAAACTCTGATTCATTATTCGGCTGTTTATATTCAGACATTTTTTAATTAAAATAAATTTAGTTTAAATTAAAATTTTATAATTCAGTAATTTTTTCATAAGTCTCAGGTCTCCTGTCACGGAAAAAATGCCATGTTGATCTTACATCTTCTATCATTGACAGATCAAATTCAGCAACAAGTAATTCATCATTATCTTCAGATGCCTGCGCAAAGATCTGTCCGCGTGGATCTACGAAATAAGATGAGCCGTAAAACTTTCCAAGATTCCACGGCTTTTCCGTTCCGACTCTGTTAATGCAACCCATGAAATATCCATTTGCTGCGGCATGAGCCGGCTGTTCGAGTTTCCAAAGATACTGAGAAAGTCCTGCGACAGTTGCTGATGGATTATAAACGATCTCAGCACCGTTCAGACCGAGTATCCTTGCACCTTCGGGGAAGTGTCTGTCATAACAGATATAGACTCCGACCTTACAATATTTTGTCTGGAATACCGGATAGCCAAGGTTTCCGGGTTTAAAAAAGAATTTTTCCCAGAAACCTGAAGTATGAGGAATATGATTTTTTCTGTATTTACCAAGATACTTTCCGTCGGCATCAATGACAGCAGCAGTGTTATACAAAACTCCCGCCTGTTCTTTTTCATATACGGGTACGATGATCACCATATTATATTTTTTTGCAAACTCCTGCATTCTTTCGACTGTCGGACCGGGAACTGACTCAGCGGATTCATACCAATCTTTATTCTGTCCCGGACAAAAATACGGAGTGTTGAAAATTTCCTGAAGACAAAGTATCTGAACTCCCTGTCTGCCTGCATCCTCTATCAGCGGAATGTGTTTCTGAACCATTGCCTCTTTAATTTCTTCGATAGTACCTTCGCCTTCTGTGATCGGAAGACTCATTTGTATCAGACCTGATTTGATTTTTCTGGACATGTAAATTTATTTTAAATTTATATTATAATTTCTTATTCTGAATTTATGACAGGGGATAAAATAATTCTTATTTTTTAAATAATAAAGTTGATTATGCTTTTAAAAAAATAATTTCGGCACATAGTATTATTGCGGCATGGAAAAAAACGATCAAAATTCATCCCGAACCACATCCGTCCAAAACGTTTAAAATAAAAAATGGCTAGTCTATGGAATAAAAATTCCATAGTAAGTATTTTTGAATTATCTAAAAACATAAATACATCTAGCCATGACAAATATAACATTATTT
>JBATSB010000062.1:0-1914 GCA_049293015.1 Ignavibacteria bacterium
TCTCTGAGAATTATAACTTTTTGCTCTGCTGATAGATGTTTTCTTTTTGACATTTTCGGAATCTCCTATTATTTTAAGTTTACTAAAATAAATATTTTGAAATTCCTTTTCCAGTTGAAGCATTACACATTTTAAAAGTATCCTGACCAGCATTATCCTAATATTCCATGGGCATATAGAGAAAAGGAAATCTGCTACCATCACCGTTATGTGGAATAACCGCTGAAGGATATCTAGTTGGATAAGTTAGTTGACTAAATGATTGAGAAGGATTGAAATTGATTAAAAAAGAAATCATGTAAATTAAGAAGCAAACTCTTTTGAATTTAACTAATGGGTTTTTCATTTTTACTCCTTTTTGAATTTTTAAAAATGAGATTGTAAAAATTACAATTTTAAGACATGGAGTGAGTCTCAGGAATTAAAGTTTATATCTTAAATTTAAATCTTAATTTCTATTACATAAATCATGATTGAGAAATGATTTCACTTTTCGAATTGGAAAAATTTCCATAAACCCCTTTTTAAAAAATTGACTAAAAAAGGGGAGTTGGGTTTGAAATAAATCTAAAATTCAGAATAAAATTACTCATATTCATTAAAAATAGCAAAATGAACACCGATCATTTAACCAATGAAAGTTTTTTCGTCTGTACAAATTCCCCAAAACTTAATTTATAAAAATAAACACCACTCGCAAGATCACTGCCGTTGAATACATTTGTATAATATCCCGCTTCTTTAAATTCATTTACAAGAGTCTTTACTTCTCTGCCTGAATTGTCAAACACTCTCAAACTCACAAAACCATTTTCAGATAGTCTGTATGAAATATTAGTAACAGGATTGAAAGGATTCGGGTAGTTTTGCATCAGCTCGGTGGAAGAAGGAATTCCAATGACGACTTCATTTGAGAGTTCATGATACTCAAAGTTACCATTGAAGTCGATCTGCTTTAGTCTGTATTTATATTTTCCTGAAGGGAGACTTTTATCTTCATAGGAGTAATTTTTTTCTTCACTTGAATTACCTGCACCGTTTATAAAATCAATCTTCTTCCATGCTTCCTGACCTTCAATAAAATTATCAGATCTCTCAACTTCAAAGCCTGAATTATTCTGTTCCTGCGAAGTAGTCCAGTTTAGGTTTACTGAATTCAGATTTATGCTTGAAGTGAAAGTTGAAAGTTCAACGGGTAAAGGTGAATCGCCGTTAAGGAGGATGTCGACTTTGTCATTTCCATCTTCTTTTATTGCTATATCTATATCACCGTCATTATCAAAATCTCCTGAAGCAGAACCTGAAGAAAAAGATCGTCCGTTGATTCCTACAAAATCTGTAAAAACACCTAAGCCATTATTTATATAATTAACTAATACCTTATTAAAAATTACACAAATATCTAAAAATCCGTCTCCATTTGAATCAAAATCCAATGAATTGGTAAAAGGAAAAATAATGCCTACATCTGAAAATGGTCCAATCCCATTATTTTTTAACTCCAATAAAGGTGATGTTATATCGACAAATCCATCTCCGTCAAAATCAAAAGATTTTGAATCTCCTACAGAAAATATATATGGTCCTCGTCCTAATATCAAACTATAATAAACATCCTGAGATAAAAAACCACCTGTTCCGTTATTAGTTAAATTATTATAATTTCTACAAATATCATAAAATGTAATACTGTTTCCATTTACCCATCCGCTAATTGCCATTATATCCATGCTTCCATCATTATTAAAATCGTTTACTAATAAGTTATCATAATGATTACCATTATTAACCACATCCGTCCAAAACGTTTAAAATAAAAAATGGCTAGTCTATGGAATAAAAATTCCATAGTAAGTATTTTTGAATTATCTAAAAACATAAATACATCTAGCCATGACAAATATAACATTATTT
>JBATSB010000063.1:0-103802 GCA_049293015.1 Ignavibacteria bacterium
CTTGTATGGAATGTAAATGTGAACGGAAACTACACACCAAAAGTAAAAAATCTGAAGACAGGTAAAACTCAGAAACTAAAACTGCCGAAAGGAAATTACGGTCATCTTACATTTACTCATGATAATAAAAAGATAGTCTTCAGTTGTGACAGTCCGCTGCATCCGGGAGATATATTTTTATATGACCTGAAAAAGAATGTATATAAGCAAATCACTAATTCTTTAGTCGGTGGTGTTTCCAAAAAAGGACTTACTAAGGCAAAAGATATTTTTTATAAAAGTTTTGATGATGTGAAAATTCATGGTCTTCTTTATATTCCAAAAGGTCTGAAAAAAGACGGTACCAATCCCGCGATAGTATGGCCTCACGGCGGACCCGAGCATCAGGAGATGCACAATTTCAGCAAGTACGTTCAGATATTTACAAATAACGGATACATCGTAATCTGTCCGAACTTCAGAGGCAGCACCGGCTACGGAAAGTCATTTCAAAAAATGATCTACAAAGACTGGGGCGGAGCGGAATTCAAAGACGTACTCGAAAGCGTAGAATATCTTAAGAAGACCGGTTATGTAGACCCGGGTAAAATTGCGATGGTAGGCGGAAGCTTCGGCGGATTTATGTGTCTGACCTGTATCACCAAAGCACCTGATATCTGGAAATGCGCAATTGATATCTTTGGACCATCGGATCTTTTTACTTTTGTGAATTCCGTACCTGAGCACTGGAAAAAAGGCACTGACGAACTCGTCGGAAATCCTGAAAGAGATAAGGAACTTCTCAAAGAAAGATCCCCTATTAACTTTGTAGAAAATATAAAATGTCCGCTGCTGGTCGTACAGGGTAAACATGATCCGAGGGTGGTGGAAGCAGAGTCTGAGCAGATAGTAAATAAACTTAAAGATATGAAAAAACCAGTTGAATATATTTTACTTGAAGATGAAGGACATGGATTTACTAAAGTCTCAAATCAGATTATTGTATTCAAAGCTATGATAGACTTTCTCGGTAAAAATTTAAAATAAATATTAATTGGCAATCTCATTATCGCAGACACAAAAGAAACATTCTCCCAAAGGAAAATTAATTCTTGAAAACGGCATAATATTCGAAGGCAAAATTTTCGGATATGACGGACAGACATCGGGTGAAGTAGTATTCAATACTTCTCTTACCGGCTATCAGGAGATACTCACTGACCCTTCATATTCTGGACAGATAGTGATCATGACATATCCGCTGATCGGAAATTATGGTGTGAATGAAACTGATGTCGAATCAGATGAAATACATGCAGCCGGATTTGTCGTTGGGAATTATGAAGATGAATGGAGTAATTTTAACGGGAGTGAATCACTTGATACATATCTCAAGAAAAATAAAGTGACAGGGATATTTGGGATTGATACACGTGCTCTGACAAAGATGATCAGAAGTGAAGGTGCAATGCGCGGTATTATTACAGGAGAAAATCTGAGCGATAAAAAACTTTTGGAGAAAGTTCTTGCCAGTCCGTCTATGAACGGTCTTGACCTTGTGAAAAAAGTAACAACTCCAAAGTCTTATATACTCAAATCAAAAAAGCCAAAGTACAGAATTGCAATCTATGACTATGGAATTAAAAAAAATATACTTCGTGAATTTCTGAAATTTGATACTGAACTGAAAATTTTTAATGCCAAAGAAAATCCTGAAGAATTACTTAATTTCAAACCGCACGGAATTTTTCTTTCAAATGGTCCGGGAGATCCGAGTGCTGTGACTTATGCAATTGAAAATATCAAAGAACTTATAACTTCGAAAATCCCTGTCTTTGGAATTTGTCTCGGGCATCAGCTTATTGCACATGCACTTGGCGGGAAGACATACAAACTTAAATTCGGACACAGAGGCGGAAATCATCCGGTAAAAAATATTGAAAAAAACAGCATTGAGATCACATCGCAGAATCACGGATTTGCTGTGGATGAAAATTCTTTGGATATAGATATTGTAAAGATCACTCATACAAATCTTTACGATAATACCAATGAAGGACTCAAGCACAGAAAGCTGCCGGTGATGTCAGTTCAGTATCATCCTGAAGCATCACCCGGTCCGAATGACAGTAAGTATTTATTTGAAGAATTTATGATGATAGTTCAGAAGTAATTTGAAAATATTAATAATAGCAAAGAATGGAATTGAATAAAATAATTGACGGTAAAAATATTTCCGCTCAGATCAGAGACGAGATTAAAACCGAAACGGAAATTCTGAAAAAGGAAAACGGGATCGTACCAGGGCTTGCATTTATCATAGCAGGTGATGATCCCGCTTCAAAGGTATATGTAAAGAATAAAGGCAAGGCCTGTGAAGAAGCGGGTTTCCATTCGGTGACTGAAGTTCTGCCGGAAGGAATTACAGAGATTCAATTACTTGAACTGATCTGGAAATACAACGCAGATGAAAATATTCACGGCATACTTACGCAACTCCCGCTGCCTTCACATATAGATCCTCAGAGAGTGATAGAAGCTATCGATCCGAAAAAAGATGTGGACGGATTTCATCCGGTGAATGTCGGAAAATTATCTATTGGAGAGAAATGTTTTATACCATGTACGCCTTTTGGAATTATTGAATTACTGCGAAGAGAAAAAATTGAAACGTCAGGTAAGCATGCAGTCATTATTGGACGAAGTAATATAGTAGGAAAGCCGGTTGCTTCACTGCTGCTCGGAAAAGATATGAACTCAACTGTAACAGTTTGTCACAGCAGGACGGCAGATATAAAAAGCATTACATCTCAGGCAGATATTCTGATCGCTGCAATCGGCAGAGCGGATTTTGTGAAAAAGGATTTTATAAAAGATGGAGCTGTGATAATAGATGTAGGCATAAACAGAGTAGAGGATGAAAGTAGAAAATCAGGATACAGAATTACAGGAGACGTGGATTTTGAAGACTGTTTTGAAAAATGCAGTAAGATCACGCCCGTTCCGGGAGGAGTCGGACCTATGACTATTGCAATGCTTATGAGAAATACACTTGATTCGGCGAAAGGAGAAATTTTTGGCTGAGAAATATTATGAAGTAAAAATTTCTTTCAATGATTCTAATTATGAAGATATAATGAATCTGCTTTATCTAGAGGGTATTGAAAATATTCTCGAAGAGGAAGGTCAGTTGATAATTTATTTGCCGGAAACCGGTGAAGAAAGTTCACAAGAAAATTTTAATGAAAATTCCAAAGACAGGATCCTTATGCTGAAAAAATCTTTGGAGATAACTGGTCTTATTGGGAAAAAAGATTTTACATCTAAACTCACTGAAGATAAAAACTGGAACGAGGAATGGGAGAGATCAATTGAACCGGTTTACATAGATGACAGAATCATCATTTATCCGTCATGGAAAGAAAATGAATTAAAAGATATTAAGGGAAAAATTCTTATTCAGATCGATCCGAAAATGTCATTCGGTACCGGTCATAATGAAACTACTCAGCTTGTACTCGAGCTGATGTCAAAATATATAAGAGGCACAGAAGAAAATCTGTTTGATTTCGGATGCGGTACGGGAATACTTTCTATTGCCGGTATTAAACTTGGCGTGGGAAAAGCAGTTGCAGTAGATATTGATAAAGACTCGATCTCGAATGCCTGGGAATATGCGGAGATCAACGGTGTGCATGAGAAGATTGACTTTATACATGGAAGTCTGAAACATGTAAATGAAGAGACATTTGACATAGTCTGCGCTAATATTATTCGAAGTGTTATAGTTGATAATTTTCCGACTCTGACTGAAAGGATCAATCCGGGCGGCAAACTTTTTCTTTCGGGAATTATGATGAATGAAGATCAGGAAATACTCGAACATCTGACTCAGTTGGAATATGAAGTTGTTGATATTCAAATGAAGACAGATTGGATAGGTGTATTTGCAGTTAAGATCTGAAATATTTTAAATTAGATCTGATTACCTCAAAGTCTCTAAGGCTCAAAGAATTTTGGTGTTAATTTATTTACATATGTTATAAAGGTTAAAATTTTTTTGAGGAATAATTTTTATACAACTTTTATAAAACGGAATTTCGTTTTAAATTGGATTTCCAGACAGACAGTTAGACTGAAAATGTTAGAATTTAATTAAGTCTAAATTTTGATAACATAAATTTATTACCTTCGAGACTTGGAAGCAAACCTAAATTAATATTGTAATATATTTAAAAAATAAAAAATAATAATCATGTTAAAAGAATTTAAAGAATTTATATCTAAAGGAAATGCCCTGGATCTCGCAATCGGTGTTATTATCGGTGGCGCATTTGGTGCGATTGTAAGTTCAATTGTAGCAGACCTGTTAATGCCATTTATTGGTATAATTATGGGGGGTATTGATTTCAGCGGACTTTCTGTCGCAATTGGAAGCGCTGTATTTCCATATGGAAAGTTTATTCAGGCAACTGTCAATTTTCTCATAGTAGCTTTTGTTTTATTCCTTATTGTAAAAGGAATTAACAGCACGAGAAAAAAAGAAGAAGATGCAGCTCCTCCTGAAACTCCAATAGAAGAACAGCTTCTTACAGAGATCCGTGATCTGCTGAAGTCAGGAAAGCAATAAATTGTATACAAATTGTATTCAAATTTATGTTTTTATACAAATTTGAATTGCTTAATTTGAACATCATAAATAAATAAAATGTAATGGCTAAATTCGTATCAAATAAAAATGAAACTATAAGGTTATTTAAAAACCCTTTTTTAGAATATTTCTCACACATACATCCTGCAACTCCGTTGTTTGTATTTATTCCTGTTATATTGGCATCGGCATATTTCGGATCTCAGGAAATATCATTAATGTCTTCAATTATCTTTTTTGTAGTCGGAATTCTTTTATGGACGCTGATGGAATATGTGATTCACAGATGGGCATTTCATTATCATCCTAAATCCGAACCCGGAAAAAGAATTCACTTTCTTGTACATGGTATTCATCATGACTATCCGAGAGACGCAACGAGACTTGTAATGCCGCTATTGGTAAGTTTACCTCTGGCAACTCTGTTTTTCTTTTTATTTCAGGCTGCATTCGGTGAATATTATTTAATTATTTTTGCCGGATTTGTACTCGGATATGTTGCATATGATTCTATTCATTATGCTACACATCATTTTAAAATGACAAGTAAATTAGGGAAGTTTCTGAAAGTCTATCACCTGAAACATCATTACGGTGATGATCACACAGCTTACGGAGTGAGCAACCCGCTTTGGGACTATGTCCTCGGTACTGTGCCTGATCATGTAAAAGATAAAACAGTAATTGAAATAGAAGAGAATTCCAAATAATTTTAAAACTGAAATTTTTTAACCCCTTTTATGTATCCGGATTTGCGGGTACGGAAAGGGGTTTTTTAATATAAAATATTAATTCTAACTTACTGAAATCTGTATTATGAAAAATAACTTATTTGAAATACCCGATGAACTTGATAATAAATTTGAATTCTTTCAGACATTGTATTCTGATGAAAAAATTGAAATAGAAAAAATTATATCAACAGGTCAGGTTACTCCGGAAGGTAAATGGCTGACACAAGAAAAAAATGAATGGGTAATTCTGATTACCGGAAATGCTGAGATTGTATTTTATGATGAAAGGAATTTTATTTTAAATGCAGGCGATCATTTATTCATACCGTCAGGCGTTAAACACAGAGTAGAAAAGACTTCCTCCGAACCAAAGTGTATCTGGCTTGCGGTGCATTTTTAAAAAAAAGTTAATATTTAATATTTAATATTAAAAGTTAAACTATCATTATACATTATACATAGAACATTGATCACCTGATCAGCATCATCCTCTTTGTCTCCGAAAATTCTCCTGCATCCAATCTGTAAAAATAGATCCCGCTCGAAAAATTACTTCCGTCGAAATCAACTGAATAACTTCCGGCATTCTGCTTTTCATTTACCAACTCAGCTACTTCATTCCCAAGCACATCAAATACCTTTAACTTCGCATTACTCGTAACTCGTAACTCGTAACTGATAACTGTTTTTGGATTAAAAGGATTTGGAAAATTTTGTTCAAGTCTATATTCTAATGGAATGACAGTGCTCGTTTGAGTAATTAAAGAAGGAACATCTTTGTAATTAACAACCCTGATATTATCAAAATAAAATCCGTCACCCGGCACGCCTCCATCTGTAAGATGCGTAAAGCGTAACTTTATCTTTTTACCAATATATGCATTCAGATTTATCTGTTCATTTCTCCAGTGCTTTATGTCCGTGTATGAGGGCTGTCCGGATACGACTCTAGTGTATCTGCCGGTCATGCTTGTCCACGTACTGCCGAAATTTGAACTTACCTGAACTCTTGAATAATCTACTGTTGCTTCCTCTGCCCACTTGGCTGTGAATTCTATACGGGGATTGTTTGTGCCTGTAAGATCTATTGTGTCGATAAGTGTAAAAGTGTTATTAGTATTATCTGAAGAATTTCCATAACGAGAGTCAGCAAAATTTTTGTTTCCCAAAACAGGATCTATATAAGTGGTATCCCATGCAATGCCTGTACCTGCTGTGATCCAGCGGTTTCTTCCGTTTTCTGCATTATCGGTAAATAATACTTCTGCTTTTCCAACAGTGATCTTAAGTGTATCAAGCGAAGTCAGAACACCTTCCTGTTTTACAGTAATAAACAGATTCATTTCATCCATATAATTTGCATCTGATGTAAGACGGAATTTTACAGGGTTTGAAGAATTAGTTTTTGACTGTCTTGCGGAAATGCTGTCATAAATTATGTTTGCATTCAGCGGAATTGCGTTCGGATAATTTGTCGTCACTTCTATTGTAACATTTTTTGCTGTTTGTGAAAGTCCTCTGTTCTTTAATCCGATCTCAAGATTCAGAGTATCATTTTTTTGTACGTATTCATTCCCTAAAATTTTAAAATTCTGATAATCCGTAAAAGCACCTGACACCCATGTAAGATATTTCATTCCGTAAAGATTCTCGCTGGCTACGGGAATGATCTGAGACTGATTATTCCAGAAACCCGTACCGCCGACTTCAGGTGTCCATGCGTAAGTTCCAATGGAATGTAAATAATCTCTTGTCGTACCGCTTGAATAATAATTCAGCATTTCTGAAACTGTACCATAAGTATAATTATTTGATGCAGCAAAGTCAGAAGAAAACTCCGAATAAATTTCATAATTAATTGCTGAATCATTATAACCGTAAGGATTTAGATATCTGCCTGCAACTGAATGCATGGAGAATGAGATCTTCGGTCTGATCTGAAGAATGAAATTCATAATTGCCTGTGATTCGGGTTCTGAATTTGCTGAAGATCCTCGGAATGTTTCTGAACATGGATCGTTGCTGGATCCCTGATTATCTCCCCAGCCGTACGGATAATTCCTGTTGAGATCGACACCAAAGCAACTGCCTCCGTTATTTCTTCTGTTCTTTCTCCAGCTTCCGCCGCCGTTTGGATTGGTAGTCTGATTATAAACGTAGCCGTCAGGATTTACTACAGGCACAAAAAATATTTCACGGTTATTTAAAAGGTATGTGACTTCAGGATTGACACCATAATTTTCCAAAAGGAAATACATGTAATACATCATCGATGCCATTGACTGCGGCTCACGTGCATGATGAAGTGCGTCAAAATAAACAGCAGACTCAGTTGAAGATTCATTCACGTCAGGATTATCGGAAATTTTCACAGACCATATTGCACGGTTCTCTACGCTCATTCCGATATTCTGTTTTACTGAAATTAAATTCGGATATACAAGCCGCATTGAATCAAGCTTCTGCACTACTTCAGCGTATGTATAAAATCCCGCCATGCTACCGAGAGAAAATCCGTTTGCATTGTCAGTGTTTTGAATTTCAATACTCTTCTGCATTTCAAAGGCATCCGGTAATTTTACATTATTAAAAAATTCACCAACATCTTCAATTACCATATCATAACTTATTCCCGTATTTTTTAATCTTTGCAATTCCGCTTGATTAATAACGAGTGTAATTCCTTTGATTATATTTCCGTCATAATGCTCAACTGTGATGTCGTTTTGCTGTAAAAGTTTTATATCTTCTTTTGAATGAATGTTTACTTTAACTTCGGAATATGTTGTAAGAGGATCTTTATTTTTATTTATATCGGATTTATTATTTGATGTTTGTTCAAAATTTGAGGAGGTAAGAAAAACCATTAGAACAAATAGTAAAACAGGTGTTAATAAATATTTCATTTTATAGATATTTTGAAAACTTTAAAAAAATTATTTTGGGAGTAATTTATTACAATTTAGTCTAATAGTAAAGTAACTATATTGATTTCAATTTTAAACTGACAAAATGAATTTTGATCCTAAAAAAAGATTTTCCGGACGCGTAAAAAATTATGTAAAATATCGTCCACATTATCCAAAAGAAATACTGACTTTCCTAATAAAAGAATGCGGTCTTACTGAAAGCAGCGTAATTGCAGACATTGGCTCGGGTACAGGAATTTCTTCAGAGCTATTTATTGAAAATGGAAATAAGGTATTTGCAGTCGAGCCGAACAGAGAAATGAGAAAAGCTGCTGAAAATTTTTTTTCGAAAGAGAAAAATTTTATCAGCTTAAATACTTCTGCTGAAAGTACAGGGCTTAGTGAAAATTCAATCGACTTTGTAATTGCAGGTCAGGCATTTCACTGGTTTGACGCAGAGCTTTGTAATAAGGAATTTATAAGAATTCTGAAAAAGGAAGGATACGTGGTGCTGATCTGGAATTCAAGAGTTTATAAAGAAGGTTTTATGGATGATTATGAAGATCTGCTTTTGAAATTTGGTACAGATTATGAAAATGTAAATCATGAAAACATTGATGAAGATTATATCAAAAATTTTTTTAATCCAAATAATTACAATGTCGCAAAATTTGATAATCATCAGGATCTTGATCATGAAGGAATAAGAGGAAGGCTTTTATCATCTTCATATGTCACTGATGAAAAAAGTCCGAAGTATCTTCCGATGCTGAATGCTTTGGATGAACTTTATTTTAAATATAATATTGATGGGATCGTAAAAGTCGAATACATGACTGTAGTGTATTATGGAAAATTAATGGGGTAATTTTAACATAGTAGCCGCATGCTTTAGCTTGCGCAATAATTTCTAAAAGTTCAATATTCCTTTATTAAAATATCAGCAGGTATATTAAGTTTTTCATGCAATGTCCTGATCATCGGTAAAGTTAATTTTCTTTTACTTGTTAATAATTCAGATACACGGCTTTTCGTTCTTATTGGTTTTAGATTCATGATATTTATTATAAATTTTTAACAACTAAGTTATCATATTCTTTATGCGATCCGATAAATTTTACAAACATTACATTCCTTATAAAATCTACTTTTACAACAAGCCTGTAATCATTTCCCTTTATGTTAAAGACAACTATATTATTGCCAATTATACTGGCATTTCTAAAAATTAATTTTATTTCATTTCATTGAAGTTATTCCAATTTTCTTTTTTTACCATATCATACGACTTCGTAAAGGCTGCTCCGCATCTTTATTCATCTCCCAAAAATCCCTTAAAGTCTTTATTTCAATTCAATCATTGCATCTGAGACAAATTGATCATTTACTTCATAAAAAACATATCCTAATTGATTCGTCATCATCATGGTACTGCCAATTTGAAAAGGTTTCTTATTACCATGACTATGACCGTATATCCAATAATCCACTTTACTTTCTATTATTTTATTGGTAAGGTCGACACAAAATCCTTCATTTATGGGACTATTCATATATTTCTCAATATTACACAACGGACTCGGAAGATGATGGGTAATTACAATTTTCTTTCGATTTGATTCATTAAAGATTTGTCCAGCTAAATATTCCCATGACTTCTCATAAAGAATATTGTAAGTTTCAATTGTAAGCTTCCTGCCTTTAAAATTAATCAGATTAAAGTCATTCATTGATTTAGATACCGCAAGTGCTTGTTTATCAATTTTTGACCATAGCGTTGAAAAAAAAAATCTACATCTCCATGAACTATCCTCGTATTGTTAACCAAATGAACATTTTTTCTGATTTCTGATTTAAAGTCTATTTCTAATCCTATCTTGCTGTCAAACCCGCTATAATATTCATGATTTCCAGGGATGATGTAAACAAATTCAAATTCATTTGAGACAAAGTCAAAAAACGGGAGATCATTAAATTCAGGTCCTAAATAAAATGTGTCTCCGGCGATTAATAATATTTCTCCAACAGGAATTAGAGGATTCTTTTCCAACCAAATACGATTCTGTGAAAATTCTAAATGTAAATCTGAGCAATATTGGATTTTCATAATTTAATCTTTGCGCACAAAGGTTTCGGGCTTTGCGTTCGTGCGGGATTTCGGAATATAAAACTTCAATTTATTTCTAAAGTTTATTAAAAGCACTAAGTTCCAAGTTTGCATGTCAACCCGTCTGAAGAAAAACTATGTTAGTGGTTCATTATTTTCCAACCTGTCTTCTATATGAAGCCTGACAGCATCTTCAATTAATTCCATAGCTTCTTCCATTGAACTACCCTCAGTATAACAGCCCTGTAACGATGGACATATAGCGAGATAATTTCCGTCTTCATCTTTGTCAATTACTACTGTAAAATTATAATTTTTCAAAATGATTTTTGAATAAGGAAAAATTAAAAAATTTTTATTTGATAAATTTATTAAATTTGGAATACAATATAATAATTATGAAATGTTTTCGAGCAATTTTTTTAATTTCGGAATATCCTTTTTTATCGTTTCCCAAAGTATTCCAATATCTACATTTAAATATTCATGAATTAAAATATCTCTCATTCCTGCCATATCTTTCCATGGAATTTTAGGATATTTACTGCGAAATTCAATATTTATTCTTTTTGTCGCTTCTCCAATAATTTCGAATTGTCGTATTACAGCATCCTGAATAATATCATTTTTATAAAATGTCTCTTCATCAATATCTTTTGTGTAGATAACGATTTTGTTAATACTTTTTTTAATATGATTGAGATAAATATAGGGATCCTTAACCATTAAGATATTATTTGTAAGTCCTTTTCAATATTTTTTTTTAGTAAGGGATCCGTTAATGAAGGTTCTGTTACAATATCCACCTTGATATGAAGTAATTCAGAGAGTTCCCGTTCAATTTTTACTAACTGTAGCAGAGTGGGATTTTTCTTGAAACTGATTAATAAATCCAAATCACTAAAATTGTGATTCTGATTTCTTACAAATGAACCAAAAATACCAACACGTTCTACATGATATTTCTTTAAATATTCAAGGATTATACTATTTATTTCTTGACGTTTCATTGTTTGCTAAAATAATTTAATAGTTTTCGATTATCAATTACTAATTGTCATAAAAATACAAAGAAGAACTTTCACTTCCCATAACGTTCTATTTTTATTTAACAATACCCAAATGAGTCTTTGAGTATTGTCGTATAACTCACTCCGCCGAAGCCAATCTCTCAGCCCTGTCAGCAGTTTTGAGCTTATCGATAATCTCATCGAGATCACCTTCCATTATTTCAGAAAGATTATATAAGGTAAGTCCGATCCTGTGATCGGTCAGACGGTTTTGAGGGAAATTGTATGTCCTGATCTTATCACTTCTGTCTCCTGACTTGATCATGTTTTTTCTCTGTGAGGAAAGTTCGTTGTCTCTCTTGGCAAGCTCGAGTTCGTAAAGTCTCGACCTCATTACTTTCATCGCACTCATTTTATTTTTAAGCTGTGATCTTTCATCCTGACACTGCACTACAATATTTGTCGGAAGGTGAGTGATGCGGATCGCTGTTTCGACTTTGTTCACATTCTGACCGCCGGCACCGCCTGATCTGAATACATCTATCTTCAGATCATTGTCATTAATTACTACATCAAAAACTTCAGCTTCCGGAAATACAGCTACAGTTGCTGCGGAAGTATGAACTCTGCCTTTGCTTTCCGTATCAGGAATTCTCTGAACTCTGTGCACGCCGCTTTCATATTTCAGATCACCGTAAATATTTTTTCCGCTGACATTAAGTACGACTTCCTTTATCCCGCCCGGATTGGATGAGTCATTGAAGTCGATCGTTTCCACTTTCCAGTTTTTCTTTTCAAAATATCTCGAATACATTCTGTAAAGATCAGCAGCAAAGAGCGATGCTTCCTCGCCGCCTGTACCTGAACGGATCTCGAGAATTGCATTTTTATTGTCAGCGGGATCTTCGGGTATAAGTAATTCTTTTATCTCTGCTTCTACATCGGATAATTTATTTTCAAGAATCTCCTGCTCCTGACGTGCGAGCTCTTTCATTTCCTGATCGGAAGTTTCGAAGAGTAATTGCTTATTGTCTTCAAGTTCCTTTTTTGTATTGAGATAATTATTATAGGCATTTACAATGTCTTCAAGCCCTGAATATTCTTTTGACAATTTAATAATTTCAGTTTGATCACCTGATGTAGCAGGGTCAGAAAGAAGATCTGAAATTTCATGATATCGGGATTTTACTTTTTCGAGTTTTTCAAACATAAATTAAAACGGCTTTCTGTAGATTTGAATAAATTGTATAATAAATTTCGATTTAATAAATATCTTTTTCTTTCAGGAAATTTTTATTTTCTTCATTGCTCAGATTATTTAAAATGATGATACCGAAAATAAAGCTCACTACATTCCCTGTGAGGATAGTAACTATCTGGAAAGTCGCAGCAGTCTGAACAGTACCATATGTACCTTTCTGATTGAGATTGCTGAGCTTGTTATAAGCGATGAAATCCATTATACTGCTGACGATATTTATAATCGGCAGAAATCCCATCAGACAGCCTAGTCCGCATGTAAATACTCCGCCGATGACAGTGGAAGTACCCCAACCGAGAAATCCGAGAATGTTTATAATTGCTGATACAAGAAAAAATGTTTTTGCAGATTGTAGATCAGGTGTCATAATTTTTGGTTTAATTTATTTATCAATATGATTTTAATACGATACCCTTACGTTTTCAACTAAGCAATTGTTAGATTTATTTTAATTCACTATACTTATTATCCTCAGAGTCCAAAGAGCACGTGACACTGCGGAAACAAAAGTATGTGACTCTGTGGAAACAAAAATTGTTAGAATTATTTTAATTCAGAATTCTTATTCCCCGCAGAGTCCGAAGAGCACGAGACTCTGCGGAAACAAAAGTATGTGACTCTGTGGAAACAAAAAAATTTGAAATCATTAAATAAAAAAGCAATCTGCTATTAATAGAAGATTGCTTTTAGAAGAACTTTTTGAAAAAGCTATTTTACCAGATTGAACTTTTCTCCGTATTGTCCGATAAGCGGAAGTGGAACCACTTTACCACCGGCAGCATTCATTATTCCCATGATCAGAAAAATTACCCATGGAATATAAAGAACTAATCCTATACCGCAAGTAATTGTACCGATGATACCCGCTGCAATATTTAAAAGTAAAAGAATTATAGACTGCTCGGTATGAAACATCACGAACTTATTTTTTTTCATGTCGTCCATGAGCAGTGGAATAAAAAAAATCAGGTAAGCAATAATAGCCATTGTTTTTCCTGATTCGATCTCTTCGGGTGTGATATCTAAATTTCGTACAGATTCAGACATATGTATCTCCTTTCAAAGGTTAAGTAATAATTAATTAATTAAATGAAAAATGGAGCCGGAATTATCTGAAAATAGCTTTAATACTTCCCCAGGTACTTCTTACACCGGATACTGTGTGTGTCACCGTAATATGATTTGTATATGTATAATTTCCGTTAGCTTCTATACATTTTAGTCTGTAATAATAGAGTTCGGAATTTCTACCATTTTCGAAATCTACAGAATTATCTTGGTAAGAATAGTATGAGTTATTACCTGTGGCTTCTTTAAAGTTTATGTAAATAAAATTGTCCGGTGAGTCAGCGCTTCTTTCAATTTCAAACTTAGCAGTACCTACTTCATCTCCTGTTTTCCATTCCACCATTACTCCGCTTGCATTGTCTCTGGCAGTGAAATACTGCAGTGTCACGGCTGCATAAAGCATTCCCGATGCAATTGTAATTAACAGTAAAAATTTTATTTGTAACAGTTTTTTCATGATTTTGATAAATATAAACCCAATAATCGGGAATTTCAAGTTTTAATTATTAGGACATTGAAGATTTTTGAAATGACTTAAATTAGATATAATTCGAAAATCTACTGGACCCCTGTGTTAAATTTTATAATAATAAATATTTCATGTTATTTTAACAAAGTTAATTTTTTTGTATCTACCGGCTTCCCATCTAGTATTAACTGATAAAAATAAATCCCGCTCGAAAGATCATAGCCGTTGAAATCTACTTCATAAGCACCTGCAGACTTACTTTCATTAATCAAAACTCTAACTTCCTTTCCAAGTGAATTATATACACTAAGTTTTACATGTGAACTACGGCTGTTTGTTCCGTACGCAAGGTCGAACCTGATTTTTGTGTTTGGGTTAAATGGATTTGGATAATTTTGATAAAGCAAATATTTGTCAGGAATATTTGTTGAATATAAATTGATCCCAATTACATAGTCACTCCAGCATTTGTAAACAGCTTCCTCAGTTACAACATATACATAATTTTTATTCGGCTCTTTGCAAATTCCGATTACATTTTTTGTCGGACTAAATGAATTATTAAATAAAGATAGGTTGTAGCCGTAATTTACAGATTTGTATAAACCGTTTCGAGTTCCAGCATAGACTATTGATTCATTATCAGGATCTACTTCAATAAAGTTAAATAATTCAGGAAGAGTATCCAGGATATTCCAGCTATGCCCAAAATCTTCTGAAAGGAATAACTTATTTCTACTTAATCCAATAATTGCACTGTCAGAATTTCTGTATAAAATTTGTTCGAAATTTATATCAGTCACATAACTGAAATTGTTACCACTGTTTGTACTAATAAATAAGGAATCATTTAATCCATATCCATATACTATACTGGTATCAACAGGATTTATAGATAATTTTCCTTTAAAAGAAGGAATATAAGAATTTGCTGACCATGAAACTCCTCTGTCAACTGACTTATATATAGTATCAGTATAAAGTGCATAGTTAACAGAATCATTTAAAGGATTTATTGCTAAACCCGTAAAAACTTTATATTGAAATTGTGCATAATCGGTTCTTGTATTTCCATTATCGTAAGAACTGAAAAGTCTAAAATCAGAAGGGGGAGAACTAGTATGAATAACAACAGTATTTATTAGTACAAAATTAGTATCATTATTAGAATAAGCATATGCAGGGGGAAAAGACCATCCGGATATTGTGATACTGCCAATACTATAAATGTAATATGGAGCTCTGAAAATTGAATTTGAAGCAATATACCAGGAGTTTGAATTATTATTATATTTTATAAAATCATAATTACCTGTGCCAAACAGATCACCGACAGGTCTTACCATCCATAGTTTTGAACCATCATAGTTTACTTGTGAATAAAAACCGTTTATTCCATAAGTTGAGCTAAAGATCCTTTCCCAGCCGTACGAGTTTTGAGAATATAGCTTTACTGAAGAAAAAAAAGTTATTAGTAAAAAAGTAATATAAAAATATTTTAGTAATTTCATCATACTTTTATTTAATAAGGACAGCTTTTTTAATATCAAGAAATGTTCCTGTACTAAACCGAATAAAGTAAACTCCTGACGGAAAACTTTCGGCATTCCAGGTTACATTATGTTCACCCTGCGGATAAGTTTTATCTGTTAAATGATCTATTATTTTACCACTGCTGTTAAATACATCAATTTTCACATTCGAATTTTTTGGAAGTTTGAATCCAATATTTGTCACAGGATTAAAAGGGTTTGGATAGTTTTGTAAAAGTTCAAAGTCATTTACAATATTAATTTCATTTGTATTTATTGAAGTCGGATCTGAATATTTAACGGTCAGAAAATCATATCTGTTATTCACAGAATCTCTTGAATTGCCGCACAAATATATATTTTCATATCTGTCTAACTGAAGATCCATTACATCATTTGTATCAACGGCTCTGTCATATCGGCTGAATTTGTCTGACCATAACAATTGTCCTGATTGAGATAATTTTACAGTATAAATTTGTTTCCCGTGATTATTCATATTAATATTTCCGGTTGCATAAATATTTCCCGAATTACCGACAACAACTTTTTTAGCTTCATCAAAAGCATTTTGACTTCCGTTATAACGATATTCCCATATAAGTTCTAAATCAGAATTATATTTTAAAATAACGAAATCATAATCCACTCCAACTCCCCAGCTTTTACATGCAAGATAAACATTCCCAAAATTATCCGATGCAATTTCATTTACTTCATCTTTGCCATTACCGATGCCGTTATATGTAACAGGATTTACTAAATTATTAATATTCGAAATACTGATGTCACTTTGATATACACTGTAATTATTTACACCGGCAATCACATTAGTATTCGAATAATCATTTCTAACACCAGTATAATAAGTATTAAAAGTTCCTGGACCTGTTATCAAATTTCCATAAGTATCATAACTTAAAAGAATAGGAGTGTATGAATAATATAGATAGTAAGAAATTCTAGTTCCAAATATATTTATAGAATTGTTTACTCCAACAAAAACATTATTGGAATAATAACTGTTAGCGGTATTTCTAAGAATTTGATTGCTCCAGGCAATTGTTCCAGCAGAATTATATTTATCAATAGTCATATCCCCAAGATTGTCTGCTACTGAGTATATATATCCATTATTATCTTTTAGAATATCAGTAATATCCCCACCTCTGAGTAAATTATAAGTTCCGGGTATTGAATATTTTACTAATCCGGTCCCGCCTCCTGCAAAAATATAACCGTCGCTGTAAATTACTTTGTAAGCAGATCCGTTTAAATAATAGTTAAGATGATATTGTAAATTTCCAGATGGATTATATTTTAAAATTTTATTTCCACCTGCTATATATACATTCAGAGTATCGTCTAGACAGAGAGATCTCGCAAAATTGTTATTATTATAAAAAAACTTTGACCATTCTAAGGAAATCTGTGATGTGAGATTTGAACTAAAAAAGAATTGAAAAACAAAAACTGTAATTAGAATGTAAATTCTTGATTTCATTTTGTTAATCTTTATAGGCTTTAAAATTTATTGCCGGCTCAAATGTATTGTAAAAACTTTTAATTTTCTATACTTAAAAAATGGCTGAAAACTTACCTTTTATTTTACATTAAATACTGAAAAGATTTAAAGGTTTACGTTAAGTCTGATCAGAAATTAACTTCCAATCTAAGTTAATTTTGTTATTTCCGAAAAACAAAAATTACCTGCAATGATATTCAAAACTGTCTGTAAATTTTGGATTAAATTTACTAAATTACACACTTATCAATTATAATTAATCATTCGAAATACTCAGATACAAATAATTATATATTTGGTGAAATTATTTTAAAAACCTAATAAATAACCTAAGGAGTTAATACAGTTTAATGAAAAAAATCGGAATATTATTCGGACAGGAAAACACCTTTCCGCAGGCATTCGTTGACAAAGTAAACGAAAAAAACGAGAAAGACATTATCGCAGAGTTTGTAGATGTGGACAAAGTAGTACAGGGTGAATCATGCGGATATGACGTGATCATCGACAGAATTTCACAGGACGTTCCTTTTTACAGAGGATTCCTGAAAAATGAAGCTATCACCGGCACAGCAGTACTCAACAATCCATTCTGGTGGGCTGCCGATGACAAGTTCTTCAACAACGCACTCGCAACCAAAGTAGGCGTTCCAGTACCAAAGACAGTTTTACTTCCGTCAAATCAAAACCCGCCTGATACCACAGGTGAATCATTCAGAAACTTATCATTCCCTCTCGACTGGGAAGGAATTTTCAAATACACAGAATTTCCTGCATACTTCAAGCCATTCTCAGGCGGCGGCTGGAAAAGCGTTTACAAAGTGGAAGACCCATCCGATTTTTTTGAAAAATATAATGAGACCGAACAGCTTGTAATGATGCTGCAGGAAGAAATTCAATTTGATCTGTATTTCAGATGCTACTGCATTGACAGACAGGACGTTTTGATAATGCCTTATGAGCCGAGAAATCCTCATCATCTGAGATATTCTTCTAATGCAGAACCGGCTTCAAAAGAGATGCTTGCTCTTATCAAAGATTATGTATTAAGATTAAATAATGCTTTAGGATATGATTTCAATACAGTTGAATTTGCAATAAGAGACGGCATTCCATATGCGATTGATTTCTGTAATCCTGCACCGGATGCTGATGTGAATTCAGTCGGTCAGGAAAATTTTGACTGGGTAGTCGAGGCAGCAGCAAACATGGCTATCAGAAGAGCAAAGAATCATAAAGTAGGTATGAACAATTTAACATGGGGAACATTTGTAAAACAGTTTTCAAATGATCTTGGAATGTCAAACGGCTCTACTAAAACTCAAAAAGCAAAACCGGCTTCAAAAACTAAAAAATCAAAATCCTAATATTTTTATAAAAAAGGAAAAATTATCACAGACGAAAAATATACATTAGGGATAGAAGAAGAATTTCAGATCATTGATCCTGTGTCAAGGGAACTTCAGTCTCATGTTCATTCGATTTTTGAAGAGGGTAAACATCTTTTAAAAGAGAACTTCAAACCTGAGATGCATGCATCGGTCATTGAGACCGGTACAAATATCTGCAATAACATTCAGGAGGCAAGAGCTGAAGTTACCAATCTGAGAAATTCCCTTGCAATGCTTTCTGATCAGTATGGTCTGAGAATTGCAGCAGCGGGAACGCATCCATTCTCACATTGGAGAGATCAGGAAATTACAGATCATCCGAGATACAAAGAGATCATTAATGAAATGCAGGACGCAGCGAGAGCTAATCTGATCTTCGGAATGCATGTTCATGTCGGCATTGCAAACAGAGAGATCGGAATTCAGATCATGAATGCTGCAAGATATTTTCTCCCGCATATATTTGCATTATCGACCAACTCACCTTTCTGGCTCGGAAGAGACACGGGATTTAAATCTTATCGTGTAAAAGTTTTTGATAAATTTCCGAGGACAGGTATTCCTGATTCATTCAGAAGTTTGTCAGAGTATGACAGTTATATCAATCTGCTTATTAAAACAAACTGTATAGACAATGCAAAAAAGGTATGGTGGGATATAAGAACGCATCCTTTTTTCAATACGCTTGAATTTAGAATCTGCGATGTGCAGCTCAGAGTTGATGAAACAATTGCACTTGCTGCGCTGATACAGGCAGTGGTAGTAAAGCTTCACAAACTTATTCAGCAAAATCTCGGATTCAGACTTTACAAACGCGCGCTCATGATGGAAAATAAATGGAGAGCAGCGAGATATGGCATCTCTGGAAAACTTATCGATTTTGGAAAGCAGGAAGAAGTTCCGTTTATTGAACTTGCCAAAGAACTATTGGAATTTATAGATGATGTAGTCGATGAACTTGGCAGCAGGGAAGAAATAAATTATATCTTCAGAATGATGGAAGGCGGAACCGGTGCTGACAGACAGCTGAAAGTATTTGAAGAAAGCGGTGGGGATTTTAATAAACTTGTCGATTATATAGTCGATGAAACTAATGCAGGATTAGCTTACAAACCAACCAACATTATAAGTAAAGAAGCAAAAACAACAGAGTCAAATGAGCAAACTAAAAAAACTAAACCAACTAATATAATTAACACAAAAGAACAGAAACCAAAAAACAAAACTTCAGAAACTAAAAAAAACAAATCGAAATGAAAAACTCTTTTTTAGCTGATATTTCTTTTGACAAAGAGCTGTCAGAAGGCGCACAAAATGCAATAAATGTATGCCTCAGATTAAAATCCGATGAGAGGATAACAATAATCACAGATAATGATACACTTGAAGTTGCGTGTGCACTTGTTCACGAAATAAAAAAAGTTGGTTCCGAATACAGTCTTTTTGTAATTGAAGATTACACTTCAAGACCGTCACCGGATATGCCTCAGCCAATTCTCGATGATCTTGCAAAGTCACAGGTAAGTATTTTCTGCGCACAGGCTCAGACAGGTGAATTAAGTATGAGAATACAGATGACTTCGGTCGTTAATTCTCACAAAATAAGACACGGTCACATGGTCAATATTAATAATCAGATAATGCTCGAAGGAATGAGAGCTGATTTTCTTGCGATCGATGACCTTAGTCAGAGACTTATTACCAAAGCAAGAAAGGCAAGATATATAAAAGCTAAATCCGATGCAGGTACAGATATTGTAGCTGAATTTTCACACAGTCTGAACTGGCTAAAGACGAGCGGAATAATCTCCGTTGATAAATGGGGAAATCTACCGGGCGGTGAAATTTTTACCTCTCCAAAAAGCGTCGATGGACTTTTTGTTGTCGATGGGGTGGTCGGTGATTATCTCTGTCAGAAATACGGTGATCTGAAAAATAATCCTTTGTATATAGAGATCGAAGATTCAAGGATCAAGAATATGACATGTAAAAATTCTGCACTTCTCGATGATATGACTTCATATACAATGACAGATGAAAACAGCAACAGAGTAGGTGAATTTGCAATCGGCACAAACATCGGCATAAATAAAGTGATCGGTCATATACTTCAGGATGAAAAACTTCCTAGCATTCACATGGCATTCGGACATCCATATTCAGAGCATACAGGCGCTGACTGGGTTTCCACTACGCATATTGACTGTGTGGGAATTGACATAAACATCTGGCTCGAAGATGATCAGGTAATGGAAAGAGGAAAATTCCTTATCTGAAGTTAATTATTTAGTTCAGATAAAAATTTTTATAAAATTAAAAATACTTAGCATAAGGATTTGATAAAGTCTCTCAGGGAAAAATACAATGCGGAATTTAAACAGGAAGAGTACGAAGCATTTTTAAAAGATATTGATTCTTATTTTGACAGGAAAGTTGATTTTAAAATTGCCGAGACTCCGATATTTCTTCCTGATGAGCTTGTAAAAGAAATACTCACTGCATCAAATGAAATTCTTGAAATGATACAGAGTGATGAGTTTAAGGAGTATTCCAAAAATGCATTACCTGAAGGAATTTCAGTTCCTAATGAAGATGAACATACTTCTCTTCTTGCAATAGACTTTGCAGTATGTAAAGATGAAAATGGAAATCTGATTCCGCAGCTTATCGAGCTTCAGGGTTTTGCTTCACTTTACTGCTATCAGGAGATGCTTAATCACATGGTGAAAAAGCATTTCAATATTCCCGATGAATTTACAAATCACTTCAGCGGACTTGATAATGAAGGTTATAAAAAAATATTAAAGGAAACGATCATTGGAGATACAGATCCGGAGAATGTAATACTTCTCGAGATCGAACCCGAGAAACAAAAGACCTTTATTGATTTTCTCTGTACTGAAAAATATCTCGGAATAAAATATGTCTGCATCACAAAGATAATTAAGGAAGGAAGAAATTTATATTATGACAATAACGGAAAGAAAACACTTATAAAGAAAATATACAACCGCGTAATCTATGACGAGCTTGCCAAAAGAAAAGACATTAAGTATAATTTCAGATTTACAGATGATCTTGATGTAAAATGGATAGCACATCCTAACTGGTTTTTTAAGATCAGTAAATATTCTATGCCATTTCTCAAAAGCAAATACGTCCCCGAAACAAAATTCCTCAGTGAGTATAAAGAATTTCCTGCCGACACAGAAAATTACATACTCAAACCTCTATATTCTTTTGCCGGATCGGGAGTTGTCTTTGACGTTACCAAAGAAACTCTTAAATCAATTCCTGAAGAAGAAAGATCAAACTACATACTTCAAAAAAAAATCAATTACGAACCTGTCATAGAAACACTTGACGACCCTGCGAAAGCAGAGCTCAGACTTCTCTATGTATGGAACGACAAACCAATTCTGATAAACAATCTCGTCCGCCTCAGCAAAGGAAAAATGATGGGAGTCGACTTCAATAAGGAAAAGACGTGGGTCGGGTCGAGTATTGCTTATTTTAGGAAGTAGGATGCAAAATTTAGGTATAAAAAATACAAACAATTTCCGAATCCGAAAAATAAGATTGATCTATCTACTCTTTTAAAACCCCATCGGCACAACCAACTTAAAACTAAAATTCCTTCCCATATTATATACACCTGTCCTGCCTGTTACTTCATTTACGTCACCATATTTTAATCTGCTCAGATGACTCTGGTATGCTATATCTGAGAGATTATTTACACTCATTAATACTGAAAATAAATTATTATTTTTTATGACCACGTCCGTTCCAAAACTCATATTAAAAAGTGTATACCCGGGAGTTGCAGTCTCCGTCCCGAATGCTTCAAAGAATTTATTCTGCGCAAAATAATTTTCCATTCCGAACTGAATGTATGAATTCTGAAAATTGCCGTAGAAATTATTTATGTCTGCTCTCAGTACTGTTGTAATTCTTGCCGGAGGTGTCTGCGGCAGATACCTGGATGAGTCCGGCTGGTTTGTCTGAACTGACTGAACATAAGAAAATGTATTCTCAAAGTGCAGCCAGTCAAAAGAATACGGATGAATATCAATTGAAAACTCCCCGCCGAAAAGGTGAGCATTTCCCGATGCATATTTGTATGTATTGTAACCGTCTGTAAGCGAATCGCTTCCCGATATATTCTGAAGCTTTTCTAAATAAATATAATTGTCGATGACATTATAGAACAGATCTGCTTCTGCAGCCACATTCATTGTATTAATTCCAAATGCATAATCAAGTTGTAGACTATTTTCAGACTTCAGATCAGGAACGCCTATGATATAATTAAATGTACCTTCATGAACTCCATTTGAAGACAGCTCAGCAATGTTAGGTCCGCGAAAACCTTTTTGCAGATTTATTTTGGAATAAAAATTTTCATTGAACTGATATACAGCACCAATGCTTCCTGATATTCCATTATAATTATTATTAAAATCCGAAAACAATGTGATGGAATTAGGATCATCCGGACCAGTTACAATTCCAGACGAATCTGTATAAAGATCTTTTCCCTGCATAGACCTCAGATCGAAACGAAGTCCTCCGCTGATATTTAATTTTGAAAAAGATTTATTCACTATACCAAAAAATCCAATATCGGATAAAGTATAATCAGGAATTAGATATTCAGTACCTTTATTCTTTGAGGACTGATACATGACATTTGTGCCGAAAGAGATATTGTAATTATTTATTTCAGGAAAATTATAACGGGCTTCAAAGTTGTATGAATTTAATAAAAAATAAAGTCCATACTGATCCGGCTCTAAAGCATCTGCAAATTCCTGACGCTGATTTTGCTGCCATCCTAAAACTGTACTTAAACTTGCATTGCCGAGAATGAAATTATTATTAAGTGTGAGTTCATAATGATGCGTTTCCTGAAAGGGAGTATTTAAATTATATGAAGATAGCTCTTCATTATTTACAACTTCAGTCGCTTCAGTTGTATCATTTACTGCAATGGATTTTACAAAATTACCTGTGACGCTGTCTCTGTCTCCTTCTACAATTCCGGGAGTTAAACTATATGTACTGAAATACAAATAGGAATATCCCCATGATTTATTCAGTCCTAGCATTCCGCTCAGTCCGTTTTCTTTAAAACCTGAATTGAAAACATATCCGTCATATTTATTCTGATAAGCCCGTGCGAGTTTATTGCTATATCGGATATCCCAGATAAACCCTTTTTTGTTTCCCGCTATATTTCCGGTAATCCCAAACAACCCGTTATTTGTTTGATAATTTGATAGGAGACTTCCTGAAATTTCACCTTCGGGTAATGTCGGTGCAGAAATTAAATTTATAACTCCTGCCATTGCATCAGATCCGAAAGACAGACTTGAAGGACCTTTCAGAATTTCCACACTGTTGACAGAGTACTCATCGATCTCGACACCATGTTCATCTCCCCACTGCTGCTCTTCCTGTCGGATCCCGTTCTTTACAAACAATACCCTGTTAAATCCCAATCCGCGAATGACGGGTTTGGAAATCCCTGAACCGGTCGTGATCTGTGAAATTCCGGGATAAATGCTCAGAGCATCTATAATATTTGTAGCTGAAGATTGTTTTAACTGAGCTGATGAAACAGTAATAACCGGTGTCGGGATTCTAAAAAGTTCGGAAGCTTTTGATAAACCTGTTACAACTATTTCATTCATTTCTACTGCTGATTCTTCCATCTCAAAATTTCGGACTGATTCAACCGAAAGATCGATCTCTTCTGAGATGAGTTTATAGCCAATCATACTTACACGAATCAGAACTTTTGATTTCGGCAGATTATTTATTTTATATGTTCCGTCTGCACCTGATATAGTACCGGCTCTGAGATCTGGAAAATTAATTGAGACACCCGGCATCGGATCTCCTGTTTTTTTATCTGTGATTTTTCCTGATAATCCTGTCTCTGATATGAAAGCAATCGCTTCCGCTGAAGAGAGATCCGGAATCAATGAATTGAATCCAATCATCACAAACAACAATATTATTTTATTTGTCATTTTTACAATTCGAATTTGATTTAAAAATTAGGGTGAACTATTGATCTATATATATTCAAATCAGATCAACAGTACAAAGGTGTTGCCGTTATTTTGTGATCAGGAAAAAAGGGGAGGAGCTCTTAAGGAAAAACTGTAATTTTGGAAATGCTCTGAAATGAACTGACAGACGGGAACCGAAGCCAGTGTATAATTTATATTTTTGTTAAAAAATAATTTTGTAAATGGAATATATACAGAAGTCTGTGAATATTCACAGATCTTACATTGGTGCTCAGTCGAATCAAAATGAACAGTCTTATTATCACAGCAGTGAGTTTCATCGCGATGTTCAAAAGCGTGAACTGATTCAGCGGCAAATGGAAAGACGAAGATCAGCAGTAAAATTAAGGCGATATGTTTTTTGAAACTTGTGTTGATGAGGTATTTATTAATTTTTTTAAAAGAGACTAAGGCTGTTTAAATAATTACCATAAAACAAACCTGTATAAAATACTTAATATATTTTTCAGATTCAATTTTTTACTATTTCCTTTATTAAAGAAGGGACTGACAATAAGTATGTATAAAATTATCTGGATATTAACCTCTTTCTTTAATTAATCCGGTTAGAAATTAATCTTGATAAGAAAACGAAATAAAATTATTTTAATTTTTGAAAAACATCAGTTATATTAAAAATACAACTCTAATATTTTTTAAAAAACAAACTTATGAATGGAGTTATTCATCATATAGAAATTTACGTTTCAGATCTGAATAAATCTACGACTTTCTGGGAATGGCTGCTAACTGAAAAATTTTCATATAAGGTATTTCAAAAATGGGACAGCGGAATAAGTTTTAAATTTGAAGACAGCTATATAGTATTTGTACAGACTGAAGATAAGTACGCAGGTAATTCCTATAACAGAAAAAACACAGGTCTCAATCATTTAGCTTTTCATTGTACTTCTAGAAATTTTATAGATGAATTGACAAAAGATTTGAAAGAGAGAAGCATTAAAATCCTATATTTGGACAAGCATCCTTTTGCCGGCGGAGAAGATTATTACGCTTTGTTTTTTGAAGATCCCGACAGAATTAAAGTTGAAGTAGTTGTCTCAGAAGAATGAAATTTTTACTCTTCCCCATCTACGAAATTGAGATAATGTTGCAAAAACATTTTTCAATTTCTTATTAGATTTTATAATTCTATTTTGTAAAACAAATATTTTTTGATAATAAAACTACCTTGTGTAGTCTGAGTTGGTTAATGTTCAAGGACTGCAAAACAATTCAGATCGATTATCTGAATTTTAAAATTGAAATTAAATTACTTTTAAAAAACAAATGAACAATAAACACATTACTTTTTTTCTGCTGCTAGTTAGTATTATTTTTATTTACGGATGGGGAGCTAACGGACACAAGATCATTAACAGAAGATCGACATTCTCATTTCCATCACCAATGACTTTTCTGAACTGGGCGGACTCACTTGCTGCTCATTCTTCGGATGCAGATTATCGAAGATCATCCGATCCTAATGAAGCACCGAGACATTATATTGATATTGATGATTACCCGGAGTTTATTGCAACGGGCAGGATTCCACAGGATCTGGATTCTCTTATTGCAATTCATGGAAGCACTTTTGTATATGATAAAGGCATTTTACCTTTTTCAATAATGGCAACTGCTGATTCAATAAAAAAATATTTTCAGCTTCAGAATTATCAGAAAGCAATGCTTCACTCCGCTGACCTAGGACACTATGTGGGTGACGGGCATAATCCTCTGCACATTACAAGAAATTATAACGGGCAGTATACAAATCAGACAGGAGTTCACTCAAGATATGAGACGCAGCTTATAAACCGTGACTCTGCAAACATTATTTATTCATTTGAAAATGCTGAATATATTCCAAACATAAACCAGTTTGTATTTGATTTTCTTTATAATAATTACACGTATGTTGATTCTGTACTGAGGTACGACAGCATTGCAAATGCAATGGCACCTGGCTATGGTACAACTTATTATCAGAGATACTGGCAGCTTGCGGGGAATTTTACAATAATGTTATTCAATAATGCTTCGCACTTTATTTCCAGTCTTATCTATACTTCATGGGTGAATGCAGGTGGGGCAGTGTCCGTTTCTACAATAGAAACTATGCTTCCTGAAAAATTTTACCTTGAACAAAATTATCCAAACCCATTCAATCCATCGACAAAAATAAAATTCGGAATTCCAGATTTGCATGATCATAATAGCGGTGGATCTTTTACGAGACTAACGATTTATGATATTTCAGGGAAAGAGATTACAAATCTCATTAACCAACAACTTCAGCCCGGTACATATGAAGTGGTGTGGAATGCAGTAGACTTTCCATCCGGAACATATTTCTATAGATTATCATCTGACATTTATACAGAATCAAAGCGGATGTTTTTATTAAAATAATCTGATTTTCCATTCGTTCCTAATCCTTCAAATGTGAGCGAACAACAGAATTGAAAATAAAAATTGCAAAATTCTAACTAACAAAAATTAATTTTTGGAATCAGTGTAGACGAATTTTTTTTAAAAAACAAATTTAAATTATCCGATTAAGTTCTCATAATTTACAATAATTTTACAAATTAAATTAAATCAAAAATGACCAACAAAGAATTTTTTATAAAGACACTTTCAGATGAAATGCAGATCACTGCCGGAGCTGTAAATGCATTACCTGAAGATATGGACAAGCTTAGTTACAGACCGGATCCGAAATCAAGATCTGCTATAGAAATTGTAGGTCACATGCTTCCTCATGTTGAAGGAATGAAAGATGCAGTAAAGACATTTGTAATAAAAGAAGACGGCATAGAATTTACAAGCAGGGAAGAAGCCGTTGAATATCTGAGTAAGAATACTGCTGAACTTGTTGAGAACCTGAAAACAGTAGATGATAAAACCTGGGATGAAAAAGTGGTTCCGTTTGAATATATGGGTTCTAATTTATTTGAAGCTCCAATGTATGAAATGTACTGGATGTTTCTTTTAGATATTATTCATCACCGCGGACAATTGAGTTCTTATTACCGTTCAATGGGTGTTCGTAATCCTCAGATCTACGGACCTACTGCGGATGATGTACAATCTGCTTAAGCAGTTTCGGAATATTTTACTCGTTTCCATTCGGGACATGTGAGGCTGGACACACGTTAAAGCCTTTAAAGTTTCTATATATTTTTTAAACTGAAAATCAGGTAGTTTGACTCTTAAACTCTTTCTATCTCCATTCTTAAATTAATTTCCATCCTTTTTAATATCATTCGTATTAATTATTTTTCAAAAAAACAATATGAAATATTTTACACTTATCCTTTCGTTATTAATTACAATTACCTTTTTAAAAAATCAGAATGGTCTTTCCCAAAGCAGAGGAATAATGCTTGGAGATATATTATGGCAGGTTGTAATTCCTGATAACCCGGGTACGACAAATCAGGATAAGCAGATAAAAAGTCTTAAGCAGATCCCTGATGTCAACGGTGATAATATAAATGATGTAATAGCTGCGACAGAAAATTACTGGACGATATGTTACAGCGGAATAAACGGTGATCTTCTCTGGCAGTACAGTACACATTTTGGAATGATCAACACCGGCTCTGTGGATTGGGAAGATGCAATGGAAATATCTGATGTGAATAACGATGGAACTTGTGATGTGGTGATCGGATGCGGGGGAGGAAATGAAATGGTATATGCGCTGAACGGAACAAACGGAAATGTCCTGTGGTCATACGGAAATCCTTTAACTACAAACGACGGAGACATTGAAGGAATCAGTATAAGATATGATTACAATAATGACGGAATCAAAGATGTACTACTTGCTGCAAGCGGTGTAACTAACGGAGGCAGACATGCAGCGATCTGTCTGAATGCGGTAAATGGCCAAGTAATTTTTTACAGCACACAGGTTCAGCTGTTTACGGATGACTTAGTCGCAACTGAATCAGGTGGTGCGGTCGGTGTAAATAATAATGGTTCTCAGTATCATGTGAATGGATTTGATACAACGGGATCTGCTGTCTGGAATTATGCAGCAACCGGGAATATCTGGAGTCTTAAAGAAATACCCGATATTAACAACGACAACAAAAAAGATATAATCGGGCTTGGAGGATTCAATGGAAGTATATTTGCGGTTACAGGAGATCTGGGAAATCAGATTTGGTCTCGGAGTTTAGGTTCGAGCAACAATGGAAAGATAACAATTCTTGATGATGCAGACGGGAATGGATTTGCTGACTTTTCTTTATCAGCTCCTCAGGTTGCTTTCAGAATAGATTCTAAAACCGGAAATACAATTTGGTTCAATGTACTTAGTTCTTCTTATATAAGAGGAATTGATAACATTGGAGATATCACAAACGATAGTATTGATGACATTGTAATTGCGACACAACTTCAGCCAAGATTAGTAGTTCTCGATGGATTGAATGGCAATATTCTTTTTGATCATTCATTCGGATTTACGATTTCTGAAAGAGGGGACCGGGCTGCGGTATTGAATGATATTGATACAAACGGCGTAAATGAATTTCTAGGCGGCAACAGGGAAGGCAGGGTAATTTGTTTTTACGGTGGTGATGGAACGATAACGTCAATAGCAAATTTAACAACTAAGCCGTCAGATTTTAAACTTTATCAGAATTATCCAAATCCATTTAATCCAAGTACTAAAATAAAATTCGATCTTCCGGAAAGATCATTTGTTGATCTCAAAGTTTATGATGTTTTAGGCAGGGTTATAACTGAATTAATAAATATGGAATTAAATGCAGGTACACATGAGTCGGTATTTGATGCATCGGATTTAAGCGGTGGTGTATATTATTATAAAATTACAACTTCTATTTCAACACAGACCGGCAGTATGATTTTGGTAAAATAAATTTTATGTATTGTAAAAAAGATTCTGAATAATTAAACTTTACAAATTTTTTTATTACAACTCAAGACTTCCATCTTGGTATTTTTAAAAGTAAATATGAATAACAATCTCACTAATATTTCCTTAAATCTTAAAAAATATTTATTAACTAAACCAAATAAAAAATGAAAAACTTTACACTTAAATTTGTTTTAACAGTTCTGTTTTTTACAGCAATACAAAGCGTTTCCTACGCACAGCCTTACAAGATCAACCTTTACAACTCTTATGTTTTTGATGACGGAATTGAATTTGTCTCTGATAATAACAGATATATTAATGGAACAGTTAACGGTGGTTATCAATGGGGAATTGGATTTGAATATATTCTGCAAAATTCTGTTGGCTTAGAATTGATGTATAACAGACAAAATACAACTTTTCCGATCACATATAGTTCGACTATTGATACTACAAGGTCGTATGATGTGGATGTAAATTATATTCTGTTCGGCTCAAATAAATACTTTCCTATTGCAAACAAAATGATCAAACCATTCGGCGGGGCAGCAATTGGTGTTGCAATATTGAATAATCAGAATCCGCTCCCTGGTGGAGAATCTTCATCTACGAAATTTGCATGGTCAGCAAGATTTGGTACTGACTTTTTGTTTTCACAAAGTGTAGGGCTCAGATTACAAGCTCAGGTGCAGTCTGCAGTACAGGATGTCGGCGGCGGTCTTTATCTTGGAACGGGAGGTGTCAGCACCGGTGTAAATACTGAATCCTCTATGTATCAGTTTGGACTAGGTGGATCATTAATAATTCAGTTTGGCGCACCGAAAACAAGTAGAAGAAGATAATTTCATTAATTTAAATATTAAAATATCATGTTACACACAATGCTAAAAAAGTGGTGGGTGATACTGTTACAAGGTATATTATTGTTCATACTCGGTATTTTCATTTTTAATAATCCTATAGAAGTCCTGGCAGGTATTTCACTTTGGATCGGGATATTGTTACTTGTAACAGGTGTGATCGGATTATTCGGATGGATATTTTCCAAAAGCGGAGACCGTGATACATGGGTGCTGATCTGGAGTTTACTTACAGCGGTATTCGGTGTAATTGTATTAATGAATATGCTCGCTGCGATGAAGGCGGTTACTTTTATTTTTGGAATTTGGGTACTGATAACAGGATTTAATCTTACCTCTTCCGGCTGGTCGATGAAAAAAGAAAACGGACTCGGATGGCTTCTTTTTATAATAGGTTTTCTTTCAATCTTTGCAGGGTTTATGATGATGTTCAATATCAGCACAGGAGCAGTAGGAGTTGCAACGATCCTTGGGATTCAGGTACTGTTGACAGGTATTGCGATGATATTACTTTCTTTTGCAAAAAAAACATTATCAAGTAAAGTGAAAGACAAGATAGAAGATTTAAAATCGAGTATTTAATTTTTATCAAACCGCAGAGTTCGAAAAGCACGTGACTCTGCGGAGACGAAATTTTATAAGATTGCAGAATCTTTAGAGCACGTGACTCTGCGGGTACAAGGAAATTTTACATTTGTAGATATTTTTACAAAAGAAAATATAATTTAAATCACTTTTTTATTAATTAAAAAAATCAAAGAATGGCAAAAGAAAAAAAGCAACCAAACATTCTCATAATCTGGGGGGATGATATTGGTCAGTCAAATCTCAGTTGTTATTCCAAAGGTGTGATGGGATACAGAACTCCAAACATCGACAGAATTGCAAAAGAAGGTGCGATCTGTACAGATTTTTATGGTGAGCAAAGCTGTACTGCTGGTAGGTCTGCATTTATTACAGGACAGTGCACTTACAGAACAGGACTTTCTAAAGTCGGAATGCCTGCTGCCCCTGAGGGATTAAAAGCAAGAGATGTAACAATAGCTCAGCTTTTAAAGCCACTTGGATATTCCACCGGTCAGTTCGGTAAAAATCATCTTGGTGACAGGAATGAATTCCTTCCTACTGTTCACGGTTTTGATGAGTTTTACGGAAATCTTTATCACCTAAATGCTGAAGAAGAACCTGAACAAAAAGATTATCCGAAGGCAGACGAGTTTCCGGAGTTTAGAAAAAAATTCGGACCAAGAGGAGTACTTCATTGTTATGCATCTGAAAAAGATGACAAGACAGTCGATCCGAGATTTGGAAAAGTGGGCAAGCAGAAAATTGAAGACACAGGTCCTTTGTCAAAAAAGAGAATGGAAACAGTGGATGATGAATTCTGTAAATCAGCAAAAGATTTTATCAAAAAAAATCATAAAGAAGATAAACCATTCTTCTGTTGGTTTAATACAACCCACATGCATGCATTCACACATACCAAACCAAAAAGTGTTGGGCAGGCCGGAAGATGGCAGTCTGAATATCATGATACAATGATCGATCATGACAAGAATGTCGGAGAATTACTCGATCTGCTTGACAGTCTGGGAATTGCAGAAGATACTTTTGTAATGTACAGTACTGACAACGGACCGCATATGAACACCTGGCCGGACGGTGCAATGACTCCGTTCAGAAATGAAAAGAATTCCAACTGGGAAGGTGCTTACAGAATTCCTGCATTGTTCAGATGGCCGGGCAAGATAACGCCGGGTACAGAGCTGAATGGAATTATCAGTCATCTTGATATGCTTCCGACAATTCTTTCAATAGCCGGTGAGCCGAAAGCAAAAGAAAAACTTCTTAAAGGTATGAAAGTGGGAAATGAAACTTTTAAAGTTCATCTAGATGGAAATGACCAATCAGATTACCTGACAGGAAAGACTGATATAAGTCCGAGATTAGGTTTCATTTATTTCAATGATGACGGTGAAGTAGTAGGATTGAGGTATGATAACTGGAAAGCTGTATTTATGGAGCAGAGGCAGGCAGGTACTTTACAGATCTGGCTTGAACCTTTTACGAAATTAAGAGGTCCGAAATTGTTTAATCTCAGAACTGATCCATATGAAAGAGCGGATATCACTTCAAATACTTATTTTGACTGGTATTTCAGAAGAGTTTATATACTAGGACCGGCACAGGAAATCATAGGAAATTTTATGACAACATTCAAAGAATTCCCGCCGAGCCAAAAGCCGGGAAGCTTTACAATTGAGCAGACTCATGACATGATGACAGATGCAATGAGCGGAGCTTTACATTAATTTTTATTCGGGAGTCCGGGACTAAAATTCCGGACTCTTTTTTTAAATAATAAAATAACGGAAAAGATTAAAGTTGAAATCGATGTTTCATTTTAAAAATGAAAATTATTTAATTAAGTTCTTAACCCCATTCCCAATTTATCAATCTTATTATAATAAATATTCTTAGCAAAAAATATTCTCTGCTGTTTTTGATTTTTATTTCAATAGTTTTCCTAACTGAATCCTGCGGACAGCTAAATCATAGACATGAGCAAAGTAAATTCAAAGATAAAAATCCGGAACATTCAGATATAAAATTTTCTGACAAAAAAGAAAAAGCAGACGATAATTTTATCTCTATAATAGCAGCAGGAGACGTAATGCCCGGTTCAAATTATCCGTCCGGATATTCTCTGCCGCCAGATGACGGAAAATATTTATTTGACAGTGTGAAATATCTTATCGGAACAGCGGACATAAATTTCTGTAATCTCGAAGGTACGTTGCTTGATTCAGGAGGTAAACCGAAAAAGTGTAATACTCCTGATAATTGTGTGTCGTTCAGAATTCCCGAACACTACGGCGGTTACCTGAAAGATGCCGGATTTGACCTTGTCAGTCTTGCAAATAATCACAGTAATGATATGGGTGAGGATGGAAAAATTTCCACTATAAAAACTTTAGAAAAATATTCTATAAATTATGCAGGATACATTGATCATCCTGTGACAGTTTTTGAAAAGAACGGTGTTACTTTTGGCTTCACAGCATTTGCTCCAAATACTGGTACTCAGTCACTGAACAATTTATCGAATGCTGTAAAAGTAATTTCGGATCTGAGAAAGAAATGTAAAATTTTAATTGTATCTTTTCATGGCGGAGCGGAAGGATATTCTGCTCAGAGAGTTTCAGGGAATAAAGAAATATTTCTCGGGGAAGACAGAGGCAATGTTTATGAATTTGCACATGCAGTAATCGATGCAGGGGCTGATATTGTCCTTGGTCACGGACCGCATGTACCGAGAGCAATGGAAATTTATAAAGGAAAAATAATTGCATACAGCTTAGGTAATTTTTGCACATATGGAAAATTCAGTCTGAGCGGACCACAGGGTATAGCACCGCTGATTAAAATATTTATAAATACTTCAGGAAATTTTGTAAAAGGAAATATCTATTCATTTAAACAGGTCATGCGAGGTATGCCTGTTCCTGATGAAGAACGGACTGCGGTGAAGCTGATCAAATCTCTGACGGAGAAAGATTTTCCGGAAGGTGATCTTTTAATATCAGATGAAGGGGAAATTATAGTTCGTAGGTCAGAATAATATTCTGACTTAAAGGATCGTCAGAATGAGATCGTCAGATTTCTATTCCGACCTACGCACCTAAATTGTAAACACCGCTATCTTTAGAATTTTCACACCTGCTGCAAAACAGTCAATATATACAATGTACATTCCGCTTGCTACTTTACTGCCGCTGCTGTTTTTCAGATCCCATTTCTCAAGAGAACTCGTAGGATCACTGTTGTTCCTGTCAATGCTTTTTACTAGTGAACCGTTAAGAGAATAAATATTAATCTTACATTGTGCCGGCAGATGTGAGAAGTAAATAAATTTTTCCCCGCCTGAGTCATATTCAAGTTCAGATGTGCCGTAATAAGGATTCGGAAAAGCTTTAATATTATTTACTTCCGAAGACGCAAGCTGAATATCACCTGTCTTTGATCCTGTCATTTCCCATGAATACTTAACTGGAAATCCGGGGACGAAGTCAGGTCTTGTAATTCTGTATGGCGTTATTGTAAGTTTATCACCGGCAGTAAATGTCAAAGGACTTCCATCAGCAGATCTCTTCACTCTCGGCAGCCATGCATACATTACATCCATTGTAGGAAAACCAAATATCGGACTTCCACTTAATGGATTTTTATCTGTATAATCTGTCTGAGCTGAAGGATTGTAGTCAGATGCAAAAATATATGTGAAGTGATAATTTCCTAACTTTGTAGTGTCAGGATCCCAGGAACCGTCTTTGTCAAAATCTATAAATCCTGTATTGAGCTGTCTCGGAGTTCCGCCGGATGAATCGAGTTCGTCAACTGCAAACACACTAAACGGAACTTCAGTCATATCAGCAAAAGTACCAACTGTAAGTAAGGAATCACCCGGGGAATTATTTGCAGTATATCTGTATGACTTAGAGTTTTGTCCAAAGATAATTTCGATTTTTCGCAATGGACCGCCTGTCAGAATGCTATTCTGACCTACTACGGGCGTAAAGAATTTTTTATTTGCCTGAACCTTTGATCTGTAATTATTGAACTTATTCTGTGTCGGAAAACTCATTCCAATTTCTCTGCTGTCAAACTGTCTGTCTGTAATATGTTTTGCAGTAATGACTGCTGTAGTATCCGGTCCCTGTATCCACTGATTTTCCGCAGGTTCATAACTCCAGCCTTTCTGTGTGTTCGGGTATTTATAGTTACTTGAATAATTATATGAAATATTCGGATCACGGACTATTCCCGAATCTTTTACAAACCGGTTATTAAAAAGTATGCCGTCATAAGTCTTTGCAGTATCCTGACCAAAAAAGTCCTTTTCATTTTGAAAAATTAATGATGTCACTTCGTTCACAGTCTTTGACAAATTCCAAACAGTAACGCTGTCATGTAATCCAAATGAGATAGTATATGATGCACTTGCAAGTATCAGCGGGTCAATGATTATCGGCATTACTGCGAGATCTTTCTGATCAGTGCGGACAGTGTCGCCGTAAGTATAATTCACCTGTGTGCCGGGAGTCAGGATTTGCGGAACTACTTTTATAATGTTAGAATACTTTGGCGATTCATATACTTTTGGCAGAGAATAAATTCCGCCGATGGGATCATAATAATATCCAGTCACAGAAAATTTATATTCAGTGCCGCTGATAAAAGATTCTCCCGATACGGTATCTTTATCAAGTACAATATATCTTGAAATTCCATTGTCACTTCCTCTTTGTACAATCCCATAAACTATTCCTTCATAATCATTCAGATAAACACTGTCACGTATGTCCTTTACTCCGTCTATGATATCAAATGTCTTTAGCAGTATTGTATCTGCAGAAGAGGGATTATAATTATTTGGTTTTACTCTGTAAATATTATATCCCTGAAATTTATATGTTCCTCCCGAAAGTTTATTGCTGAATGATACTCTTTCACAACTGTCATTCCATGAGAGATATATTTTTCCATCGCCGGGTGAATAATTTTTTACTGAAGGAAGCGGCGAGGTCAGACTTACATCAAAATTATCATTAAAAAAACTTTTGACCGACCTTGTAAGCTGTTTGAGTTTGATCATGCTGTTTAGATTTGAATTTCCTCTGGCAATGATCTGCGCAACTACCACTATCTGTGTATCGCCCGGATTTACAGTCAGCGGACCTGTAGTCTGCATAAATCTTCTGTCACCCTGATCCGTTTCATTCCAGCCGGTTTGAGAAGCAGGATCACCGGAGAATGCAAATTTAGTTATCTGATTTGTCTGAGGATTGATCCAGGGTGTTCCGTTTCTCCTGATTCCATGCATATTCAAATAAGCTTCTCTGTAATTTGAAGGATCGCCTACTGTTGGATTTCCACCGGTGTACATATTAAAAGAAGACATTCCGGAAAATTTATATCCGGGTTTTAAGATAAGATTATTGCTTCCGGGCGGTGAAAAGTATTTGAGAGTATCACCCTGACTTTCTATAATTCCTCCCCTCAGATATAAAAACCCTACAGCAGGAGGTGCCATGCCGTAATTAGGGTCATTACCTGAAAAGTTATAAGTAAACCCAAGATCTAATAAAGTATCACATCCGACAGCATCGTCCGTTGCAACTCCAATATCATCATCAGTCCAATGTGAAATGAAACACTTCGTCCAGGGAAGATCTCCGCGGTTGATGATCCTGTACTCAGTAAAAATAACGTCGTCGAGAAACCCTGCTTTTTGTTTAAATGCCCAGTTGGTCTGAAGGATCTGTGCTTTCAAAGGTGCAGTACTACCGGCATTATTATTATGAGCTTCAGGATATCCGTCAGTATAGGAATAGAACATTGTCTGATCTCCAATGATAACTGGCTTTCCGTTTTGATCTGTATAAGCTCCCTGATCTGAAGGCCAGTTAAGATAATCATTGCTGAGAGAATCTCCTTTATTGATCTTATAAATTCTGTAATGCGGATCATCTTTACCCTGTGGATTACCGTTGTTATCAACATAACCGGGAAGATATTCGTAATCATATTCAGCGATACACATAAGAGTATCATTTCCGACGATGGCACCGATCCACATTCCTGATGAATATCTTGCAAATTTTGTTTCACCTTTCGGCCAGAGAAATCCTGCATTACCTGATATTGGATCACGGTTAAAACTGCCGTTGTTTCTGTAATAAGTTACGATCCTGTTTGCATCCATTTGTTTTGAGTCAACACTTGTCACAGTAATCGGCAGATTGTTTCCGTCTTTAATTTTACCCGGATCGTCACCTCTGTTTCGAAATGAATATGAAACAGCAGCAATAATTATGACTGAAGATAATAGAATATATTTTTTCAATATGATAATATTTTATATTTTTATTACAATATAGAATTTCAGACAATACAATCCAAAGAAATATTTTCCGGTTTGTGCGGAGATTTTTTTTGGAAAAGGGCATTTCAAAAAGGTATTTTTGGAAATAAACATCATTATTGGGTTAAAATTAAACTTTTTATGGAATTTTCTCCAGGAAGCAAAATGGCGTTTCGATGGAATTGCTGTAGGTCAGAATAGTATTTTGACATATAAAAATGTGAGTTTGTAAGTTAGAATAGTATTCTTACAAATAAAAATGTGAGTTTGTAGGTCAGAATAATATTCTTACAAATAAAAATGTGAGTTTGTAGGTCAGAATAGTATTCTGACAAAAAAAATGAGGGTTAGCAGGTCAGAATAATATTCTGACAAGAATTAAATTATTAAAAAATATCTGCGATTAATATTCTGACATGAATTAATATTTTTATGTAGATTGTAAGAATACGTATATCGTCAGAATACTATTCTGACCTACTTTATCAGTAAGGATCTTTTTATATTTTATATAAGTATAAAAAGCTATTTTTGTAAATAAATTTTATCTAAGTGAAAAAAATCCTGATAATTTTCATTCTTTTTATTTTCATTTTTACAGAAAAAAATTATTCCCAGTCATATGACAGCGGAGATGGATTTTATTCTGGATTTGGTACTTCCATATCAAGTTACTGGGGCGGATATTTTGGGGAGGCTTATCAGATGAGAGTTTTGTCTTCATATGATGACTATTATTATGATTATAATTATTCATATGATTATTACGATGACAACTATACTATCTGGTCTCCATATACTATCAGTTTTACTTTCGGAAAACATTTTTCAGATAATTTATCAGTTGAAGCTGAATCGGATTTTCTTTTTCATTTTAATGGCAGAGTAGACCCGCAGTTTGTAACTGCTGAAATTGGTGACCAATATTTTCAGGACAGAAACAGTTATTCAACTCTCTTTGCAATTCCGATTTCTTTAAGTCTAAAGCTGAGTATGGAAGATGAAAGCGGCGGAGTATTCATTAAGATAGGTCCTGCCTGGCAGTATACTTCCGAGCAGTACGACAGGATCAGAAATTATTATTCATACGAAAATTATTACAGTTATTCTTATGATGTCTATCTTTATACTGTGTCGAAAGAGGAATGGCTTTTTGGATTTAAAACGGGATTGGGATTAAAGTATTATATGTCGGATTTTACTTATGCAGTTACTGAACTTGAGTATGCTTATTTCAATATTAACCCTACAAATAAAACAGCACTCGCGCTGGACCGTGCTCCTGAAGCACAGTTGTTCTCTTTTTCTGCAAAAGTGTTTTTTGATTTTTGATAATAATTTTTTGATTCTTTTAAAATCGTCAGAATAATTTTATTTTAAAATTGTCAGATTTTTTTTTTTAAAAAATCGTCAGAATAATATTCTGATCTACAATATTATTTTACAATAAAATCTTTTCCTGAATTTGAATTAATAAGATACTCCTCTACAAACTCTGCTATCCCACCGGAATAATTTGTCACGTTTATAAATCCCGCATCAGTAAGTATCTGGCTGCAGAATGGACTTCGACGGCTGTGTGAACAATACACTATCACTTCACTGTCTTTGTATTTCATGATCTCTCCGATATTTTCCTCAAGTATATCACTTGAAAGATTTACGGCATTTATCAGATGTTTGTATCCGTGTAAAGATCTCTGACCTTTTCCGTTGCCGTTAAATTCTTCTGCAGAGCGGACATCTAAAAGAATAAATCTTTTTTCATTTTCAAGCTTTGAAAGAAATTCCGGTGTGTCAATATTTTTGAAAATCACTTTACTTTTTTCGATCAGCGTCATTTCGCATTCTGAGCAGATACCGTTTGAGTGGTGAATTACTTTATCACATCCGCCACCGCATGGATAGCATACATATTCTGTTTTTTCCTGAGAATGAGATGGAAGAGTTAAGAGTAAAATCGATGTGATTAAGAAAACGAAAGTTAATAATGAAGTTTTCATTTTTAAAAATTAATATTTAAAAAATGATTTGACAAATGAATTATTTTTTGATACCAAGAAAAAGTAGGTTGGGTTTCAATTAATAAAATTCAGCTTGTTCCGAAAATTTCTGATAGACCGAATGTCCTTATTTCAAAAGAACCATTTTCTTCGAATCTACTAACCTGTCTCCGGCAAAGAGTGAATAAAAGTAAACACCGCCCGGAAGTTCGTATCCGCTTTGATCAATTGCATTGAATGTAACTTCGTATGTACCAGTCGTCAGTATTGAATTCACAAGTGTCGAAACTTCTTTACCGGTGATGTCATAGACTACGAGTTTATATTTATCTATACCTTTGCTTTCAGAAGGAATGTCAATTTTAATTTTTGTAGAAGGGTTAAACGGATTTGGAAAATTCTGACTCATATAAAATCCATCGGGAATTTCCGTGCTGATCTGATTTATTCCAATAGTTGTAAGATCGATCGGTGCAGTCCAGACCTGATAGACGCCTGTTATATCGTCATTCCAGACAGGGAAAAGTTTATTGTTGGTATTAGTGATTCCGATGTTGTCACCCTGATTACCGGCACCTGCACCTGAGACACTTTTAGGAAGAAATTTGTGATCACTTACAATATAATCTGTCCAGTTAACACCGCCGTTAGTCGAACGTGAAAGATAGATCTGTGCTGAGTCAGGTGAATTTCTATTATCCATATAGATCACATTTATTCCGCCGGATTCATCAATAGTAAGAGCAGGGAAGACCTGATTCTTTCCATTGTTAAGAGGATCCTGATTTACGCGGATACCGGAAGACCATGTAATCCCTCCGTCAGAGGATCTGTGAAATACAACATCCGGGTCTGATCCTGCCGGTGAAAAATTGATCTGTGAAGAAACAATATAAAGCCAGCCGTCTCTGCTGCCTCCTGATTTATCAATCTCCAAAGCGGGAAAACCATTCACGCGAATATTCCATGGCTGAAGGGATGAAGACTTTACTCCATTGCATTCGTAAATATTTTCATTAACATTCCACGAGTCACCGCCGTTTGAAGAAATGGCAAAGCCGATATTTTTTTCATTAAAAGGAGAACTTAATAAAGAAGAAGCCCACGTAACATAATTTTTTCCGTCCGAGCCAATCACCATCGAAGGTCCGTTTGATTGTCTCTGAGGAAGTGAGTTATTTATCTGAGATATCGAAGTCCAGTTCAGACCGCTGTTATTTGAAAATGAAGCAACTATGGGAAAAGGATTTGTAAATCTCGTCCAAACAAGAAAAGTCCTTCCGTAATACGGACTCATCGGATTATTATCTGTTGCGGGACTTCCTTTGTCCTGATCATTTCCCGCTATCTGTAAATTATTTGTCCATGTCTGTCCCATATTTGTCGAAGTATTCGAATACATACCGAGAATAAATCCGCCCTGATGAGTAATAATAAAATTTCCGTCCTTATCAATTATCGGTCCCGGATCGCCGCCGTGATTTGATAAAGGCTGACCGAAGCATGTATCAGTTCCCGACCAGGTGACACCGCCGTCTGTGGTTACATATACTCCTTCGCTTTTGAATGATAACCTGATCGTAAATGCACTTGAAAACATTATATCGGGATTTGACGGATGTACTACTATTGTAGGTTCTATCTGATTATTCTGAGATGGATGAATTCTGAAACTCGGATATTGTGAATAGATCTCAGAGCTAAAAAATATTATTGTTAATAGAAAAATAAAATTTCTCATTTGAAAATTTTTTTGATTTATGTGTTATAAAAATTTAGTAATAAAAATTAGTACTTTATATCCTAAATAAACTTCACTTTGAATTTTGAAATCAATTGTAAACCGAAAAGCTTTATTAAATAAATTATGTGAAATTATTTGCAAATAAAAATTCCTCAACTGACAACTAAAAAATATTGATCAGGTGAGGAATAAATAAAAAAAAATGAAACTGGTTACTTATCGAATATATATGAAATATTAAGACCGCCGAATATATTTCCTATTGGTCCTGATTCGTAATACTCCTCTCTGTCAGAATTTATCTGAACGAATGCCACATATTTTTTATTGAAAATATTATTCATTCCTACATATGTCAGAAACCGGAACTGACCAAAGGTAAGATCAGCACCGATCTGTGCACCCATCAGATAATAAGATTGAGTTTTCAGACTGTCCACATTCTTATCACTTACAAACATTGAACCCACATATAGATTTGTCTCTTTTACAAAGACGCTGTACTTGTCATTAAAGTCATAAGTATAGGAGAGGTTTGCATTGAAATAATTTTCAGGATTTGCCGGCTCTGTATTTCCTGTATAATCTGCATCAGAGATCTCACCGTTTGCTGAAATACTTCTCGCTGTATATTCCTCATATTTAAAATTTGAATAAGTATAGCTCGTACTGAAATCAAATCCTTTAGCTACCTGAGTATTCAAACCAACTTCTAAACCTGTTCTTAACACCTGTGCTGCATTTCTAAAAAAAACATTTCCATCCACAGTAAAAGGAATAATTGCATTATCTATTTTAGTAGAATACATTGTCAGTTCCATAAAAGTATTTCTGAAAATTTTACTTCCTCTGTTTGGAATTTCACCTTTGTATCCTAACTCATAGTTTACAGTCTGCTGAGGGTTAAGGTCAGGATTAATCAGCTTTAAACCGCCGTCAGATGAAAAAGGATAATTGTCTAATTCATTATTAGCCGGCACATCAAATCCAAAACCGAAAGAACCATAAACAGACATTTGCGGAGTGAGCAGATAATTCAAAGCAAATTTTGGAGTAAAGTTATCAAACAGTCTGCTTGTATCTCTGAATCCGGCAAGTTGGTCAGTTGCAGCAGTAACTACTCTGTCATATCTTCCGGTGATAAGCAGACTAAATTTACCCGGTAAAATAGGATACTGATTTAAAAAATAAAATCCGACATTGGAAAGAGTTTCATCTGTCAAATTAATCAGATCATCACCTTTTACACCGCCGATGTTATTGAATTCGCTGATAGGTCCTGTCTGATACAGCAGATCACTTCCGACTGAAAATTCATTTTCCCTGTTTGCAATAGTGGATTTATTTATGAATCTGAATGAAGCTCCGAGTCCGTATCTGTTGAAAATTCTGTAAGTCGCACTTGTCCTTACAAATTCTTTAATAGTGCCGTATCCTGTTACTTCAATAAAATTTTTATTTCCTTTTCCTAAGTATGAATTATAAGTAATTCCGATTCTTCCCTTATCAGTTAACCTCTTTGCATCTCTGCTGACATCTCTTGCATTTGCCTGAAGGTCATTTGCGTTATATTGATCAAGTGTAAGTGATCCGGGAAGTTTTATGAGTCCGGATACATAATATCCGTTAATTAAAATCTTTTCATTATCGCTGATATCAGCTTCATAAATTGAATTGAACCTTGTCTGATATTCATTATTGTGAGCTCTATATCCCTGATAATTTTCATAGCTGTAAGTTGCCATAAATCTTTCACGGTCAGTTTTGACACCTACTTTGACACCATTTTTTCTGAGGTCATAAGATCCGAATTCATTATCTGTAAGTACAAAAGATGTTGGAAAATATTTATCTGTGAAAAAGTTTATAACACCTCCCGGTGCGTTTGTATATAATGAACTAAGGTTACCTTTTGCAATTTCAATCCTGCCGATAGAGGTAAAATCCAAAGCTTCAAGCCTCGTCTGTCCGTCCGGTTCAGATTCGGGAATTCCGTCAAGAAGTATCCTCACGCCTCTGACTCCTGTATTTGACCTCGAGCCGAATCCGCGGATTGATACTCTTACATCATGATTTCCATATCTTGGCTGTAGTATAAGTCCGGGTACGGTTGTTAACACATCGTTAACTCCCATTTTTCGTGAAGTTTTCCATTTAGACTGATCCACTCTTTGAACAGAAAAAGGAATGTCGATAAGCTTCTGTTCTGTCCTAGTAGCGGAAATTATTATTTCATCTGTTTCGTAATCAGTTGTATCAGAGGATTCCTGAGCCATGACAGTTCCAACTGTAATGAGAAAAAAAACTAAACTTTTTTTAATTAAATTTTTCACAGGTATTATTTTTTTAAACAAAAGAATAATTTCAAAATGAAATAAAAAATTATTTGAAATGATCAGTTATTATGAAAATTCACTTTTCAGCGTTTTGAATTTGTTACTATGACAGTTAAATTTAGAAAAAATATTATCAATTGCATTATTCATTTTTTTATTTAAATAATCATTTTTCACATTAAACCTGTTTTCGAATTTTTTAAAATCTTCGGCAGTCTGTTTGGTCTTAATACTGAAAATTAAAAAAAATATTTAAAGCCTGCACCTGTTTATTTAATGTTTTATCTTTTGTCCGGGGTGTTAAAGATTTGTATAATATTCCTTTAATTTAAAAGCGAAGTAAATTTATTATTTATTAATATAGGATACCCCAATATTAGCATTAAAGAATGTAAATGTATTTTCATCTCCTCTGCCGACGATCGGATCTCCTCCACTGAAGGCATAGTTATAATTTGCGCTGATATTAAGACCCAATCTTTTTCCCATATAAAAAATTATGCCTGCTTCGGGACCTGCTCCGAAATGAAAGTTATTATTTTTTTTAAAATTTGCTCCAAGCTGTAATCTTTCCCATATATAGTATCCACCAACATTTGCCTGTATATATGGAAAGACTCTTACCATATATCCTTTGTTAAAAACGTAACCAATACTAAAAAGCATCGGAGTGTAATTCAGATATCTTGCCTGCGGACCTGTGATAAGTCCGTTCTGAACTTCTGTAGTTCCGTCATCATATTTATTTGAAAGTACATTATGACTTATATTAAATCCGACTGTAACACTTTGCGAAATGAATTTTTTGATACTGAATGAAGCACCCCAGAAACTTACATTGCTCACATAATCATGTGCTCTTCCAATGTTAAAAGTAGTGCTGTATTGAAAAGTACCTATATAAAATCCTTTACCGGTTTTTTGAGCATTTGCATCGGAACATATAATTGAAACTAAAAGGAAAACAATAATTGAAATCTTTTTCACAAAGTAAAATTTTATATTAATTAAATTTTGAATGATTTATGATAAAACATATTTGATTTTTTACAAATATGTTGACTGCGTAAATGCTTTATTAATGCTGTCAATTATCTTCTGAGTGACATTGCCACCTGAATTCATCACTCCGTTTGCTAATCCGATCCATTGAATTGGAAGTGATTCACCGTTAAGAACTTTAACATCTACTATCACAATGCCGATAGTTCCGGTAGAATACTCATATTCAGTATCATAAGAATAACAACTGCTGTAACTCCAGACACCACCCCAGCATCCATTATTTTCAGTTACAGTATAAGATGTTGTTGTAACCACATTCCCTACTATTACAACTCCCGGATCTCTTGCCATAGAAGAATCTGTGATCCTTGTCCAGCCCAGTGCATTTAAATTATTTATAGTTGTATTTTTTATTGTATTATCATAAGCTCTCGTTACATTAGCTCCGTTGATCTGAACTACCGTATCAAGAAAGTAATATTTAGTAACATCATTAAAATTATAATCCGGGTTATAAAAGCTGGCTACAACAGGAATACCATTGGTAGCTATACCATAGTCTACATAACATGAAGATATAACTATTGGTATGAATATTAAAATAATTAACGAACATATTCTTATGAATTTTAATATTTTGGACATTTGATTTTTCATAGGTTATTAATGGAAATTTTTTAAGAAACTAAAAATAACTTATATAATAAGTATTATCAATCAAGATTTTTTTCATATTAATTACGCTCTTTCAAAAAAAAAGACAGACTGTAAATAATCTGTCTTTTTAAAAATAAGTACTCTATAAAATTTATTGTGTGTAAGCCAGACCGATATTGGCGTTTATAAATGAGTATGCATTATTATCACTTGTTCCGATTGGATCACCTGAACTGAATGCATAATTGTATCTTGCATCCAGAACAATTGCAACATTCTGACCAACATTAAACAACACACCAACTTGAGGACCGATACCGAAATGCCAGTTATCATTATCAATAATATTAGCACCTACCTGTAATCTTTGCTGGACATAATATGATCCGACATTTGCCTGTATGTAAGGAACAGTTTTATTTCTGCCGCCTTTATTAAAAAAGTACCCAATAGTTGCCATTACAGGAGCATAATTTATAAATCTTGCCTGCGGACCTGTGAGTGTACCGTTCTTTACTTCAGTACTGCCGTTTTCCTGCTCTTCAGAGACAACATTATTTCCGATAAGAATTCCAACAGCTAAATTATTTTTAACAAAGCTCTTAATTTCCATAGAGCCGCCCCAGAAGCCGGGAGTACTTAAAAAATCAGCAGATTGTCCCATATTAAAAGTTGTATTATATTCTAATGATGCTAGATAAGCACTTTTTCGGGTCATATTTTGAGAATAAGAGTCTGAAAACATGAATACGGTTACAAAAACGGTTAAAGCTAAGAATTTTATTTTATTCATTATGTACAAGTTTATTTTAGTTTTTAAATTATAAAAAGCACTTTATCTGAAATTTAAAGTTTATTTTAGATAAGGTGACTGAGCAAATGCCTGATTGATAGCAGTAGAAATCCTTGAAGTTGTATTACCACCCTGACCAATCAATCCGTTTCCAACACCGATCCATTCTATTGGAAGATTTGAAGCGCTTACATTATGCAAATCTGAAATAGCTACACCGACAGTTCCGGTAGAATAATCATATGTGTATCCGTAATATGGATAGCACCATGAATATCCCCAGTAATCATACCAGCATCCGCTTCCTGTATTTACAATGTATGTGGTAGATGTTACGAATGTTCCCACTACAACTACGCCTGTTCCAAGTGAGTCTGTGACTCTTGTCCATCCAAGTGCATTTAGATTTGCGATTGTTGTTGATAGAATTGTATTGTCATAATCTCTTGTAATTGTACCACCGTCTCTGTGAATTACAGAATCGATAAGATAATATTTAGTTACATTATTAAAATTATAATCAGGGTTGTAGAAACTTCCAACTACATCATAATTATCCGTATTTAAAGTGTAATCAGTGTAACAGGAGGAAAAAACTACCGGAAAGATAATTATCACCGCAAACAGTAAATTTCTAAATAGTTTTAAAGAATTTTGAATTTTCATTTTGTATATTTTTTTATTTATTTTAATATCATGCAAAATAACTTTTATTTAAAATACTTACAATTCTTAATATCAGTACTTTCAAAAAACATAATTTCTTGACTGTCTCAAAGCCTCAAAGCCTCAAAGCCTCAAAGCCTCAAAGGATTTTTATTTATTTTTTTACAACTTAAATTATTCGCAAAACTGTTAGAAAATTAACAGTCAATTTTTTAAAAACGAAGTCATAATTTCAAAAAGCACGTTTTAAAATAATTCTAAAGTGTTTCCACTTAAAAGAATCTTTCTCAAAATTAAGAAAATTCATTCTTTATAAAAAATATATATGTGATTCAGAGCTAAATTTCAACTTTTACAATTGAGAAATTGGGAGTGAGTAAAATTTTTGAGACAGCTTCAACAAAGGGGGAGCGAAGGGGGTAGTTATGGAGAGCAATTAAAAATTACGAATTAAGTACTATGAGTTAAAAATTTTGAATTAATCAGTTACAGCTTACAACCTTTCTAATTTTTAAAAAAGGAGGGGCAATTTTTGTTTATTTATATTTTTAACTTCTAATTATCAGTGTTTTATATAACATAAATACTTGACTGCCTCTAAGTATCCAGATAGTGATTGCACTATGTTTTGACAATAATAACTTTCAAGTTGTATAGAAGGCTCAAAGAAGTATGGTTTTATGATTTTAACTTAGAGCCTTAGAGCCTTTGTGGCAAATCAAATTGGTTACAAAGAACTTTCAATACCCTATCTGAGTTATTCATAACTCCGCTTGTTTATCTTCTTGGCTTTTTATTCAGAACTTAAATAGGTATTTTAACCGATTAAATTTTAAAATTAAGAAAAACATTAAATGCAAAATAAGAAAAATTATTTAAAACTGTTTTCACTTTTGATAATGCTATCACTAATTGCAATTATTGCCTGTTCGTCAAAAAAGAAACAGGTAGTGGCTGAAGTAGGTGATGAAAAGATATATCTTGATGATTATGAAACACAGTATATGAAGACGGTAAATAATATTGATTCCGCAAAGAATTCCAACATGGAAAAGCGCACTGAATTTTTAGATCTGTTAATCAAATACAAACTAAAGGTAAAAGATGCACGTGAAAGAGGATTGTTAACTTCTGAAGACATTCAAAATGATCTTAAGCAGTATAAAGAAAATTTTCTGACCTCCTTTCTGATCGACAAAGATATAGTCGAGCCGATGATCAAAGATCTTTATGACAAAAAAGAATACGAAGTAAGAGCTTCACATATTCTAATAAATCTTCCAATGCAGAACATGTCTCCGGAAGATTCAATTGCAGCATATACCAAAGCAGCAGAGGTACTTGCAAAATTAAAAGACGGAGCTGATTTTTCCGTTGTAGCGGCTGAATATTCCGATGATAATTCCGCAAAACAAAACGGTGGAGATCTGTATTATTTTACAGCAGGAATGACAGTTCCTGAATTTGAAGATGCACTTTATGAATTAAAAGTAGGTGATTATACAAAAGAGCCGGTAAGAACTAATTTCGGACTTCATATTGTAAAACTCACAGATAAAAAGAAAAGAAGCGAAGGTATAAAAGCATCACACATTTTGATTCAGGATCAGAAAGACAGTCTAGGAAATACAATCGACTCAATCGGCACTTATAATAAAGCCAAAGAAACTCTCAGCCGTATCAAAAACGGTGAAGATTTTGGAAAGGTTGCGACAGAAGTTTCACAGGATCCGGGATCGGCACCAAAAGGCGGAGATCTGGGATTTTTTGACAGAAGAAGAATGATACAGCCTTTTGACAGTGTTGCATTTATGCTAAAGGTAGATGAAGTTTCTGACCTTGTAAAAACACCTTACGGTTGGCATATCATCAAAGTAACAGAGATCAAACCTTATACTTCTTTCGAAAAACAAAAAGAAACGCTTAAAGGTGATTACAAAAAAGGTCCTGGTTTTAAAGCCGAATATACAAAATATATTGATAAGCTGATAAAAGAATTCAAATATGAGATCAATAATGAAGGTCTGAATTTCTTAATTTCAAAATTTGACAGTAATAAAACTCTGTCAAGCTTTAACATAGATTCAATGTTTAATTCTGATGAAAGAACAAAAGTAATTGCAACATACAGCGGTGGCGATGTAAAAGTAAATGATTTTGTAGTATATATCACAAAAAACAGAGATGCTCAGGCTAGTCTTGCAAACAGCGAGACTTTAAGAAAAGTAATATCAAACACCGGTGAAATGCCCCTTCTTTATAAAAAAGCTATAAAAGAAAATATAGAAGATGATCCGCTATATGTAGAACAGCTAACGGAATATGAAAACGGACTCCTGAGCTTTAAAGTAGATCAGGAAGAACTTTGGAGAAAGATCAAAATAAATCCGGAGGATCTTGAAAGTTATTATAACAGTCATAAAGATAAATATTCTTTTACAGACAGTAATGAAGTAAAATTAAAGCCATTTGAAGAAGTAAAATCAGAAATTTCGAATACACTTCAGCAGGATAAATTTAAAGAACTTGAAAAAGAATATATCGAAAACCTGAAAGCAAAGTATCCCGTTAAGATAAACGCTGCAATTTTAATCGAAGCATTTAAAGAATAAATTAAGATGTTTAAAGTAATATATTTAATACCATTATTTCTGATTCTGTCATCTGCACTTTTTGCTCAGCCCGAAGGTGACAGAATTATAGCAGTAGTCGGAAACGAAATAATCACAGAATCTGATTTTCAGTATCAGCTTCAGCTTTATGCGCGTCAAAATCAACTGGCAGACATTTCTCCTTACATGGTTCAGCAAATTTTCCAATCCATTCTTACAAATAAAATAATTCTTGCCAAAGCCGAGCAGGACAGTATTTATATTACAGAAGAGGAATTAAACAGGGAACTCGAGAACCGGATGAAGAATCTGATATCACAGGTAGGCTCAGCCGAAAAACTCGAGGAAATGTATAGTATGTCTATGACCAAGATCAAGATCCTTTTAAAAGAAGATCTTGAAAAAAGCATGAAGACCGATAAGCTGAAAAGACAAAAATTTTCAGGTGGTATGAGGGTCTCAGATGCTGAAGTTAAAGAATTTTATACTTCTTATGGTGATAGTCTGCCGGATGTGAGTGAAGAGCTTGAGATCGCTGCTATTGTAATGGAAAGAAAAGTAAGTGAATCAGAGAAGAAGGAAGCTGAAAGAATTGCTTTGCAGATTTTAGACAGTATTAAAAACGGAACAGATTTTTCAGAACTTGCCAGAAGAAATTCTGGTGACTCATTATCAGCTATTGAAGGCGGTGATCTCGGTATAGCTTCCAAAGGTACTTTTGTTAAGGAATTTGAAGATGCCGTTTTTAGTCTCGCCCCGGGTGGTGTCTCAGGAATTGTCGAAACACAATTCGGACTGCATATTATAAAACTCAATGAAAAGCTCGGCGATAAAGTAAAGGCACAGCATATACTTATCAGATTTCCTAAATTTGAATCTTCAGATTTTGAAACAATTAATTTTCTGAATGAACTTAGTGATAAGATCAAAAGTGGTGAAATTACTTTTGAAGATGCTGCTAAACAATATTCTGATGATCCTCAGGCGAAGAGTAATGGCGGGTATGCTGGTAAGGTGCCGGCTGAACAGTTTGACAGTGCTACTGTAGAAATATTAAACAACCTGACCGATGGACAGATAAGTGAGCCTATCAGAATAGGAAGTGATACAGAATATGGTTATCAAATCATTAAAATGATCAGTAAAATACCTCCGCACAAACTTACTTTGAAAGATGATTATGAAAAGGTAAAACGGTATGCTGAGAACTATAAGGAAAATAAAGAGATGGAGTCATGGATAGAGGAACTGCGTGAAAGTATTTATGTAGATATTAAAATGTAATAGCCGGCTTCAGCAAAATCAGTTTAGATTTGTTTTTGAAAATATAATTATCGGAAGGACAATGAGACTGAATTTCTCTAGTCTGTTAATTCCATTATTTCCATTAATTGCATTTTCAGCTATTTAAACAAAAGGTTTTGAATTTGATAAACTTCCTAAAACCAACCCGGTAAAATGAATTTTTCATTCAGCGCAGAATATGGTTTTGTCTATGCAGTAATAATGCTGATTGCCGCCGGTGCAGTCTCATATTTTTATTATAAAAAAACTATACTCAAAGAACCTCAAAAGAAATTCCTAACTGCTCTAAGATCTTTGTCAGTTTTTTTTATTTTGATATTACTGCTTTCACCGGTGATGTCATTTGTTTCAAATATTTCCCCTTCTCCAAAAAATATTTTTCTCATCGATAATTCTGAAAGTCTTTTAATCGAAAACAGAAATGAACTTTTAAAAAAAATTGTCACTGATGATCTGACCGGTACAGGAGCAGCGAATGCAGAAGATCTTTATTTTCTTTTTTCAGGAGATCTGATAAAGGAAATTTCCGCAGATGAACTGGGTGGAATTACTTATGAAGGTATAAATAATTTTGAAACAGATCTGTCATCACCTGTAAGTGCACTTCAGGAAAAACTTTCCGCAGCAAATATTTCTACAGTAAATATTATTTCAGACGGAATGATCAATGAAGGCGGGAATCCGCTGAAGTTTGCAAGGTCAATGAATGTTCCCTTTAATTATTATCTGACCGGCGATACTATTCAGAAAAGTGACGTTGCAATAAAAAATCTTTATTACAATAAAACTGCTTTTGCGGAAAGTACTGTGCCTGTAAAAGTTCAGATCGCTTCTTATAATTTTAATACAAATGTGAATGTAAGTCTTTATGAAGAGGATAAGCTCATTGACACAAAGACAGTTGCAGTAAATGAAAGAGACAACTTATATGATGTATCCTTCAATGTGTTTTCTGCAGAAGATAATATTGTAAAGTACAGAATAGAAACCGAGCCGTTAGAAAATGAGATCATTTTAAAAAATAATTTCAGAGAATTTTTTATAAAATTTACTGACAATAAATTCAAAGTATTAGTTATATCAGGCGGTCCATCAGCCGATAATGCATTTATTACTGAAGAGCTTAAGAAGGTCAGAAATTTTGAAACCACTGTGTTTACTCAAAAATCCGGCGGTGAATTTTATGAAGGCGGATTTCCGGATATAAATATTTTTGATACATTTATTTTGATCGGATATCCAACGGCTGTTTCAGATCAGAGTATTCTGAACAGGATCAGTGCGGAGATTGAGAAAAAAAATTCATCACTTATATTTTTTGCAGGAAGGAATACGGATTATAGTAAGCTTATGTCAATTGAAGACAAACTGAGCTTTAAGATTTCGTCAGCATCTGATAATGAAGAGCTGACAGGTCTTTCTTCTGTAGTTTCAAATGACAATGAAATATTCAGTCGGCTCGATCAATTGAGATCAGTCAGCAGCATGCCTGATATATTTAAGACTTCTTCAGTCTTTTCAGCTAATCCATCTGCAGATGTTTTTCTTTTGACTACAAAAAATTCCATACCGGCTCTGATAATTGAAAACACGAAAAGTAAAAAGTCTGCTGCATTTCTTGCATACGGATTTTATAAATGGAGACTGAACAAAAATAATACAGGTAATAATGATCTGTTTAGAAATATTCTGTCAAATATTATTATTGCTATTACAGACAAGGAAGCTCAGAAACACTTTTCCATCGAAACGACAAAGTCCGTTTATTCAAAATTTGAAGATGTGAAATTCAATGCATCCATTTTGAATCATGAAGTAAATGGAAATGAAAAGATTCTTGTGAAAATTTCAGGAAACGGAATTGAAAAAGAAACTGAGCTTATTAGATTAAACGACAATCACTATTCAGGAAAAGTGAACATTCCTGAAGACGGAAATTATGAATATAGAGCAGGGCTTTACGATGACAATGTTTTAGTGGAAAATATACAGGGAAGATTTTCGGTAGGGGAGAATAATTTTGAATTCACAGATACAAGAGCTGATAATTCTGTATTGAAAATACTTTCGTTAGAAACAGGTGGACAAAATCTTACAGGAAAATCTAAAAGTGAGATCGATGACATTCTTAAAGAAATGAATAGTAAGTCGGAGTATGAATTTAAAACCGCGCGTAATCTGGAGCTGAATGTGAATCCATATTATCTTGCACTGCTGATATTTTTATTATGTCTTGAATGGTTTTTGCGAAAGAGAAATAATCTGCCGTAATAGCCGTAGGTAAATTATGTTAAAAGATAGTAACATTATATATAAGATGCGAAAAATATTAAAACGAAGGTTTAGCTCCTCCCCTTTGTCCAAAGGGGAGGCTGGGAGGGGTTTGTAAAACCGGGTTTAATTTGACCAAAGTACTAAAGGTGTTGAGTTCTATAAAATATATTATTGCTATTTCTGTCGGCAACAACCCCCTTCGCTCCCCCTTTTTTAAGGGGGAATTACTTATTAATTATCCTAAAACGTACTGTTTGAAATTTGATTTAGTTTCTAAAAAACTGAGTAAAAATTTTATTATCTTTCTGAGAATAAATTAAATTGTTAAAAACTAAAGTACTGCAAGGTAGGATTTAAATTAAGGGTTAGTTTAATTAATTTGTTAAATAAATTTAAAAAGTATTAATTCCGTTTGAAAAAATATTTAATAATAATAACTGTATTTTTGTGCTGTGCTGGTGAAGCCGGTGCTGCTGATGATTATTGGCTAATGCAGCCGAAACAGACTTCACAAAATCTGTCCTCTTGTGTTTTTACAGACACATTAAACGGCTGGATCGCAGGTGATTCAGGACTTATTATTAATACAAGAAATAATGGCTTGAGCTGGGAACAACAATTTACTGGTATTACAAATAACATAATCGAATTATTTTTTCTGAATGGGAATGTCGGATATGCACTCTCCTGGGTACTCGATGCAACTCCACCTAATTATTACGGGACGAAAATTCTCACAACAATAAACGGCGGTCAGAACTGGAACGTATCTATGTTCCCGGATTCAAATGTATTTCTCAATACTGTTTTTTTTCGTGATAGTCTGAACGGCTATCTTGCCGGATCGGGCGGTAAATTATATTATACTTCTGACGGTGGTGCTGACTGGCTTTTAGCACCAATAGATTCCGGAATAGACTTTGGATTCCCTGTTAACAAAATAAGTTTTTATGATGAAAATTACGGACTGGCAGTAGGAGGAGCAATTGATATCGCAGGAGTAGTATGGAAATCCACTAACGGCGGCAGGTCGTGGAGGACGATTGTAGTCGGTCCCGAACCAATAAATGATTTTCTGTTTCTTGATAAAAATAATGCAGTCGGAGTAGGCGGTGATTTTGAATACGGCTCGAGTCAGATCAATTCATCTGATATGGGATCAAACTGGCTGTATGAGGAATTCCAGGTATTCGGAATTGCGAATACAATTGCTTACAGAACTCCCGAAGAAGGCTGGATATCTCTCGGCATCGTTGACAGTTTTCTTGTGACTACTAACGGCGGTCAGAACTGGAATCTGACCGGTACTCCTCAGCAAAGTAACATTTATGACATTACATTCAGCAGCAACAGGAACGGCTGGGCAGTCGGAAATAACGGCGTGATTCTGAAATACAATTCATCTCTCGTCAGTGTAAATAATTTAAATTCCGTAAATCCGGAAAGTTTTATTTTGCAACAGAATTATCCAAACCCCTTTAATCCGAAGACAGTTATCAATTACGAATTACGGGTTACGAGTAATGCGAAGCTAAGAGTATTTGATGTTCTGGGGAATGAAGTCGCTGAGTTGGTAAATGAGAAGCAGAATGCGGGAAGTTATTCTGTGGAGTTTGATGGCAGTGGATTTGCGAGTGGGATTTATTTTTATAAGCTGACTGCGGGAGAATTTAGTGAAACAAAACGTATGATACTTTTGAAATAATTTCAAATTGCAAATTACAAATAAGTAATTTTTTAATTTTGAAACCCGCAGAGAATAATGATTTCTCTGCGGGATTTTTATTAAGATATGATTTTGCGAACCCGAATTCATTCGGGTGAAGCAATCCGAATTTTATACAGTTTTATAATTTAAAAGAATATTGATTCCAAAATTAAAAGATTATTCACCGCTGATAATTTTTGTCATAGATTCGGAGATTGCTTCGCTTCGCTCTCAAAGTCATATAGGCGGGTGAAGCAATCCGAATTTTATACATATCTATAATTTAAAAGAATACTGATTCCAAAATTGAATGATTATTCACCGCTGATAATTTTTGTCGTAGATTCAGAGATAGCTTCGCTCGCAAAATCATATCTTTATTGTACAATGATCAATAAAAAAAAACGCCGGTGAAAAAATTCTCCGGCGTTTGAAATTTGTGATAGTTATAAATTACTTACTATCTTCGGAACTTGCTTTATACTCTTTCATTACATAACCTGTTAAAAATCCTGAATCCGGATTTATCTTTAATCCTTCATCAATCATCTCTTTCGCTTTAGCTTTATCACCTTCGTCGTCTCTTTTTAAAAGACACAAAGCAATATATCCATACACCATGTCCTGTCCCCAGTCCGGGTACAGTTCACTTTTTGGCTTATATGTTTTGAAAAGTGCTTCAGATTTTTCAAGAGTCGGAAGTGCAATTTTAACGCCGCCACCAAAAGCTTCAGGCATGTAGAATTGTGAGATGCCTGTGACGAGTACATATCTTGGATTATTTGCATCAAGCTTTTTTGCCTCTGTGTCAGCGTATTGCGTTGCTGAAATAATTTCCTCCATCTTCTCCTGCTCGTACTGCCATCTGTTAAAATTCAGCGACTCAAGTAATACAAATGAATCACAGAATTCAGGATTTGCATCAATTGATTTGGTAATTGTCTCAATTCCCGACTCAGTATATTTCTTTGTTTTATCTTTGTCCTCAGTTCTCATACCGACCAAAGCAAGTCCATAGTCTGCTAAAGCCATATAATAATTTACAAGCCACGGCTTTTCCTTAAGCTGAAGTATTCTTTCGAACTGACCTCTTGCCTTGATCAGCTTAGCTTCGTCACTGGTATTCATTGCTTCTGTAAGTGCTTTCTTACTTTTAAGAATTGCTTTGTCAAAATCCTCGTCAGCCTTTACCGACATTGATCCTATTGAAAGCAAAATTAATAGAGTGAAAATGGAAATTGTTTTTAGGTTCATTTTTTTAATTTCTCCTTTTGAAATTAGTTTTTGGTTTATGATTTAGTTTGTAAAAAAAATTATAATTGTAATCCAAGTCCAAGATACAGACTCCTTTTATTGTTTGTATAAATTGGTACCTGTGTCGAATAATCATTATTGTAAGTATAATCATAAAGATTATTCTGATTAAAAATATTATTCACTGCTAAAACTCCGACAGCGAATTTTCCAAACATTGAAAAAATATACTGCGCATTCATATCAAGACGGTTGTAAGTCGGGAATCTTCCGCTGTTCACTCCGCCATAGATCGGTACATATACGTCCATATTATTATTATAAAAACTTCCAGTCACTGGAGTATATGGTCTTCCTGTTGACAGCTTATAAGACATTCCAAACACTATTTTATCTGTTAGATTATAACTGCCTACTACGCTGAGATTATTTGTTATGTCATAGTTTGAAGGTGCAATATAAGTAGCGTCATACTGCTCTCTCTTTGAATCAGAATATGCATAAGAGATCCAGCCTGTGAATTTGTTTGAGATCTTTGTTTTTAAAAATACATCTATACCTTTTGCAAATCCCTTTCCTTCCGAGCCATAATAAAAATCTGTGATGTTCCTTAATACCAGATTGGCATAACGCTTATAATATCCTTCCACTCTGAATACAAGTTTGCCTTCTTTATTGAATTCATATCCGAGAATGTAATGGACAGCTTCTTCAGGTTCGAGATTATTATCATCAGAGCTGTAATATTCTGTCAGACCCGGATACTGATGATACACACCTACAGCACCTCTGACAGTTTGATTTTTTGCAAGCAGAAATCCAAATGAAAATCTCGGATCAAAACTTACTTTTTCCGAAAGTGTCTGATAATCTGACCTGATGCCTGGAATTATAAACAGATCACTTGTTAGTCTGATCTGACCTTCAACATAAGCGCCGATCCTGCCTGCACTTGCGTTTGTATCAAGATCTATAGAAGGTGCATTCAGTGCGAGATTATATTGAAACTGCGGGACAATTCCATTTATGCTGTAACCGTTATATTCATACTCAACGCCGGTATTTATATCCGTTTTATTGCTTGCCTGTATTGTAAGTTCTGCCCGACCTTTGGAATAAGTATGTTGTTCAGTCGTGTTTAAAACTCCGTAGGCAGAATTATTTTCATTAAAGCTGAAAGAACCGCCGATGCCAAGCAGTGTAGTTACAGAAGGTGCAGATGTATATTTTAGATTTGCAAAATAATTATTTGAACTACCTTCAAAGTAGCCGTCATAAGTCGGACCTGCATTTTTTATTCCGACTTTATCGTCACTGTAATTTCCGTAAGCTTTCAGATTTCCTGTTTTACCAATGTTGTATGAGATCGTACCGCCGAGTTGATTTGACTGCGGGATAGGATTATACTCGGAGTGTTTTCCGTTGATAGCAAAATAAGGTTCGAGAAATAATTTCCCTGCTGTAAATGTCGCGCCTAGTTTTCTGTCATCTGAAAGATAGACTCCTGACAGAGATGCATTTGCCAGACCAAGCCATGCAAACATTCCCGAGCCCTGAGGCATGTCATAAGATTTCAGATCAAGTACGGCTGACAGTACGTTTCCATACTTTGCGGAAAATCCTCCGCTTGTAAAATTAATGCCCTTCAGTCCCCATGGATTAATAGTGGAATAAGATGAAGTATTAAAGTCATCATCAAAGATGAATGGGTTATAAAGCGATGCCATGTCAATGATGGTAAGTACTTCATTTGGATTTCCGCCACGTACTGTGATACGACTGCCTTCGTTTACCTGATTAGATCCGGGGAAAGTAGTGATGGCTCTGTAAATGTCAGCGTCTGCACCCGGGATCCTGACAATTTCAAGTGGTGTCAGTGTGACGGCATTGTTGTTGCCTGATGTAAATGAACTTGCAGTGACAAGTATTTCATCAGTCCTGATCTCCTCTTTTGAAAGTCTTACATTCAGTAATACAGGCTGTCCGCGGAATATATCTAACGGTAATGTCTTGGTAGTATAGTCAATGTAAGATACAATCAAATTTACCGGTCCGAATTTTTCTGTTTCGAATTCATAAAAACCTTTTTCATCAGTGGTAGCACCATCTATAGTTCCTTCGATCACAACATTAACGCCGACAAGTATAGCTTCTTTTTCACCTGTGACTTTTCCTGATATGAGTGTCGTCTCAACTGTCTTTTCAGTCTTAAGAGTGTCTTCAGTCTTAACAGAATCTTTTTCCTGTGAAAAAGAATTTCCGTAGGATAAAAAAAATGTTATTGTAATTATTAAAGTATAAATAAATTTCATTTCGAATTAAAATTTTAAAGTTTCAATATCTTTAGCAATGTCGATATCCTTTTGAGTGATTCCTTTTGCAGAATGTGTTGAGAATGAAACTTCAACTTCCGAATATTTCATTGTCATATAATCCGGGTGATGATCATGCTGCTGACAAAATGCACCGATTGCAGTGACAAGTCCCATAGTCTGCGGAAATCCGGCTGTTTTGAAATTCTTTTTTATTGAAGATCCGATAGATTCCCATCCGGTTAGTTCTTCTAAATTTTTCTCGATCTGATCTTGTGTAAGCTTTTCCATTTTGTTAATTGTTTTAGTTAGTTTGTTATTTTTTATTGGATCTAATAATATTCTCGAGATTGTTCAAATAGTTTTCAAAAGCTTTATAACCTTTTGAAGTGATCTTATATTTAGAAAGAGGTTTACGGTCAACGAAAAGTTTCTTTACGCTGATATATCCTGCTTGTTCTAATTTTTTTAAATGAACACTCAGATTCCCGTCTGTTGCATTTACTTTCGCTTTTAAGAAATTAAATTCGGCTTCTTCTATTCCCACAAGTACTGCCATGATGGAAGTCCTAATCCGGGAATGTATTACATCGTCAATTTGCTGATAGTCATAATTCATTATGCTGTTCTTTCAAGTAGCTCTTTTGATCTTTTGTTTAATACTATTCCCGGAACGATCTGAAATAAAATTATCATAACTGCAAATACAAGCAATGTATGAATTCCCGGAAATACGAACATAAAAATTGCCCCTGCCCACCATCCGTATGAAACAGATTTCAGCCAGCTAAGCTGCTGTATCGATCCGCTGGTAAAGTATGAAATGCCGAGAGACGTTGCTATTATCGGACAAATAAATATCGGATTATAAGCACCTGAAAAGGACCCGACAAATCCGTATATAAACATTGCAACTCCTGATGCAAGCCAAAGTGATGACATTAATCTTCCGGCGTAAGTAGAAACACTGCTTCTTTTACTTTGATATTTACCGATAAAAATATCTGCAATCGCTCCGGATACCATTAGTACCAGCCAGACAAATCCCGCATACTTAGGATAAAAGTTCAGCTTTATAATAAGATAATTTAAAAATAATGCAACTGCTACGAGTATGCCCCAGAAGATATAATGAATTCCGTTATCGATATTCATCTTGCGTGTGTCTTCCATCATTTTTTTGATCAGGGATAGTTCCAGTTCTGCTTTTCTAGATTCCATTTTTTTAATTTAATTAAAGTGCTTTAAAAAATAAAGTGCTTTACAAAAATAGAGAGTTTTAATTTAAATGTCAAGAGCTTTTTACTTTATCTAAAAAAAAACTTCCGGAATCAAATGAACTGAATCCGGAAGTATATTTTATAAAATCAATCAGATCAGGAGTACCCTGCTTCTCCGTCAAAGTTATACATATGTTCTGTCTTTATAAAATCAAATCCAGAATCATATACTTTCTCCAGTAGTTTTATTACATCAGAGTTATTGATCACTTCACCTTTGTTTACAGTTTGATATCTGCATCTCCAGTGATCTGTGCAGAATGTTTCAGGTTCACCGTCAGGCCAGACCTGTACACCTCTGTTGCTGATGTATGCAAGATATAAAACATCCGTTCCGATTTTTTTCAGAATCTCTCCAAGTTCTTCAGCAGTTCCGTTTCTCCAGTCGATATAGATATCTACTCCGATCAGGTCTTTCTGCTGAATTTTTGGTTTTGATACTTCACCTGTACTTTCTTTTTTAGTTGGTGATCTTTTGTACTCAACAGATTTAAGAGTGGTTGGTACTTCTCCCATCCTTTCTATTACAGCTTTTGCAAATTCCTTTGTACCAACTTTTTCTTTGCTGATATTTTCTTTAAAAATATCATAAGTGTGTACGCCGTCTTCGAGAGTTTTGAGCCAGGCATTATGAACTTTACTTGCAGTTTCACTTTGACCAATATGATTCAGCATCATTACTGCACCAAGCAACAGACCGGATGGATTAGCAAGATTTTGACCTGCTCTTCTTGGTGCTGATCCGTGAATGGCTTCAAACATTGCAAAGTTCTGTCCAATGTTTGCTGATCCTGCCAGACCAACTGATCCCGTTATCTGTGCTGCGACATCAGAAAGTATGTCACCATATAAATTTTCCATAACGATCACATCAAAATCTTCAGGAGTATTTGCCATTTTTGCTGCACCGATATCAACGATCCATACTTCATTTTCAATATCAGGATAATCTGCAGAAATTTCTTTAAAGACCTGATGAAATAAACCATCTGTCAGTTTCATAATATTGTCTTTTACAAAACAGGTAACCTTCTTTCTGTTATTTGCAACTGCATATTCAAATGCATAGCGGACTATTTTTTCTGAACCGGGTCGTGAGATGAGTTTAAGACACTGATAGACTTCCTGAGTCTGTCTGTATTCAATACCGGCATAAAGGTCTTCCTCATTTTCTCTGACAATGACGACATCCATTACAGGATGTTTTGTGGAAACATAAGGATGATAAGAAATACATGGTCTTATATTTGCATAAAGTCCCAGAGTCTTTCTTGTAGTGACATTCAGACTTTTGTAACCGCCACCCTGCGGAGTTGTGATTGGAGCTTTGAGAAACACTTTTGTTCTGCGGAGTGAATCCCATGCAGTCGGTTCTATACCGGCTACATTTCCTCTGAGATAAACCTGTTCGCCGATCTCAATAGTTTCTATATCAAGATCAGCTCCTGCTGAAGTAATAATATTTAATGTTGCTTCCATTATTTCAGGACCGATACCATCGCCGTATGCGACAGTAATAGGTGTGTTTTTAGACATGAAATCCTTTCTGTTATATTTTTTAGTTTACCAATTTAACTATATGTATCAATATTTTAAATCTAATAATAATAGTAATTCTAAAACTTAATTTTCAGTAACCAGAGGGTTTGTAGAAATATCTCTTTCCTGAATATAGGTCTCAACCTTATATCTCTTAGCCACCAATATAAATGCAAATGAAGTAACAAGCATCAGAACAGCAAAGAACCAGTAATATTCTGATCCTTCTAATTTATAACTTCCATCATCATTCACGATAAGCTGATTGACAAGAGCTGTGATACCATTTCCAAGTGAAACTCCGAGCAGCCAGAATCCCATTATAATTGACTTCATGCTGTTAGGTGCCTGTGTATAAGAAAATTCCAGTCCGGTAATTGAAACCATTACCTCGGCAGCGGTCAGGATCACATATGCCCAGAACTGCCACAAGATACTCGGAGTACCTCCTGAAGTAATTGAAGTTTCTGCAAATGCAATAATGACAAATGAAAATACTGCCAGAAACATGCCGATTGAAATTTTTCGCAGCATGGTTAAAGGAAAAATTTTATCAATGGCAGGATAAAGCCAATATGTAAACAATGGAATGAATATCATTATTAGCAATGGATTGATCGCCTGTATCTGTGAAGCTAGAAGTTCAAATTTTACAAATCCAAGATCAACCATTTTATCCATCTTTTCAGCCTGCAGCACCCATGAAGATCCTGTCTGATCGAATAATGACCAGAATACTGCTATGAAAATATACATAATGCTGAGATTCATTATAGCTTTTTTTCCACTCTCACTGAATATATCAAGCTTGTATGCTTTCCATCCTACAGGCGGAATTGCAATAAAAACTTTTCGTCCCATCCAGAAAACTATTGTAGCTAAAAGCATTAATATTCCGGGAACACCAAATGCAACATGAGGTCCATACCAGTCGAGTAATATCGGTGTCAGCAAAGTAGATATAGCAGCTCCCAGATTTATGGAGAAATAAAAATAGCCGAATATTTTTTCAAGAAGATGTTTATTCTTTTTTTGAAACTGATCTCCTACGTGAGCAGAGACACATGGCTTTATTCCGCCTGATCCGACCGCTATCAGAGTAAGTCCAATTGCCAGACCAAATCTTGATTCATCTATTGCCAGAGCTACATGACCAAATACATATACAATAGAAAGGAGTATTATCGTTTTATATTTTCCCCAGAAGACATCGGAAATGATAGCACCGATTATCGGGAAAAAATATGTAGCCATACTGAAGACGTGATACCATTTTGTAGCTTCGTTGTCATTCATGACATCCAGACCATCCGAGCCCATAAGATACTGAGTCATGAATACGACCAGTATCCCTTTCATCCCGTAATAGCTGAACCGTTCCGCCAGCTCATTACCAATGATATATGGAATACCTTTTGGAAATTTGTTACTAGTCACATCTGACATAAAAATTTTTTATTTGAACAAAATAAAAATTATACTTCTAATTAAAAACTTATTTTACAAATTTACACTATTTATTCTGACAAGCTCTTTTACTTTTTCAATTATTTTATCTTTTGAAAGCTCTGTCATACATATATTTCCAATGTTACAATTCAGCAGATTACAGTAAAGGCAGTCTATATTTTCATTTACAACAGAAAGATTGTGCTCACCGAAAGGACCTTGAAGTTTTGGATTAGTCGGTCCGTAAATTCCAAGTGTCGGGACATCCATTGATACTGCGACATGCAGCGGTCCCGAATCATTTCCAATTACTAAATCACATTTCTTAATTATAGCTGCAAGATATCTGATAGGGCTGTCAGGGATAAGATATGCGTTTTGTCTTTTTATGGAATTTTTGATCTTTTCACAGTTCTCTTTTTCTTTTTCATTTCCCCAGAAGAGTACAAAATTTATGTCGTAAATTTCATTCAGCATGTCCATCAGTTTAATATAATCATCGATCTTATATCTCTTCGATTCCCATCCTCCTGTCTTTGAAATTCCAATCACTTTTTTTGAATTAAGATCATTTGCTTTAAAAAATTCATCTGCAAATTCTTCATGAACAATGTTTACAGGCAGGTAAAGTTTTTTCGAAACTATTGGAATCTCCAGTGCTCTGAGAGAATCCAGATTGAATTCGACATTATGTACTTCTCCGCCTCTGCCTCTGGCTTTCAGGTTATAAGCATAATTTCTTCCTCTGAAGTTAAATCCAAATCTGTATTTAGCACCGCTCATAAATGTGATAAAAGCGGTTCTGGGATTTCCAAATAAGTCTATCACAAGATCATATCTCTGCTGCCTGATATTTTTTATGAGACACCAGGACTTGTCTTCACTGGCATCATAAGTGAAGGCGCGTGTGATGTATGGATTGTCGATAAGTATGTCACGTGAATGTCTGACCGTCAGAAAATTTATTTCTGCATCAGGGAAATATGCTTTAAGATTGGGAAGTACGGGAGTTGTTAGCAGTATGTCGCCCATCCCGCCGAATTTAATTACCAGTATTTTTTTTATTTTAGATTTATCTATTTTCAACAGGTCAGTAAATTTTCAAGTATAATAAAATTATTTTCTTTTATATCAGATTGAGATAAATTTTTTTTTATGTAAATTCCTTTTTCAGAAAATTCACAGTTATCAGACAAAAAACACATGCTGCATAAAGGGTTTTTTGCTTTACAAATATTTCTTCCAAACTTTATAAGGTTCGAATGCAACTCGTATTTTTTTCCCTTCGGAATAATGTTCTTTGCATTTTCATAGGTCTTTTCAGCTGAGGAAGTTCTTACTATCCCGAGCCGGTTCAGTATCCTGTGAACGTGCGTATCCACAGGAAATGCATCTCTTCCCAAAGCAAATATAAGAACGCATGAAACTGTTTTTACTCCAAACCCTTTGTGAGACAGAAATTCTTCATACACTTCCTCATCCGAATATTCATACATAAATTCAAGATCGAGACTTCCAAACTTCTTCTTTAAATTATTCAAAAGCGATTTAATTTCTTTAGATTTCGTATCAGCAAGTCCGCATACTTTAATTGCATTCTTTATCGAACTTTCGTTTACTTCAGAAATACTTTCCCAGCTTCCGTATTTTTCCTTCAGATTCGTAAATGCTTTGAAGGAAGATTTATCTGTTGTGTTCTGTGAAAGCTTTGTAGCAATGAGTACATCCAGTATTCCTGCACGACAATTTGTTACATCATAAGGCTTTCCAAAATATCTGTGCAAAGCTGAAATAACCTTACTCAGTTTTTTCTTAATTTCAACATCAGAATTTATTATATCTTTTTTAATAAAACCTTTACGATCCTTTCAGCGGCTTTACCGTCCCAGTGCTTTGGTATTTTTCCTTTTTTAAATTTTCCGCTTTCTATTTCTTTTATATATTTCATGATCTTCCTTTCATCAAGCCCGCATATGACATTGCTTCCGATCTCTGATGTTACAGGTCTTTCCGTATTCTCTCTTAATGTAATGCATGGCACTTTAAGATAAGTGGTTTCTTCCTGTATCCCGCCTGAGTCTGTGAGTATGAATTTAGCATTATGTATAAGATTCAGAAAATCTAAATATCCAAACGGCTCTGTTACAATTAAATTCTTGATCGAATAAAAAATATCTTTGAGCCCGAATTTTTCGAGCATTTTTATTGTCCTTGGATGAACAGGAAATACAATATCGAGTGACGGATCAATTTTATTTATATTTTTAAATATCGAAATTATCTTATTCAGATTTTCTTTACTGTCTACATTTGAAGGTCTGTGAAGTGTGACAAGTGTATATTTTTTTTCTGAAATGCAAAGCTCCTTTAATACACTGGAACGCTTTGCTTTTTTGAGATAAAATTCTAATGAGTCTATCATCGTATTTCCGGTAAAGAAAATTTTATTACTGTTTATGCCTTCTCTTTTTAAATTTTCAACACCGCTTGGCTCTGTGACAAAAAGGTAGTCTGCCAAAACATCAGTTACCATTCGGTTTATCTCTTCCGGCATATTCCTGTCAAAACTCCTGAGTCCAGATTCAATGTGCGCTATAGGAATCGGGTTTCCTGAGTTTGTTAATATTTTTGAACAAACCATTACGGCAGCAGCGGTAGAATTTATATCACCATAAACCAGTACTAGATCCGGTTTCTCTTTTAAAATTACTTTTTCAAACTCTGTCATGATCATAGCAACCTGTTCAGCATGTGATCTGGAGCCAATGCTGAGATGAATATGAGGTTTTGGAAGATCTAACTCTTCAATAAAAACATCAGACATTTTTTTATCATAATGCTGACCTGTATGGACGATTTTATGTGTGACTTTCGATTTATGTTTAAGAAGCTGTTTATGGATCGGAGCCATTTTCATAAAATTAGGTCTGGCTCCAACTACTGAAATGATTTTTTTCAAGAATTCAAAATATTAAATATCCGGATTTGATTTTCATGAATTTATGAAAAATATAGATTAGTTTAAATTGAATTAAAGGTTTGTATATTTTTTAAAAATTACCTTCCTCCGGAACAAAACTTTCAGACTTCAGTTTTAAAACCCGTAATTAAAATTAACTTTAAAACGGGAGGCTATAATGTTTAACAGAAAAAGAAATGAATCTGACGTCTTTCAGGAAATTACAAGAAAGATGAAGTATGGTGCACCTGAGTTAAAAAAGTTTTATAATGTCTTTCTGATAAGAGGATTAGCTGTTGCAGTAATTACAGCATCCATAATTGCTTTATCCAGCTTTAAATATATAAGCAGTCATACTGATAAATCGGAGACAAACTTAAATACTCCCGAAAGGTCAATAGTAATAAAAGATGCATATGTTGAGATACCAATACAGGAAGTTCCAATAATTATAAATCAGACACAGGTTTCATTAAAAGATCTTTCGGCACTGACTCCGGTTCCGGTTCCAAAAAGAAATGTAGAAGAAGATGTTACTTTAAAAAATCAGAGCGAACTTGAAAATGTAAAACTGCCGGTATCATCTGAAGGAACTGAAGATCCATCTGAGGTCACAGCGGAAGTTCCGGGGAAAATAAAAATCGATGAAGTAAAGATCGATGAGAATATTGAAAAAATTAAAGAACCGGTTACGACTCCATTAGAAATATATCAGGTAGAAAAATCACCGGCTGCATTAAATTTAAATTCAATAAAGGCATTAATGAAATATCCTTCGATAGCACTTTCTACAGGTACGGAAGGTAGAGTTACAGTAAGAGTGCTGGTTGGTACGGACGGATCAGTAATTAAAATTGGAAGCATTAGCGGACCGGATGTATTTCGTGACGAAGTCAAAGAAAATGTGATGGGACTTCAGTTCACACCGGCGATGATGAATGATCAGACAGTAAAATGCTGGGTAAGCGTACCGTTTAGTTTTAAATTGAATAATAAGTAAAAATTGTTTTTTAACTATATCCACTCCTTCCTGAGCTGTATCTCGGGAAGGAGTTTTTTTATTTATCTATTATTTCAACGTTATTGGAGTTCCAGGAAAGTTTGAAGAATTTAATGTTAAGAATAAAATTGAAAGTAGTTCAAACTTTTTGGTTTCCAACAACAATGTCTTTAGCTGATCGAACTATTGTTCTCAAATTGTTAGTGATCTGAAAGTCTGAGTTCAGTTAAATAGTATTCTGTACAAAGGGTTTTTCAAATTTCAGGTATACCAACAATAGCGAAATTAATTTCAATTTGAAATATGAACTTCTAATTCTATCTCAATTAAAAATTCAGGTAATGCCAATTCTTTAACTCCAAGCCATGATCCTGCAGGGAATTGCTTTGTGTAAATTGAATTCCTGTATTCGGATTGAATCAGAAATTCAGGCATATTAGTTGTAAATATATTTTCCACTACCACATCATCAAATGTGCAGTCAAAATGCTTTAATACTTTTTCCAGGTCAGAATAACAGTTCTTCATCTGCAGTTGAAGATCTCCCACAGCTGTTGGATTACCGGAATCATCCATGCTGACTGCACCTGAAACTTTTATATCATTGCCGATTCTTACGGCGTGTGTGTATCCAAAAGCTTTTTCAATTTCCGGTCGGAGGTTGAAAAACTCTGGTTTTGAAGATTTTTCCATTTTAGTTTTTTTTTGAATAATTTCCTACTCTATTTTAAAATTAAAGGTTTTCGGCTTCCCCTTTTTTATATATCAAACTAACTTATAGTTTCCTTAATACGATTTATGAAAACTTCAGCAAGATCAATCTCCTGAACATGCGTGCAATCATTAATTATTACTTTTAAATCTTTATGTCCAAGCTCTTTTAGTCTTCTGTACAACGGCAGAAGATGATCTTCCACAGGACAAACCTTATCATTGTATCCGGAAATAATGAGAATCTTTTTCTTTAATAATTTTTCGGCATGACTGACAAAATCATATCTGCATATATTATCAGTAAGATCTTTTACAAATACTTCTTTTTCCTGATTGACTACACCATTTGGTAAAAAAATATGTTTAACTGTTTCCTCAAGGAATTCTTTTATCTTTGAATACGGATCCATAAATTGCCTGCCAAAGTAACCATGGTCACAAAGTGAGACTGCGACTATGTTTTTAATTCTCTTATCATACAGTGCTCCAACAAAAACAACTGATGAACCAAAACTAAATCCTCCGAAAATCAGATTCTTTGTGTCTATCTGATACAATTCGGTATTTACTTTTTTATTCAAAAAGTCCAAAGTGCTTTTGAGATTGATTAGAGAATTGGTAAAGTTAAATTCACCATCATTACCCCATAAACCCTCATAATTAAATCTGAAAACATTTATTCCTTTTTTTGCAAGTTTGATAGACCAGGGATTTGTCCCGTCTTCCGGACCTCCCGGATTTCCCTGCAGCCATATTAAAGTTGGTTTCTTTTTATTGCCGCTGCCTTTATAAAAATATGCATTGAGATTAATTTTATTGCTTGTGAAATCTATCTTTTCAATTTTTATCGGATCTGATTTACTTTTCATAAATTAAATATAAATTTTAGTTATCTATAAAATACTTAGCAAAGCTTTCTGCGGAATAAACTATGTTAGTATCTTTCGAATCTATTTTCGGCGTTGTTGGAATTCTAAAAAAGTTTGAAGAATTTAATGTTTAGAAAAAATTTGGAAGTAGTTCGTCAGAATTTCAGGAACACTAACAAAGGCTCAAAATTCTATTAGATATATTAAGATTTTTAAAAATCACCATGACCTAACTCTGTTAATTGTTTCAACACTGGTATTATATGAGTTAATCATTTTGTTATAACTCTGTATAAGTTCATTAAATTTTTCATTGAAATCATTTTCATTCTTAGATCCAGGTGCACCGGCAAAAAATACTTTTCCTGCTTCTATGAAACTTTCAGCAGTGGGAGCAAAATAATCTTCGTAATGATATTTCATAAATTTTACTGTTTCTCCGAATGTTGCACTCATCACAGTTGTTTTGCTTTCTTTAATAGTCTTTTCAAACTCTTTTAATTTCATTTCAGGAATCGACAGATCACTTTTATATTCAATCTTATCTATGCTTTCATAAAACCCTTCTGCGGATTCAAGAATATCTCCATATACATTCAGCATAGTCTGAGCCGATGCTTCGTCAGGATCAGACGCAGAAGAAGGGTCATAAATAATTCTTTGAGGTTTAAATTTTTTCAGATCTGCTGTGAACTTATCAAATTCAATTTTATATTTATTATAAACATTCTTCATCTCTTCTTCATATGGAACTATCTTTGACATATCATCTACATATTCTCTTTTGAAATAATATACAGCTACTTTTTCCGAGACATTGTAATATTCTTCCAATATCGGTAACAGATTTTTCAGATCAGTTTCTAAAGTATTCTGCATATCGGTGGAAGCTTTTAGTTTGGAAAGTTCACCACCGTCGAGAAGAGATCTCTGATAATCTTTTACAGTTGAGCCAAGCATCTGACATTCCATCTTCATACTCATGTTTAGGATAAAAGAATTTTTGTTTACCTTTCCAGGTGGAGGTATTTCACTTTTATAGTATTTGTAAATATTCTCCCCCTGTCCCTGAATCTTGTTCATTACTTCAATATATTTATTATAAAATTTCAGATCCTCTTCAGAAGTTTTATCTGAAGTAGATACTTTCTCTGAAATTTTCTTACCGCCTGAAACCAGTTTTTCTTTAATGTTTGAAATGAGTGAACAGCCTGTAAGGATTAATAAACTGAAAAAAATTATAGCAAATGATTTTAGTTTTGACATAAGTAAGATTTAATTGAACTCAATTTAATAAAGCATAAACTGAAATTCACTGAATAAAGTGAGGTGAGTCTTAAGGCTTTAGTCATTAACATTCGACAATCTGCAAGGTAGAATGATAAAACATTTATTCTTTACTAACTTCGAAGCTTATTCACGCAAACTATTTTGATCGCTAACAGCGACAGTAAAAGGATTTAGACGGGGATGGTAAATATTTCTAATTAAAACATTTGTTGATGCCAATTAAGAAATATTTAAATTTCAAAATATCCTATTTTAGTTTTGTCTGAAAAAATTCTTTCTGAAATTAATGCCAGCTCGGCAAGTTTAAGAATTTGATTTGAGAAATTATTTTTGACTAATTTCAAAATGACAATGTTTATTTTTAAAGCTGGGAGGTTTTGCTGATATTTAAGTTGTTGATCAGCGCTTACAAATATGTCGAAATTTCCTAAAATGGCTTTCTTTAATAACTCACCATTTTTTAATCCAAGCCAATTCATATCTCTAACAGAAAATATTTCAAAAGAGAATTTATCTGAGGTAAGACGGTCTTTCAATCTTGGGTCAAGATTTTCGTCAAGTAATACTTTCATACAAATCTTTAACTTGTTTCTCTGATTTAAATGAATTCTTTGCCAGTTCGAGAACTTCTATTACATCCTCTTTATTAATCCAATCAAAGACTTTCAAAAATCCCTCTACACTGTAACCATCTTCCAGGTAATCGAATAAAGTTTGAATTGTTACTCTAGTCCCATTGAAAACGGGAGCACCGCTCATGATTTCGGGATTAATATTTATTGATTTAATTTTCATTTTGATTTAAAGATACCAAATTTAATTTTTTAGTTCATTATCTTATTTTCTCCAATGACTTGTCAGAATTTTATGCAACTTAAAATTTATAATCGTAAATCCAAAATTTGAAATCAAACTAAATTCGAAATCCCAAATCAAAAATCATTAATCCAGCACTTCATAAACATTTACCGGATTGCTTTTATTTTTCATACTTATTTCTCCCACCAGTCTGCAATTAAACGATTCTTTTATTTTTTCATATGCCTGTTCGCTTATTAAAATTTGACCCGGATCTGCGGATGATTGTATTCTTTGCGCTGTGTTTACTGTATCTCCGATCACAGTATAATCCAGTCTTTTCAGACTGGCTGAACCAATGTTACCCGAGATCATTTCACCGCTGTTGAGACCGATCGATACTTTTGGATTAAAATTTACACTATCTGATAAAGCAGGTAACTTTTCTATCTGATTTCTTACAGCAAGACTTGCATCAACTGCTCTGTCCAGATGATAGTCACCACGGAATACTGCCATGATTGCATCGCCTATAAATTTATCCACATAGCCGCCCTGAGCAATAATCTCTTTTACAATTATATCAAAATAACTATTGAGTAATTTCACGACCGTGTCCGGGGGTTCTTTTTCACTGATTGAAGTAAAGCTGCAGATGTCAATAAAAACTACGCTCGACTCTATAGTTTCATTTGCCATTAAAGAAGTTTCAAACTCCCGGCTGTCCATAAAGTTGAGTACTGTTTCATCCACATACATTTTCAGAATATTATTTTCCTTTATTGCTTTTAAAGTATCTTTGATTTGTTCAACGTGATTTATGGTCTTCTCCATTGTGACTGCAAGATCTTCAAAATTAATCGGCTTTGTGATGAAATCAAATGCTCCGCGGTTCATAGCTGTACGGATATTTTCCATGTCACCGTATGCAGAAACTATAACTGATTTGAGCAGTGGATTTGATACATTGAGTTTGCTGAGCAAAGTCAGTCCATCCATCTCAGGCATGTTGATATCTGTCAGAACAATGTCGACATCTGAGTGCTCCTTAAGTTTCTCCAGCGCGTCATTACCATTCACCGCAAATACAAATTCATATTCGTGTTCACGGATCTTCTGTCTGAACTTTTGTTTGATGAGGGTTTCGAGATCCGGCTCATCGTCTGCTACCAGAATTTTTGCCATATATTTATAGGTTTAGTTTTTCTTTTAATAATTTAAAATCTACAGGCTTGGTTAAAAAGTCATCCGCTCCCAGCTCCTGAGCAGTTTTGAAATTTTCCCCATCGCCATAAGCTGTTATCATCATTACAACCGGCGGTGGTTTGTGATACCTCTGTTTAATATGCTCAAGCAATTCCAGTCCGCTCATGCCCGGCATATTTATGTCGGATAAAATCAGTATAGCTTCTTGTTCCAATTCATGCAGACTTAAATATTCAAGCGCTTCTTCTCCGGAAAAAGTAAAAGCAAATTCCACAATGTTATCCCTGATCTCCTTTCTGAACCGCTGTTCAAAAAGAGTTTGTATATCCTTTTCGTCATCTACTACTAAAATTTTCATTCTATATATTTAATTTTTTAAATTTGTTAAAACAACTGAATATTCTGTGCCCTCACCTTCCTTTGTCTCTACTTTCAACTCACCGCCATGCGCTTTGACAATGTCTTAGATAAATGTTAAACCCAATCCTGGAGTTTCTCATTATCTTTTAATTTTTTTATTTTGTTTTACGGGAGTTAAAAAATTTTCGCTAGTTATTATTTTCTTCCCTGTTTTTTGTTCCAAAGCAAGCCTTGCATCTTTAGCAATCTTACCGCCTTTCTTACCTGCAACTGAATTTTGTACCATACCTTTTGCCTTATCCGTTTCTGCAATTTGTCTGGTAGATAATTCTGCTAAAGCAGTGAAGATTAATTCTGCTTCACTCATATGGTCACGCAGGTTTTGTTGTTGTATACTTTTCAGGTTTTTATGTTGCTTTACAGTTAGACCAGCCCACTCTGTGTGAATGATATTTGTTAAGAATGCAAACTCATCAGATTTTTCAACACCACTTTGTTTCCAGTAATCAGTTAGTTTATTCCGGGTTTCCTGCCCGGTCATCCGTTGCTGTATCCACTTTTCACTTCTTCCAAGCTTTTGCCAGTTTTCTCTTGCCCTGTCAAGGCTTTGCTCCGGGTCGGCTATTTCTTTCATTCTTTCATATCCTACTTTTGCCAGCCATTGTTTAAAGGGCTCAGCTTTGGAAGATGGGATAGATTGAATGAGCCGGAGGAGTTGTTCGGTATCAGCTACATCGGTCATTCTCATTTTGCCATCAGCAGCCTTCAATTTCAACCCGTGACTGTTTGTCACGGTTTCATTTCCTTCTTTTTTCAACCTTTCTTTCAGCTTTCGCCAATAGGCTAATGGGTCAATACTTTCAGTAAGGATTGCGATAACATCTGAAATAGAGAAATACCATTTCTGTTGTTCTTCATCCCAATGTGCTCTAATTTTCTGTTGTTCAAACAGCTTCAATTCATTTTCCATAGTTAAATAATTGTGGGTAATGAAATAATAAATGTTGTACCTTCACCTTCCTTCGTCTCCACTTTCAACTCCCCTCCATGCGCCTTTACAATATCATAACTCAAAGATAATCCCAAACCCGTTCCCTGTCCCGTCGGCTTTGTTGTAAAGAACGGCTGAAAGATTTTATCCATTACTTTCTGCGGAATACCGTTTCCGTTATCCTTCACAGCGATTTCTACTTTGTCACCAATTTTCTTTGTACTTACTGAAACAGTCGGATCGTAATTTTCAATACCCGATTTCTTCTTTTCATCTACAACATAAAATGCATTCGTAATTAAATTAAGTATTACTCTTCCGATATCCTGCGGTATTACATTAATATTCCCTATACTCTCATCAAAATCTTTTTTCATCGTTGCATTGAAAGATTTATCTTTAGCCCGAAGTCCGTGATAAGCTAATCTTAAATATTCATCGGCTAATGCATTTATATTTGTTGGTTCTTTCACACCGCTGCTTGTGCGGCTGTGCTGAAGCATTCCTTTTACAATTTCGCCTGCACGATTACCATGGTGATTTATTTTTTCTAAATTTTGCTTCAAGTCCTTTGCGATTTGTTTTGCTTCTTCAGTATTTCCATTTTCAATTTCAGTATTCATTTCATCAACCAGTTCTGTGCTGACCTCAGAAAAATTATTTACAAAATTTAAAGGGTTCTGAATCTCATGAGCAATGCCCGCGGTGAGCTCTCCAAGAGAAGCCATTTTTTCTGATTGTATAAGCTGGGACTGGGTGGATCTTAGTTCATACATTGTAGCTTCCAGCTCACGGTTCTTATTCTCCAGTTCAATTGTCCGTCTTTTTATAGCCTCACGAAGTTCAAGGTTTTCATTTGCCACTTTCTCAAATCCAATGGTTTCTCCTTCTTCAGCTTTAGAATCTGGTGTCGAGAAATGCTGGTAAATAAACTTCAGACCGGTTTCACTTTTTTTCATAACCGAAGTAAATCTGAATCGGGAATAAAAAGACCATTCAGAATCAAAAAGGAAATATGCATCTGCCAGATCTGTAATAATAATAAGTTCATTTATTAGATTCGTATGAATAACCCTGTTTCTTAACTGACTTTTACCTGAAAGCTGATCTGCCGTTGCAGCGAAAAATTTTGTGGTGTTCAATCTGTCTAAGAAATTTTCCGAATCAGTAGAGCCAACAAACCGATAATCATCATCAAGAAATGAATCATAAGTTTTTACGTCTCCGTTCAAATAGCTGTGCCACCAGGTATCATAAACTTTCATGACTTCTGCCTTCAGCTCTTTGGATATTTCCATTATTATTAATTAAATTATAAAATCATCACAAACTCAGCTCCCTCACCTTCTTTCGTCTCCACTTTCAATTCGCCGCCATGAGCTTTGACTATATCATAACTCAGTGACAGTCCCAAACCTGTTCCTTGCCCCGTCGGCTTCGTTGTAAAAAACGGCTGAAAGATTTTATCCATTACTTTCTGCGGAATACCGTTGCCGTTATCCTTAACTTTGATTTCTACTTTATCACCGGTCTTCTTTGTACTGACTGTCACAGTTGGTTCATATCCTTCAGGATTCTGCTTCTTTTTCTCATCTACAGCATAAAACGCATTCGTAATTAAATTAAGTATTACTCTTCCAATATCCTGTGGTAAAATATTGATCTTCCCTATGCTTTCATCAAAATCTGTATTCATTGTTGCATTAAAAGATTTATCTTTCGCACGAAGTCCGTGATAAGCTAATCGCAAATATTCATCAGCTAATGCATTTATATCCGTCAGCTCTTTCACACCGCTGCTTTTACGGCTGTGCTGAAGCATCCCTTTTACAATTGCCTCTGCTCTTTTACCGTGATGAATTATCTTTTTTTCGTTTGCTTCTATATCATTTGCAATTGCTTTAACTTCTTCCAGATTTCCTTTATCAATTTCATCCTTCATTTCTGCGATCAGTTCAGTATTCACTTCGGAAAAATTATTTACAAAGTTCAATGGGTTCTGTATCTCATGAGCAATGCCTGCTGTAAGTTCTCCGAGTGAAGCCATTTTTTCGGATTGAATAAGCAGCGACTGTGCAGCTTTTAATTCATCCAGCGATTTTGTCAAAGCCGAATTGCTTTCTTCAATGGCTTTTCTTTTCTGTTCCAGCTCTTCAATAGTTTCTTCCAACAAAATTGCAGTAGTTCTTTTTACTTTTTCAGTTCTGTCTAATTTGAATTCTGTTATCGATAATATTTTATCAACTTCTTTTACAGCTATTGCAATGGCATTTTTATCTGCAGCACTTATGCCTTCATCTTTCTGAATAAAATCGAGTATTGATTGTAGTTGTCGGTTCACAATTAATTTATTTTTTCTTTTAATGCCACCACACAGCAGGTGTTATTATGAAACTCATATTTTCCGTTTTTGGATTTTCCAAATTTACCATAACTAAAAAAGCCAATAAAGGGTGCATTCCATACCTCTTGTACTCTTTCAATTTCCTCACTTGTCATTACTTCTGCATCATTATAATCATTTCAATGAGGTTAATCAGTGATTTACTTTTTCTTTCAAAGCAACCTTATGTTGATTTCCTTTGATTAGATTTTGCTTTCATGAAAAATGTCCAATTTTTAAATTATTTTTCTTTTAATGCTACCAGGCAGCATGCATTATTGTGATACTCATTTTTTCCGGTTTTTGATTTTCCATATTCGCCATAGGTAAAAAAGCCTGCCATAGGCGCATCCCAAATTTTTTGCACCCCTTCTATCTCCTCTTTCATTACAATCCCAAACGATAAATATCTGCTTACGCATGAAAACATAATCAAGGCATCGGCTTGCTGCTGTGCATCGTCTTTAAGGCTCTTACATTCGGTAACGACTTTTTCCATGGAATCAAAATCCGGTGGCATAGCAAACTTTATTTTTGACCCTTGAGGCACATTTCCAGAACAAATAAGTGAACGGTCTTTTCGATTGGCAAACATGGCTGTACGTATCACAGGATCTACATTTTCCCGTTCCAGTTGCAATGGATAATACCAGGAGCTAAGAAATTTTACGATTTCCTTGTTGTCATCTTGCTTTATCTCAACGCCAAGGTAATTCATCAACATATCCAAAGCTGGTTTATCGTCTATGGTATATACAATACTACCTTCGCTTTTGGTAACTGTTTTTGTGGTGCCAATAGCATTCCAGCCACAAGTAGTGATACCTCTAACGTCTATTTTATCTTCATCAATAAGGAGCGCTACCAGTGCTTTGTCGCTGCTTTTTCCGTTGGTAAAAACAAATGTCGCTTCAAGTGCCAAATCATCTCCTGCCTTACCTCCAAATACCGTTACTTCCCTGTCTGCCGATGGGAGAGATTTTTCAAAGCCTTGTATGATGCCTTCAACAAATGGTTCACCATCTAAGGAAACTCCACCCGTTGCTATTATAAAGGCAGTGTTGGTAAAAGTTTTTTTTCCAGTAACACCTAATTTGTTTGCGTCTTCCAAGGCGGTCTCCGGGCTTGTTTCAAGGAATTCCATTTTAAAATAAGCTGGATTCATGTCGAGCAACATCATGACAATGCTTCCTCCTTCAATTTCGCCATCAATAAATTCGCCTGCAGTGGTAGCTCCAAATATCTGAATGTCTTTTTCGTCAAGTAATTTGGAAATAGCTTCTCTGTCCTGTTTAACAGATATGAATACTATGGCTAAAGTTGGCTTGAATTTGCCGTCCATAGTTTCAGTTAGAGCAGCTTTAATCTCTTCTGTTGATTTTCCTTTGATTGATTTTGCTTTCATTTTATTAAACGTTTAATATACTTTTAAACTCTGTCCCCTCACCTTCTATCGTCTCAACTTTCAATTCTCCGCCATGCGCTTTGACAATGTCATAACTCAACGACAATCCCAACCCTGTTCCCTGTCCCGTCGGCTTTGTTGTAAAGAACGGCTGAAAGATTTTATCCATTACTTTCTGCGGAATACCGTTGCCGTTATCTTTCACACTCACTTCAACTTTATCACCAATCTTCTTCGTACTTACCGAAACAGTCGGCTCGTAATTTTCAATACCCGATTTCTTCTTTTCATCCACAACATAAAATGCATTTGTAATTAAATTTAAAATCACTCTTCCTATATCCTGCGGAATAATATTTATCTTATCCAGAGTTTCATCAAAATCTGTTTTCATTGTTGCATTAAAAGTTTTATCTTTCGCACGAAGTCCGTGATAAGCTAATCTTAAATATTCATCGGCTAATGCATTTATATCTGTCGGCTCTTTCACGCCGCTGCTTGTGCGGCTGTGCTGAAGCATCCCTTTTACAATTACATCAGCTCTCTTGCCATGATGAATTATCTTTTGCTCGTTTGCTTCTATATCATTTGCAATAGCTTTAACTTCTTCCAGATTTCCTTTTTCAATTTCATCCTTCATTTCTGCGATCAGTTCAGTATTTACTTCGGAAAAATTATTTACAAAGTTCAAAGGGTTTTGAATCTCATGTGCAATGCCGGCTGTAAGTTCTCCGAGCGAAGCCATTTTTTCGGAATGGATAAGTTGTGCCTGTGTTGATTTTAAATCATCAAATGCTTTTTCAATCTTAATGTTTGCGATCTTTCTTTGCCTGTTATTTCTGTATAGCATTAAAACAATGAAACTTAAAACAGCAAGTCCGGCAATTAAACTGTAAATCTGAATCTTTGACTTATATTCCTGAATTGCTTCTTTTTTGGTCTGTTCATCTTTCTGCTTTTGCAGGGATTCATTAAAGCTGAGATTCTGTGCGCGATAGATTTTCTCTGAACTAAATACACTGTCCTTCAATTGAAAAGACTGTTTAAGATAAATGTATGCGCTGTCAGACTGTCCCATTTCAAAATATATCCCTGCCAGCAAAGATGTTGCATCGATCAGAAAAGAGGGGTTCTTATCGGTCTGTATAGAATTGAAAGCTTTTATTCCATAATAATATGCCGAGTCGATTCTGTTATTTTCCAGAAACAATTGTCCAAGCTCGATAAAGCAGGAATTGTAAATATCATTCCTGTTTATTTTTAATGCAGCAGGAATACAGATATGATAATAATGTAATGCAGAATCTGAGTTTTTAAGATTCTTATATATATTTCCCAATCCTGAACTTCCAAGTGCAATAAATGTCGGATCATTTATTTCCTGACCGGCATTATATACTCTTCTTTTATAATACATTGCCGAATCAGAATTACCCGACTTATTGCTGATGTAAAATGCACCAAGACGGTTATACAGAGTGATTTTGTACCGGCTAAGTTTAACACTGTCTTTGAACATTCCGGAATTAATTAACTGCCTGAGTTTATTGATGTATTCAAATTCTTTCTGAGGGTCTTCAATTGTTTTATAAATAAATGTAATATCCCTGACATCACCGAAAATGAATGTTGTGTCATCATACTGTTCTTCTACCTTCAGGTTTTGCAGATAGAGTTCCAGCGCAGTGGCAAAATCCGACTTTTTAGAATAAAGATAAAATGCCATGAACCTGCGCGATTTGATCTCACTTCTTTTGTTGCCTGTCTTTTCAGATAAAGCCAGAGCGTCTTTAAAAAATAATAACGCTGAATCATTTTTGATCTCTGAGTATTCAGAGCCAATTTTATTCAAAAGGTTTATCTTTGCTGTATCATTTTTTTCCTGAAGAAGCAGTGTTTTCAGGCTGTCAATTTTAATGTTCTGCGCTGAACCTTCCAGAGAAAATACAAAGATAAATAATAAACAGGTAATTGATTTCATTTCAACAAGTTAAATTATTTCTGTTATAGGTAGCAGAATTATAAACTCACTTCCTTCGCCTTCTTTCGTCTCCACCTTTAACTCGCCGCCATGCGCTTTGACAATATCATAACTCAAAGATAATCCCAAACCCGTTCCTTGTCCGGTCGGCTTTGTTGTAAAGAACGGCTGAAAGATTTTTTCCAATACTTTCTGAGGAATGCCGTTTCCATTATCTTTCACACTTACTTCAACTTTATCACCGATCTTCTTTGTACTTACTGTTACAGTCGGTTCATATCCCTCAGGATTCTGCTTCTTCTTTTCATCTACTACATAAAATGCATTCGTAATTAAATTAAGTATCACTCTTCCGATATCCTGAGGAATAATATTTATCTTATCCAGAGTCTCATCAAAATCTGTTTTCATTGTTGCATTAAAAGTTTTATCTTTAGCCCGAAGTCCGTGATAAGCCAATCGTAAATATTCATCAGCTAATGCATTTATATTTGTCGGCTCTTTCACACCACTGCTTGTGCGGCTGTGCTGAAGCATTCCTTTAACAATTCCCTCAGCTCTTTTCCCGTGATGCTTGATCTTTTCTTCATTCTCTTTTATGTCTTTTGCAATTGCAACAGCATCTTCAAAATTACCTTTTCCCAGTTCCTCATTAAGTTCATCTATCAGCTCGGCATTCACTTCGGAAAAATTGTTCACAAAGTTTAATGGATTCTGAATCTCATGCGCAATGCCGGCTGTAAGTTCACCCAGCGAAGCCATTTTTTCGGATTGAATAAGCTGCGACTGTGTTGACTTTAATTCCGTCAGGGCTTCTTCCGCCCTTTGCTTTTCTTCCTTCAGTCTCTTAAGATCGAGACGTGATTGTGTAAGATCTTTGAACCTTGAATACGCGAGTGAAAAAGCAGAAGCAGCTCTGCTCAGTAAGCTCCAGCTCTCTTCTGAAATGACTCCGGCAGACGCAACCCCAATCCCTCCGTGAGAAAATTTATACAAATGATAAGTTCTGTCAGGAATAATTTCTCCATAATATCCTTTTAAAGCATCAGACTTTTCTGCGCAATAGCTGATCCATTCTTTGCGAGTCTCACCTTTCATTTCTATTGAAGTCTGCTTTTCATCTGAATGATAGAATTGCAACATCTGTCTTCCTACTTTAGTCTCGTTATAATCCAGTTTGAAATGATCACTGACAAGTTTTTTTTCATCTGAACGCAGATCTTTCAATGCATACCAGCACTCTGACTTTTCCTCGGTTTCATCGTTGATGAAAATGCTACAGGTCTCAAGCTCTTCCACTCCAAGCAATCCCATTTCATGACGGAGCACCTTCGCAACATCTGCCAGCTCTTCAGGCTGCTGCATCGAGAGTGCTCGCGCGCGCACTCTTTCCATCGCGGTTTCAATCAGCGCTTTGTGAGTTTGTTCCTCAGCATGCCGGAGATCATGAAAACGTGTATATGTCAGATTAAATACTGCAGCAAATCTTTCAAGGAGTATGGATGTTTCTTCCGGTTGTTCATCAGGCGATGCAATGCCAATAAAACCTTTACTGAAAAATGCAATAGTCTGAACTCTTCTTTTCTGTGAAAGTCCATGCCTGAAAGGCACATTGAGTTCTTCAGTAAGATATTTAAAATAATTGTCTAATTCTTCACCCTGTATATCTATAATAATAGATTTTTTCTGCTCCTTCCATCCTGCATACATTTTTTTAATTGAAGCATTCTTATTTACATTTCCTGTAAACTGCGTGCTGACTTTGCTTCCGTCTTCATCAGTCGCCCATAATTCAAGATCTCCGCTGTCATCATTTATTATTCCTATGTATAATCTGTTCGGAGAAATACCGAGGTTTATAAGCTGTTTAAAAACAACCGCTGCCGTTTCGGCAAGCTCGTCACTTTTCTGCATTGCAAGTGTGCAGCTTCTTACACGTTCAAGTGCAGTTTCAATCTGCGCTTCACGAGTCTGCGCTTCAGAAAGTTTAAGATCATTAAAACGCGTGTATGTAAAATTAATAACATCAGCAAACCGCTTCATCACAACTTTTGCTTCATCTGGAAATTCTGTTTCTCTGAAAGCATACAAATTACCTGCAGGAAAAGAAGTAACATAATAATATTGATGCAATCCTTCTCTTTCCGGATCAACTGACTGTGAATCCGGCAACTCAGAATTGGTAGCAGTAAATTTATTATAAAAATTTTTTAAATCTTCACCTTCTAACAAATATGAAAAATCTTCCTGTCGCAGCCACGCATCAAATGTTTCCTTTATCAACGGATGAATTATTGTTTCACCTCGGGACAATTGAACTATCGTGCCCAGCTCGGTTTTTGTAGTCGTCCAGACATCAGCACTCTTCTTGTCTTTATCAATTACACCGATTCCGCATCTCAATGTTTCCAGATTCAATTTATCTAATTCTTCATAAATTGTTGCTATTGGCATGTTTAAGTCTTCAGACTTTTGCATTGCCATTGCTTTAGAACGAACTCTTTCCAATGATGCTTCGATCTGTGCTTCTCTTGCCTGTGCTTCTGCTTGTTTTAAATCAAGGAAACGTATGTAAGATTGTTCGAAGACTTTTGCGAAGCGTGGAAGAATGTCTGTTTCTTTGAAAGGTTTAAGTGCTGAAATTAATATATAACCATATTTGAAAGATGCTCCATAATCTATTTCCCAGGAAGGAGTTTCAGGCATCGGGATATTTTTTTTAGAAAAATCATCCAAAACTGCTTTTACAGTTGGAAGATTAAACATTGTTTCAAAGTGCTGTGCTATGAAATCTTCCGGAATTTCAATTGAAAACAACTCTGCTCCCTTTTTCCATTGGTCATACCGGTATTGATGAATTCTGTCCAGATCAACGGGTACAATAAAAGGAGTTAACATTCCTGCTCCCGGTACACTATGCCATTGCTCTACATGGTTTTTATGTTTGTCGCAAAACACAATACCGGTTGCATATAATTCACCTCCCAGCATTCTTATTTGTTCGAACATAGCAGTCGTAACATTGCTCAGATCTTCACTTGTCTGCATCCCCATCGATTGAGAACGTACTCTTTCCAAAGACGCTTCGATCTTAGCTTCCCTTGCCTGCGCTTCAGCCTGTTTTAAATCATTAAAACGAGTATAGGTAAGATCAAAAACTTTTCCAAAACGACTAAGTATATCGATATTTGCTTCTGATAATGGCGCGTCTCCCACAGTTTGAAGTCCGCCGAAATTGCTGAAGGAGAATGTAACGACATATTTCTCCATTGCTCTCGACGCCGCCTGTGCTGTAGCAGGTACCTTTCTGAATTCTGTTTCAGTAAATAAATACTCGTCGTATTCTTTTTTCTCCTGTCCTTCGATCACATACACACATTTTGGATTTTTTTCTTTCCATCCTTTCATCATTGCATCGTGAAAAGGATAGTCCTCAAATTTCATGTGGTATGATTCAGGCGCTTTATCTATTTCCGGATTGGCTGCCCACACAGTATTACTTAATGTAGGTTCATCTATGATATTTATGATACACCAGTTTAATGCAAAATCAAGTTTGGTTAATTCTTTAAAAACTGCATCAACTAACTCGGACAATTCATCTGAACTTTGCATTGCCATAGCTCTTGCTCTCACTCTTTCCAATCCTAATTCTATCTGCGCTTCCCGTGCCTGCGCTTCTGCTTTTTGCAGATCAAGAAAACGGATAAAAGCCTGTTCAAAAACCCGGGCAAATCTTTTCAGTAAATCATTTTCCGTATCGGAAAAATATTTTCCGGAAAAATTATTAAGGAAAATTGCGGAATGTTTCATCAGCGCTGCAGAGAATCCAAAACTCTCCTGAGCAAATACCCATTGCTTTAACTCTTCAGGAAGCCTGCTCCAATCCGGAGATGCAAAAACTTGCTTGTAGTATTTGTCTTTTTCTTTTTTGTTAAGGAGTTTGACAAACAGATCTTTCCCGGAATCTTTAGCTGCAAAAAATTCGTTAAAAGTTGGATTGTCAAAATAAGGCAGATGCATTTCTAAAACGCCGGATACATGTTCAGGACTGATGATCCAATGAACAATATCTTTTGAGTTCTTACTGAATGTAGTAATAGACATAGATGCACTTTCATCCATTCCGATTCCCAATTCCTTCATTTTTTCAAATGCGATTGAAACAACCTTCTTCAATTCATCGCTATTATGCATAGCAAGTGAGCGACTTCTTACCTTTTCCAACGCTGCTTCTATCTGCGCTTCCCTTGCCTGCGCTTCTGCTTTCTGAAGATCAAGGAATCTTGTATAAGTCTGTTCGAATACTTTTGCAAACCTTTTGAGAATATCAACCTCTTGTTCTGAAAGCGACTTACCGGAATAATCATTGATAAATATTGCTGTGTTTTTTTGAAAGGCAATTGAAGTGGCATAAGTATCAGCTGCCAGACAGAATTCTTTTACCGCCTCCGGTGTATGTTTGAAGTCAGTATATTCAAAAATGTGATTTAAAAAAGATTTGTTTTCATCAGAAGTATATCTCTTAACAATAAATTCCTCCCCTTTTTTCTTAGCATCCCATAGATTCGCAAGTACGGGATGATCAAAATAAGGAAGATAAAAATTTATAGCAGCCGGAAATCCGGGATTGGCCATCCATTCTACAAGATCTTTTGAACCATGATTAAATGTTATCAATGCTACCCCATCAGCCACTGAAAACTCTAGTTCCTTCAGCTTTTCAACAACAACAGTGATTACTTCGCTCAGCTCTTCCGCTTTGTGCATTGCCAATGAACGGCTCCGTACTTTTTCCAAGGCTGCTTCAATCCTTGCTTCTCTTGCCTGCGCTTCGGCTTTTTGTAAATCAAGGAAACGTGTGTAGGTCTGCTGGAACACTTTTCCAAAGCGTTTGAAAATATCATGAAATTCCGGACATGGTTCATTTGTATGAAATGATAAGTATCCCTTTGAAAAAAATACTATGTTGTAATACATTTTTTCGGGAAACGGGTAACCTTCATCAATATACTTTTGAATTACATCCTGAATGACGGGAAGTGTTAATAAATATTTGAAATGATCTTTCAATACTTTACCTAAAGCTTCAGTTTCAATAAAATCAACTCCCTTAACTTTAGCATCATATACTTTTTTGTAAATCGGACTTTTAGTGTGAGGTAAGTTGAATGGCGGCTGAAATCCACCGTCCGGTGAAGATACCCAGACTGTTGCTGTTTTATTTTCATTTGATTCATTATCCCAGATATGATATCCGCAGCTTCCGGTTTGTAAACCTAACTCTTTTATCTGCTCAAACAGCAATGAAGCTGCGTCGGACAAATCATCACTCTTTTGCATTGCCATGGTTTTGCTTCTTACTCTTTCCAAACCCATCTCTATCTTTGCTTCTCTTGCCTGAGCTTCAGCTTTCTTTAAATCCAGAAATCTCCGGTAAGCAAGATCGAAAACTTTTGCTGATCGGTACTGCAATGAAACAGACTCTTCTGACGGCTTTTGTGAAGATACCATTAACAAAGCGCCTCCGGAAAATTTAGAGAAATGATAGTATCGGGTTTCCGGAATTATTTTACCCAGAGTTTTTTTTATGTCAGGTGCAAGTTTGAATAAAATTTTATGCCACTCAGTAAGCTTTTCACCTTTTACCTCAATTGTATATTCATCCTGATCACCTTGAAAATAGCTTATCATTTCATTAACTAATTCACAACAACCTTTTGGAATTGCCATATGACCAAAAGAGATATCTCCTTTTGAAACAGTTGCAAGACGGTATGCCCTCCATGAGAGTATATAGTCAGGGTCTTCATTATATAAATGCACAGCGGATGTTTCAATCTCTGACTGACCTACGAGAGTCATTTGTTCACGCATGACTTTCGCAACTTCAAGAAGTTCATCAGACGAATGCATAGCAAGTGCGCGGGCTCTGATCCTTTCCAGAGCTGTTTCGATCTTAGCTTCCTTTGCCTGATCTTCTGCTTTTTGCAGATCAAGAAAACGTGTGTAGGTCTGCTGGAATACTTTTCCAAAGCGCACGAGAGTGATATTGTCGTCATCCGAATAAGGAGTACCCGTAAAATTCTCGATGTACAGACCAACATTATCCAGCAATACAGTTGATATTGCAAGACCCGGACATGTAAGATAATATTCTAATGTTTCCTCCGGTACGCCCGGGATCAGTTTAAAAAGATCTGTGTAGAATTTATTTTTTTCTTCAAAGGAAAGTTGGTTGGCAAAAAAATCCATTCCCTTTTTCTTTGCTTCTAAATAACTGTTCCAGTGGGGAGAATCAAAATAGGGAATAGTTACTTCGAAAGGAACCATGTTCTTGTCAGCCAGCCAGATATGCATATCATCCCTTGTTTTATAATCTATAATAAACCCGCTGTGTTCAACAAATATATTTAACTGAACCAGTTGTTCATACACAACCTGAATAACTTCTTTGAGCTCTTCGCTTTTTTGCATACCCATTGAACGGCTTCTTACTCTTTCCAGTGCAGCTTCTATCTTTGCTTCTCTTGCCTGCGATTCTGCCAACGCAATATCGGTATATCGCTGATAAGCAAGTCCGAATACATTTCTAAAGCGTTCAAGAATTTCTAACTGTGCGCCTTCCACTTTATTAAATGTAGAAATTCCCAATGCCCCTGATCCGATTGAATAAAAATTATAAATGAGTATCGATGAATTTTCCAGGCGTTCATCCACTTTTTTCCCATGTTTATAGATATATGATTTCCATTTCAAAAGTTCTTTGCCTGTAAATTCCAATACAGCAAATGAATCTGATTTTTTTCTGATCTCTTCATTAAAGGAAACCAGTTTAGCATTACCGCTTACAGGAACTTCAATCAGTTCCGGTCCGGCAAAATCAGAGTATGCATAATTCAAATAAGTAATTTTATCATCATCATAAATATTAATTTGCGCATTACGCAATTCCGTAAAACCCAGGTGCACAAACTCTTTATAAACCGATTCACTGACTTTCAGCAAATCATCCGGTTTCATCATACTCATTGAAACTGCTCTTACTCTTTCAAGCGACGCTTCCATTTTTGCTTCATGAGCCTGTGTTTCCGCTTTCTGTAAATCAAGAAACCGTCTGTATATAAGCCCGAATACAGTTGCGAAACGTTTCATCATATTTGTATCTTCTTCCCTTAATGGATCATGTCGCACTACATTTAGTGATCCCTCCGGGAAAAAGAATGTGTAAAAAAATTCTCTCGGATTGAAATCTTTTATTTCGGGATAAGACAGGATTGAAGTCATAGACTTGTAGTATTTTTTAACTTCCTTACCTTTGACTTCATAAGAATAGTATGGTTCTTTTTTCTTCCAGGCTTTAAAACATTTTTCAAAAAAAATATGACTTTGTACCGGAACGACTCCGCGGATTTTATTTTGTGAATTTTCTCCCGAATATGTCCTTGACCAGACTTCAATTGTTTTATTCTTTTCATCAAATGTTGCAACTCCGGTTCTGATGGATTCAATTCCTAACACTTTCAGCTGAGCAAATAAAACATCCGATGTTTCCACAAATTCATCGCTGCTGTGCATAGCCAGAGACCTTGCGCGGACTCTTTCCAGAGCAAGTTCGATCATAGCTTCCTTTGTTTGTGCTTCTGCCAGTTTTAGGTCGAGAAATCTGGTATATGTAAGATCAAAAACTCCGGCAAATCTTTCAAGCAGTTGTTTGGTTTCATTTGAACGCGGATCATTCGTTGAAATAGTGATCATGCCTTTTGAAAAAAACGCAGCCAGTATATAACGACGATCATGAGCATGATCATTTTTCCCCGATACTCCTGTCAGCCTGATCCTGTAGTCAATGTAGTCATGCAATTCCTTTCCTTTGATCTCAATTGCTATTGATCTTTTTTGACTTTTCCATGCCTTATAAATTTTTTTCATAAGATCGGTTTCTCTGACAGGAAATTTAACCATACTGCTGATTTTTTTTCCTTCCATTGTAGTCCAGAAATCGATCACTTTTTCTTTCGCATCAATAATTCCAATTGTTATTTGGTCTGGCGCTTCTCCCAACTCAAGAAATTGTTGAAATAGTATGTATGTTGTTTCGGAAAATTCTTCACTTCTTTGCATTGCCATTGTCCTGCTGCGAACTCTTTCCAAAGCAATTTCGATCTTAGCTTCTTTTGTCTGTGCTTCTGCTTGTGTAACATCTATATATCTGCGATATGCAAATTCAAACACATTTCTGAATCGCTTCAGCAGCTCAAGTTTTTCTTTAGAAATGGGACCGAAAGTTGAAATTCCTATCGAACCGCTTCCAATGGAATAAAAAAAATAATAGAGTGCTGAAATTTTATTAAGACGCGGATCGTTCTTCTCACCCCTGCTTTTTCTGAATCTTTTCCATTCTTCTAATTCTTTTCCTTTGAACGAAGTTTCGGAAAATGCATCTTTCCCTTTCCTGACCTGCTTTATTTGTTTCTCAACCAAAGGATGTATATTGTAAAATAAAGGTGTAATGCTTTTACCAAGAGTATCGGAATAATCATAATTAAGAAAAGTCTTTTCCTCATCATTATTAATATTTATCATAGAGTTTCTTAATTCATCAAAACCAAGGCTCTTAAGTTCATTAAAAAGAATTTCACAAACATTCAGCAGCTCTTCAGATCTTCGCATACCAAGAGCAATCGCTCTCACACGTTCAAGTGAAGTTTCAATTTTTGCTTCCATTGCATGTGCTTCTGCATGTGAAATATCAATGTATCGCTGATAACATAAGTTAAATACATTTCGGAATCGTTTTAAAATTTTGAGCTGATCTTCGGCTAGAGTTCTGTAAGAGGAAATTCCTAATGCTCCGATTCCAACTGAATAAAAATAATAATGAAGTGCAGTTGCTTTAAAAAGTTTTTCATCGGGCTTTTGAGGAAAACTTTTTACAAATGATTTCCAGTCTTTAAGTGCCGCACCGGATATTTCAATATCCGCAAATGCATCATCAGACTTTCTCATTTTATCCCTTAGCAGAGTTATAGTAGGATGTAAATCATAGCTTACTTCTGCAAATTCGCCTCCAATAAAATCTGAATATTGATACCCATAATATTTCGCCTTCTCATCATTGTTAATTACTATCTGTGAATTTCTTAAATCATCAACGGAAAAACCTAAATTTTTTAATTCGGAGAAAACAGATTCACACACTTTTAGTAAGTCATCCATTTTCATCATACTCATAGCAATCGCCCGGACTCTTTCCAGGGAAGCTTCAATTTTTGCTTCACGTGTTTGTGCTTCCGCTTTTGAAACATCTTCAAACCTCCTGTATGCAAATTCAAATACATTTCTGAAACGCATTAAAACTTCTAATTTATTTTTGCTGAGACTTTCAAATGTTGAAATTCCTATCGAACCGTTTCCTATGGAATAAAAATAATAATAGAGTACTGAAATTTTCTCAAGGCGCGGATCATCCTTCTCTCCTCTGATTTTTCTTAACCTTTTATATTCTGTTAATTCTTTACCTTTGAACGAAGTTTCGGAAAATGCATCTTTCCCTTTGCGGATCTGTTTTATCTGTCTTTCAATCGTAGGATCTGTATCATAGTGTATATGTGAAACGGTTTTACCAATAGTATCTGAATAATCATAATTCAGATAAGTTTCATTTTCGTGATCATGAATGTTGATCATTGCATTTCTGATCTCTCCGAATCCCAGATTTTTAAGTTCTTTAAAAAAAACTTCACTTACGTCAAGAAGGTCACCACGCTTTCGCATTCCCATCGCAATAGTCCTTACACGCTCAAGTGAAGCTTCAATTTCAAGATCTAGGTTTTTGAGTATAAGATCAGCAGTCTTTTCAGCTACATTCTTTTCGAGTTCTTCTGTTTTGCGTTTCCAAATATTTATATTCCAGGAATCATCTTTGGTATTTTCATCCACAGCTGAAGCATGAAAATGAACGGCTTTCCATTTCCCTTCAATAAATTCAAAAACACTGGTCGCTCTTAGAAAAAGATTATGCTCTTTTTCTTCTATTTCCATTCCTAAATTAAATTCTTCTGCAAATACAGCTCCGTTCCCGTCAGCAGTGATTTTTCTATATACCGTGTTTGAACTTACTTTTCGTTGTATTCCCTCGGATTGTTCTCTGTCTCTTTTAAGTATCTTTTCAAGATCTTTAATAGAAAAAAAAGTCTCATCTGCTGAGGTACCATAACCCATGATATCTTTTGCAATAAGGTCTTCCTTCTTGTCATAAAAAGAAGTGTGAACTATTGATTTCCATTTTTTATATACTTTATATAATGCTTTTTCTTTTTCAGGAGAAATACCGGATTTTGATGAAGATTTTAGTTTGCTTCTCATTTATTAAGTTTTGAAAGAAATTATTCCAAAATAGCTAAATTATATTTTTAATTAACTGTAATGTTGAACACTATTTCTTTGAATTCATAAATGTTATTTCAAAATCCGGATAAAAATTCTGAGCGGGTAAAAAAGAATTCTTCTGATTTTGATAAACATGTTTTAAATTACCGAAGGAATCATAAATTTACTTTTGTGAGATTTTTGATATTGAATAAATATTGAATTGGGTAAGAGGCAGAAAGGATATTGCTAATTATTAATTGAAATCTCTATAGCTTGTTCAAGTGTCATTATTTTCCCGTCTTCAAAATATTTCAAAAATTCATTTTCACTTAATTTCGTTTTCAATTCTAATGTTAGTTTATCAAAAACGAACTGATCTGTCTGTGGAAATTTAATTTTATTCGATTCAAAATATTTTTCATTTATAAAACCAAGCAGTTTTACCGTTTGATTATTTTGTCCTGCATGACACTGAAATTCTGCCAGTCTTAATAAATTGAGAACTATGTCTTTTTTATTTCCGGTTTCATTATAAATATTAAGACTTTCATAATAATACTCGCCGGCTTTTTCATACTCCTTTTTTAGAAATGCTATTCTTCCTAAAAAATAAAGACAAATTGCTGTTTGTGATTGGGAACCTATTTCACGGTTAATTACTAAACTTTCCTCAATAAATTTTAATGCCTGTTCTGTGCCTTCATGTTCCAGTGCTACTTTTCCTAAATTGTTCAGAGAATCTGCAATAAGGGCTTTATCTCCCATATCTTTGCAAATTTTTAGACTCTCTTTATAGAAATTCGAAGCTTCCAAATATATTCCCTGATTATAAGCAGTATGTCCAAGGTTCAGTAGTGAAATAGTAACACCATTTCTATCACCAATCTCAAGCCTGATCTGCATGCTCTCTTTAAGTAATTCGTTTGCCTTAACATATTCTCCTTGTTCAAATGCCAGAACGCCCAGATTGTTTAGAGTAATGCCAATACCAAGTTCATCTTTTAACTCACGGCGAATTGCAAGACATTCTTCATATAGTTTATTTGCTTTGGTGAAATCTCCAAGATTTGAAACCACATTACCTATGTTGTTTAAAGTTACAGCTATACCTTTTATATTTTCACTCTCTCTGTAAATATTCAGATTCTCCTCATAATATTCAGCCGCTTGCTCAAATCTCCCCTGATCAAATTCATTAACTCCCAAGGAGTTAAGAGTATCTGTAATTCCCTGTTCATTTCCAACCTCACGCCAATACAGCAAACTCCTTTTCAAAAAATTTTTTGCTTTTTCAAAATCACCATTTAATCTTGCAAATTTTCCTATAAAATAATTTACTCTACAAAAATAGAAATTCATAATTTCAGGCTGTTTCTTTAATACAATTTCAAGCCATCGCATTGCTTCGGATAAATTACCGAGTATAAACCAATACTGTGCAATTGCCCCAACTAATCTCGCTCCGGTTTCATTTTCATTATTATCCAATGACCAGATCAATCCCTTTTCTATATTCTTGTATTCACAATTTATAATATTTATCCAAAATGCAGTTTCACTTCCTCTGAAATTTTTACTCACCGCCTCTGATAGTTCCATATAAAATTTTAGAAACCTGTTCAGAATATTTTTATATTCATCTGACTTTAATAGTTTTTCATGTCCGTAATGTTTAATAGATTCAAGCATGCCATACCGATGGTTTTCCTGATTAAAAATTACTATTGACTTATCTGTTAAATTACTCAGCAGATCTAAAATATCTTCTTTATTAATTATAGTTATATCCGAACAAATTTCCTCTGCTGCATCTAAATTCCATCCTCCGGAAAATACAGATAATCTGCTCCATAGTATTCTTTCTTCATCGGAAAGCAAATCATAACTCCAGTCTATTAAAGCTTTCAATGTCTGCTGTCTCGGTAATGCAGTACGCTGTCCACCGGTAAGTAATTTAAATCTGTCATCCAGTCTTTCATGAATTTTTTCAACTGATAACATTTTTATTCTCACCGCTGCAAGTTCAATTGCTAGTGGGATACCGTCCAGCTTATGACAAATCTCCGCAAGTGCCGACGCATTTTCATTATTAACTCTGAAATTCTTATTTACACTTAATGCTCTTTCAATAAATAATCTAACAGCTTCATATTGAGTAAGCTGCTCCGGAGATTCTTTATCTTTCGGATCCGGAGTCTCAAGTGACAAAGTTTTATGTATCTGCTCGCCGGAACATTGAAGAGCTTCACGGCTTGTAGCTATTATTTTTGATTTTGGAGAGTTTTGTAAAATCTTCTCTGAGATAATTGCACAAGCTATAATAATATGTTCACAGTTATCAAGTATAATTAATAATTCCTTATCCTGAAGATATTCAGTTAATGTATCTTCGATTTTTTGTTTTGGCTGTTCTTTAATTCCAAGGACATGCATGATAGCATTAGGAAGAAGTTCCGGTTCGATCAATGAAGCCAGCTCAATAAACCAAACTCCGTTTCCAAAGTCATCAATAATATCGGCTGCGATCTGAAGTGACATACGAGTCTTGCCAGTTCCGCCCGGTCCGGTTAGAGTTAAAAGTCTTTTTTCTTTTAAAATGTTTTTAATCTGTCTCATCTCTTCCTCACGTCCTATAAAACTCGACAATTGAACCGGTAAATTATTCGGGCGAGCATCAAGTGTTTTCAATGGTGGAAATTCTTTACGAATACCTTCAACAACAATCTGATACAATCGAAGCGGCTGGATTAAATCTTTCAATCTTCTTTCACCTAAATCTCTGAATGAAATTCCTGAAGAAATATTATCTTTAGACAATTCAAAAGTATCATTTGAAATAATTATCTGCTCTCCGAATGAAGCTGACATTACCCTCGCTGCGCGGGCAAGTGTAATATAACCCATGTAATTTTCGCCGTTCCACTCCGCTGCTCCGCTGTGAATTCCGATTCTTGTTTTAATTACAACATCATTCCATTTTTCATTTGCAAGATTTTTCTGAGCAATGACAGCTGCATTTACTGCATCTTCCGCACTTTCAAAAGCACAATAAAATGCATCACCAATAGTTTTAAACACAAATCCATTATTTGATTCAATAGCATCATGCATGATCAAATGATGTTTCTCTATAGCAGAATGGATTGTCTCCGGATATTCCTGCGAAAGCATGGTGCTGCCTTCTATATCGGTAAAGAGAAAAGTTACAATGCCTGATGGGGGATTATTCATTTTCCAAAATACTAAAAACTTTAGTAAAAATGAATATCTATATATTCTGTCATTATATATTTGCTCCGGCAGAATCCAATACATTTCAGAAAGAATAGTATAGTATGAAAAGACATTATAAAGAGAGTTAAAAATTAATTTATAAATTTAACTTTACTATGTATTTTATTAAAATTAAAACAGCTTAATGCAATTTCAGTTTTTAAAAAATTTTAAGATAAAATTATTTCAAAATTAAACAAATATTTAAACCTTCCGGGAAACAATGGGAAGCAATTATTTTTTACAAATAAAAAACAAAAAATGAAAAATTCAATCACTGCTTTATTTTTTACAGCAATACTTTTTATTTCTATTTCATTAACAAACATTGCATCCAATGCCTGCACTGATGTTAGAGTAATTGCAAAAGACGGATCTGTACTGGCTTCACGTTCCATGGAGTTTGGAGCGGCTATGAATTCACGTCTTGTAACCCGTCCCCGCGGATCAGCATTTCAATCTCCTGCACCTGACGGACCTTCAGGAAAAAGCTGGACAGGAAAGTATGGATTTGTTTATCTTGACGGACTTGGAATTGACTGTGTAGTGGACGGAATGAATGAAGCCGGACTTGGATTTGGCGCATTGTATCTGCCGGGATTTGCTAAATACGAAACTGTCGTGCAGGGGATGAATGAAAAAGCTTTGTCAAATCTTGAGCTTGGTGCGTGGGTGCTGTCGCAGTATTCGACTGTTGAAGAAGTGAGAGCTTCACTTTCTGAGATCACAGTATGGGGAGAACTTATTTCAATTTTTGGAAATGATTTTGTCCCGCTGCATTATGTGATACATGATGCAACAGGTAAAAGCATTGTGCTCGAATGGATAGACGGGAAACTTACTGTCTATGAAAATACTGCAGGAGTGATGACAAATTCACCTTCATACGAATGGCACATGATAAATTTAAGAAATTACGTTAGTCTGTCACCGGATAATTCAAATCCTGTTACAGTTGGAGGAGTCACTTATCCTGCGAACGGACAAGGATCGGGATTATTCGGAATGCCCGGAGATCCGACTCCGCCTTCGAGATTTGTGCAGACGGTATTTGCTCTCACAGCTTCAGTCACACCAAAGGACGCTACCGAAGCTCTTGTACTCGGGCAGAAATTAATGAACCGTGTCGATCTTCCAAACGGACTTGCACGTGATCCAAAGACCGGTGACAGTGACATTACGCAGTGGGCGGTATTCAGGGGTCTTACAGAAAAAAAATATTATTTCCGCACTTATGATGACATGACTCTAAGAGCAATCGATCTAAATACTGCTGACTTCAATCCGGGTGCACCGGTAAGAAGGATGTCAATTGCAGCAACAACACCGACTGTAAATTACATAGATCAGAATTCGATGCAGGTGATCTCGAAATAAAATGTTCAGGAATTAGCAATACGATAAAATAACAGTAGCCGCAACCTTCAGGTTGCGAAGTTAAGTTAAAATAAAGTAGCCGCAACCATTAGGTTGCAAATTAAAATTTTACTTTGTATTTAAATGCTTATAATTGTTACGATGGGTATAATAAATTATTGATCTAAAAAATAACCAGTAGTTTGCAGTGGAGAGTTTCATTTGATCCATATAATAAATTTGCAAATGAAACTTTTGTATCTTTCCAAAACAAAAAAACCCTGCAAGAAAAATTCTCACAGGGTTTTATTGATCTGAATATAATTTTAAAAAATTAAAACAGTATCAAGTGATACTATTTTATTAATAACATTTTCTTAGTAGCTGTAAAATCAGATGTCTTTAATGAATAAAAATACACTCCGCTCGGCAGATTTGCTGCGTTGAAAGTGAACTCATAACTTCCGGGACTCAGATTCTCATTTACAAGTGAACTGACCTGTCTTCCGCCTGCATCATAAATATTCAATTTAGTAATGCCTGATTTTGCAATATTAAATTTTATGTTCGTTGACGGATTGAATGGATTAGGATAGTTGTTATATAACTCAAACTTATCCGGAACGACAGATGAGATCACGTTTATACCCACGCCTGTTCTTGCAATAGTAATGATACCGCTGTTTGTAGATTGTGCAGAATCAAAACCGTTGTATGCCCAGCTTCTCCATGAACACCTTACAGAGTCACCTGTAGTTCCAAGCTGTGTTGCAAGACTGTCGAGGAAACTGTTTCTGAAATTTGCCGCTGTATCCGCACCGCCGTTATCACTCAAATAAAAATAATCAACTGTAGTGCCAAGTTTTCTGAATTTTACTCCATATCTGAAAGAAGGATGAGTTCCCGTACTTGTCCAATCAAATCTGTGCTGAGAAGTACCGGTTGGTGTCGTCTCGATCCTTGTGAAAGTAGCAGGTGATACAACCTGAAATGGAATATAAGACAATATTATATTAAAAGAATTATCACAGGTATCTCCCTGATTAGGATTTGCTGAATTTAAAATTCTGATCTTTCCCTGTGAGGTCGTACCAATGTATGGCAACGTCCAGTCATAAATTCTTGAAGTAGCAGAGACATTATTTTGAATTGTCTGCCAGGTCGCACCATTGTCTGATGAGAATTCTATATTTAAATTACCTGTAAGAGAAGTGCCCCAGTAAACCTGTGTTGAATTGCCTGTTCTGAAAGATTCTCCGCCGTTTGGATATCCGACCTGAAGGTCATTTGGTGAAACATACATACAGAAAGCGTTCTCAGCATTTCCTCTTATCAGAGCTTTTGGCTGAGGACCGAATCCTTTTGTCAAACTAATTGAACCGTTAAGATGACAATAGCTCATGATAGTTCCGACTGCTGCTATAGGTGGACCGGTATAACATCCGCCCTCTACCGCATAACAACTGTCAATATTTCCACCGACCCAACCGCAATTGTGAGTATGAGGTGAACCAAAATTATGTCCGATCTCATGTGACACTACCATTACGTCCCATGAATAAGTTGGAAGTGGAAGAATTGGACCATCAGTTCCGCTCAATCCGTAACCGTTTCCGCCGTTTACTGATGAACATAAAACACCAACCCATGCTATTCCTCCCAGACCACCGCCTCTTCTTGTTATGAAATGTGCGATAGTTCTTTGAACTGACTGCTGATTAGCATTCCATTCAGCTCTGAACTGGTTTAATAAAGTATTTGAAGTAGTACCAACATATGGATCAGGAGTAGTCCAGACTCTGACATAAGGAATAATGAATTTGACATTAACTTCTTTCATATAAATAGCTGATGAAGCAGCCATAAGTGCCAAAGCATAATTAGTAGTATTCTGAACAGATCCACCATATATATTATAAGTAGCGAAGTCAAGCTCAAGAGCGACCTCAGCAATGTAAAGATCAGTAGGTGAAGCATCATTCAACTGATTGATAATAGTACTTCGCATTTCATCTATTTGCTTTGATGAAAGATTATCTTCTGTAAAACAGTTAAAATCGTTTTTTACTTTCAGATCACTTTCTTTATAAAGAATGTAAGTATCAGTTTCATTACCTGCATTATCATTAATATTTCCGAGTATATAATTATCATTACCTGAAACTAAAAGTCCTGTGACTTTTTCTTTTGTGAATGTAATTGAGATCAGAGAATTGTCGTAACCGTTCAGCTTACCGGTATAGGATACAGCAATATCTTCAAGCTGAACCTCTTCATTACCACGTTCAGTCCTTGCAACTATTTTTGCATCTGTTTTGAGAATATCAAATCTCTGAAGTGTAAGGTTGGTAAATTGATTATTGCCATAAGGCATGGATAGATTGATCTCAAGGTCTCTGTTCTCACAGATCCTTTTAAGTTCATCTTTGTTGATATTCATAAAGACTGCATTATCAACGATACTTGTGACTTCATTATTAACAGTATTGTCACCGATGGAGAAAAGATCATAAGGTGTTTTATTACCTGCAAATGATATTGAGCACATCAAAACAGACAACAAAAAAGCACCTGTAAATTTTGTTAATTTACTGTACATATATTTTTTTTGTTTAATTGAGTTTGTAAAAATAGGTATAAAAATTTTATAATAAAATGTTTTTAAAATTTTAATCTCCGGGAGGGGAGGATGTTCACAGGTAACCTGATAGGTGGGGTAAGCGTTCCGGGGTTTGATTGTTTTATCACTTAAATATTTATTGATCGGATTCCTTCGGGGTCGGGTGCTATTGCAAATAAAAATTTATTGCTATGACCCTGAAGGGTCAAATGTTTATAACAAAAAAATATAAATTGATCCGACCCCTAAGGGGTCGATTGCTGTTGTATAAATTTTCTATAAACATTTGAATCCTCAGGATTCACTTTTTAAACTTTCTGCTTTTGTCTCACTACTCCGGCAGCACTACTTCATCCACCACATACACAATCCCATTAGTTGCAGGGACGGTTGCTAAGATCTTTGCTTTGTCAATATAGATGTTGCCATCCTTTTTTGTGATGGTGGCGTTCTTGCCGTCAACCATTCCCATTTTCATTCCGTCCTGGAACATTTCGTTTCTGTAAACACCTACATATACATGATGCTGTAAAATAGTTGCAAGTTTGGATTTGTTCTCAGGTTTCAGAAGTTCATCGACTGTCCCCGGAGGCAGTTTATCAAACGCTGCATTCACAGGTGCAAATACTGTAAAAGGTCCGGAACTTTGTAAAGAAACTACAAGGTCTGCAGCCTGCAAAGCTGCTACCAATGTTGTATGATCTTTTGATCCGAGTGCAACCTTTACGACATCATTTTCTGATTCGTTATCGACATTCTTGGGAGTCTCTGTTGTTTTTTTGGTTTCGTTTTTTGAAGAAGTATTTGAAGTTGTATCGGACTTTTCTTTACTGCATCCTATTGAAAAGAACAGGATCAAAGAAAGGAAGTAAATGATCTTTTTCATAATGTATTTTTATTTAAATTTAAAAAAATTCTAAAGGACAATATTTAAACTTTTCCTTATACAAAAATAAATATAACAAATACTTCAGCATTTGACTTAGGTCAATTTATCGGAAATGTGTTTTTTATAAACAGATGAGTGAAAGTGTGTTTTTTGTATTCGGAGAAAAATATGGAGGTTTGAAAAACAATTTAAATTTGTTTTATAAAAGATCATAAAATAATTACCATGATTGTTATTTGCAATTATAAATTAGTATTAGAAGAATTAAACTTTAAATTAAAAAATCAGTCACGACAATGGCTGACTGGGAACTTGTAATAGTTATTAAAAAAAATAAAATTGAAGCAATATCGAAAAATGCCAATAGATAATACCTTTAAGATATTTTTTTGTAATTTTTATAACTAATTTTGTCAAGCTTTAAATAAAAATTAATTTTATGAATAATAAACTAAATAATATTTTAGAAGAGTTTGACTCTTTTTCATTGGAGGAACAGGAAACAATTTTGGAAATTGAAAAAAAAAGAGTAATTGAAAGAAAGAGAGAACAATTGGTAAGGGATGTCAAAGAAGCTGAACAGGAATTTCAAAGCGGAATATTAAAAAAGGAGAGTGTTGAAGATATAATGAAAGGGATTGATGAAACTAATTCGGACAACTAAATTTTCAAAACAAGCTGAGAAATTAGTTAAGAATGATAGTTTTCTTAGAAATAAATTGGAAGAATGTTTGTTTAAACTTTCCGATAATCCTTTTGATGAATCTTTGTTCACTCACAAATTGAAAGGACATTTAAAAGATATATTCGCTTTAAGACTTACTTACGAATTTAGAATCATTTTTAGATTTGTAACTTTTGAAGGAGAAGAATGCATTTTATTGTTAGCAATAGGAACACATGAGGAAGTCTATTAAAACCCCGTATTAAAGTTTGAAAAGTGAATTTAGTTCTACATTAAATCTGGTCTTCTGTTATCAGAAAAAGATCAATAATGAATCTCCCCGTCGCAAGCAGCGGGGTATCAAATTGATCTAAATTATAAAACATTACGCCACGAGTGGCGGGGAATTAAACCCAAAATAGATTAAAATTATTCTGTTTGACTAAAATAAAGAGATATATTTATACGAATACATTTATCTCCTCTCCCATTTCTCTATCAACTCTTTTTCCTTCTCATCAGAAAGTCCCGTTCGCAGTTTAAAATCCTTATCACGCGTAAGATCATAATCTACAGTGTCTTTCAATGTTTCTTCCAATGGTCTGATTTTCATACCGGTATTTTTTGCTTTTGAAATGTCAACATTGTTCATGCCAAAAGAATCTTCCGGCAGCCAAAGTGTAAGGTCTTTGTAAGGTATGACTCCTTCATCTAGTAAAAATTTTTCATTCATATAAATAAACTCTGCATCGTTTCCCGAAAAATCTTTGCATTTATTTACAAAAGTATTCATAGATAAAGTCTCAAGCGGTCCAGTTGAATTAAATACTCCCGATATTTTTTCCTCGGTCAATTTCAATGTCCATTCAGCCAGATCTTTTACATCAATGAATTGTACATTATTAATTTTACTAACAGGCACAATTACCTTTCCGCCTTTGCTGATACGGTGTATCCAGTAAGTAAACCTGTCTGAAAAATCCCCGTCTCCGACTATAAGCCCCGATCTGACGATTGAAGAATTTTTTCCAAAGACATCCATTACCTCATTTTCACAAAGCACTTTCAGCGGACCGTAATTTTCCATAGTCATTTCTTCTACATTATCGTCAGTAATTACGCCTGTCTCAGAGTTTTCATTAATTCCTGCTGCGTCAACTTTGTTATACACTGAGATGCTTGAAATGAATGTATAATGTCCGACATTGTCTTTAAGAAATTCAGCAGATTTTCTGACAATACGCGGAATGTATCCGCAGGTATCGATTACACCGTCAAATTTTCTGTTCTTTAAGCCGCTTAAGTCACCGTCTCTATCACCTTTGATTTTTTCAAGTTCCGGAAACCAGTCAGGATTGTGCTGCCCGCGGTTGAATAAAGTTACAGTATGACCATTTTTTAAAGCTGCATTAACGATGTGCTTTCCGAGGAAGATTGTTCCTCCCAAAATAAGTAGATTCATAAGTAGTTATATAATATATAAATTAAAAAAATTATTGTGATTTCAACGAAGGATATACATAAAAGTTATAAAAAATTTTAACACTCATATCTGAAATTATTTAAATTAAAAATAGGTATTGATTTTTTTAATCAATCGGTTTAGATTAATAAAAATCATAAAGATCATTTTCTCAGTATCAGGAAATTCAATATAAATTTATGATATAAGTTTTAAGTAATGAAAATCAACAACCCTAAATATTATATATCAGCCACAATTTGTTTCGTAATAATGTTTTTTATCTTTTTCGGAACAGGGCTTGAAAATAAGCTTAGCAGCAGGCTTGATAATAAGTTAAAATACTCTCCTACTGAATCAAAACAACTTGTCTGGATCTTCTTTAAAGATAAAGTCTCAAATACTTACTCACAAAAAGATATTACTACATACTTAACAAAGAGGTCTATTCAAAGAAGAATGAACAGAATTATAAATTCCGAAATTACAGATGACCTTGACCTGCCTGTTAATAAAGACTATATAAGAGAACTTAAGGAGTCCGGCATAGAAATAAAGCAGATCTCAAAATGGTTCAATGCAGTTTCCTGCTTTGCAACTAAAACTCAAATTGGTATGATCTCCGGAAAGACTTTCGTAAAAGAAATTGACCTTGTGAGTGTTTATAAAAATACCGGATATCATCAGACTAATGATATATCAGGAAATGGTCAGACTCTTGAGCAGTCTCTTGAGCAGTCTGACAATAATCCGATAAGTGTATCTGTTATAAACTACGGACCTTCCTTAAATCAGTCAAATTTAATTCATGTTCCGCCTGTTCACGAACTTGGATATACAGGTGAAAATGTACTAATAGCTTCATTTGATGCGGGATTTGATAATTTACAGCACACCTGTTTTGACAGAATCAGGGAAAAAGGATTACGCAGTTATGATTTTGTGAACGGGGATTCAATTGTTGCAAACGATACAGGAAGAATGGGAAACGGTGCCCATGGAACACAAACATTGTCTTTGATTTGCGGATTCGATCCGGGCTGGCTTATCTCACCTGCTTTTGACGCTGAGATCATCCTTGCTAAAACCGAAAATACTGAAAGTGAAACTCCGCTTGAAGAAGATAACTGGATTGCAGCAGCAGAATGGGCTGACAGTCTGGGTGCAGATATTATTACAAGTTCACTCACATATCTTGCTTTTAGCAATCCTTATCCCTCATATACATGGGAAGATATGGATGGAATTACTGCACGGATCACACTTGCAGCAGATATTGCTGTAAGTAAAGGGATCATAGTAGTTTCCTCAGCGGGTAATGCAGGTTTTAATCCGGATCATAATACTCTCGGCGCTCCGGCAGACGGAAAGAATGTCATTACTGTTGGTGCAGTTACTCTCGGCAGACAAAGGATAGGGTTTTCATCTGTAGGACCAACTGCTGACGGCAGAATTAAACCTGAAGTAATGGCTCTAGGCTTAAGCACTTATACAGCTTTCCCCGGATCAGGAAATGTAGGATATCTGAATATTGGAACGGGTACTTCATTCTCCTGTCCTATGGTTGCAGGTGTCTGCGCTTTAATGCTTTCTGCAAATCCGCTGCTTACACCTCAAAAAGTAAAGGAAATTCTTCTGAACACTTCAGACCGAACTGGTCAGCCGGATAATCTGACTGGATGGGGTATTGTCAATGCATATTCTGCAGTTCTAGCTGCTGTAAGAATCAGTAATGCAATTCCCGGAGATTTTTCGATCGACCAGAATTATCCAAACCCTTTTAATCCTTCCACTACAATAAGTATTCATTTAAAAAGAGATGCTACACTTTCTGTTATAGTTTTTGATGTTTTGGGAAAAGAAAAAGGACGTATAGTAAACAAACAATTCTTCAGTACAGGAAACCATGATCTGAAATACAACCCTGAAGTAAATGGACTTCAGAGCGGAGTTTATTTTTATTCCTTAATAGCAAACGGTTTTATGGTTGAAACAAAAAAGTTTATATACCTGAAATAGATTTTAAAATTTTTTTCTAACTTTAAATTTTTTATTATGAAGGGCAAATTACAATTCAAATTTGTATTGTTATCTTTTCTATTTATTCAAATCATTCCTGACACATCATATTCTCAGTTCAAAGTCTGGGCAAATTATTTTGCTGTAAGTGATTCTGTTTTGTGTAAAGGAAATGTATCTATGAATAATTATGCTGCTGTTACTGGTAAAGTGAAAAACACATCTACCGGTTGGGATGTTTACACTTTAATTTACGGTATATGGAGCGGACAACAGCAAAATTTGTGGATTTATTCGACTGAGAATGACGAGGAACCCGTTGATATTGTTGCAGACGTTATCAATATGGATGTATATATATTATGTAAAAGTACCGACTCCACTGGTAAAAACAATATTCTGATTTTAAAATATTCACAAGCCGGAGGATTTCGTTGGGCAAAAAGTTTTGATTCTCTTAATGAAAATGACATTCCCGTATCAATAGATTTTAAATTTAATTCTAATAATAAAAATTTTCTTTATTTGACTTCCTATTCATACACCATTCCAAAACAGGGGTATGATATTCTTACGCAGAAAATTGATACCGCCGGAAATTTCATTTGGAGCAGTTATTATAATGATTCACTTTTTACAATATCACATGACATTCCTGTAAAAATTATTTCAACTGATAACTCAAATTTTGCATACATTGCTGGAACTTCCACAGACTCATCAGACTACAGCCAGACAGTTTTATTAAAATATGATTCATCAGGTAATCTTTTGTGGAAACAGAATTTTGGAACAGGAGTACCACGTAATAATTTTGCAAAAGCTATGGATTTTAAAAACAATAAAATAGCTCTTGGCGGAGTGATCGATATGGGAAATCATTTTAATTATCTGACATTATTATATAATACTGATGGTAATCTTCAATGGTCACAGATCTATAACGGACCGGGTGACGGTGATGATAATTTATCTGATATTGTATTTGATCAGACGGACAATGTCTATGTCACTGGCAGTAGCTATGTAGACAGTTTAAGAAAAAATGATTACTGCACTGTTAAGTATCTTCAGAGCGGAGACACTGCCTGGGTAAATTTTTACAATGGTGCTGCATCAGGCAATGACAGCGCAGTTGCAATGATCACTGATAATTTTAACTGTGTTTTTGTAACTGGAAAGTCAGAGGAAATGAACGGCTACTATGCTTATGGTTCAGTTCTTTACAATACATCGGGCTGGTCACATTGGACAAGAAAATTCCAACTGCCTCAGATCCCGGGAGATAATATTCCTGTGGAAGTTTCAAAACATTCTTTTACAAATTCTTTTCTGATCTCAGGAACTACGACAGGCGATTCCCTGAATTCATTTTCTTCCATTTATTATGCCGGAGTTATTGACGGCATTGATGATAATAATTCTCTTAATGCAGGCAGCTATAAATTGAATCAAAATTATCCAAATCCATTTAATCCAAGGACAAAAATAAATTACGAGCTGCATGTGACCAGCGGCGATTTGGTTACTCTGAAAGTGTTTAATGTTTTGGGGAATGAAGTGGCTACACTCGTAAATGAAAAACAAAACTCAGGCAGATATTCAGTCGAATTTGACGGAAGTAATTTTTCAAGAGGTGTCTATTTTTATAAACTAAGCGCAAATGGTATTTCGACTACTATGAAAATGCTTTTAGTCAAATAATAATTTATAATAGATTAATATGTAGTTTAAATATCAGAGAAATTAACAGCAAACTATATTTCATAAAAATTTAATTTATAAATACTTCAGTATCTACTAAATCAGGAAAGCAATTTTTAAATTGTAAAAATTTTATAAGTGGTTGTAATTAAAACAATAAAATATGTCTGATAAAAATCGATTCTCATTTGTTGAAAGGACACGGTTTTTTATTATTGAAAACTATAAAACTGTATATACAGAAATACCGAAAGTCGCATGTACTTCATTTAAAGTCTGGATGACCGGTCTGTTAAAAATTGAATTTGATATAAATAGATGGGAGTATATTCATGATCTTAATTTTCCGATGAAAGTTGGTTATGATATGCTGAAGGAATATCCGGATTATTTTAAATTCGGCTTTGTCAGAAATCCATGGGACAGACTTCTTTCCTGCTGGCTCAGTAAAATTAAAACACCTGATTATGATGACGGAAAGAACTGGAAGAAAGGTGTTGAAAATAATCTGTGGAGATACGGAGATATGTTCTGGACAGAAATGTCTTTCAATGATTTTATTAATTCTATAATTCAGATCCCAAATCCTGATGCAGATGCTCATTTCCGTTCACAGTATACTTTTTTTTATGATAAAGATAATAAGTCTGTACTTGATTTTACGGGTAGGTTTGAAAATTTTAATAATGATTTTATTTATGTTTGTAATAAAATAGGTTCTCCCATAATTGAACCTCCGCATGTCCATAAACAGGATCATACACATTACAGAGATTATTACGACAGCCGTACAAAAAAACTTATAGAGGAAAGATATCCATATGATATCAAATTGTTTAATTATAAATTTTAATTTAATTTCAGGCACGCCTAAAATTCTCAAATCCTCACAGAAATCTGCTTTAAAATAATTAAGCCATTAGTCAGAATTAATTTTTATTTCATAAAGATCTTAAATTAATTAGTAATTTACATATAAAAATAATTCCATCAGATTTATTTTCGAACAGTTGGTTCGGGATCACTGCTGTCCAAAACATTTTTAAAAAGGCAATAAAGTTTTAAAATACTTCTGTTTTGGACAGATTATTTTTATTTTTTAAAACTACCTCTTGCTAATTTTATTTTGCAAATAGCATTTCTTGTT
>JBATSB010000064.1:0-5203 GCA_049293015.1 Ignavibacteria bacterium
AACAAGAAATGCTATTTGCAAAATAAAATTAGCAAGAGGTAGTTTTAAAAAATAAAAATAATCTGTCCAAAACAGAAGTATTTTAAAACTTTATTGCCTTTTTAAAAATGTTTTGGACAGCAGTGATATTTATTGTTTCCAAATTGATTTTTCCGGATATCTTTAATTAATTGTATAAAGATTATCAGACAGGTTTAAACTGTTCAAAAGACTGAAGACATTTATTGCAGTAATGAATAGCCCTGCACTGGGTAGGACCAAAAGTAGATTTTAGAGTTGTATCTTTACTTTCACAAAACGGACATTCGACATTTTGTAAAAGTTCGATCTGCACAAGACCATTATGTTTTCCGGGTAAAGCAAATCCTGACTCCTTCAGCATTTCCCTACCCTTTTCAGATATCATATTTGAATTCCACTGCACATCATAATTCACCTCTACATTCACTTCATTCAGATCCAGCTCTGAAAGTTTTTCCTTTACATCATTTTTCATATACTCGATTGCAGGACATCCTGCAAAGGTTGGAGTCATAGTGACAAAAGCATTATTATTCTCATCCACTTTCACACCGGTAATAACCCCAAGCTCAACTACAGACAGCTTTGGTATCTCCGGATCTTTTACATCCTGCAGCCTATCCCATATTTTTTTCTCTTTAGTATTCACTATTAAATCCAACAAATAATTTTAAGTATTTGAAATTTGCAATTTGAAATTTGAAATAAATTGTCACCATTCCGCATCTTTATCAATCCTATAAACTTCCGTCATTTCATCGATCAGAGGTTTCAGATATTCTGTATGTATTCCTTTCCTCCCGCCGTAAGATGCTTTTGGATCTTTTACCTCAGGAATTTTTAAATTAGCATTTTTCAAAACAGGCACAACAGTATCATACCATTTCTCCTGCAATTCTTTTTCACCAAAGAAAATTTTATTTTCAATAAGTATATCTTCAAAGTCAGATGGTTCGAATATTCCAAGTGCTAACGGAAAACATTCATCAAGAGCTTTTTGAATTCTATAAGGACTGTCCCCTGCTCCCTTACCAAGCTGATTAATCCAGGTGACTGCATGCATTGTATGATATTTTATTTCACCTTTGAACTTTCGTGAAATTTTTGCCAACGGCTCAAATGAAGATGATGCAAGCATATTAAATCTTATCGCTTCTGACATATCAAAAAGAAAATGTCTCATCAGACTAAAATCATATTCACCAATTGGATATTCGACCAGATGGCAGCATTTATATTCATCGACATTTCTTGTAAATGCAAGTGTATCGGGATCTTTTTCTCCCATTTGATTTAGCAGTTGGTACAAAGCCTGTGACTGTCCCAGCTTGTCCTGAGCCATAGATGAAAAAGCAATGTCTTCTTCGAGTATCGGACCGAGACCTGTCCATTCGGAATTTCTGTGTCCAAGTATCAATTGATCGTCAGCAATTCTATATAAAAGATTTTTTATTGCAGCAGTTTGAATTTCGTCAAAGTCTTTCAATTATTAGACTCTTTCCTTTCTTTTTTAAATTTATTAATTCTTTCCATTACTTTATATCCGCCGGCTTCCCTGTAAATTTTTTCAGGAGTTGTATCAAATATATCTTCATTATCAGAGCCGGTTGAGATTACATCACCTGTACTTACCACCCATAGATTTACACATTTATATCTTCGTGCGAATTGTTCCTTGGCAAGGATGACTGCCATTTCGGGATTAGGTGCGTGAAGTGAACCGACATGAATATGATGATCACCTTTTTTTGTCTGATGGAAAACTTCAAAAGTCTGCCAGTGATGTATTTCCTTTATTGGTTCAAGATCCGGTTCTACAGGAAGAAGTTCGCGTGTAATTCTCGGATCTATTGAAACTATAGATTTAATTTTATTAGTTGAATTTTCAGACATTACATTTTTATTTAAAAATCTTTTGGGAAATAATTCCGGAAAATATTTATAATTATTTAAATCTAGGACAGCGGAACAGTATATTTTTCTTCCGTCCTCAGCAATGCTCTTCTCACCCATTCACCTTTTTCTTCAGCTCTTCTTCTGACAGCAAGTCTTTCCTGATTACAAGGACCGTCGCCGTTTATTACTCTTTTAAATTCCTGCCAGTCAGGCTCTGTATAATTCCATAGTCCTGTCTCTTCATTTTTATTTAATAAAGGATCAGGAATTACAAGACCAAGTTCCCAGATCTTTGGTACATACATATCAAGAAATTTCTGACGCATATCATCATTCGAAGCCATCTTTACTTTCCATCTCATCAGAGTTTCAGTATGAACAGAAATTTTATCTGAAGGTCCGAAGAAATGCATTATTGGAGGCCACCATCTTGTCAACGCTTCCTGTACCATTTCTCTTTGCTTCGGCGTTCCTGTCGCAAGAAAAACTACGTTATCATGACCGTACTTCAGATGAAAAGATTCTTCTACACAAATTCTCTCAAGCGCTCTGCAGTAAGGTCCATACGAACCTTTGGAATTTGCAACCTGATTTATAATTGCACCTGCATCTATGAGCCATGCAATTATAGCAGTATCAGCCCACGTGACTGCGGGATAATTAAATACATTTGAATATTTTGATTTACCGGTGATGAGATCGTTTATCATATCTTCCCTTGTCTTGCCAAGTGTTTCTGCTGCGCTATAAAGAAGCTGTGCATGTCCTACTTCATCCTGAACCTTAGCCATCAACGCAAGTTTCCTTCTGAATCCTGGAGCGCGTGTGATCCATGTTCCTTCAGGAAGTGCTCCGATTATTTCTGAATGTGCGTGCTGTTCTATCATTCTGATAAGCTGCCTCCTGTATTCAGCAGGCATCCAGTCGGCAGGTTCTATTTTTTCACCTGCGGCTATTCTTGCTTCAAAGTTTTCTAGTTTTTTAATGTCATCCGTTTCTGTAACACCGTTTTTTGATTCCTCAAAAATATATCCACCACCGTACATGATAATTTCGTTTTATTTATGAAAATTTTTATTTGTAAAATTTAACATTTTTAATTTAGAGAATATATTACTTTTATAATCCGAAAATTTGAAATATTTCGAACTGTAAATGTTTAAAAAAGCTTGAATATGCTAATGAATTTAAAATGTCAATCGTTTAAACTTTTACGTTTATCCTTATCAATTTAATTAGTTTGCTCATTGAAGACATAATACTTATTTTGGAGGCATTAGATTTATAATTCTATTATTATTTGAATGAAGTCCTTTAAGTCAATTTTCAGATTCCTGATTCTTATTATTCCTGTTATTACATTTTACTACTCATGTTCTGAGGATACAATAACCAATTCAGCAGAAGATTATTCATCGATCTTAATAACCGATGAGAATGGTGTAATTCTCGGTGGTGATGAAACCGACTGGTGTTGGAAGCAATGCGATACTGTTAGTTTTCCAAATCTTTGTAATAAAGTTTATCCACCGTATCCTAATCCTTCACATGGAACTATGCATTTCAGATTTAGTATTGCAAATGATTCAACACATTTCAAGATGTATATACTCAGAAGTCATACTGATACTGTAAATATTCTAAATGACTATTATATTGCAGGCACTTATTTAATGTATTATAACACAACAACCTTAGGACTTCCTTTAGGTTATTATAGAGTCTATTGTGAGATGGATAATCTCAGATGTTTTGGCGATGTGAAGTTTGAATGATTTTAAAAAATTTTTTATAATGAAAAATAAATCAATATTTAGATTCCTAATTCTTTTTATTCCTGTTATTACATTTTATTATTCTTGCTCTGAAGAAACGGTAACCAATTCTGCAGAAGATTATACTACTATTCTAATGACTGATACAAATGGTTTTATTCTCGGAGGTGATGAAACTGACTGGTGCTGGAGGCAATGTGATACTGTGACTTTTCCAAATCTTTGTAATAAAGTTTATCCACCGTATCCTAATCCTTCACATGTAAGTATGTATTTCAGATTTAGTATTGCAAATGATTCAACATTATTTAAAATGTATATTCTCCGAAGTCAATCTGATACAATTTATATTGTAAACGAACATCGTAATGCGGGTTATTATTTATTGCTTTTAAATACTTCAACATTTGGACTTCCAAATAGATATTTTAGAGTCTATTGTGAGATGGACAATCAAAGATGTTTTGGTGATGTGAAGTTTGAGTGATCATATTTTATTTATTCAAATTACTTTTCAGATTTTTTTAATGCTATAGATTCTTTTCCAAAAAATTCTTTATACCAGATATTATAGATATTGTTTGGATCTTCAGTAATGTCATATAAGAAAAATACCTGCGGGACATTTTCAATCTTGTCAATTTCAATATTATCTTCATTACTGTTTCTTATTTTCTCATACCTGTCATTCATTTCTTGATTATACCTTTTGGCTTCACCTGAAATTACTTCTGAGTAAGCGACCTTTATATTATTTGAAAGATATAAAAATAAAACAATTAATATGTATGAAAAAAGATTTAAGATTACAGGTATTCTGATATTTTCCTTTTTATATTTTAGTTTGAAATAATTTATAATTACTATCACATTATAAAACCATAAGATTAAGAAAGTCAGATATGAAATATTTAATGTCCTTCCATAATGCAAAGTGCCGGTATTCCAAGTAACTATAAAATTTTGTAAAAATAAAAATACCGGTATTAATATTAAAGAATATACAGGTCTGATCTGAAATATACCTGGACATGACTCCTTAATTCTTATGGTAATTTTATTAAATAAAGGAATTAAAATAATTGTAACAGGTAATAGTGGTGAAAGAAATATCCACTGCAATAATTTTTTAAATATCAGAGTGAAAGAATTTATGACTGAAAAATAAAAGTTATGATCATTCGGAAATGATGAAGTAGCTCTTAGATTATTGCCTGTTGATAAGAATGCAATCGAAAACGATATGATAAAAATTATTCCAAAAAAAATCAGTTCCCTGCTTATCTTTCTTTTTGAATAAAAACTATGAATCAGTATAAGTGATAAAACCATAAGAAATAATACACCTGTTATTTCACTCGAACCTGAAATTCCGATTATTGCTAATGAACAAATAACAAAGGATAGAGTCTTGTGTTTTGTTTCTTGTGTCTTTTGTAATTTATGGTAAGAAATTAGGAAGATGCATATCAATATAAATCCCAAATGATAGATCACAGAAGCCGTTATCC
>JBATSB010000065.1:0-14495 GCA_049293015.1 Ignavibacteria bacterium
GTCAAACCAAAATTAGTTGTCTTAAAAACTATTTCTCCACCTACAAATCCTACACTATCATTTATAAATGATACTTTATTAAAATTATACTGGCTTCCTTTCAATATAACTCTATTTTCAATCCAATCATTACCTCCATTTGTAGTTCTATAAATGAATGAAAATCGGCCACTAATAATACCTTCATTTTCGTTTTTAAAATATATATCCATAGGTAATCCCTCAAATCTCCCGGAATCTATAAAAGAATTTCCGCCGTCTGTTGTTTTCAGATATGAAACTTGTCCCCCAAGCCAACCTGTATTTTCATCAATAAAAAAAATTGCGTCTAATGCCGGCATGCCCATCCCAGGTCCGCCGCTGAAAATTGAGACCCAATTCTCACCTCCGTTTGTTGTCTTTAGAAAATTCCACCACCCTGCTGCATAAACTACACTGTCATTTACAGGATGAATCTGTTGTATAAGGAATGTTGAAGAGTTAGGTTGATTTATCCAATTTATTCCACCGTTGGTAGTTTTATAAATAAAATTATCTCCACATGCCCAGCCTGTATATCTGTTTATAAATTCTATATCTCTGACAGCATGTTGGGGAGATAGTTGTTTTATCCATTGCGCTTCAGAATTTACTGAAGTAAGTAAATATAAGAATAGAATTAAAATTATTTTTTTCATATGTTGGCTTTCATAAAATAAAATTCAGATATCAGCGATTGGTACGAATATCTTTTTTTCGAAAAGAATGAAACTGAAAATAACAATCAAGTTAATTTTTTATGTTGGGAAAGATTTTTTTAAACTGGATTAGTCAGTGGCATTCCGTCAACCTCCCTCGCCTCCAATGTCATTAAGTTAAAGGCGAAGTATCGTCGCTATGAGCAAACCTCTCCCGGCCTCCCCTTTGAAAAAAAAGGGGAGGAGCCTGAATTTTAAATTAAAAATTTATTTTAATCAAATTATATTTAAAAAATCCCTTAACTTAATGGCTTTGCCCCCTCCTTTGAAAAGCAAGGAGGGGGAGAAGAGCTGGAAAATGATTTTGCGGGGAAGCGGTGCGACGAAGCAATCTCCGAACAAAACGTCATGCCCGAGTGCTCCTGTCGGGCATCTAATCATTTTGTTTTGGAATCAATATTCTTTTAAATTATAGTACTATATAAAATTTGGATTGCTTCACCCGAATGAATTCGGGTTCGCAAAGTCATATATAAATAAAAAAATCCCGCAAAGAAATTATCACTCTCTGCGGGAAAAATTTTATACTAAGAATTCCTAATTTATTTTATAAGCATCATTCGCTTTATATCAACAAAATTATCTGATTCAATTCTATAGAAATACACTCCGCTTGCAAAGTTACTACCGTTGAAGTTCACATCATAATTACCTGCCTGCTTAATTTCATTTACAAGTGTCATCACTTCCTTACCGAGAATGTCATATACTTTCATATTCACAAATCCCTGCTTTGGAATTGAGAAACTTATCTTGGTTGCAGGATTGAACGGGTTTGGATAATTTTGGGAAAGTGAATATACTGCAGGTATAGAAACTGTATTTGATTCTACTCCTGTGAGCAGCGAGATATCCATCTGAATATTTGCACGGCTGAAACTCTGAGTCAGACTGGTCGGATATTGCGTGTCACTTTGACCCCGTCTGGACAGATAAGTCGGAGATGTAGTGAATGCATATCTCGGATAAGTATTTACATACTGCTGAAAATCCCTGCCGATTGCTATCATTAGATTCTGAGTGCTTGTAATCGCAAACGGTGTTGTAAGCTGAATTTCCATCCAGCCCGGATCTGAAAGACTATTGATATTTCCTGAGAATACCAATGTCATACCTGTAGTATCCCATGTCCCTGTTGGCAGAGTAACATCAGTAGTCGTCTTCATAAATATTCTAACGTTCTCACTTGTGATGCCGCCTATATTATTATTCTGATAAAATTTAATTTTTCTGATCTGACCTGTAGTGTTTATTTCTGAGCTGAGATAAATTCCCTGCCATCTGAAATAATTATAGAATCTGTTCATTGGATAAGATTCATCAGAAGTACCTGCACCGATTGTAACTGTTGATATTGGTAATCTTCTTAATGTAAGATTGTAAGTCTGAGCTGATGCTGAAGAATCTGCTGCACTATATCCATACACTCTCCACTGACCTGAAACAGAATCACTTATACCTGCACCAAGACTTGCTGCAATTGAATCAAGCTGAGAAGTTCTGATACTTGCTGAAGTATCATATCCGCTGCTTCCGGATTCAATGACTTTTTTAATGTTAGCAGCATTAGAAAAATCAGGATATGCAAACATCCATTTATATCTTACTCCTAATCCTGACTTCGTCCATCTCGGAGTAACAACTGAATAATCTGTCGGAGTTGTTTGAATAGTTGTACCTGAAGGAGGTGAACTTAAATTAAATGCTGACAGCGAAGGCACTCCTCTTGCAAGTGATACAGATCTTGGTCCGTTTTGAGCAGTTAAAGAATCTACATTTGGTAATTGTCTATAAGCATTTGCAGTCCACTGACCTGCGTAAGTTTGTCCCTGATTAATTCCGATACCTGCGAGCATATTATCGAGCTGACCTAATGTAAATGTAATTGAGTTTGTACCTGAAGACATTGCAAAAACTCTGTTGTTGATTAATGGAGCTCCGAATATCCATTTATATTCCACACCTGTTGCACATGTATCCCAAGTGAACGTAACAGTTGAAGTAGAATTTGGAAGAGTTGTAATTACCTGACCTGCAGTTGGATTCTGCAGATTGAAATTATTTAAAACCGGTACATTTGTGATCTTAACTTTATTTACAAGCTTATTCACATTCAGTCTTCCGTTGGAAACTGTAATACCTGAAAGTGAAGGAAGTGTATCAACAGTAGATAAAATATATTGCTTAAAAAGTTTTGCAAGTGAATCAGGTCTGGTCCTGCCAAGCTGAATAAATACAGAACCGGCAGCTGCATGCATAAGACCTATAGCACCGACTACCTGCGGAGTTGCCATTGAAGTACCTGTAAGTGTTCCATAAGAATTTGTCGGAACTGTTGAAAGTATACTTGTTCCTGGAGCACCGATATCCATATTAATTGGACCGTAACCTGCTCCTGAATTTTTAGCATCTGTATTAGTAGTATTTGTAACAGCTATTAAATACTGACTAGGACAAGTTGTCGGCATGTCACCTACTACGTCGATGTTCACATTATTATTCGGACCTGCGCCGCAGCTTAGTATCCCTGCTGAGCCAAGTGTATCATAGAATGCGCACCATAGCGGATAGTTAGAAGGTTGACCGTTGTCTATTCCCCATGATGAATTTGTAGAAACTACATAAGCACCCATAGTTCCGTTTGTCTGATTGTACAATTTTCTTTGTTTGAAAACATATCCGTAAGCTTTAATAGCATTGGCTTCAGTTGCAGATCCGTAAACGACAGGCATTGTTTTTACAGTCCAGTTTACACCTGCTACACCAATATTATTATTACCAATGGCTCCTGCAATTCCTGCACAGTGAGTTCCATGTTGATTTGCAGGAATAGTACCGGTATTTGTACCTGCATTCCATCCATAAATATCATCAATGTATCCGTTGTTATCATCATCAATATTATTACCGGGGATCTCATAATAATTTACCCAGGTATCGAGATCAACGTGATTTGTCTGCTGACCGCCGTCAACTATTGCAACGACTATTGTATCTCCGAGAGAAGTTTTTCCGCCTTTGGAAACTTCCCAAGCTTCCGGTGCATCAATGTCTGCATCAGGAGTTCCGCCGGTCTGACCTGTATTGTTTTTATCCCACTGTTCAGCAAATCTTGTGTCATTGGGAATAATCGGCGGGGGCATTAACCTTTCCTGAAATCTGTGATTGAACTGCGCGATGGCGACCTTGTCATTTCTCATGACTGACATCAGCGCATCCACGGGCTGAGATCTTGTTACTTCATATCCGAAAAGATAAATGTTCATGTCTTTTACCAGTTCTTCTTTTACAGTCAATCCGATATCAGAATAATTATTCAAAAAGTCCTGAGCATTAACAGACTCTTTGAACATTACTATAATTTCACCTTCTATATAATCCTTATCATTAATATAATTTGTAAGGTCGTCATTACTGGTAGTATCATCATTCAGAAACAATGAAAATAAAACCATTGCTGTTATTGCTAAAAAAAGTATTGATGTTTTCATTTTAAAATGTTTTTTAATAATATTTAATTTTTATAAAGATATAAGTTAATAGTTAATAGTTAATAGTTAATAGTAAAAAATCCCTTGAAACTTAATGACTTTGAGGCAAATTAAAAATTCATTTTCGAACAATATGTAAATTTTTGAAACTCGTAACTCGTAACTTGTAACTTGTATTTCGTAACTCTGTCTCTTAACTACTAACTATTAACTACAAACTATTTAACGAGCATCATCACTTTAGTATCGGAATAATTAAACGCCTCAAGCTTTGCATAATAAGTTCCTGATGCGAAATCGGTTGCATTCCATTCTACTTCATAAGTACCAGGCTGAAGATTTCCGTTCAGAAGTTTCGCTACTTCTTTACCATTCGTATCATAAACAGTAAGTGTAACATCCGATCTTGAATTATCTGAAATATCAAATTTGATCTTTGTAGTAGGATTAAATGGATTCGGATAATTATCATAAAGTTTAAATGTATCCGGTTTGATTGAATTGATCTGTTCGACATTAGTTATAAAATCTACTATAGCTGTGTAAATACTCATCGAAGTACCATCAGCTCTTGCCCATATCGGTCTTACCTTTCCGTCATAGGCAGTAACGTTTGTATAATCTCCAAAGAATACTGATGAACTTGGATTGAACGGAGTTTCGCTTACTTTAAAATTGCTTATGGTTTCACCACCATCGGTAGATCTTCCCATATAGACATCGGTCTGATTATTGGAATAGTTTCTTCTGTCATAGAAGACGAAATATAAGTTTCCATTTTTCTGATCTAATGTCAGCCATGTAAAGAACTGCTGTTTTCCTGCAGGATCATCATTTACTCTTTTTACCTGTCCCCATGTATTTCCGCCGTCAGTAGATTTGATGAGAAATACATCTGTATCTGTAGTTCCGTTTCTTTGATCAGACCAGTTAATATAAATTGTACCTCTGTTAGGTCCATTTGAAATATCACAGATAGTAACAGGTAATCCGTTTGCTCTGCTGATGCCCGAAATTTCAAAATCCCATCCGCCCGGCTGCGAAGTTACAAAAATTTCTTCATCAAGCCATGTAAGTCCTTCATCTGTAGATCTGTCCATTACTATTCCTTGAGGTCCTGACCATGCAACATAAATATCTCCGTTTGGTCCGACAGTCGGTACAGCACCTTCTACTGTATTTCCGTTATCAATACAATTTCCCGCAATCTTATTTATCCTGACAGCATCACTCCAGCTTTCACCGCTGTTTGTCGATCTTGAAAATAATATGACCGAGCTGTCAGAAGGCGATGAACTTCCATATCTGTCAAACTGTGTCCATGTCATATAAAGATTATTATTCCTCGGATCCACGCATATCCATTCTTTATCCTGCTGCTTGGGCGGGACATATCCTGTGAAAGCTCCGTTATTCCAGTTCATGCCGCCATTGGTAGATTTCTGAACTACGATCCTGTCTATGAAATAGCTTCCTGAAAGATTTGTGAGATGACCGTAATAAAAATGTCCGGCTGTATCTACTGCAATTGAAGGATCACCCCATACACTGTATGTCGATGTCAGAGTTGCACGCGTCCAGTTATATCCGCCGTTTGTAGAATAGTAATAAAAATTCAGATTAGTTCCGGCGACTATCTGATTTGTGTTTTTGGGATTCATGCAGATTGCCGGCTCGTTCGGGGAACCGGTACTTGATATAAATACATTCTGATATTGTGCAGATGCAAACCCTGCAGTTAATATCATCAAAATTAATGCCAATATATATTTTGTTTTCATCACTTATAATAATTATTTCTGAATTTGAAAATTTATTTATAATTTAAAATTTATAATTTAAAATTGATTTCAGCCTTTTACCCATTTTAAATATATTCTTTCCTGTTCAGGTGATACAGCTTCCATTCTTTTTATTTTAAACAGCTGAAATGGTTTTGCCAGCATAACATTTATTTCTTTTACAACGCCGTCACGGCTTATCATTACATTTATAACATCACCCGGTTTTTTACCTGAAAGAATATTCTTTGCATTTTTTTCATCTGCTCTGTAGCTGTCGATGGAAATGATCTCATCTTTAAAATTAAGTCCGGATATATATGCAGATCCGCCGGTAAATACTTTCATAATTATCAGTCTTCCTTCAATGGTCTTAGACTCTATACCGAGAAAACTCGATGCAGTATCCGCAATGTCCTCGACTTCAAGACCTGCAAGACTTATATATTCTTCCATAAGTATTTCATCTTTGCCTTCTACATATTTTTTCCAGAAGTCATCAAATTTTATTCCGGATACAAACTCACAAATTTCTTTTACTCTTTCTTGTGTATAACCTTTTGTATTATCTTTTTTATAATCATCAAACAATATTCTCATCACATCATCGAGAGATCTTTCAGTATTAGTATTTCTGATTATTTCCAGATCCAGCATCATTGCTACAAGCGCTCCCTTTGTGTAATATGATATCTGAGAGTTATTATAGTTTTCATCTTTTCGGTAAAATTTTATCCATGTGTCAAAGCTCGAATCTGTAAGTGACTGATGATATCTTCCGCTGAATCTCATTATGTCATTATATTCATGTTCGAGGAATTCAAAATATTCCTCGTCACTTATAAGTCCGCATCTTCTCAGAAATACATTGTCATAAAAACTTGTCCAGCCCTCTGCCACCCATAGTCCTTTTGTGTAATTCTCTTCATTATAATTAAATGGTCCGAGTTCTATTGGTCTGATCCTCTTTACATTCCATAGATGAAAAAATTCATGAGAGACGAGTCCGAGAAATTTATTGTAAAGTTTTTTATCATGAAAGTTTAGTCTCAACATCTGCACTACAAATGAATTCAGATGTTCAAGTCCGCCGCCACCATTTTCTACCAGATGAATTATAAAAGTGTAGTGCTCATAAGGAATTTCCCCACCGAAAAAATTTATCTGTTCCTCAGCAATTTTTTTAAAATCATGAATTAGCTTTTCACCGTCGTAATTTCCTGAACCCGTAAGACTAATGAAATGCTTTACTCCATTTATTTCAAATTCTAATATGTTCTGATTACCAATCTCTAAAGGTGAGTCAACAAGTATATCAAAATTATCTGCATAAAAAATATTCTCAGATATTCTGTTAAGCCCTGTCGATATTTTATTCCATTCCTGAGGCATCTCAATATTCAAAATACATTCTACGGATTCCATTCCTCTTACAGTCATAAAAACTCCCGCCGGGCTTATGAATGCATGATCGCTGTTTATTCGGCTTGTCCTTACTGTAAGTTCATTGCAGTAAACCCTGTAACTAAAATTTATACTTTTTTTATCAGGGTTAAATACTTTCCATGAATTTTTATTTATTTTTTCCAATAAAAAATCATCGCCCTCAGATGAAACAGCTTTCACATCTTCCGTATTTTTAGAAAACTCTCTGATGAGATAAGATCCGGGTGTCCACACGGGCATCGAAAATATTGTTTGAGTCTCTATGGGTTCTTTTAAAAAAATTACTACTTCACAATAATGTGTCTGTCTGTCTGTGAAAGATATATTATATAAAATTTCTTTATTCAATGTTTTGAGAATTTAATTTATTGAGTTGAAATTTGCGGAATCAGCTTTATTCAATGATAAATAATTAGCTGTGTATTCAAAGATCTTCAGACATCAAAGACATTATGCTCTTCTTCTTTGAAAAGTTTCAAAACTTCTTCGTCAGATTTTGCCTCCTCAAGCTTATCCCTGAATTCATCTTTATTCATAAGTCTCGAAATTCTGCTTAATAATTTTATATGTGCATTAAGCAAAGATTCTTTTCCAACAATCAGAAAAATGAATCTGACAGGTTCAAGGTCAATTGAATCAAAATCTATAGGATCTTTTAATACTGCAAAAGCGGCTACTATATCTTTTATTTCATCAGTCTTTCCATGAGGAATGGCAAATCCTTTTCCCACGCCGGTTGACACTAGCTCTTCTCTCTGAAATACACACTGTCTGACCTTTTCCTTATCAATCATCAATCCGGAATGCGAAGCAAGTTCGATCATTTTGTTTATTGCCTCATCTTTATCTTTACATTCAAGATCTACTCTTATAACTTTTTCGTCTAAAATTTCACTTATATTCATTTTAAATTTGTCTAACTATTTTTGGGGATTATTTTTTTATTAAATATTTTTCAATCTTTTTTTTATAATCTTTCAAATATTTCTTTGCAGTTGCAGGTTTATCCGATTCTACATTCAGATGAATAATATTTCTGTCGGAATCAGGAATACAAAGTACAGTAGTATTTTTATCTGTGAATATTTTTACACCGTCTATCAGCTCCTGTCTGTATTTAGTATTGTCTTCCATGAATTTCCTCATAATACTGCCTTTATCTTCCCTTGCGCATTCTATGTTTTCTTTCAGTAAATGAAGTCTCGGAGTCTTTCTGTTCAGATCATCAATCGAAACTCCGCTTCTTGCAATCAGCTCAATTATCTTTGCAACAGAAAATATTCCGTCAGTTGCATAAAGAAATTCAGGAAATAAAAATCCGCCTCTTGTACCTCCGACAAATTTAACCTCTTTATCATCACATGCCATCATCATAGAATAATGAGTATTCTTGACTCTTATTACTTCCACTCCAAATTCTTTAGCAACCAGATCTATTTCACCTGTAGCCTGCACAGGAACAGCGATCTTCTTAACATCTTTTGTTACCATCAGAAACATCTTTAATACAATCACTAGAAATCTGTCTCCTTCAAGAAGTTTTCCCTCGGCAGTTGACATCCAGATCTTTTCACCGCCTGCATCTATCATAAATCCAAAATCATATTTCAGAGATTTTACTACATAAGTAAAATGCTCCTGTGAGCTGTGATATTCTTCCAGTGGTCTTGTTACTTTTTTGGAATCAAGATGAGCAGATAATGAAACTACGTCGCAGTCAAACTCTCCTAATATATTTGGAAAAATTGTAGATGCAATTCCGTATGAATAATCTATTACTATCTTGAATTTATTTTTTCTTATTGCAGGCAGATCCAGACATTCGAGAAAGTGTTTTGTATATTTTTCATTAGTACGTTCCTGAAATTTGATAGAACCTACTTTTTCAAAATCAGCACGTTTATATTCTTCACTGAAAAATAATCTTTCGATAGATTTCGTTTTATTACCCGAAAGATCTTTTCCGTCTTTATCAAAAAATATTATATCTGAAGACCTTCCGTCAAATGGGGATTTCCTTACAAAGATACCGCCTGCGCCTTCACCGCTCTTCAGCTCCTGTCTGAGCATCGGAATCGGTACTACCTGTGAATCAATCACATTTACACCTGCCGACATAAGTCCGCTTGTGATAGCACGCTTGATCATATTGGAAATGTAATCACTGTCTCTTGCTACTATTACATTTTTTCCCTGTCCAATAAATGCTCCATAAACTGATCCGAGCTTAGCACCAAATTCAGGATTTATCTGTAAATTTGAAAGTCCCGTGATCCTCGAATCTGTAAACAAGTCTGCAAAAAACTTGTCATCATATATAAGACTTCTTGTAACCTTCTGATTGTTTTCTATCTGTTTATTATCCCATATCTTCAGACTTGAACTAATAAAAGCATTGTTGCCGATGCTGCAGTTTTCACCAATAAAAACATAATCATTAATCCTCGTCCCCCTTCCGATGTAACAGTTACTTCCCACTACATCAAATAGTAATCTTGAATCAGAACAAACTCTGATATTTTTCCAAAGCACTGTATTTCTGATGATCACATCTTTTTCGACAATTACATTATCACCAATAATACTGTTTTCGATAACTGCATCATCGTCAATTTTTGAAGATTTACTGATACAGTTTCCGTCTTTACCGGCAGCTTTTATATAACTGAGCTTACCGTTCAGCACATCAAGGTTTGCGTCCATATATTCTTCAAGGTTTCCAACATCCCGCCAGTAGCCGTCTGTCTTATGACCAAACAGTGGTATTTTTTTATTCAGAAGTGAGGGAAACAGATCTTTGGAAAAATCAAAGTTTTCACCCGGAGGAATGTGATCAAAGATTTCCTTATTGAAAAAATATATACCTGTATTTATTGTATCGGAAAAAACTTCGGAAGAAGAAGGCTTTTCAAGGAATCTTACTATCTTATCATTTTTATCAGTCAGAACAATTCCAAACTGTAGCGGATTCTTTGATCTGTATAATGCAAGTGTAGCAATGGTTTTTTTCTTTTTATGAAAATCAGAAATCGCAGTGAGATCAAAATCTGTCAACACGTCTCCGCTGATCACAATGAATTTACCTTTTATATACTGCTCGGCAAGCTTCACTGCACCGGCTGTTCCAAAATCCTGATCCGGTACTACATACCTGATCCTGACACCGTATTTACTGCCGTCCCCAAGTTCTTCCCTGATCACTTCCGGCATAAAAAAAAGCAGTACTACAAAATCTTTTATTGAATGTGTTTTCAATAAATTGATAATGTGTTCAAGTATCGGTTTGTTTGCAATCGGAACCATTGGCTTTGGGATATTATTCGTAAGAGGTCTTAGCCTCGTACCGAATCCCCCTGCCATTATTACTGCCTGCACTTGTAAATTATTTAATTTCTAAAATATATTTTCAGATTATTTTTCCTTTTTCTTAAAATCAAAATTCACATCAGGCGGATTCTCGCTGCCCGGTGTGGATTTGAAATATTCTTTTTCTTTAAATCCGAATATCTTTGCCATTATCATTGTCGGAAAACTTCTCGTCTCTGTGTTGTATGCCTGTACAGCTTCATTGTATCTTTTTCTCTCAACCGAAATTCTGTTCTCAGTGCCTTCAAGCTGTGACTGTAATTGCAAAAAGTTTTCGTTTGATTTTAGCTGAGGATAATTTTCTGATACTACAAGCAGTCTTGATAATGCGCTTGAAAGCTGATCCTGCGCCTGCTGGAACATTTGAAATTTCTGCGGATCGCTAAGATCATCAGCATTGAGCTGCATCTGTCCAACCCTGCTGCGTGCATCGGTTACTTCGGTAAGTACACTTTTTTCAAAATCTGCTGAACCCTGAACAGTGCTTACGAGATTGGGGATAAGATCTGCTCTTCTCTGATATTGATTTTCAACCTGAGACCATGCAGAATTAACTCCTTCTTCCATTGTTACTAAAGTATTATATCCACATCCATAAAAAGATGTTGAAAATAATACAGTAAAAAGTATTACTAAAAATTTGTAAGTAATTGATTTCATTTGCATTAATTTATTTTTTCAAAAATACCATTATGAGTTTTCAAATACAATTTATTAATACATTTGACCTGTATAATAAAATATCCGGTGATTTTGAAATTTATTCAAAAAGTGAATAAATGAATATAGAATACACTTTTATCAGGAATCTGATCGAATTTTATTTAAATAGTCTGAAGTTTTTATCTCACTGAGTTAAAGATTTATTTGAATAAATAATTTACAATAAGTATTGTCCAAAATTTATAATAATTTTGATATTAACTTCTTGACTTATAGATATTATCAAATTAAGTTTGTATATATAAAAATTAAAAATATGCCTCAGTCAGAAAGTAAAATCGCAAATTTTATATCAAGTGAGTTTCAATCAGATGATTTTAAAAATTCAAATTACAAATTCCCATTTAAAGTAAATATCAGTTTTATTAAACTGATCGAACATATTGAAGCAGCATCCAAATGCGATAATGACATCAAAAAGGAATTCGCAGGAAACATTATCAGGGAAATAAATAAAAATCCGGGAATCAGAGATACGTTTAATGATCCAAAAGATGTAAAGCCGTATGAAAAATTATTATCGTCTATGATGATGTTTGTTTTTCCGGATGTTTTTTGGGAAAAACAAACATTCGCTCTTTCTACTATTTTTAAAAATGATATAATTTATTCTTCTCCTAAATACAGGGAAATAATAATGAACAACGGAAATGAAATTGAAGGTGAACTGAACATAGATGACATTTCATTTAATTTTGGAACAACTATCGGAGGGTTTGCTATAATTTTAAATCAGGTATATGGTTTCGATTTTCGATTTGAATTTCCTATTATATATAAAATACCGCATCCCGAAACCGGATTAGACAGATATTACAAATTAAATATGGCGAATGAATTCGCTGATGTTAAAGTATTAGGTAAACTCAAAAATTTTACTGATAAAGAAAGACTTGAAATATATGACAGGATTTATGATATAGATTTCATAAGTAAAATAATACCACCCGAAGATTTTGAATTTTCAGGATTCCTTGTTATAAATGCTATTAACATTACCGATACAGAAATTCTTTCTGCAATAAAAAAAGATTTTATTGATAAACATAACGTATCAATTCAAACGAGCTTTTTGAAACTCCAGCATAATATCAGGTCTCTCCTTAAAGAAAGTTCAGTATCAATGGGATTAGCTGAGACTGTCGGCAGCAATGATCTTTTGTTCAGACACGGAAATAAAGTATTAAATAATTTTCAGATCAGCAGTTTTTGTAACATGTTAGAAAACCGTATTGGTTCTGTATATGATATCTGTGGAAAGGAAAGGAGGGTCATTATTATAAATGATCTGGAGAATTATCCCGAAGCTACACAGGTAGAAAAAAACATTTTAAAAAAAGGTTATAGAAATTTACTGGTAGCTCCACTTATTTATGATGATAAAGTATTGGCTATATTGGAGCTTGCTTCATATGAACCTTCAGTAATCAATTCTTTTAATACTTTAAAACTTACAGAAGTTTTTTCGCTACTTGGGCTGTCAATTGCAAGATATAAAGATGAGTTTGATAAAAGAATTCAGTCCGTCATAAAAGAGAAATGCACTGCCATTCACCCTTCCATCGAATGGAAATTCCGAAATGCAGCAGTGGAATATCTGTTTGAAAATGAAGATGAAAATTTAATTTCAAATGATCAGGAAATTGAAATGGAAGAGATCATAGTCAAAGATGTATACCCTCTTTACGGCTTATCCGATATAAGAAATTCTTCAGTCATCAGAAATGATTCTATTAAAAATGATCTTATCGAAAATCTTGAAATGATAAATGAAATATTAAATGAATCATTAAATTACAAACCACTTTACATTCTCAAAAATCTAATTTACAGAATAGAAAAAAAGATCAAATCCTTAAATTTTGCAATTAACTCTGGAGATGAAAACGGTATCATGGAATTTCTTAATTCAGAAGTTTATCCGCTTTTTGAAATCATTGGTTCTTTTAATAAAAAAGTATATGATAAGATTGATAAATTCCGAAATGAAATTGATAATGATCTTGGCATAATTTATAAAAGGAGAAAAGATTTTGAGAAAAGTTCATCGGCACTTGTAAACATGATCTCAGCATATCTTGATGCTGAGCAGGAAAAGATACAAAAAATGTATCCACATTATTTTGAAAGATATAAAACCGACGGAGTGGAACATAGTATTTATATCGGCGCTGCATTGAATGAAGACGGTCATTTTGATAATCTCTATCTTAAAAATATACGGCTGTGGCAGCTAATACTTACATGCGGTATAGTTTGCAAAGTAAATGAACTTGAAAGTAAACTCAGTATTCCTTTACAGACAGCACAGCTTATTCTTGTTCAGAATACTCCGCTTACGATTAGATTCCGTTATGACGAAAAAAGATTTGACGTGGATGGAACATATAATATACGATATGAAATTATGAAAAAGCGGATTGATAAAGCTGAGATAAAAGGTACAGAAGAAAGACTGACACAGCCTGGTAAGATTGCAATTGTTTATTCACAGACTTCTGAGGAAAAAGAATATCTGAGATATATAGATTATTTACAGTCAGAAAAATATCTGACCAAGGAAATTGAAAAGTTTGATCTGAGTGAGATGCAGGGTCTGAGCGGGATGAAAGCTCTTCGTGTAACTGTAAATACTGACTCCAAAGATACAGGTAAAAAGATCGATACGGAAAAATTGTTGAAAGTATCTGAGAGGATGAACTGATTTTATTTTTACCGGTGGAGCAGGAATCCACATACTTGATTATGATACCAAATCTTAAACTTTTGAGTAGATTAAATTAAATATTTCCATATCCGTCCAAAATATTTAAGTCTAAAATTTAAGATTCATTTTTTTCTACTTACTTTTTTTTAACGACAAAAAAAAGTAACAAAAAAAGTCGCCCGCTGGTAATAGATTGCCTAAATTCTTTTCGAAATTGAAATAAAATATCCAACTCAAAATTTGC
>JBATSB010000066.1:0-3681 GCA_049293015.1 Ignavibacteria bacterium
TTGAGATCATTGTTTATGATTTTTTAGGAAAGAAAGTCAAAGCTCTTGTAAACGAGCAACTTTCTGCCGGCAGCTATAGAACGGAATTTGATGCATCATCTTTTGCAAGTGGAATTTATTTTTATACTTTTGCAGCCGGTAAGCATAGGGAAACGAAAAGAATGATTTTAATAAAATAACATAACTATGATAATTCCACATTGAATTTAAATCGGAATTAGATATTAGATTTATTATATATAAGATAATTATTTTGAAAATGATTTGAAAAAGTTTAGTGTCCGGTTTAAATTCAAAATCCATTCAAAAAAATTTAAAACAAATAAAATTTTTTGTCAGGATAAAAAAATTGAATCAAGTTTTAAATAAATGGTATTTAAAAATATTGATATAAAATATCCATCATGTATTAAAAATTATTTTCTATAAACAGCAAAATATTTGTTTGACACTTAATTAATTTAGAGATAATTTAATCATAAAATATATTTATTAACTTAAAAGATTTAATAAATCTTAAGGAGCAAAAAATGAAAGCAAAATTATTATTTTTCGTTTTAATAATTTCTTCTTTATTTTTATTTCACAGCAGTTCAAATTCACATCCCAAAGAAACGCCATTCCCAAAACCTGTTACAGGTCAAGAAGTTTATGATGTATCAAATTTAAATGAAATAAAAATTGATCCAAATTATAAACACAGATTAATTATTCCACCTGTACAGACGAAAACTGCATCAGCACTTTTCAGTCCAATGGGAGTATATACAGTTTATGATCTTCAGTCAAACGGTGTGCCCCAGGAGATCTGGCAGGATCCAATTACACCAACCAATGTTCATGCAACTTTTATGTATTCTACTGTAGCGGGTTTTCCTACGAGAGCATGTGCTTATTTTTTCAGTAGTGATAATGGAGCTACATGGACATTTCTTGGTGATGTTCCTTCTTCGGGAAGAAGCGGCTTTCCTGCAATCAGTGGATTTACTAACGGTGCAGCAATTATAGCAAATCATAATGATAATAACGGCACTAGTACCAGAGCTAAACTATATTTTGATGCCGGTCCCGGATTTGGCGTTTTCTCAGAGCGTGATCCGGGTGATTCTCCCGGAGGACAGTCGATCTGGCCGCGTGTTGTTGGTAAAGAAATGAATAAAATGATATTTGCAACTTCTATTAATGGAGCAGTACTTTCATATACTAATTCTTATAATAATGGAATATTCAGTGGTTTTGTAGAATATCCCGGAGATCAGGCTGAAACATATGCAGTTGCATTAGCCCCAAACGGAAATATTGGTCATGCATACATCGGAGCTTCAAACGGAATTGATGACAATGATGTATTTTACAGATTTTCAACCAATGACGGAATATCATGGAGCGGATCACAGTTGATCTGGAACTGGAATGTAAACACTGATTCTCTCGGTTGTCTCAGAGGTGTAAGTATGGTATATGGAAATGATAATCAACCTTATGTGGCTTTTAATATTTCTACATTAACCGAAACAGGTTTTTATCCGGGCGAGCCATCATCTATCAGAGTATGGTCACCAAATGTCAACGGCGGCGTTGCAAAAATAATAGCAAATCAAAATACTGTTCCATACTTCCCAAACAGCGGAGCTACTACAGATGCTTTCCTCCCGATATGCAGACCGGCTATAGGAAGATCCTCTTCAGGAAATGGATTAGTCGTTGCATTTACTGCGACTACAGGACAGTATGGATCTGATACAAGTGCTTATTATGCAGTATGGGCTTCATATACAGGTGATGGTGGAAGCAGTTGGGTTGCACCGGAAAGACTTACTCCTTCCACTCCATTAAGAGACTGGAGATTTGTAAGTGTCTCACCGGTCAATAATACAAATCTGAATCAGTGTACTGCACAGCTTACATGTCAGTCAGATTCATTAGCAGGAACTCATGTAAACGGAGCACCTTTAGGCCGCGGTGAATTGGTAGGAATAAGATACATTTTTCCATTAAACTCTACTCCTGCCGGTCCTACGCTTTTATCTCCATCGAATAATTCAACTAATATTTCGCTCACACCTTTAATGGACTGGGCTAATGTTTCAAATGCTGATACTTACAGGATACAGGTATCAGTAAATAATAATTTTTCGATTAATGTTGTCGATCAGAGTAATTTAGTAAATTCTGAATATCAGATCCCTGCATCTGTTTTAATAAATGATAACACTTTTTACTGGAGAGTAAACGGAACAAATATAAATGGTGTAGGTCCGTGGTCTGCTACTTTTTCTTTTAGTACTTTATCAATATTTCCGGCTGCTCCTGTACTTACAGCACCTTTGAATAATTCAATAGGAAATCCGATCACTCCTTTACTTGACTGGAGTAATGTTACTGGTGCTTTGAATTATAATGTACAAGTGGCAAGTGATTCTATGTTCAGTAATTTGGTTGTAAATCAAAACAGTCTTTCATCTTCACAATATAGTATTCCATCAGGAATTTTAACGCAGAGTTCAAAATATTACTGGAGAGTAAATGCTGTTAATATTAATGGTACAGGACCATGGTCCTCAGTCTGGAATTTTTCTACACTTGGTTTACCGATCGCTCCAGTGCTCAGTGTACCTGCTAACGGTTCTTCACAAATTATATTAACTCCTCAGCTTTCATGGAATTTTTCTCCCGGAGCTGCAAGCTACAGTCTTGCAATTGCGACAGATTCTAATTTTAATAACGTAATCCAAAATGTCAGCAATTTATCAGTTACTATTTATAATGTCCCCGGAGGTTTATTAGTTTTGAATACAAGATATTACTGGAGAGTAAATGCTACAAATACAATCGGCACCGGTCCCTGGTCGTTGACATTCAATTTCAAAACCGTTGGACCTCCTGATGCTCCAGTACTTGTTACTCCTCTGAATAATTCTATCGGTATAACACTTACTCCGATTTTGGACTGGAATAATGTAACTGGTGCCGTTAGTTACAGTGCACAGATTGCGACTGATTCTAATTTTTCAAATATAATACTTTCACCTGAAAATTTTACTGTCTCTCAGTATATTGTTCCAGCTCCATATCTTACATACTTTACAAAATATTACTGGAGAGCAAGAGCTGTTAATGTAAATGGAATTGGTGATTGGTCAACTCATTTCAGCTTTACAACATTACAGATTCCGCCGCCTGCAACCCCTGTACTTCTTACTCCGTCGAACGGTTCTAACGGAATATCAATAACTCCATTGCTTGACTGGAATAACGTCAACGGTGCTGCTAATTTCAGAGTCCAGATTTCTTCTGATCTCAATTTTACAAATCTTGTACATGATCAGCAAAACATTTTGAATTCTGAATATACTGTTCCAAATGGCGTGCTCAGTAATAATACTTTATATTTCTGGAGAGTAAATGCATCTAATAATTTCGGAACCAGCGGTTGGTCTGCGGAATGGGTTTTCAGGACACTGATCATTGGAATTGAAAATATCAGCACGGGAATTCCTGAGAATTTTAAGCTCCATAATAATTATCCAAATCCATTCAATCCTACTACAAACATTGAATTTGATCTGCCCGAAGCATCCGATGTTGAGATCATTGTTTATGATTTTTTAGGAAAGAAAGTCAAAGCTCTTGTAAACGAGCAACTTTCTGCCGGCAGCTATAGAACGGAATTTGATGCAT
>JBATSB010000067.1:0-6966 GCA_049293015.1 Ignavibacteria bacterium
ATAAACAAACTGATCAAATTTAATTTTATTTAAACAGTCTAAAGCTTTTTCAAATTGAAACTTTTGAAAATGATATAAAGCCATACTGTAAGATTCTACTGAAAAAATATGGGAAGGGTGAAGAAATTTTGAATATTTCTTTATGAACTTTTCCATGTAATCAAGTTTTTTTACTGTAATACAATTTAGAAGGACATTCCTATATAGATCAAAAGGTAAGTACTTACTAGACACGGTTTTGTAATAATCATTTTCAATATATATCTTATTTAAATCAAACATTTCCATATAAATGTCAAATGAAGTTTGCTGTCCGGCATTGATCTTCATTACACAATAATCCAGAAGTCTTGAAAATAAAAAATTATTGTCATTTATCCCAAGTGAACCTGAATATTCTTCCAATGTATTTTTAAATTCAAAATAATATTTTTCATCATCAAAATTTATAAAAGCTTTAATAAGGCTGTAATAAATCTCAATGATATGAATTTTCAGGCTTGAGTTTTTATTCACAAATTCTATCATATTTTCAAAATTAAAAATACTTAAGAAATCATTTATAAATTCTTTATATCGTTTAATATTATATGTCCTTGTGTACTTTAAAAGATTGTCATTATGTTTTATTGACTCTATTATAAAAAAGATCAATATGAATATTATTCCGTCGATCATTTTTTTTGATTCATTTATTACATAATCTTTTTTTATAACTTTTTTGGTCAACAGATTTAAATAAAACAAATCAGTATTTATTTTATACCTGTTATAAAAATAATCACCGTCATAAGTATTATTCATTTCTAATAATGTTTCAGTTTTACTCATTTCTTTCTTGAATAATTCATAGGAATTTTTTTCAAATAATTCATGCGAAAGAAAAAACGAACTCTGGATATCATCCTTTTGCATTCTTTCAACTTTTAAAAATAGAAGTATGGATTTTAAAAGATCCGAGTTCAAGTTCCTGAATGTAGAGTCATTATAGTTTTCTTTACCGTACATTTTCTTGAAAATATTTTCCTTTGTAAAATTTTTATTTTGAAAATCCGGATGAAACTTTCTTAATATATTGAAAAATGTTATCAAAGTTTTACGGTTATTGTAATATGGGGAATTAAGAAATTTGTTAAATCTCATTAACTCCTTTTTTGATAAGGATTCAATTAGTTCAACAAGTATATTTGTATACATTTTTTAATTAAATATTTTAAGTAAACTACGACAATATATTCTAAGCTTGTTGTCAAATTAGCTAATTTTAATAAAAAATTCAAGCATTAACAGCTATAAGTGTTAATTAGTTAAGAAAAAACAGCGACAATTCGAATTAATTTTCTTTGTATCGATTGAATATTATCCTTAATTTGTAGTAAATAAAATTATGAAAGGGGATTTCTAAATGAAAAACTTCATTAAGATCTTTTTAGCAGTAGTAGTAATGGTAACAATGTTCTCGTTCTCTTCAGTACAAAACAGTGAAGCAAAAACATCAGAAGTAGCAATATTAAATTCTGAAACCCAGGACTTTGGTTTGATGTTTGTTAAAATTGTTGAAAATGGTGTAGATTACATTTATATCTATACTGAAGGTGGAATTTACATTACTAAAGTAGAAGAGTTATAATTACAATATTACTTGTAATTTAAAATAAGAGTTTAATGCTGTACAAATGCAGCATATAAAAGTAAAACGAAGTTATTTTTTAGAGTCCGCTTTCATTGTTGGATTTAATAAGATATAAGGAAAGATTTTGTAAAAATTAAATAAGTTACATCCTCCCCTCTCCTTTCACCGTTCAAAATTTGGGGTTGAACGGCCTTGGAGGATGTAACTTATCTAATTTATTACTTGAAACATGAACTTTTTGGGTTAGTCTGGATAAACTTAAGTATTATAAACTTAATTGTAAAGTATATTTTTTAGATATTTTAGCTATAAAATCAGATTTCGTTCTTTCAAAAACCATTTCATAATTTTATTTCATTCTGATTTATATCTATAAATTCTTCATTCTATACCTTTAATTAGTTTCATTCTTTATTTTTAAAAATTAATCTCAGAAGTCATCACGTTTGAATTAAAGGATCAAAATAAATTTATTGATAAGCTAATTTTATGGATATTTAAAAATAGTTGTAGTTTTTAGAATTTCTATTTTTTTAAATTCATAATGGTTTTCATTAATTAAGTCTCATGTAAATTATAAAGAGGGAATAGGTATCTTTCAAATTCGATATTTTAATATGATAGAAATCTTACATCCTGATTTAATTTATTAATTTACCCTCCCCCTAAAAAAAAATGTAATAACTTGAATGTTTTATTTTATTAAATTTATAAATCTTTGTATTAATGAATTTATTAATTTTAATAAAGATGCCTGAATCAGAAAATTCTATTCATGTTTATTAGATTCTATGACATTTCGATATTCTTAAAAATTTATATTTTATTTAGAGTTAATAAAAAATCCGATAAATAAATTTACCGGATTAGATTATATATTATAATATTCTATAAAGCTTCAAAAAGTAATATTATTTTTCAGCTCTTTGTTTAGAGATTTTATCCTTCTGATCTCTGTAAGACTTTTTATCATAAACTAAAATAGCCTTGTCAATAGATTCTTCAGCTTTTTCTAGCTGGTTCAACTGAAAATACAGCTCAGACATAATATAGTAAGCACTTGCTTCATTGACAGTTCCACTAACATATTTCAGACAATTATTTAAAGTGTTTATTGCATTCTCTTTATCTTTATCAGTAGCTTTTTCATCTTTCATTGTACCATAAGCTCTCCCAAGTAACAGACCTCCATAACTTTGCATCAGATCAAAATCCGAAATTCCGTATTTGGAAAAAGCTTCAGTATATAGTTCATCAGTTTTTATGGGTTCTCCTTTTTCTTCATAAAAGGATGCAAGATTAATATATCCATCTTTTACCTTTTCACTTTCAGGATATTCAGTTAAAAGTTTTTGTAATTCTTCAGGACTTTGGTTTAAATATGCCAAAGTAAATTTAGCATCATCTGTATATCCTAAAGTGTTTCCGGGATCATTTAAAATTGCTTTGTTTAGATAAACTTTTGGGTCACCATCCAATCCGTTTGAGATGATTTTTTCTGCCATCAGAAAATTATTCTGAGGACTGTCAGGTTCTTTTTCAAGATTTGCAGATAGAAAGCTGTATGTATTAATCCCATTATTGTAATCCATCATTCTAATCAAAAACTGTTCTGCAGGCAAATATCCGTAGATCCTGTCTATTTCAGTACCTGATGGATCTGTAAATATAATTGTAGGAAATCCTTTGACTCCATATTTTTTTGCAAGTTCAGGTCCTTCCCCTTTTTCAGCATCAATTTTCCAATTGATCTGTCTTTCATTTGCATAAGAATAAACTGCAGGGTCAGTGTAGACTTTTCTGTCTGTCTCTACACACCACTTACACCAGTCTGTTACAAAGTCAATCATTATTGTTTTATTCTCGCTTTTGGCTTTATCAATTATCTCCTGATATGAACCTGAAGCAAATTCTACTTCATCAGCAAATGAATTCTGAGATACAAAAAATATGCATAGAATAAAAACATTTAAGATAATAGTTTTCATTTTTTACTCCTTATATTAATATTAATTTATTAAAATAATTTATGAAATAAGGTATTCATCTTCAATCCAATATTTAAATTGATTAATCTAAAAAATTAGATCCAAATTTACTGATATAGTTTAGATTTTAAGATTTATAATAAGATACATTTAATTTTGAAAAAAGTTTTAATTTAAAAAAAATATGAAAATAATCATCACAGGCGGAAGCGGTTTGTTAGGTCAGTACCTTAACATATATTTGAACAGAGAACATTCTATACTTACAGTTTACAATAATTCTGTAGGAAATTGCACAGAGTATAATAGTCTAAAGACAGATCTGAATAATACTTATTATTTGAGTGAAGTAATAAAGGAATTCCGACCCGATATTTTGATACACACTGCTGCTGTTTCAAGACCAGAAGAATGTGACAAACTTTCTTATGAATATGTTATTAAAATAAATTATAATCTTACAAAGTTATTATCAGAATATTGTAATAAAATAAAATGCAGATTAATATTTACTTCAACTGACCTTGTTTATGATGGAGATACAAATAAAATTCAAGATGAAAGTTCAATTCCAAAGCCTGTTTCATTATATGCTCAGACAAAACTTGACAGCGAAAATTTTATCAGAGAAAATTGCAATGATTATTTGATTCTTAGGACATCATTATTATACGGGATAGGATTAAACGGCTCGAGCTGTAACTTTCATAATATGTTAATCAGCTTTAAAAAAGGGGAGAAAGTCAGATTATTTTATGACCAATACAGGACTCCATTATCTCTGCATAACTCTGCCGAAATAATTGATGAAATTGCAAAATCAGATATCAAAAATCTCACTATGAATTTCGGAGGAAGTGAGAGAATTTCCAGATCAGAGCTCGGAGAAATGGTCTGCAGAAAATTTAATTTTGATCTGGATCTAATTGAAAAAACATCATTAAAAGAATCAGTTACTAAAAATAAAGTTATCGACGTTTCAATGAATACAGATATGTTAAGGTCTTTCGGATTCAGTCAAATGAGTATTGAAGAATCTTTAGAAAAAATACAATCTGAAATTGATGCAATTTGAATTTATAAATTAATTTAAAGAAGGATCTTCTGGAAAAGTAGAAATTACTGTATATTCATTTCCCATACTTCGTAATACTTTGCTCCAGAGATTTGCTGAGTTATGACTAAAGATATTATCGTTTAAAGAATCATTTACGTACCATGATTTTAGCTTTAATTCATTCTCAAGCTGACCATTGCCCCATCCTGCGTATCCTAGAAAAAATCTAAAGTCGTCCGGATCAACTGCATTATTTTCAATTAGGATTTTTAAATGCTCAAAATTACCACCCCAAAAAACTCCTTCACTAATTTGAAAACTGCCTTCAAGGATGTCGCCCACTTTATGAATAAAATTCAGTGCTTCCTGCTGTACAGGTCCTCCGATAAAAACCTTTGCATCAAACTCAGGAAATTCCTCAATTATTTCATGAAGTTTGTATTCAGTAATTTTGTTTAAAATAAATCCAACTGAGCCTTCATCATTATTCTCTGTAATCAATATTACCGCTCTTTTGAAAATATCATCTAAAAAAGGAGCTGAAATAAGAAGCTTTCCTTGTAGTTGACCAATATTATTTTTGTTGGATTTGTTTTCCATACATTTCAGATTTTGTTTTGAGATTGTATGAATTTCAATATTAACAATTTGAAATAAACATAAGATAAAAATGATTTTTTACTTTAGAAGGATCATTCGTTTTGCTTCTACAAATTTTCCCGCTGCTGTCATTCTGTAAAAATAAATTCCAGACGGTAGATTTGCAGCATTAAAGGTTATTGAATTTCTCCCGCCTTCCACACGTCCATTTATCAGAGTAGCAATATTCCTTCCTGTAATATCAAAAACTTCAAGAGAAATAGTCTGAGCTTTTGGTAATGTGAAATTTATTATAGTTGAAGGATTAAATGGATTTGGATAATTCTGTTCAAGTTTGTAATCATACAAAGCAATTTCATTGTTACTGATATTCACCAGGTCTATAGAACTTACCCTTGCGTTTACTTCTACTTCTGCAAGACCTGCGGATTGAATATTGTTGATGTTTCCGGTAAAACTTTTTACAATGATCTTTGCACTGTCAATTGTTGTAATCGGCTGTACATTCAATTCCAAACCATCAGTATTTAAAGGACCTGTTGACTGAATATGATTTGCAACACTATTCTCATAATAAAAAAATATTTCACAATCTGTCACATGTATATCCGTATTATTATTTTGATTTGGTAATATATCATATAATTTTATTCTTCTGATATCGATAGGGATTTCCCATTTAAGAACAACAAATTCATTTATTGTACCATTAGAGATCCAGTTAACTGACTGATCAGGATTTCTTGCTTTTCTGTCAACAACGTTCTGACCTTTGTATGCAAAGTTTCCATTTGTTTTAAAACTGCTTTCCCTTACATCAGCAGAAGTAGACAGATTTGTGAATGTACCTTCAGTTAAATTAATTGGAACAGTAATCATTGTATGACCTGCGTGACAACCGACACATTTAGTACCCGAACCGTTATTTCCAAAATTCATACCCGTTACATGAGCAAAATCACCTTTTTTGTTTTGAAGCACATTTCCTGTACTGTCTATGATCTGTTCAAACATTGAGACATTAGCCGGTATATCACCTTCAGCTATCTTTCCGTCCCTGTCAAGCGCAATCTCTCTGAATAGTATTGGAAGATCTTGACCATTCTCATTTTCTCTTTGAAAATTCAGAAAAAATCTGAATCTGGCATTCTTCTTAATAGGAGGACCATCACCGATTGGAGAATCTACCGGAGCATTTGAATAAACATTCAGGCAGTCAAATCTAAACAAACCTCCTTGATAAAAAGAATTTGGATTTGAAGTAGGAGGGACATTATTAGTATCAAAATCATTTAGATAGAAAACTTTCGGTGGAACTTTCCTTGGAATCAGAAGCTCTGCATTCAGCTCAAGTGTACCCGGAAAATCAACTACCAGCGTTAATCCTGTTCCATTTATGTTAACTGTATAGATCCCATAATCCTGAGCTTCGACAGTTGAAGCATAAGAAAACAAAACACTTCCGTCAGGTAATCCTAAAGGATCAGTAGCGTAAGGAGGTTGCATTGTACCGGTGGAAGGTGGGTTCTGAATATATAATGGAGTTGTGCTGTCAGTGCCGATTATTTTTTTTGCTTCTGAAAATCCCTGTTCATAAAAACGAATTCCGGTACTTCCTCCAGTAGTTACAATTGGTAAACTTGGTATAAATACTGTCAATAATTTTCCATTTGCAGCAACTCTGGGTC
>JBATSB010000068.1:0-14034 GCA_049293015.1 Ignavibacteria bacterium
CGATAGGAACACTCGAGGACAGGCTCAAAAGTAACAAAAAAAGTCGCCCGCTGGTAATAAATTGCCTAAATTCTTTTCGAAATTGAAATAAAATATCCAACTCAAAATTTGCTTCGCAAATTTCTCAAACAAGGATATTTTATTTCAATTTCTCAAGAATTCTTAACGGCAATGTATTACAGGCGGGATTTTTTTAAAAATACTTCTATCGTTAATAAAAAAATTATTCCTTAAAAAATATTAGGTTTTCTTGATGCGAAAAACAAGAAAAATTTCGGCAGGTGTTTAAAAAAACTGTACACCTACTGTAAGAAATGGATTAAAATAAAACTCATTGTTTCTGGGTTCGTTTATGAATGGCATTTTTAATGAAATCATTAGCGATGTTAATTTACTCAATGACTGTTTGTAAGTTACCCCTAATTTAAATCCTCCATTAAAATAATTTTCTGATGAACTAATTCCATAACCAACATCTATTAGGATATTACTTATTTTGCTGATTTTTATAATTTGTCCTGTAATACTAAAAGCAGAATAGGTAGAAGTGTTATCTTGCAAATCACTGTTCAGCCATAATTTTCCAAACTCAATTTTAAAAAACAATAATTTTTTTGATAAATTAATATTTACAAAACCTGTTATCCCTGATGTAAAAAAACTTTTGCCAAATATTTTAATAGGGATTCCTCCTTCAATACCAATTTCGAAAGGGAAATCATCAAATGATTTTGATTGATTACTATTCAAGTTATTGCCAAAAACTTCTTCTTTAAAATTTAGATTTGACTCATCTGGATTTACTATAGGAATAGTTTGACTATAAACATTTGAATAACAAAAAATTAACAAAACAAAATATAACCCTTTCATATTTGAATAATACCTGTTTAATTAATTTTCAAGAAGAGAAATGAATTTACATAAATTTTTAAAAAAAAATTTCTCAGTAATTTCCCATCATTCTTCTGAGGACTTATTCCCCACTCTCAAGTTTTTTAACCTTTTTGTCTAATGATCTCATATATCCAAAAATGCCGACCCATATTATCAGAACGATCAGCATTACAATATATAAAGAATTGGTTTCGAGGAAATCGTATAGTGATGTCATATATTTATTCAGTTAAGCTTAATTTTTTATAAATCAATTTTTCAATTCTGATTTTCAGATTGAGCATCCAGAGATAAAACATTGTAAACCCTACCAGTGCTGAAAGAAAAACTGTCAGCATAGAGCTATCCATATTAATTTTTCCCTGTTTATTCAAAATAGGATCAGGATGAAGACTTTCTACAATCCTCGGCATAATGAATACAAAGAACGGTACAGTAACGGCTGCTATGATTGCATACACAGAAGAAAGTTTTGCACGCTGATCTTCAGATTCAATTGCAGATCTTAATGCAAAATATGCACCGTATATCAGCAGCAGAATAAATATTGAAGTCTGCCTCGGATCCCAGTTCCAGAAAGAACCCCAGCTAAATTTTGCCCAGAGAGAACCTGTCGCAGTTGCCAGTATACAGAATAAAAATCCAAGCTGTGCACTTGAATAAGATTTTATATCATTTTGAATATCACGTGTCTTCAGATATCTGATCGAATACCACATTGACATAAAAAAAGCAAGTACTGATATCCATGACATTGGTACATGAAAATAGAGCACCCTTGCTTTATCGCCGAGAGCAGGTATATCAGGAATTGGTAATGCCAGACCGAGTATAATGACTGCGCTGATTATTAAAAATATCAGGTATGTAATATATTTATTCATATTTAAATTTAGAGCAAAAGAACTTATTTATAATTATAATTAGCTAAAAAAATATTTTTTCAATTTACCTTTATAAATCTTTCCTTTCAATTAATTAATCTTCCCATATAAATTTAAAAAGCATAAGAGAAGCAACAGTAACAACTACAAAATACGATACGAGAATCTGAATTTCCCCAAATAATTTATCCGTTTCGACTCCAAGACTAGCCAGTTTAGTAGCATTTATAACAGTGATCAAAAGCGGTAACAAAATTGGAAATGAAAGTACGGGATACAAAGTACCTTTAGAATTTGCTTTGGAGATTATCGCAGCTATAATTGTCGAAGCGGAGACAAGGCCGAGATTTCCTAACACAATTACTATTAAAAATCCGGACAGATTTTTTATCTGATATTCCGTAATTAAAATAAAAAGAATAAGTATCAAGAGATTAAGAAAAAATGTGAGAATCAGATTGAAAAATAATTTACCGATGATCACACTGTCTGTACCTGTGGATAATTTCAATGCAGTCGAAGTGTCTTTCTCTTCTTCCTTCACAAACGTCCTTGATAATCCGCTTACTGATGTAAAAAAAATTGCTATCCAAAGTAAACCTGTAAGAATTTCATTGTCAACTTTCTCATCACCTAATGCAAACTTAATTATAGAAATCGTAACAAGTACAAACATCAGCAGAGAATTTATCACATATCTCGTCCTTAATTCCGAGCTCAGGTCTTTTTTAAATACGAGAAGTGAATTTTTTAAAAGCATTGTTTTACTTATAGTCTTCTATATTAATACTATTTTCACAAAGCTGAATATCATCAGTATCATTTGTAGCAACTATTAAAATTCCTTTTTTCTTTTGATCCTCTGCTGTTTGACAAATGATGTCAATACCTTCTGCATCCAGATTTGATCTTGGTTCATCCATATATAAAATCCCGGGTTCATTTATTATTGCAAAAATAAGTTTAAGTTTCTGTTTCATACCGGACGAATAATTTTTTAAGGGTTCGTTTCTTTTTTCAAATAGTCTGACTTTATTAAGATAAAAATCAATTTTTTCTTTCATGTCAGTATCTGAGTTATTTCTTAAGCTGCAAAAGAATTCAAGGTTCTCAATACCTGTAAGCTCATCATAGAGATTCAGATACGGAGAGATCAGACCAATATGCGAATACCATAAATTTTGAGGTACGGTAGATTCATTAACTTTAAGATTTACTTTACCTTTGTTTGATGCTATAAGACCTGTAAGAAGTTTTATAAGAGTGGATTTACCGGAACCGTTCCTGCCCAGTATGGTAACAGATTCTCCCGATTTCAGAGTTATAGAAAAGTTTTTAAATATTATTTTCCCTGAATAAGATTTTGAAATTTTTTCAGCAGACAGCTCAATACTTTTCATATTCAAAATTTGGGAGTGAAAAATTATTCATTTAATATCCCATGCTTCTCAGATAATCTCTGATTTCTTCTTCTGAGTGCTTGTTCAAATCTTCTTTTTTCAACTTCAGTTTCAGGGGTTATCTCGCCTACAATCACCGGTTTATTTGTGGCTGCATCAATATTTACAAATGTCAGATAAGCACTGTTTGAATGGGAAATTTCCCCGGATTTTATATCTTCAATTTCTACCCTAACACCGACTTCCATTGATGTATTAAAAGCTCTGTTAACAGAAGCCTTTAGACGAATAATATTTCCAAGCTTAATAGGATGATGAAACACCAGATTATCTACAGCAGCAGTGACTGCAATAGAGTTACAATGTCTTGCGGCAGCTAATGCAGCAGCAATATCTATCCAGTGCATTAGTCTTCCGCCTAATAAATTTCCCAAAACATTAGTATCATTTGGAAGGACAAGTTCTATCATTTCAACCTGAGAGCTTTTAACTGTTTTCAAAATCATTGTCATGCAGGAATTTTACTTTTCAGTGATCTTACCTTATTTATATATTCACTTGCAAAGAAAACATCTTCAAACCTATTAATATCCTTCCTTGCTTCATCATACATTTTTTTAATAATCAGTACCTGTATTTTTCCGTAAAGAGCATCATCAGCATATTTAGAATCAAAATAATCGTTAAGGATCTCATTGTAATAAACCAATGAAGATTTATAACTGTCCATAGTATAATACAACTGTGCGCTTTTCAAAATTTTATATGCAAGCTTGTCTTTCATTTCAGCAATTCTTTTATCTACAGTTGTCGCATGTTTACTGTTTGGATACAGGTCAAGAAAAGTTTGAAATTCATTAATGGCATATCTTGTATATGTCTGATCAAGACTATACGGAGGTGAAAGTTTGTAATAACTCAAAGCAAGTCTGTATCTGCCGTTTTCAGAGAATTTACTGGTCGGATAGTTTTTTATAAGTATTTCAAACTCATAAATCGCAAGTATGTATTCTTCTCTTTTATAATAACTCATACCGAGATAATATATACTCTTATCAATTACGCTGGTACCCGAAAATTTAAGTTTAATAAGATTGAAATCATCAATAGCATCAATATAATCTTCCTGATCATAATTTGACTTAGCTGCAAAATAAGCTGTCTCGGGGTCATCGCTGTTAATGTTTCCGTTGTTTGAAGATGAACCGCATGAATATAATATTGATGAAACCAATATTATCAGTACCGAAAAAATTCTTGTATTCAATAAATTTTTATAATAATTACTGCAAAATAATTTTCAGAACAATATTGCAGTTTTAAATATTTTAATTACTTCTGATCGTAAAAAATAAAATTATAGCTGCTGCAGAAACAGCGACTATGATTGCCGGAAACACATAACTGTTAACATCACTCTCAGCCGGCAATTCTCCCTGAGTAAAAGTATATCGACTATCCTCTATCTGATCTTTTTTATTTGTATCAAAATTACCTGTTGTTGTTTTTACTATCTTATCATTATATAAAACCTGATTATTTCTTTGATCAAGAATTTCATAATCATAAGAATATCTGATCTCTCTTTTTGTTAATTTATTCCCGATGATATCTGTAGATTGTGATTCAGAATAAACAGGTTTAATGGAAACATTACTAATTTTTATAATGTAATCTGTGGAATCAAACTTCTCGTTTATTACAAATTTGTAATTACTGAATTTCTCTCTGAGTTTATACAGGAAATAAATTGCGTCAGGTTTAGTTGGATCTATTTCAACTTCATAAAAAACATCATTGCCAAGAATAACAAGTTTATTTTCAAGTGAGGTAAAATTCTCATCCATCAATTTATCGATAAGATAAAGATTGCCTGTAATATTATTCTGACAGAAACAAATTCCTCCTGAAATAATATAAATCAATATAATCAGGAGGTTTTTAAGTTTCATATTTTAACCGTAAATTCCTCTTAACTTGAGAACTTTGGAAACTTTATCAATAGCATGAATATATGCTCCAAGCCGTAAAGTTGTATTATATTTTATAGATGACTCATATACAACATCAAAAGCTTCAGTCATCATTCTGTTTAGTCTGTTATTAACATCATCTTCATCCCAGAAATATCCGATCCTGTCCTGCACCCATTCAAGATAAGAGACTATTACACCTCCTGAATTTGCAAGAATATCAGGAATCACTCTGATCCCTTTACCTGAGATGATATCATCAGCATCTGCAGAGATAGGACCATTTGCACCTTCTACTATCAATTTTGCTTTTATGTTATTTGCATTGTGAGCAGAGATCTGATCTTCTTTTGCAGCAGGTACAAGGATGTCACATTGAAGTTCGAGGAGTTCTTCATTTGTAACAGGAGTTCCAAAATTTCCATTTTCAAGTGTCTTGTTTTTTGTAACGTATTCTATAGCTTTGTTTACATCTATTCCGTTTTCATCATGGTATCCTCCGGACACATCACTTATAGCAATTATTTTTATTCCTTTTTCATTAAGAAGCTGAGCACTTACTGAGCCGACATTTCCGAATCCCTGAATAACGCATGTAGTCGAAGTAGGATCGATCTCCAGTGTTTTCAGTGCTGCCATTGTAGCTATCATAACTCCCCTGCCTGTAGCTTCTCTTCTTCCTTTAGATCCACCGATAATAATCGGCTTACCGGTAACGACTCCAGTAACAGTTTCTTTTTTATGCATACTGTAAGTATCCATAATCCACGCCATTATTTGCTCATCTGTATTCATATCCGGAGCAGGAATATCAGAATCAGGACCGAATACTTCCAGCATATTTACTGTATATCTTCTGGTGATCAGTTCAAGTTCTCTTTGAGATAAATTTTTCGGATCACATTTTACTGCACCTTTTGCTCCACCGAAAGGAATATTTGCAATCGCACATTTCCATGTCATCCAGGACGCTAAGGCTTTAACTTCATCCAGATCTACATCCGGCGAATATCTTATTCCACCTTTTGATGGTCCAAGAATATTATCATGAATAACTCTGTAGCCTTCAAAGACTTGCAGTGTTCCATCATCCATAGTAACAGGTATAGAAACTATAACCTGCTTAACAGGTGTGGCTAAATAATTGTACAGACCTTTGTCTAAATTGTAAAGTTCGCAGGCTTTATCAAATCTTACCATCATTGACTCGAAAGGATTTGCTTCTCCCCTTCTGTAAGGAGCAGGCTCTTTATATATCTCTGGCATTTATTTTTAAATTAGAATTTTTAAAAAAATTTTGAGATTAAAATTAACATAATGCAATTTTTATATCAAGTTAGTATAATTGGCTATTCGGGAAAGTTTTTTAATAATTTGAAGCTGCAAAGTCTTAAATTTATTGATATTTCGATTCAAATATTTATGTTTCAGAGATTATCCGGTATTCAGAATATTTAAATATAAAATCTTTCAACAGATCTGAACTTACAATTACTCTCAAAGGGTATTCCTCTGCATGACCGCAATCAGGGAACCATATCCTTCCGGTATTTACAATTATAAATAATCCGTTATCATCTCCCAAAGCAGTAAACGTAGTTTTATCACCACTGAAATATGGGGTTCCCAGATTTTTCTGAATTTCCTTATAAAATTCATATACATTTTTAACAGGCAGTCCGATTTCACTTATATTAAGGATTGAATCACCTGAGAATTTTTGATCAGAATCATTTTCTAAATTATGTCTTGAAATGAATTCCAGAATATTTCCGGCTGGATCATAAAAATAAATTGAATGTGCATTCCAGCTTTTGAAATCAAATTCATCACTGCCATCAAGTGATAATAATTCAATCCCTGAAGTAGTTAAATATTTTTTTGCTTCTTTAAATTTATTTGATGGGATGTTAAATGCAAAATGATATACCGGATCTTCGTAATCTGTATTTTTTTCAAAGGTCAGGATTGAACTTCCTACAGAAAACGAAATTACGTTACTCTTTTCTTTCAGCACTTTTAGTCCAAGTAAGTCTGTATAATAAATTTTCAATGTGTCAAAATCTACTGATGTATATAAAACTATTTCCTTTATTAGCATTTTCAAAAAAATTATTTTGATAAATATAGAAATTTAAATACAAACTAAATTCCCATTAAATTGAAAATTATTCAGAAAGAGATAAAGCTGTCACAGAGAAAACGCGGGTTTCATATTATTACAAATGAAATACTGGATGCCATTCCTGAGATTTCAGAAATGAATTCAGGTATGATGAATGTATTTATTAAACATACTTCGGCTTCACTTTCAATAAACGAAAATGCCGATCCTACTGTGAGAACTGATTTTGAAACACACTTTAATAAAATGGTCCCTGAAGATGGTGAACATTATCTGCATACAGCCGAAGGTCCGGACGACATGACATCACATATAAAATCTTCTCTGCTCGGTTGCAGTTTAAACATTCCTGTAACTGATGGTGAACTGAATCTAGGAATATGGCAGGGAATTTATTTGTGTGAACATAGAAACCACGGGGGTCCGAGAAATATTGTAATTACTTTAACTGGGATTTAATTTTGTTGGAATTTTCTAATTTAGTTTAAAGGAATTTTAAACAAGTAAAAAATTTTTCCTATATAGTTAATTTTCTATATTCTAATTACACTTCAATTTTTGTAAATTGAGCAAATGAAAAGCGTTTCGTTACATACACTTGGCTGTAAATTAAATTACAGCGAAACTTCAACTATCGGAAAAGGATTTTCAGAAAAAGGGTTCAGTCTGAAAGAATACGGTGAACCTGCTGATGTCTTTGTTTTGAATACTTGTTCTGTTACAGAAAATGCTGACAGGGAATGCAGGCAGATCGTCAGAAGTGTCCTGAAAAATAATCCTGAAACTTATGTGATAGTAACCGGCTGCTATGCCCAACTGCAGCCGAATGAGATCGCATCCATTGAAGGTGTCGATCTTGTACTCGGTATCAGTGAGAAGATGAATCTGTTGGATTATATTGACAATATTGAAAAAAAAGAATTGTCCTGTATTCACAGAGAAATTGTTGAAAATGCTAATGAATTTTTCGAAGCATTTTCTTCTGATACTGATTCGAGAACAAGAGCATTCCTTAAAATTCAGGACGGCTGTGATTATAAATGTTCTTTCTGTACTATACCACTTGCAAGAGGTGCATCTAGAAGTTTAGCACCGGATAAAGTTTTAGACAATGCAAAAAAAATTATTGATGCCGGATACAAAGAGATCGTTTTGACAGGAGTAAATACAGGTGATTATAATTTTGAAAATTACCGCCTTATAGACATTCTGAAAATACTTGACGGGACAGAAATAGATCGCATCAGACTCAGTTCGATTGAACCAAATCTTATAACTGATGAAATAATTTCAATTGCAAAAAATTCAGAAAAGTTTTGTAATCATATGCACATACCAATGCAGAGCGGTGATAATGATATATTAAGATCCATGAGAAGAAGATATAACCGTGAATATTACAGAGATACTATTTTGAAATTAAAAGATGAAGTAAAAGATATTTGCATCGGAGCTGATGTGATAGTCGGATATCCGGGAGAGACTGAAGAGCATTTCAGAAATACTGAAAATTTCATTCGTGAACTTCCTGTAAATTATCTTCACGTTTTTAGTTATTCCGAAAGAAGAGATACTGACGCTGTTACCTTTTCGGGAAGAGTCAGTATTGAGGAAAGAAAAAAGAGAAGCAGTATTTTAAGAAGATTGTCCGACAGTAAAAGGTTTGAACATTACAATAGATTCATTGGAACAGAACAGACGGTTTTATTTGAATCCAACAAAGATGATTATGCCGAAGGTCTGTCAGAAAATTATATAAGAGTTAAAGTAAATAAAAGTGATCTTGAAAATAAACTAATAAAAGTAAAACTTACTGAAACTAACGGGATCAAACCTGTCACTGCTGAACTGCTTTCATAAAAATTTAAACTATTGAAATTATTTCTCGCAAGACATGCTGACGCAATTGAATATACAACTGACACTGTCATTAATGATGACCTTAGATTTTTAACTATCGAGGGCAGAGCAAAAGAAAATAAAGTTGCAGGGTTTTTAAAAGATTATCTGACTGATATTGAAATGATCCTGACAAGTCCTTTGATACGTGCTGTGCAAACCGCTGAGATCATTGCTTCGAATATTGATTACACCGGAGAGATTGTTTTGGTAAATGAATTGAAATTTGAAACTCCTTTATCTCCCCTGATCGATCTGATAAAAACTATGACAAATTATTCTTCATTATTACTGGTCGGGCATGAACCCAAGCTCGGAAATTTGGTGAAAGTACTGACAGGCATTAGTCTTGCAGGTTTTCCGAAGTCAGGTTTTTGTTACATAGAATATAATACATTGGATGATACTTTTAAATATGAATGGTATTTTGATCCAAAAAAAATGATAATAATTAATTGAGATATGAATGAAATTTTAAAAGTAAAGGGTCTCAATTTTCTATATTCTGAGGATATAAAAAATGCTGAATATACTTTCGGATTAAAAGACATTAACATATCTGTAAAAGAAAAGGATCTGATCTCCGTAATCGGAAAAAATGGTTCGGGAAAATCCACTCTGATAAAACTTTTATCAAGAATTAATATTCCTGATTCAGGTAAAGTGTATTTTAGAGATGAAGAAATATTTAAATATGATAAAAAGGATCTTTCAAAATTTATTTCTTACCTTCCGCAGATGAATGAACTCACGCATTTTGATTCTGATGTTAAAGATTTTTTAATGCTCGGCAGATATCCGTATAAAAATTTTTTAGATTTTGGTTATACTAAAAATGATCATGATGAGGTAATGATCTGTGCAAAGATCACAGATATTGAAAATTTACTTGGTAAAAAAATGAATACACTTTCCGGAGGTGAGAGACAGAAAGTTCTTCTGACATTGTCGCTTGTTCAGCTTGGAACAGCAGATGATCTGACGGGTAAGCTTTTAATAGCGGACGAACCACTGACACACCTTGATATAAATCATCAGATCGAGATTATGAAAATACTCAAAACATTGAATGAAAAGGGACTCACTATTATTATTGTCCTTCATGATCTCAATCTCGCTTTAAAATATACATATAAAGCTATGCTGATCAGTGGAGGTAAAGTAGTGAAATTTTCTGAGACTGAAAAAGTAATTACAGAAGAGATGCTGAAAGAACATTTTTTTATAGATTCAAAGATATTAAATTACGAAAAGAATTTTTTTATAAATTATCTGCCAAACTAAAGTTAGATGAAATTAAATACGATCATTATTGATGAGACCGGTGAAAATAATCAGACTAAAAAAATTATATTAAACCGTCCCGAAAAAAGAAATTCCCTTGATGAAGAAATGATTGCAGAGCTTACGCAAACTTTCAGTGATATCTCATTAGATAAAGAAACTAAAAGCGTCATCCTTACAGGAGCTGCCAATAATTTTTGTTCAGGTTTATATCTCGATTATCTGCAGAAAATATCTGAATATGACATTCTTGAAAATAAAGCTGATTCACAAAAATTCCGTGATCTACTTTTTACAATTTACAACTGCAAAAAACCCGTCATAGCAATGGTAGAGGGTTATGCTCTTGCAGGCGGCTGCGGTATTGCAAGCGCATGTGATATTATTGTTGCTGCAGATAATTCTCAGTTTGGATATACCGAAGTAAAGATCGGATTCATTCCTGCAATAGTTATGATATTTCTTTTGAAAAGAGTTTCTGAATCCCACGCAAAAGATCTTTTGCTGACTTCAAAATTTATCTCGGGTGAAGAAGCAAAAAGGATAGGGTTTGTAAATTATACATCGACTGCTGCTGAACTGGAAAACACAACTATGGAAATTTGCAATGGTCTTAATAAACTTCCTTTGAGTTCGATCAGTCTTACAAAAGAAATGTTCAGAAACGTTGCGTCAATGAGTTTCGAACCATCACTTGATTATGCAGTTGATATGAATGCCATAACAAGAATGACAGAAGAATGTAAGAACGGCGTTAAAAATTTCCTTACAAAAATTAAAAAATAAATTAAATAATAATTTAAAACTTAAAATTTAAATAAGATGAAAAACCTAAAGTATAAAACAATTCAATATCTTGACAGAAATGAATCGCAGTACGGTCCATCTCCCAAGTGTTTCGAATATTTAAAAACCGTCGGCATAGAAGAACTCGCCTGGTATTCAAGAGATTTTTCACGCGGAGTAAAATCAAAATTATCCGAAAGAATTGCAAAGGATTTTGGATTCAAAGAAAATCAGATCATAATTTCTTACGGCAGTGAAGACATTCTGAAACAGCTTATTCACAGATATTTATCACGTGGTGAAAAAGTTTTAATTCCAAGAGAAGCCTGGTGGTATTATAAAAAAGTTGCATACGAAGTAGGCGGATTCAATGTTGAATATCCGATGAAAAAAGGAAAGATAGACGGCGTGGATTCATATCTTTACGACCTTGATCAGATGATAAAGATCTATGAAAGAGAAAGACCGAGAGTTGTGATAATCGCTTCGCCGAATAACCCGACAGGAAATATGATTTCTAAAGAAGATCTAGGAAAATTTCTTGATGTATGCAGAGGTGCGATCGTCATGATAGATGAAGCTTACTGGGGATTTGGTTCCTATGATAATAGTTATGTAAAGCCTTACCTAGATGAATTTCCTAATCTGATAATCTGCAGGACGTTTTCAAAATATTTTGCACTTGCCGGTACACGGATGGGATTCAGCTTTGCAGGTAATAATCTTGAAGAACTGAAAGGCTATACAACGAGATATCTCGGATATAATCTTGTGTCAGAGGGACTTTGCCTGACTGCGTATGACGACATGAAATATTATGAAAAAGTTACAAAACTAATGCAGGAGGATAAAGATTATTTTTATAAAGAATTTAAGAAGATGAAAGGATTTACTCCTTATAAATCATTTGCAAACTTTATGCTGGTGGATATGCCTGCAGGTATAAGAAAAGATCTTGATAAATTTTTGAAAGAAAGAAATCTGTTGATAAAGTTTCTAGATGAGGAAGCATTCAAAACTGAATCGAGAATTACACTTGGTACACGTGAGCAAAATTATTACCTGATGGAATCTATAAAAGAGTTTATCAGCAAAACTAAATATTAATTATTTTATCTAATTTTAAATTTGTCAAAACAGAATAAATCTAAGACTCCCGATAAGAAAACCGGTTCTTCAGGAAATTCCAAATATATTTTAATTGCCGTATTAATTATTATTATAGGATATTTTTTTTATGATAATGTAATACGGGAAGAGCAGGTCAAGCCGCCTGTATTTGTCGATCCGAAAGAAAAAGTCAAGAACACTACAGAGCCACAGTTTAAGAAAGAAGGAGAACTAGAGTTTATAAGTTTGGTAGGAAAAAAGGACAGTGCTGTAAAGAAAATTGATATTGAGCTGGCTTTAGATGATGCAGAGAGAGAGCAGGGACTTATGTACAGAAAATCTATGGATGATAATAAAGGAATGTTATTTATTTTTGATACTGATGAACTTCAGTCATTCTGGATGAAGAATACTATCATGTCGCTGGATATTATGTTTGTAAATTCAGATTTCAAAATTGTAAAGATCCATAAAAGCACTACTCCATTTTCTGAAAATTCTCTGCCTTCTGATGAACCATCAAAGTATGTAGTCGAAGTAGCAGCGGGATTTTCAGAGAGGTATGGAATTAAAGAAGGCGATAAGATACTTTTTAAGAAAGACTAATTTAATAGTTAGTAGTTAATAGTTAGTGGTTAGTAATTAGTGGTTTATAAATTTATACAGATTTTTCAGTAATGATGTTTTCATTTTTTACATCTGATTTGAACAATATTTGCTTAACATATTTATCCATCTGATCTGATCCGAAGAGATAAAAATTTTTATCTTCAATATTTTTCAAATACTTTCTTAATAAATATTCATTGAACAAACCTGTTTCTCCTTTCCAGTGAACATCCTTTTCATCTTCTACCACAGGAATGAAATTAAAGCTGTCCATCTCTTCATCCCATTTTTTAAATTCATCTAAAAATGCTGTCTGAGAACAATCTCTGTTAAAATAGAACAATGTGATCTTTTCATTCAGATTATTTTCTGAAAGATATTCAAGGATACATCTGACAGGTGTAATCCCAATTCCGCCTGCAATAAATACTTTTTCGTTTTTATCATCGAGAATATTATTTCCCATCGGTTCACTGATAATTACTTCTGATCCAACTTCAAGTCTAAGTAAATTTTCAATAAACACAGATTCATTTTTTCTGACAGCAATCATAAGCTCATTATTTGAAGGTGATCCGGCAAATGAAAATGGTCTGACATTGCCTTTCATATCTTCATCTGCATTATACATCAATTTAAAATTTGCATATTGACCTGGGAAGAAATCATAATCAATTCCCGATGTATCAAAGGTAAGCTGATAAGTATTTTCGCAGATTAATTTTCTTTCAAGTAATTTTATTTTGAAGTCTTTCAAGTATTATTGATTGAGTGTATTGCAGTTTAATTTTTTTAGAAATAAAAAAAACCGGAATAATGAGTCCGGTTTTTGAAATTAACAAGTCACGATTAATCTTTTTTCAGAGTTATGTTAAAAATAGAAATTGCTTATTTTATTAAAATCATTCTTTTAGTTTCCCTATGCTTACCGGCTGCAAATGTATAAAAATAAATTCCACTTGCAAAAGATGATGCATCAAATTCCGTTCTATAGCTGCCGGCAGAAAGTTGCTCGTTTACAAGAGCTTTGACTTTCTTTCCTAAAAAATCATAAACAATGATCTCAA
>JBATSB010000069.1:0-2642 GCA_049293015.1 Ignavibacteria bacterium
ATGTCAAGCATTTCATGACGTGAAAACATCTGTACTGAACCTATTCCGATCTGACGCTCCATTGAATTATATGCACCTAAAAGTAATTGCTGACCTGTCTGACCTGCAACATAAAATGTACGTTGTACCTGCGTTCCACCAAAAGAACGGTTGCTTAATAATCCTCCATACTCCCTTGCAAACGGAACTCCCTGAGCTACACACTGATCAATTATATTTCCGCTGACTTCTGCAAGTCTGTAAACATTTCCTTCACGCGAACGGTAATCTCCTCCTTTAATTGTATCATAAAATAATCTGTAAACAGAGTCACCGTCATTCTGATAATTCTTTGCAGCATTAATTCCGCCTTGTGCTGCTATACTGTGAGCGCGTCTGGGTGAATCCTGAAAACAAAATACTTTTACTTTGTATCCCTGCTCCGCTAATGCTGATGCGGCAGATGCACCTGCTAATCCTGATCCAACCACTATGATCTCAATATTTCTTTTATTTGAAGGATTAACAAGCGGAACTGTTGAACAATATTTTGTCCATTTACTTTCAAGAGGACCTTCAGGAATTTTGCTATGGATATCTGACATAATTAATATTTGATATAATTAGGTATAAGAATTTTTATAGTTAAATGTTAATTTAAAAAACCAAAATATATTGCAATTGGCATTAAAGCAAATATTAACGGAATGAAAATGGAAAATAGTGTTCCGGTCAACTTAATTAAAGGTGTGTATTTTTTATGATTTAATCCTAATGACTGAAAAGCCGACTGAAATCCATGCATTAAATGATATGAAAGTGATATCATTCCGAGGACATATACTACTACAACCCAGCCGATCGAAAATATTTCTAGCATTTTTCCATAGATGTTTTCATACTCCATTCCGTCAATCATTACAGGAGGTATGCCTAATCCGGTAAAACGCGTTTCAACCCAGAAGTGTAACAGATGCAAAATCAGAAACATCAATATCAATGTTCCGAGTAATCCCATCCATCTGGAATACCATCTGCTGTTAGCTTTGCCGTCAAAGACATTGTACTTTACAGAGTTTGCTTTCCTGTTGTCTCTAGTTATTATCAACGCCTGAACAACGTGCCATATAATGCCAGCGAATAATACTATCTCCATTGTTCTTATAAAGATGTTTGATCCCATGAAATGCGCAGTGACATTAAACAAATTGCCTCCATCGTTCAAAAATATTGTGGCGTTTATAGCGCAGTGTACAATGAGAAATGAAATGAGGAAAAGTCCCGTAATACCCATGGCAAATTTCTTGCCTACAGATTTACTGAATATCCCGCTTAAAAATGTTGTCATTAATTTATTTTATCAGTTGTAATTACATTTTCAATAATCTTAACTTTGTATTTATTTTAAGTTTATTTTAAGTTTATTTTAAGTTTATTTTAAAAATACTTTTCCAATTTTTTGTATTTCTCAGATATACTTATCTTTAATTCCTTTCCGGAGGATTGAAATTACTAAGTGATTTCTACGCCGTAGGTAAATTAACTATAGGCTTACTTTCAATTTGAGTAAGCATGAATTAATGTCGTATTAAAAAGATTTTTCGTAGAATATGAACTTTTTAACTAAAAAAAATTCTTAAACAGCATCTATGGCTCAATATGATGGATCTGGGTTTGAATATTTTCTCATTTTAAAAACTTTTTAATTTCCCAAGTATAGTCTCCAGCTTCGAAGTCATTTTATCCAAAGCTCCATCTACAGCATCTTCAACTCTGTCTTCATGGTCCGTTACTGCCAGAGGATCCATTCCTTTCAATCTCGCTTCGAGTACACACTTAATGTCTTTCTGTCCTTTCTTTTTGCTGTTCTCATCGGAGAGATGAACTTCAATACGCGTAATCCTTTCACTAAATCTTTTTAATGATACTGATATCGTTTCAATTATTGGTTCAGTCTTTTCCTTAGATCCTGAAATATGACGGTCGGTATTAATTTGGATTTTCATTTGATTATTTTTTTAGTGAAGAAATCGGTTATTTAAAATTGTGTGATAAATAAAATTTCGAGCAGTTGGTTATGTAATTGGTGACTAAAAAGTTTTTAGAAAAGGACTCACAAAATTCAAATGAGGTTAAAAAACTTTTTGTAACATCAACAACGCCGATTATACAAATGGTTTTACATTTCTGAAAATATTTTGCACCTGTCAAAGATGACATAGATCTAAAATCAATCAGGAATTATCGTCGTCAGACATTTTATCATTAAGCTTTTCAATCTTCTCTTCAATTATTTCTTTGATCGATTTTAATTCTTTTTCAGGGTCATCAATTATATTCTCACTAATTGATTTTACTTTTTCCTTGGCGTTTTTGAGAATTTCATTTGCTTCATCAAGAAGAATACCGGATTTTTCTTTTGCTTCGGTTACAAGATCCTCAGCTTTCTTTTTTGCAGTTGAAAGAAATTTACTGGCATTTCCTAATTCCTCATTAGGATCAAAATAATCATCCTCCACAAAACTTTCACCCTCACGGTTTCTGACAATAAGTGTAATAGCAACTCCTGCAGCTATTCCTGATACTAACCCTATTAATAATTTATTTGACAAATCAGTTATATTTAATTTTTATTTTAAAAATACTACACAGGCAATTACAGT
>JBATSB010000070.1:0-2152 GCA_049293015.1 Ignavibacteria bacterium
TCATTCCTTCTATGCCACATGTCCAACTTCAAGACTATTTATTTAATGCAGATATTCTCTTGTTGGTAGGCGTTCCAGGAAACAAAGGAGTTATAACGGGTAAATTTTTTGAATACCTCTATTTGCAAAAACCTATTTATTCTATTTCACCTAAAGACAGTGATGTGGTCGCAATTTTGAATGAAACACAGGCTGGTTTAAATGCAGATTATGAAGATGCTGAACAATTATACTACAATCTCGAATGCATTTTTGAAATGGTACAAAACAATTCGTTCACTGGCAATGAAACGAAAATTACCAACTATTCACGTAAAAATCTGACTTCAATAATTGCAGGTGTATTGGATGCATTTTTGGAAAAACAGCACCAGTAATTTTCAAAAAGTTTCTTACAATTGGATAAGAAATTTATCTCACAATTCAGAATTATTTGAATTTCATCAATTCTTTATATGCTACGAATCCCATCAATCTTATTAATTATAAAGAACAGTCTAGATAAAAAAATTTAATAATACAAAGTCAGTAATTTATTTTCAAATCAAAATAGAACCCCAAATCCCTTTCAAGGGGCTTAAGAGAATGTGAACCCCAAACCCCTTGAAAGGCATTGGCGTCAACCTAAGAAAAGGTAAATAACTTCTCGAAATGGTTTTTTCTATCTTTTCGTTTTTCAAAACAACAATATCTTGATAAGATTTCCAAAACGGACTTTTCGGATGAATTGGGCCATAAATCAAACCTTTCGAATAAGTAATCAACGAATTTGAAAGGGCTCAGATATTTATTATATTCATTTAAAATGAGTTTGAAATAATAATTGAATTTGGGTACAAAATCAATGGTTAAGAAAGTCATGCAAAGATTCAAGATAATTTCAGGTCTGGCTGGATTTGGTCCAATGCAGGTCTTTACAAATTCGTTAATCTTAAAATAACTTTTCCAATTCTTAAATGTCATCTCGATATGCCACCGAAAAGAATAAGCTTGATATACTTGATTGGTACTCCATTCCTCCTTAGCAACATTAGTTATGAATATATTCCAAGTTGAAAGATACTTCGCTCTTTCCGATAGAGTCTTATTATTATGCCTGCTTTTTATCGCATGGTTAAGTCGTATTTTTGATTGATTATTATTGAGTTTAAATGCCACAAGCCGTATTTTATATTTCTCTTTCTTCCCTAAAAGAACTTCAATATCGATGTTTTTTACACCCTTGTGATCTAGTTTTCTAAGTTCTTTGACCAAATCAATTTCTTCGCCAGAGCCCATATTATAAAGTAATGCGGGCATATTGTACCGACTCAGGAAATAAGCAGACCTCTTTTCAATTTGTCTAAAAACATTAATTACGAAATAACCAAGGTCGCGAATGATTAAATCATTGGGCTGTAATTGATTGAGTATTTGATTTGAATGGGCCCTATCATTTTCACAGAAATTGGAAAGATGAATGGACTGATAGGAGTTTGACTTGATATCCGTAACAAATTGAATTTTTGCGATAGAAGATTGTCCATAGGGCAGCTTAGGCCCTGGAAATGAACCATGTAAAATATCAGCCAATTGAATGCATGAACTGTCTTCCAATAAAACACGTCCGAATTTTACAAAAAGGTCACTAATTGATATGTTTGTTGTAGAGCAGAATTTATGTTCCAATGCTCGTGTTAATACTGTTTGTGTAAAATGGAGGTGTCGAAATTGCAATTTTTTTGCCAAGGCTTGAAAGGAAATAATCTTTCCGGTTATACTTGAAAGACAACTGGCCCAATTTCTCAAACTAAACTTACCTCCATACATCATATGACAAAAGGATACTAGAAAATCGGTAGCGTTAATCTTAATAGGTTTACGCTTTTTGAATTGAGTAGAACTAGCCAATGTCTCAACATTCAAATCATTTAAAATTTGTGTAATTTTGAAACTGTTATTTTGCATCATAATAAGCTGTTTAACGGTTATTAAATTAGTCTAAACCAAAGTTAAACAGCTTTTTTCATATTATAAATATTTATATATAAAAAACATAAGTTGAAGCGTATGCCTTGAAAGGGGCTTTAAGAACGGGTAAAAACTAGCATTTTATAGAATATGTGCAGTAAACAAAGAACAAAACCCCCTTTCAAGGGGGCAGGGGTTCAGC
>JBATSB010000071.1:0-11488 GCA_049293015.1 Ignavibacteria bacterium
GCCTCTAAGTCTCCAAGACTCAAAGTTTAAAAACTTTAAAAAAAGCTTCTTTGAGCCTTGGAGTCTTGGAGGTAACCTTGTAATCAAACTTTAATTTTTGTTTTCGGACAGTCTGTGAGTTTGGAAATGCCATTTTCAAGCGAAACTCCGTTTCGTAAAAACCCTTTAAAATTTTTAAAACTTGAGAACAGGATCACTGCAGATCTCCCCAATTTTTAATAAAAATCATTTCCCCAAAATTACTATCTTATAAAAATTTAATTCGACCTATACATGGAAAAACCTTCAGTCATAATTCTCGGCATTGCACAAGACGCCGGATATCCGCATGCCGGCTGTAAAAAAGACTGCTGTAAAGAAGCTTGGGGAAATAAAACTCTTCAAAGATCAGCAGCATGTATTGGAATTGCTGACCCGAAGTCTGAAAGTTACTGGCTCATTGATGCGACTCCCGATATAAAATTTCAGATGAATATGGCTGAGGAAAAATTTAACGGCTGTAAACTTAAAGGAGTTTTTCTTACTCATGCTCACACTGGACATTATACCGGTCTGATACATTTTGGAAAAGAAATGATGAGTACAAAAATGCTGCCCGTGTATGTGTTACCAAAAATGAAAAATTTTCTCTCAAACAATCTCCCGTGGAAACTTCTTGAAAATTCGGGAAACATTGAATTGAGAGAATTAAAATTTGATGACGAAATTGTATTAAATGAAAGGATAGCAGTTCAGCCTTTTGAAGTTCAACATAGAGACGAATTTTCAGAAACCGCCGGTTATCAGATTAAACTTCTCAATAAAAAAATTATATACATTCCTGATATTGACAGTTGGGAGCTTTGGGATAAAGACATAAAAGACATTATAAAATATTCAGACTGGCTTTTTCTTGACGGTACATTTTTTACAAAGGAAGAGATCAAATATTATGAATCAAAAAATATACCTCATCCTTTGGTCAGCGACAGTATTAAAAAATTTGAAGAGCATAGTTTAATTGATAAAAATAAAATACATTTCATTCACCTAAACCATACAAACCCGCTGATCAGAGTTGATTCGGAAGAAAGTAAATATGTTATTTCGAAAGGATTTAAAATTGCTTTTGAAGGGCAGATCATAGAAGGATAAAATTTCATTTAAGTAGAGTGTGATAATTTATTTTGGGAAGCGAATAATATATGAAAGCAACAATTAAAGATTTTTAAAATAAATCCTGATTTGAATTCAGAAGAAAAAGTAAAAGATATTAGAGAAAAGAAATTTTTGGAAATTATTTCCAGTCATAAAAAACTTATATATAAAGTTTGTCACACCTACTGCACAGAAAGTGATGACATAAAAGACCTCGAACAGGAAATACTCATTCAGATATGGAATTCTCTAGACAGATATGATGAAAAATTCAAACTGTCCACATGGCTTTACAGGATTGCTTTAAATACAGCAATTTCATTCTATAGAAAAGAGAAGACCAAAGAAAAATATATCACAGATTATCAGAATGAAATTATTTCGCTGTCTCAGAATTATTCAGAGGAAAATATTTCAAATGATAATGAGAACAATGATGAAAATAAAGAGGTGAAGATAAATTTTATTTACAAATTTATGCAAGATCTCGACAAGGTAAACAAAGCACTGCTGCTTCTGTATCTCGACGGAAATACTTATAAGGAAATTTCAGATATTTTCGGCATTTCCGAAACTAACACAGCTACAAAGATCAGCAGGTTAAAAAACAAACTGAAAGAAAGTTTTTATAAAAATTAAACAAAATATAACATGGACTTAGAAAAATTAAAAACGATATGGGATAATTATGATGAGAAGCTTGATGAAACTTTGGAAATAAACAGAGATCTCATCAAATCTCTTAAGATGGAAAAAGTAAGATCTAAACTGAAGAAATTCATTATATACAGATCATTGGAATTACTCTTTACAATTTTTATGATCTCACTGCTTTGGGATTTTGCAGTCTCGCGTATTCATGAAATTCAGTTTGTACTTCCTGCTGTTATATTAAGTATATTTTTTATTATTGGAATCGCAGGTATTGTCAGGCAGTTTGTGACGATCGGTATGATGGATCTGTCCGGACCTGTCATTGAAATTCAGAAAGATCTTATTTTACTTAAGACACATATATTACAGGTCATCCGGATTTCAATACTCTCGGTTCCTTTTTACATGGCGTATCTTATCATTGGATTTGAATTTTTCTTTAACATAGATATTATAAATCAATTCGATGAACTGTGGCTGGCAGCGAATCTGATCTTTAGTCTGCTTCTGGTTCCGGTAAGTATCTGGTTATTTTTAAAACTCAGTTACAAAAACTTTAATACCCGTTTTGTCAAAAAACTCCTTTCCTTTTTTTCTGATGTTCAGATAATCAATTCTTTGAATTTAATTGAAGAGATCAGGGAATTTGAAAGAAATTAACATTTAAAATTCATAGACAATAAATTTCAAAAAAGTTATGTTGTAATTACATTTTTCTTGTGGAAGAATCATTAATAAAATTCTATAAATAAATAATATTCAGTAAAAATGAACGATTCAGGATACAAAAGATTTCCAACAGTTTGCGGAGACAAGGTTGTCTTTGTAAGCGAAGATGATCTTTGGGAAGTAAACTTATCGGGCGGCATTGCCCGCAGGATCACATCAAATTCAGGCGAAGTTACAAATCCATATTATTCCCCCGATGGTAAATATATTGCCTTCAGCGGAAAAGAAGAAGGAGAGAATGATGTTTATCTCATTCCATCTCAGGGAGGAATGAATAAAAGACTTACATATATCGGCGGTTTTTTAAAAGTAAAAGGATGGACTCCTGACAGCAAGTATGTCATTTTTTCATCAGATACAAAACAGCCGTTTACAGGAATGAACATGCTTTACAAAGTCTCTGTCGACGGTGGTATGCCTGTTCAGTTACCTTACGGAAAAGGTCAGAATGTTGCATTCGGACCAAAAGGCGGAGTTTTAATAGGAAGGAATACTCTTGATCCAGCAAGATGGAAAAGATATAAAGGCGGCACGGCAGGTGTTTTCTGGATAGATAAAAAAGGCAATGGAAAGTTTGAAAAGTTTCTCACTAAAGTAAAAGGAAATCTTGCAAGCCCTCTGTGGGTAGGAGATAAAATTTATTTTATTTCAGATCATGAAGGTATCGGCAGACTTTATTCATGTGACATTGATGGAAAAGGCATAAAAGCTCTTTCAAAAAACACTGAATATTATATAAGGAACGCGACTACAGACGGAAAGAATATAGTTTATCACAGTGGTGCAGATATTTTTGTTTATAATATTGAATCAGGTACAGAGAATAAAATTGATATAGAATATTACAGTCCGCAAATTCAGAGGCAAAGGAAATTTGTTGATGCCGGAAAGTATCTCGAATCTTATAATCTCAGTCCTGACGGGAAATCAACGACTGTTACTTCCCGTGGAAAATCGTATCTGTTTTCAAACTGGGAAGGTCCTGTACTCCAGACAGGGAAAAAACTTGGCGTAAGATACAGACTAACTCAATGGATGCATGACAATAAATCTGTTGTAACTGTTTCAGATGAAACAGGTTTTGAAATGATAGAAATTTATAATTCATTTGAAGGAAATTCAAAGGTAAGTAAATTAGATTTTTTCAAAGCAGGTATAATTGCAAATCTGAAAGTATCTCCAAGAGAAATGAAAATAGCAGTTTCAAATAACAGACATGAACTGTTTGTTATTGATGCAGAGAATAATTCTTTCAAAAAAATTGCAAGGAGTAAATTTGAAAGAATAGAGGATTTCTCATTTTCACCTGACGGAAAATGGATTGTCTATAGTATGTCCAACGCAGAATATCTTTCATCCCTGTATTTATATAATCTTGATACAGGAAAATCTTCACAGATAACTCCGACCGGTTTCAGGGATTTCTATCCGGTCTTTGATCCTGACGGAAGATATATTTATTTCTTATCTCAGAGGGAATATAATCCTACTTATGACACTAGTTATTTTCAGCTTGGATTTACACTCGGTATAAGACCTTATCTGATCACATTGAGAAAAGATATTCCGTCTCCATTCACACCTGAGTATGATAAAATATTTGCACATGAGAGGAATCATAAAGATAAGGATAAAAAAAATTCGCAAGAAAATAGTAAAGAGGATAAGCAGGAGATTAAGAAAGAAAAAATAAAGAATTCAAAAGAAGTACTGATCGACCTGGACGGAATAGATCACAGGATAATTTCATTTCCATTGCCTGAGAAAAATTATTATCAGATAGCGGCAGTAAAGGACGGACTTCTGTACAGCAGAGAGCCGATAAAAGGTGCACTGCATCACTGGTACTGGGAACAGCATCCTTCAGATGAAGCACTTGATCTGTTTGATTTTCATACACAGAAAAATGAACACATTACCAAGAAGATTAAAAGTTTTAAAGTATCAATGGATGGAAGCACTCTGATATACAGACAGGAAAATAAACTTTATATAAATTCTCAGGTGCTTGCAGAAAAAAACCATGACCATCACGGAGATCACGGGGGCGGACACGGCAGAGGGAAGAATGACTGGCTCGATCTTTCAAGAGTAAAAGTAAATATTGATCCGATCAGTGAATGGAAGCAAATGTATTCTGAATCATGGAGACTTCAGAAGGAACATTTCTGGACGTCTGATATGTCAGGTGTGAACTGGGACAATGTTTATAAAAGATATCTTCCGCTTCTTGATAAAGTAGCTTCCCGTTCTGAATTTTCTGATCTCATCTGGGAAATGCAGGGTGAGCTTGGTACTTCTCATGCTTATGAAATGGGCGGCGACTATAAATCCTCACCTACTTACAGACTTGGAAAGCTTGGTGCAGATTTTGAATTTGATGAAAAAGAAAATGCATATAAGATAACGCACATTGTGAACGGAGATTCATGGAAAAAGAATTCTCCGCTGAGAGCTCCAGGTGTTGAAGTCAGCGTAGGTGATCACTTGATTGCAATAAATGGTGAGAAATTAAGTAAAGAAATTCTTCCTGAAGAACTTTTAGTAAATCAGGCAAAAAATATTGTCAGCTTACTTGTAAAAAATTCTAAATCAGGTGATACAAGATCATTTAATGTAAACACGATTGCAACTGAATATGAACCAAGATACAGAGAATGGGTTGAAAAAAATAAAGAGTATGTTCATAAAAAATCATTAGGGAAACTCGGTTATCTGCACATTCCCGATATGGGACCTAACGGATTTTCTGAATTTCACAGATATTATATTCATGAGGCAGGAATGAACGGACTGGTAGTAGATCTACGGAATAACAGAGGCGGTCACGTTTCACAGCTCTTATTGGAGAAGCTATCGAGAAAACAATACGGATATGATCTTTCGAGATACGGCAGCGTCGGGACATATCCGAGTCACAGCGTTGCAGGTCCTATGGTTGCTTTGACAGATGAACATGCCGGTTCTGATGGTGATATTTTTAGTCATCAGTTTAAGCAAATGAAACTCGGTACGCTTGTCGGAAAGAGGACATGGGGCGGAGTTGTCGGAATAAATCCGAGACTGATGCTTGCAGACGGTACTATGACGACTCAGCCTGAGTTTGCAACTTACATGAAAGATGTCGGCTGGAAAGTAGAAAATTACGGCACTGAACCTGATATTGAAGTTGAGATCACACCTGAGGATTTTGTCAAAGGAAGAGATCCGCAGCTTGATAAAGCAATTGAGATTGCACTTGATCAACTTAAAAAGAAACCTGTCAAACTTCCTGATTTTAAAGACAAGCCGCTGCTGACACCAATGATACATTTGAATGGTAACGGGAAAGCTAAATCAAAAGGTAAGGTAAAAAAGAAGATCAAGCAGTAATTTATTTTTAAAGTTATATATTTCAAAGAGGTAAAATCTGTAAAAGGTTTTGCCTCTTTGATTTCATTTAATTCTTAAATTCATATTTTTATGAAATCTAAAAAAATCAATAAAGATTTTGATTCAGTAGAGTTCTTTCAAAAAGTAAAAGAAGAAATTGCAAAAGAATTTGAAGGAAAAACATTTGAACAAAAGAAAGAAATAATAAAAAAAGCAAAAAGTAGATTCAAAGGATTTAATAAAATGTCCGCTAACAAAACTTCCAAAATTTAATTGGTTGATAAATCTAAAATAGAGAAAAAAGAATTTGATTCTGTTGCTTATTTTCGAAATGTAAAAGAGCAGATGGCAAAGTATTTAGAAGGAAAGTCATTTTCTGAACAAAAAGAAATTTTAAGAAAAATTCAGAGCGGTGAGATTAAAATTCTTAAGCTTTCTAAAAATGAAAAAACAGAATATGTAAGAGATAAAAAGAAAAGTCATTAGGATATTCAGATTTCAAAAATTCATTCAATTCTTTAACACCTTTAAAATTTATTTCAAATTATAAACACACCAGCTTCGAGTCATAGAGCCTTCGAGGTAAAACAACTACGGAATTAATTCAATACAGTCGTTTTTTCAAATAATGATTTTAAGTATATTGACCTACTTAACGAATTTAAAATTTAAAAAATAAATTATGAAACTGTTTCTGTTCATATTTTCAATGCTCACATTAGCAACTCCAATTATATTTGCACAGGAAGAAGAAGGTGAAACTAGTGAGACAATTCTTCAGAGAGAATTTTATATTACTGACAGACGTGCAGGCGGACCCGGACAGGTGCTGCCTTTTGATGCTTTTGCAAAAGCCGTTCAGCAGAAAAAGATGATGACGAGGGACAGAATGGATATAAATAGTCCGACTTCTCTGACAAGCTGGGTCAGCGTAAATCCGATAGGTATGTTTTATTCAAGGACAAATGATAATTTCATTGCAGGCAGGACAAACTCGATTGCATTCCATCCAACGAATCCAAATATTTTTTATATAGCTGCTGCACAGGGCGGAGTGTGGAAGACCACTGACGGCGGCGTGAACTGGACAGTGCTTACAGATACTCTCGGCTCAATTGCCAGTGGTGATATAATTATAGATCCTTCTAATCCTAATATACTTTATTATGGTACAGGTGAATTGAATTATTCTCAGGACAGTCAATACGGTGACGGAGTTTACAAATCCACTGATGCAGGACTTAGCTGGTTTCAGATCGCGACAAGTGCGCAGATCGGTACACGTACAGGGAAGATGGTGATAGATTATGTTAATACAAATAATATTTATCTCGCAGGTATAAACGGAATTTTCAAATCAACAAATGCAGGTCTTACCTGGACGAACCAGTTATTTTTAAATTCATCATCGTTGATAATCGATCCTGTAAATCCACAGATACTTTATACTTCATCAGGAAATGTGCAGTCACAAATTTTTAAAACATCAAACGGCGGTACGAACTGGACTCTTCTGACAAACGGTCTTAATACTTCAAACGGCAGACGGACTCAGCTTGCAATCTCCCCTGACAATCCGAATTATATTTATGCAAGTATTGCTTCATCAAGCGGATCACTTTTGGGATTATACAGAACAACAAACGGCGGCGACCTATGGACAAATCAGAATTCGAGTACGAATTATATGAGTTCGCAGGGATGGTATGATAATGCTGTGACAGTTGTACCCGGCGATCCGAATAAAGTGATAGTAGGCGGACTTGATATTTACAGTTCGACAAATGGGGGAGTAACATTGATAAAGAAGACTGTCTGGTCAACCAGTTCGCAGTCAGATTTTGCACATGCAGATATTCATTATTTATCATATCAGGGCTCTGTACTTTTTTGCTGCTCTGACGGCGGAGTTTATAAATCACCTGATGATGCGAATACATGGACTGATCTGAATGTGAATATGTCAACACTTCAGTTTCAGAGTGCAGATTATGATCCGAGCAATCCACAATTTATGTATGGCGGCACACAAGATAACAATAAGCAGACAAGTACAAACGGTGGATTATTCTGGGATCAACGGTCAACAGGCGACGGAGGTTATACAATAGTAGATCCTGTAAATACAAATTTTGTATATGGTCAGTATGTAAATGGTTCGATACAGCGCTCAGCAAATTTTGGTGTGAGTTTTACAAATATAACTCCGAGCGGATCTACAGGCGGACTTTTTTATAATCCGTATGAGATGGCACCTGGTGATCATAATACAGTTGTCTTTGGCAGGGCTGATGTATGGAAAACTTCCGGTGTTCAGACTGCATCGACATCTACAGGCTGGACACGCATTGCTACTACGACTGACATCGGCGGTAGTGTTTCAGCGATTGGAATAAGTAATACCAATACAGATAAAATTTATATCGGTACCAGCAACGGTAAAATTCTTGTCACTACAAACAACGGTACGAACTGGTCACTGCAGACCGGCTTTCCTTATATCACAGACTTTTGGGTGGACAGATCAAATGATGATATCTGCTATGCAACTCTCGGCGGAGCAACTGCCGACAAGCATGTTTATAAAACTACAAACGGCGGAACGAACTGGTTCAGCATTTCCACCAATCTTCCAAATATCGGCACTAACTCGATTGTAATAAAAGAGACCAATCCAAAAATGATCTTTGTCGGAACTGACCTCGGTGTATTCAGGTCTACAGATGATGGTGTAAGCTGGACATCTTTCAATTCGGACTTTCCGAATGTCGAAGTATATGATCTGAAATATAAAGAAGGTCCGAAAATTCTTATGGCAGCTACTCACGGCAGAGGTTGTTTTACATTTGATATAAACGGAATTCTCGGCATCAGTAGTATAAATTCCATACCCGGTAATTTTAATCTGAATCAGAATTATCCAAATCCATTTAATCCATCAACTTCAATTTCGTTTACTATACCTGACAGAAATTTTGTCACATTAAAAATTTATAATACGCTTGGTAAAGAAGTTTATTCGCTGATAAACAAAGAATATCCTGCAGGTAATTATGAATATAAATTTGATGCATCGGATCTTTCGGGCGGAGTTTATTTTTATAAACTGACGTCGGGGGATTTTACAGCTTCGAAGTCTATGATGCTGATAAAGTAGTATTAGTTTCAACAAAGTCCAAAAAGCATGTGACATTGTGGAGAGAGGAATATTATTATAATGGAGAAATTAATTTTTATATTAAGAAAAATCTTGAATGAAAATGATAATTTTCAAATTGAAATTCTTGTAAAGGAATATCAAAAATTAATTTGGGATAATCAAACAATTAATAATTCAGACACAAGCTTTGAAATACTTAGTGAGTTAGCTCAAGATTTAGATTATTACGAACCAAATCCGAAATGGAGAAAAGAATATCCTTCTTATTATGGAAATGAAAAATTAAAAAAAGTAACTAGTGATGTTTTAAAGGAGATCGAAAAACTATATAGGGATTAATTCATTAAATATTTCCTTCAAAACATTAGTCGTTTCCGCAGAGTCACGTGCTTTTCGGACTCTGCGGAAAGAAGAGTTTTACTCAATAAAAAATCCCTCAAATCAATTACTGTGAGGGATTTTTATTTAAAAATTTAAAATTTTTTATTTAAGAAGCACCATACGCTTCGTCACAGAAAATTCCTTCCCTCCTGAAACATTCTCAGAAGTGAATCTATAGAAATAAACTCCGCTTGCAAGATTGTTACCATTAAATTCAACTGTGTATTTACCGGTTGTCTTGAATTCACTGTTTATTATAGTTTTTATTTCTCTGCCAAGAATATCATAAACAATTAAACTTATCTTTGCATCTTCAGGGAGATCAAAGTTTATCTTTGTAGTTGGATTAAATGGGTTGGGATAATTTTGTGAAAGATTATATTCTGTTGGAATTAAATTTACATTATCACTTTCATTATTATTGCCGACTCCAATTATTTTCTCCAGATCATTATTCATATTATTAGAGTGTTCAGTAATGTCCTTTGGATTTTTAGGTTTTGATATTTCTTTTAACTCTCTTCTTATCTGAAGTTCATCTTTATCATCTTTAGAAGCTTTACCATCTTTCAATTTTTTTTCAAGACCTTTGATATTATTAATACTTTTATCTCTCGAAGTTTCTAAAGAGTTATAGACATTTTTTCTAATAATTTTTCTATCCTCTTTTGTAAAAATTTTGTCATCAAATTTTTCATTTGGATCATCAGAAAGATAACTTAAAAAAGATTTCTCATTTTCATTTATTTTTTCATTTCCAACTTCTTCCAATTTGTCATTTGAAATTTGAAATTCGTAATTGCTCTTCTCCCCTCCTCCCGATCCACCACCAAGCTGCAAACTCGTAGCATCATAGTCCCAGCTTGCAATCAACGCTTCATAGCTATAAGGATTTTGAGTCATGATCTGCTGAAATCCATTCAAAGCTGATTGATAATCTTCTAAAACTACTTTACTCTTTTGTATAAAATAAAATACTTTTGACAAAAGCTCAGGGTTTTCAGGGTGATTCAATATTATAGTTTCATAATAAGTTTTTAAATCTTCTATTTGTGAATTATTCAGATCTATTTGAAGTGATGCCGAGTAAAGTTTTGAGACTGCATCTATTGTTAATTCATTTGAGCCCAGACTATCTGCGTATGTTGAGATTAATTCCTTTGAAGTATTTACTACATTCTCATATTCACCTTTTCTCATTTCTATATTCAAACTATCATACAATTCCTGATCCGCAGACAGATCCTCTTGCTCAAAGTCAGACATCATCATAATTGTATCCGATTCTCCAGTTTCATTTTCAGCAACTATTCCAGTTTCTTCTATTACTATTATTCCGCAGCTATAAGGTGTCAGCAGAAAATCAACTTGATTAGATGTATTATTCCAATTGACATTATGTATAGCAGATCCGTTTATATGATTAAGATTAAAACAGTTATATCTTGAATAAATAGAAGGATACACTTCTCCTTCAGTCAAAGCCGGAAAATATCCAAACAAATGTTTGCTTAATGTTGCAGATTCATTTGGAATGGAAAGGTCATTATATCCTCTGTGAATATTAAAAAAAGAATTATCAACATGAATATTTTTTGAGTTCGTACCTGAATTATATATTTTATTCTGTCCTCCTGTAAAATATCCGCTTCCATTTATTCCAAGATTAATATGACTCATTGCATTTGCTTTTAGTCCTGTTGAGTTTACTAAAGATGAATTTAATTCATTATTATAAAGATCAATTGAAGAATTGTTTATGAAAAAGGAATAAAAATAATCAGTAACTTTTGTATTTTTCACAGTGCCTGTTGCAGCATTTAATATAACCGCTGCATTTCCGTTTGTACTTATGAATTCATTATTATCAAGATATACATTTATTACTGCTCCTCCGTTTCCTCTTAAGTTACAAGTCGGAGAAGTAGCACATCCGTCCAAAACGTTTAAAATAAAAAATGGCTAGTCTATGGAATAAAAATTCCATAGTAAGTATTTTTGAATTATCTAAAAACATAAATACATCTAGCCATGACAAATATAACATTATTTAGT
>JBATSB010000072.1:0-2942 GCA_049293015.1 Ignavibacteria bacterium
GCCTCTAAGTCTCCAAGACTCAAAGTTTAAAAACTTTAAAAAAAGCTTCTTTGAGCCTTGGAGTCTTGGAGGTAACCTTGTAATCAAACTTTAATTTTTGTTTTCGGACAGTCTGTGAGTTTGGAAACGAGCATCTACTAATTTTTTTTGTAATCATTATATTTTGCGCTATTAACTATTAACTATTAACTATTAACTATTAACTATTAACTATTAAGATGGATGAATTTATTATAAAGGCTTCTACAGCAATCAGTTATATGAGTCTGATTGTAATTGCATACGGTTCAATTCTCGGAATTTTTAGTTTTGTGAGAAATGAGCTGGGACGGATCAAAGGTACTTACTCGCTCAAACGTCTTAATACAGTAAAAATTGATTTTGGATATTATCTTTTACTTGGGCTGGATTTTTTAATTGCTGCAGATGTCGTAAGGACAACTCTTGAAAACACTATGCAGGATCTGATGATACTTGGATTAAGTGTAGTGATCAGAACATTGCTTTCATATTTTCTCGGAAGAGAGATCACAGAGGATGAACGTATAATGGAAAAGCTTGCCGAAGCAGATGAAATAAAAGCAAACAATTAAAAAAATATTTAATCAATTCATACTTTTCGCAGCATCATGTATTGCACTTTCAACAATAAACTTTCTTTCTCCGATCTGCTGTCTCCACATAGCATAATACAAACCTTTTAATCCTATCAGTTCATCATGTTTCCCTGATTCGATTATATTTCCTCTTTCGAGAACATAGATCGTATCGGCGTGCATAATAGTCGAAAGTCTGTGTGCTATCATGAGAGTAATGTGATTTCCGCCTGATGAAATTTCACGAATAGTTTTATTTATTCCTTCTTCTGTAATAGAGTCAAGTGCTGAAGTAGCTTCATCAAATATCATAAGATTCGGTTTTCTCAGCAAAGCTCTTGCTATAGACAGTCGCTGCTTTTCTCCGCCTGATACTTTGACTCCACCTTCACCTATGACAGTATCCAGACCGTTATCAGCTCTTTCGAGAAGTGTATGACAATTTGATTTATATAAAACTTCATAACATTCTTCATCAGTGGCTTTCGGATTTACGAATAATAGATTTTCTCTTATTGTTCCTGAAAATAACTGAGAATCCTGAGAAACAAAACCTATCTTTTCTCTGAGACTGTCGAGATCTACTTTATCAAAAGCAGTATCATTGTATAAAATGTTTCCCTCTATTGGTCTGTACAGACCAAGCAGAAGTTTGACTAATGTTGTCTTTCCCGATCCTGACGGACCGACGAATGCGATTGTATTTCCTATGCCTGTCCTAAATGAAATCTGACAAAGTGCATTTGTATTTGATGACTTGTGTCTGAATGTAACATCATCAAATTCAAGAGTTTGAATTTTATTTATATTTACAGGATCTTTTGGTTTCGGATCGACAGGTGTATTCATTATATCCTGAAAATTATTCAGAGATACTTCAGCTTCTTTATAAATGTTTATAATATTTCCAAGCTCCTGCAGCGGACCGAAAATATAAAATGAGTAAATAAATAAAGTAAAAAACTGACCGGTAGTGATCGCCTGTGTAAAGATGAGATACATCATAATAAGTAGAATACTCGTTCGTAATAAGTTTACGATAGTACCCTGAATAAAACTAAGGCTGCGGATGTATTTTACTTTTTTTAGTTCGAGCAAAAGGATCTTATCAGTAGTATTATTTAATCTGTTGATCTCCTGCTGAGAAAGGCCAAGACTTTTTACCAGCTCGATATTTCTAAGAGATTCAGTAGTTGATCCTGCCAATGCTGTAGTTTCGGAAACTATAGTTTTTTGAATTGTCTTAATTTTTTTTCCGAAGGACGAGCTTAATAAACCAATTATCGGAATTGCGCTAAGATATATAGGTGCTATTATCCAGTGAACGGAGAATGCATAAATGCCTACAAATAATATTCCAACTATTGAAGTAAACATAACATTTACAAAAGCGGATATCATTCTTTCAGAATCTGTCCGAACTTTTTGCAGGATACCGAGAGTCTGTCCGCTGCTCTGATCTTCAAAGACAGAATAGGGAAGTTTTAATGAATGGCTGATACCGTCTGTATAGATGTCAGCTCCGAGCTTTTGAGTAATAACATTTAAATAATAGTCCTGTATATTTTTCGCGATCCTTGAGATCAGAGCTGCTCCGACGGCGAGTAAAAGTAAAAATCCTACACCTTTAAAAAATTCTGAAGTAGTGTATTCTGCATATTTCGTTGCATAGTCATCGATAATATATCTGAAGATAAACGGATCAAGAAGTGAAAAAACCTGATTGACAGCAGCAAGGAGCAATGCAATGATCAGAAGTTTTTTATACTTTTTTAGGTATGAATAAAGTAGTTTCATTTTATTTTTGAGAGACTAAAATAAAACTATTGAATTGATATTTCAATGTTAAAGATTGGAGGAAATTGAAATGGAATTTTAAAACATTAAAACCTTCTATGTCTATTTTCGCCGTTGTTTGTGTTCCAAAAAGTTTGAATGCTTATCAAGAATTTACAACGTCACTTAATTAAACTTTTTGGCCACCAACAAACTTCACTCTAATTTGTTTACATGACCTATCTAGTTTAATCTTGATTTATATAATGTAATTTGGCAAAAGAACCTAAAGATTATAAATTTTCATCAGCAAAATTTTATTATGAAGGTATTGATGAGTTTGGTTTTGTGGAGCATTACATGTCCGTCTAACGTGCTATTGAGTTCAGGTTGTTGGTGGCCAAAAAGTTTGCAGAGGTATTACATTCATCATGAACATTTAGATTCGCAAACTTTTTGGAACACCAACATCTATAAACAAATAAGTCAAGTATATTCCTCACCCATTACAAAAAAAATCTCTTTTTTTGCTGATTGACTTATGGGGCTCACTACTATCAATAGAAGAAG
>JBATSB010000073.1:0-7265 GCA_049293015.1 Ignavibacteria bacterium
GTTTGGTAGTTGATTTTGTTGGTTCTATATTAATTTGTATTTCTTTCTTAACATCATTGTAGTTTATTTTAAGTTCATTTAATCTTTGGTTCCTTTGAAGTTTTTCAGATTCTAATTGATTCACTGTACTATTTAGATCGCTTATTTTAATTTTTATTTTTTCAACCTCTTTTTGGATCGAATCAATGACACTAGAGCTTTTATTGCCTTCTTCAATCATACAATCGTAATGATCCTTATCTAAATCCCCTCCACATAAAGGACATTTAATTGTTGTCAGTTGAGAAAAAAAACTTTCTCCTTCTGTTATAAAATTCAATCTATTAATATCACTATTGTAATGCTCTTTTAATAAAGTAAATCTACTATTCAGTTCTTCGAAAAGAATGTTTTTGGAATCAATATCACAAATTAAATTATATAGATCCTGCTTTTTACTAGTTAAAGTTTCAAGTCTTATACTTGAATCTTGTAAATCTTTTGATAATTTATCAATTTTTGATTGGAGTTGTTTTTGTTTTTCCAACGGATTTTCTTTCTCAAGAATTAATACTTTGCCAGAAATATCATTTATCAATTTTTCTAAAAATTCAAGTTTCCCATTTATTCTGCTTTGGTAAATTTTTACTTCTTCAACTTGTTCAAGATCTTTTGCATCTTTTCCGGTTAAAAGTATTTCAAGGATAGATTGCTCTTGTACTTGTTGAATATATTGTCCGGATGAATAAACTGGAGATTTCTCTGTAATAATTTTTTCTTCATCTATTAACGTTAACTTAGCAATGTCTCTAAAACTAAGTTCTCTTTTAGCATTGCTCTTGTTTTTCCTCACATATTTTTCATCAAATCCTGAAAGTTCTAGCAAAAAACTAGAGATAGAATCTTTTGAATTATTTACATGCTTAGATTTAAATTCTCTAACTATACTTTTTGATGTATTGTTTTCAATTCCAACCTCTTTTACTTTAAAATTACCTCCTGCTATATTTCTTGAAAGAGTATATGTTTTATTTTTATATGATTTTATTTCAAGCAAAATATTCGAATATCCTGTACTTTCAGGTATTACTTTAGGTGGTTCATTTCCTCCTAACATAAAATTTATACAGGCAAAAACATATGATTTACCTGTTTCTGACAAACCTGAAATTACATTAAAGCCTTTGGAAAAAGTCAATTTAGCTGATCTTTTACCTGTACCAGTTATTTTTAAATTGCTTATATAAAATCCGAAATCATTTTTCATTTTCTGACCCCCTAAAAAGTGATTCTTTTGAAAACTCCCCACCCCAAATATCTAAATTATTCTTTATAAATAGTGAAAGATTGTCATCGGAGTAATTATTAAATTTTTTAACTAGCCATACCGAAATTTCTTTTAATCTTTTTGCATATTCAGATTTATTATATTCAATAAACGGTCTTGTCAGTTTTGAAGCTTTAAATGAAATTCCGGTTGAATCGAATACAGTTTCAACTAGCTGCTTGCTATTCATCAGCGTTAATCCTTTTTTTAATAATTCACGTTTTACTAATATCTCCGTAGATCTATGGGGAATACTTGGATGTATACTTTTTGGACCTTCGGGGACATCTCCTGAATGAATGAGTAAGTAATCATAATAAACAAGTCTCTGCAAATCGCATCCCATGGGAAATAATTCATTTAAAACATACAATACTCTTAAGCCTATTTCTAGAGGGGAGTTAAAAACATTTGTATTTCTAATTTCAAATAAATTCATAGTTTTACCCAAATTAATTTGTTTTCGTTTGCAAGATGATGACATATTCCTATTTTATCTTGTGTCAGTGATACAGATAGTAAAGCATTGCTTTGAATATTTATTTTGGAAGCTTCACTTGTTGTTTTCTTAATATTCTCATAACCGTCTGAATGAATTGAATTAGCTATGTCAACTACAGCTTGATAAATTTCATCTTTTAATTCTTGAAAAGATGTATTTCCAAGAGGTAAACTATCTCGACTAAACTGATCAAGAGATTCAGCCCAATAAAAGCATTCTCTTTGTCGGTTAAAATGACCAAGTAATTCTGAGTGTGCTTTAAGTTCTTTAATGGTTTTCAAATTTGTTTTAAGATAATCTGAATACGCAATGAATAATTGCTCAACATATCTCAAAAGCATATCATTATCACTTACATCGTTTATAATGGGGTTTTTTCTATTAGTTAATCCTCCTCCAAATCGAGCTGCATAATAGTTTGTTTTTTTATGTTGTTCAATTAATTCTTGTGGGTCAAGGAAAGTGAAAATTGAAAAATCAATTTTTTTTATGTGTCTTAAAAGTTTTGTCGAAAGAACTACTTCTTCCTTTTCTGTAATTTCATTTTTACAGTATTTATCCCAATTTTTCAATAGTTCATTTTCTAAATCCTTTGGTTTTGAAAATAATTCTACAAGTTTAGGTCCTATACCTTGTGGAGAGACAAAAAAATATTTCCTTGGAAGTATAAAAGATTTATTATAAGTGTAATAACATAACTTTCCCAGTTCTTTCCAAATATCAGTGGGTGATAGAGGATGATCGTAATGCTTACATTGAAAATTGTCGTATTCATTCTTACTATTTAAGATTGCTACGACATCTCGACCTTTATCATTTGCACCTCCAGCTTTCCATACTTTTATATATATAGTTTTACAATAGCCAGCAATCCATTCTCTTACTATATCTTCGAAATCGTCAGGTGAAACAATTTTCAATCTGTCAATTGCTGGAATAGGGCTTCCAAAAAAAACATCATTATTTGTGAGGAGGTTGATAGATTTGGGCATTTCTGGTGGAAATAAATCTGCCCCTATATCTTTATCTTGAGGTTTTTTGTCGGATAGTTTTTTTTTACTTTTAGTTAATGCCAAAATTTATAGAGAGATATATAATAAAAACTAAAACTTCAAATAATTTGAAATAAACTTACAAAAACTTGTACCAATATGCAATAAACATTGAAACAATTCTTATCTCTAAAATGTATTTTTGTAATTTATGTTTAATATTCTGACTCTACAAAAAAAATATCAACACATAAAAAACATGCAGGGTTTAATTAACGGAAAAAATCATTCCCGAAGCTGTCTTTGCAACTGATCTTTCCGTTTTCAATCCAGAACACAAAGTGTTCGGGATGCTTTTAAATTTCGAACCTCTTCTTTCTATATTGAAACCTGGTTTATATCATTATTAAAATAATCTACCAACAGGACCCATTCCTCATATAAATTCCATCTATTGAAAACCTCTTTAAACATTTAGTTTTGTTCAATATATTTGTCTGTTCACGTACGTGAACACAAATATATATTGTACTTGGAAAATTAAGTAATAGAAAAACTACAAAACGAGCAAAAACTTAAAATTTGTGCCGTTGCTGGTGTTTTCAAAAAATTTGCCTGAAGTACATTTGATTATTACTTAATAATTTTTGCAAATTTTTTGATCACCAACAACAGTTCCGCTAATGTTTGCAACTTTACGTGTTTTAACTATCATAACTTAACTCCATAAAATATTTTATTAATCTAATTTCATCTCTATGCATTTAATCATATCAGTAATATAAAATAAGTGATCAAAACCAACTCACAGATGTAATCGACAAGTTTCTGATTGTTGTTGGTCACGCTCACTGCGTTCACTATATCCAACATCGGCGCATGTTTGCAAGGAAAATTATTTTTTTAAAATAATAAAAACCAATAATAGAAAAATAATTTAAATATTTTACTCAAAACTCCAACCTCTCATCATCCCAGTCAACATTTTCTTTTTCAGGTATATGAATAAAAGTATCCTTTTTGAATTCATAATTATCTCTTTTATATTCTTTTTTCAAGAATCTTTTATCTATTTCATCATCCTTATTAAAACCCATTACAACATAATATTCTAAAGTGGAATTGAACAAAATCTTTTTATCAAATATAGAATAAGTGGAGTTTAATAATATAGTCTCTCCGGGAACTCCTGTATTTATGCAATTATGATAATTTGTAACTCTTAAAGCAGGCAATTCGAAATTTTTATTAAAGATCATAATCCAACTTTCAAAGCATCCCATTTGTCCATATGAGCCTTCCATAAAAACTTCGCTTATTCCATCGTTATTTATATCTACAACATCCAGTAAGTGAGTTGAATAATCTTGAAAATTAACCGCTGAGATTTGTTTGTAATCTTCATTAAAAACATAAATTAATGTTGTATTACCATAATTTTCTGAATGCGAAAAGAATGTGCATATTTCTTTTACGTTTAAAACGAACAAATATTCTATCTTATTTGAGTTTAGAAAACTTCCTTTTACAATGTTATTATCAAATTCAACAAATTCTTCTACGCTTTCTTGTCTAAAATCTCCAGCTCTAGTAATTGACATTCTATCTAAATCATAATAAATATTATCATGACCTTTTATTTTGAAAATTTTCTCAGGGATATTATTCAAAAATATATTTGCATCCATATTTACATTTATAATTTGCGAATATAGATTAGTGTTTAAAAAAACAAAAATAAATAAGAACTTGAATATTTTTAGAAAAATCAAAATATATTTATGAATAATTGAAAGCTGTATTTGAGTTAATTAAGATTAAATTTTATTTAAAAATAAAAAATGTATTTATAGAAAATAATCCCCTAATACAATTCGGAATTCATCAGCATCCATTTTCCCTCTAAGTGTATTGGCTATGTTCCAGAGTTTTTGTTCGAGTTGTTTTTTTTGTGCTTCGGACATTGTTAATTTTATTCATTTTTAATAATTATATAACAATATAAAGTTTTAGTATTATCTTCTTGAGCTATAGGCTTCTTTAGCCATTATATAATTGAAAGCATCGCTTCCTTAGTCATTTTATATATTGCCAGTAAATATTTTAATCTCGATATGCTCTGTTCTATTTTCAAGAAATCAAACTCGTTTTTGATTGGAAATTAAAGATTGTATATTTAGCTATAGTAATTGTTAGTTATATTATTAATTAATTTCTTTATAATTTTTGTTGCAGCTAGAAATTCTTGTTTGCTTAATATTGCAATCGTATCAATAAGTTTATAATCCTCAGGTATATTTTTAATATACTTTTGAGTTATTTTTCCCTTTGAATGTTGGAATGTATGCCTTTTTTCAAAAACACGTTTAATAATGATTTTCTCTTTTTCGGAAATTCCAGAGTAAATGTCAAATCCATTCTTTTTAAAAAACTTTTTGGTGTCCTTTAGATTTTGAAAATTTACAAAATCTAAATTATTCTTTTCCGAAACTCTTTTACAATAAGATTCAAATGTGGAGACAAGATCATTGTATGCATGTCTTAATGCACGATTTGAATCTGTTGAATTATCAATTTCTTGCAGTAGTAAATTTAAATTGGCTTCATAAATGAGTAGATTATCCTCTCGACAACCAGGACAGAAACCAAAAATGCCGAAAACCTGAAATACCATTTTACAACTTGAGCATTCGATTTCTGTATCTACTTCTTTTTCTAAATGGGTTATCGGTTTTGATATTTGAGTTCTCGTACCAGGTTTATAAGTAATATTTTTATTGCTCCTGGATACGTTTTTAAACATTTTTTCGATTTCATCCTCAATAATTCTTTTCCCAATTTGATGTGCAGTTTTATTAACCACTTTTCTTTGTTCTGTTGTCCAAAGATTGTCGTTTTGCTGATGTTCTCCGCAATAAGGACAATACAAATCACTTTTAATTTTGTTGGAATCAATTTTAAAGTATTTATTACATATTTCACATTCACGTCCCCAAAATCCCTTGTCTGTTGGGATTGATAAATTATATGTCCGGTTATTCATTTTTTATAATTGGAGTTTAGCAATTAAATACATCTAACAAAGTTACAAAAACTTGCATTTATAAGTAATTCACTTTGAGACTAAATGCGAACTAGATTGAAAGTTAAGACAGGTTTTATATTCGTTACTTTATTTTTTTAAAAAATTCATAAAAAAATTAATTGTTAGATATGCCAGCTAAATAGAAAAAAGTGGATGTAATTGATTGGGAAATTGAAAATTAGAAGATGATACGGTCGAATACGTACTAGAAGAAGTGTTGAGAGATAAACTGAATTACTTAAAGAAACCTGCAAAAAATTGATACAAATAATGAAATTAAAATAGGCTTGGTAGAAATCAGCATTAGAACTTGATTATCACTTCATAATCAATAGCTTCTATATCTGTGACTTTCTTTGCAATCTTTTTTCCTATCTCTGTCACTTAGCTCACTGTACAATCTTATTCCCACAGAAAAATTACATGCCAAAATGATTCATTATGAATTGAGTTGCACTTCCTTCTGGAATAGAAAATAATTTTAATTCATTCGATTTTTTTATTGTAAACTCATGAAAGAATATGTTATTTATATTTACTCCAATTGCACAAACTATCCAAAATTTTCTTATTAAAAATTTGCAAATTGTAAGATCATCAAATTTTTCGAATGACGGTTGCCCTATAATTAAGGCGTCTTGCGGAAATGAATTGTCTTTTAAAAAATGCATCCAAAGAAATGGAAAATCATTTTCATTTCCAGGATTATTAGTTACAATCATTGTTCTTAATATTTCATCATATTTTCCTAAATCGATTTCCTGAAATAATGGCTTTGATGAAATACTAGTTCTCCAAACTAAACTTAATATAAACAATTTAAATTTTGTATAATCTATATTTGTTACATGAGTGAATTCAGAATCGTTAACCTTAATATTATTAAATTTTGGTATTTCAGGATCTGATCGTTTTCCACCGAAAAGTACTTTGTTAGCGTAATGCTCATACTTACTTAATAAATTTTCACAATTAAAACATAATAAACTCCCTTCGTGAATTCCAGATTGAACTTTTTTCTGCTTTGAATTTTCCTTCAACAAGTATTTTGGATTAAATTCAAACATAGTATGTTTTTCATCATACATACCCTTATATAAAAATTCTGGGAAAATATGGGATTTTTTGACAAGAATATTTTTTGATAAACAAAGCTTACAAATTTCCATAAATAATCAAATTCATTTTATAATTAAATAAAATATAGTTAATCTAAATTTATACATTAATCCATAAAAACAAAACCCTGCACAAAAAACATGCAGGGTCTAATTTAAGGAAGATCTAATATGAAAAAACAATAGCCGACTGGCGCCGGCTGATTCAAACAGAATAAATTATTTCATTAAAAAATGTAAATAATTGTATTAAATATAATGT
>JBATSB010000074.1:0-40915 GCA_049293015.1 Ignavibacteria bacterium
CGATAGGAACACTCGAGGACAGGCTCAAAAGTAACAAAAAAAGTCGCCCGCTGGTAATAAATTGCCTAAATTCTTTTCGAAATTGAAATAAAATATCCAACTCAAAATTTGCTTCGCAAATTTCTCAGACAAGGATATTTTATTTTAACAATTTCTCAAGAATTCTTAACGGCAATGTATTACAGGCGGGATTTTATTATAATTACTTCTAACATTAATAAAAAAATTATTCCTTCAAAAATATTAGGGTGTTCAGTTGAGTAAAACAGGATGGGGATGTGAATATTAATTTTAGATCAGAATTCTATTCCGAGTATAGCATCTTTGTATCTACCATTTTTTAGATCATAAAAAGGAATTCCTAAAATTGAGTAAGAATTTACTTTCATCTCATAATTAAAACTAGTTATCACATCGCTTTTCTCTGCTTCTAATGATATTAAAATAAACTCGGCAAGCTTTTTTGCATCATCTCTTCCATAAGCAAATCCTGTAAGTTTGGAATTGTATTTCTGCGGAGATGCGACAGGATTTTTCATAGTGAATTGTGTGCTTAAATTTTTCAAATTCTCAAGGTCACAATAAAAAGCCGGAATGTAAAAAAGAATGTCGCCATTTGTAAAATCATTACTGCCGCCGAATAAATTCTTAATGAAATTTCCGGTAGCTTTTCTTTCATGAACTGTAATACTTGTATGCAGAAGCCAGAAAGGTTTATAGATAAGCTCACCTTCTGATCTGATAGCAGCAGACGCAAAGTCTATATCAATATTTTTCATTTCACCATCGATCTCTTCAAAGCCGCTTCCGCAGCTTGTACAGTAAACTATGTTATCGTTCACTTCGACCGCAAGTCCGCTCCCGCAGTTCTTACACTTCACAGCTTCTAAAATGAAATCACTCAATATATTTTTTTAAATTAAATTCTGAATTAATCTGACTTTCTATCTCCGAGAAGATTTCAGCAATGCACTTACTACACTGCCGATCACAACTGATGCAGCGATGTTTTTTGTAGCGTTGAGTGCCTGATTACTTTTGAGATCTGTCACTATTGAATTAACGGCAGTATCTTTTTGCACTCCTAAGCCGGTACCTTCCTCGACTTCACCTCCATACCTGAATTTTTTATAACCCCATCTTGTCACAGCCACTCCAATAAAAAAGATTATAAAAAATGCGATGAATGGAAATTTTTCATCAAACTCAAGCATGGCAAAAACTCCAAGAAATGTCATCATATACATTCCAATTCCCGTACCCAAAATTCCCATGACAGCTCTGAATAAATTTGCACCGGGAGCTTTACCGTAACAGATACTTCCGTCTTCACCATCTACTACAACCTGATATGTCCTTCCCGCAAAACTGTATCTCACAACCCACAGCGGATAATAAACTATATCAATGCTTTCCCTTACCAGATCAAAATGATCAAAAGTTATATTGTATAAATTTACAGTGTTCCTCGCTTCTCCTGAGAAATTTTCTTTTGCAAATTCAAAAGCTTCCTTTTCTGATGCGATAATATTGAAGACCATACCGTCCTGCTGAAGTGTTTCAAATTCCACAGGAAGTATAGTATCACCTGCAAGATTGATCTTTTTTACACCAAGCTCAGCTACATCGCAAGCTGAATATGTTCTCTCAAATGACTTCTGAATTTTTTTCTCGGTGTCGACATAAGTTGTAGTAGTTCTTCCATTGGAAGTACTTGTCCTTTTTTCCTGTCCAAAAACCCAACCGACTACGTCAGCTCTTACACGCCAGTAAGGAATGTATGCAAGAAATGCATCTTCAATTTTTGCATCAGTTCTTAATTTTCTCGCTTTGGAAATTCCTTTTCCCAGCCAGCCATGAGCTTTTGCTATTGCATCATCACGTTTCAATTTTTTTGGGACGTAATATTTTATCGTTCCGCTTTCACCTTTTACAACCAGTAGTGTCCCGCAATATTTACAATTAAAAGATCTTAAACCTTCTCTAAGGTCAAGCTCTCCGCTGCACGACGGACATGTGATCCCGCGAATGATCTTTTCTTTTTTTACACTGACAGGCGGTTTCGGGACATCAATAATTTCAGTTTCTTCAGACATGTTTTTTAATAAAATAAGTTATACTTTTTTTACTATCCAGAATGCTATTGCCATAAGTGGTATCGAGGCAAGTATATAAATAAATACCTTTAGAAATTCACCCATAAATAAAGTCTCTGCAGATAAACTTGAATTGAACATAAACGCAGCAACAAAAGAAATAAGACTCGCTATCGCAAATACTGCGATCGCAGCTCCGAATAAAATTCTAAACGGCATCTCACTTTTTGCAGGCCAGATATTTGCGTAAACCATTCCTGAAGAAGCCTCAACTAAAGCCGAATATTGCTGACCTTTGAAGGTATAATAAAAATGATAGAATGGTACGTGAATCAGATTCGATTCTGAAATGGTTTCCGGATCAACGCCTGACTGTGAAAGCCAGCTTTTCGCAGAGTCATACAATACATCCGCTTCGACGAAGACCTGATTTTTGAAATCATTTTTAATATAAGGCTTTAGATTTCCGGCGGGTATCTGTAGATTTTTTATTTCCGATACAGGAGTCGAATGTGCAGGCTGTAAATATATTTTATCACCCAGCGAATCTTTTGTTTTAAAATACCATAACGGGAAATAATAAAAATTTACCTGTGAGATCTGCGCAAGTTTATCAAGATCTTTGACGTGGAAATTCCCGGCCATCCATCTTCGCAGATTTCCTTCCGCCTGCTCTTTTGTGAAATTTGAATTTACGACAAAGTGATTTACGACTTTTCTTTTGTCAATGTATATTGATGATCCGCAGTATTCACATTCGAGAAATTTTTCATCAGCCTTAATGTTGTTTTCACCACCGCATTGAGGACATTTTATTGTAGAGGAACTGACTTCAGCCATTCAATTAAAACATTATAATTTAGAAAGCAGATCTTTTTTCTTTGCATCAAACTCGTCCTGTGTAATCAGACCGTCTGTTTTCATTTTACCAAGTTTTTCAATGGTTGACATTATTTCATCCGAAGTCATTTTTTTTACCTGTTCTCCACCTTGCTGATTACTGTTTGCCATTTGATTTCCCATCATATTCGCCATTGTCATACCAGCGCCTAATCCCACACCGGCACCTGCCAGTCCGCCGCCGGATTCATTTTCCGCAGCTTTTTCTATAGCACCTGCTGTTTTGAATTTCATGTAATTGTCTAAATTTCCAACCGCACCCATCGAACTTCTTTCGTTGATTTTTTCCTGTACTTCATCTGGCGGAACGATTCCGATCAGGATCAGATCTGTAAGTTCGATACCCATTGAATTAAAGAAATCAGCCACTTCAGATTTTACGCCTGATTCGATCTGCTGATAGCTCTGTCCAAGTTCAAAAACAGTCTTAAGATTTTTTCCAAGAACGGAATTAAGTCTTGAGACAATTGCATCACGCAAATAATCTTCAATGTCATTGGTTGTATATAATCCCTGTGTGGAAACTATTTCCATCATGAATAATCTTGGGTCAGTAATTCTCATTGAGAATTTTCCGGATGCTCTGAGCTGAACGTATGTAAGTTCAGAGTCTTTAAAGTTGATAGGTGATTTTGTACCCCATTTGAGATCAATGAATTTTTTCATTGAAATAAAATAGATCTGCGCCTGGAATGGTGATGTTCCGCCAAACGGAATGCTGATCAGTTTTGTAAGAAAGGGAATATTTTCTGTAGTCAGAGTATGTCTGCCTGCATTAAATACATCGAGAGCTTTTCCGTCTCTGTAAAAAACTGCGCTTTGTGAATCCTGAACTATAAGCTGAGTGCCTAATCTGAATGCTGATGAACCGTCCTGCGGCTCTCTGTGAACCAGAGTTTTACCTGTTTCATCAAAGAATTGTACTACGTCTATGAATGCCATGATTAATATTTATTTGATTTAATAATTGTCCGCAGTGCGGAGTTTGTTTTTATTTTAAAGTTGTCTATACTTGTCTATACTTGTCTATAATTGTCTTAGTATATCTTCTCTGTCATCGAATTTTTTCAAAAATCCGTCAAGAGTATCTGAAATATCAGAGACATGAGCAGCAAGATCTTCCTTAGCTTTTGCTTTGGTTTCAAGGTCAGAAAATTTTGCACAGACATTTTCTGCATTTTCCAATAAGCTTCCGTCAAACTGATATAGCTGATTCAGCTTATCTTCTTTTATTTTTACAACGTCGAATGCACCGCTGTAACCTCTTGCTGCCGAACGAAGCTTTGCGATTACTGTCTCATTTTTTTTATCGATCTTATCTAATCCGGTTACAGATAATAAATTTCCGTTTTCAGAAAGTACAGATACAGTATTTTTTAATTTGGTTTTATTTTCATCAAGTAAAACAGCGAGTTTATTACGGAGTATAGTATCAAGCTCACGAGAGTTATCTCTGTTTACATATCCGTCATATCCGGGAATGTATCTTTTGATCTTTTCCAGCCATGACTCGTTTGACTTTACCTGCTCAAGTTTTGATTGTAGATCATTCATTTATTTGTATGTTTTAATTTTATAAAAAATAGTTTTAATTGCTTTGGAAGAATTTCAGTAACATTAAATTAATTAAAGGAGAAAAAAACATGAACGGAAAAATTTTACACCCGCTTACAATTTTATTTTTTACTCTGCTTGTTTTTCAAATTAATTCAGGAAATTGCTTTTTAGAAAATACTAATCTGAATAATTATAAGCAAACCTCTTTATTATTTCTTGACACAAACAAAAATAATTCACTGACTATTTCAGATGCGATTAATTTTGTAAAAGAAATATCCGGAGGTGAGGTAATTTCTGCAGAACGTAAATTCAAAAAATCCGATCCTTTATGGGAGTTGATACTGATTACAGCAGATGGAAGTTTCGTAAAGATGGAAATTTCTTTTTATGAAAGAACAGTTCTAATGATGTCTTCGGAAGAAGGTCCTTTCACATACGATATAAAACCTTCTCAGGAATTTATCTCTTTATCTGAAGCCATAAAAATTGCCGACTCCCAATCATCTCAAAAAGTCCTGAAATGGAAATTCCTAAAAGTAAAAGATAAATGGGAATATAACTTCTGGCTATTCACAAAGTCCGGTAAAGCACAGCTCAGACTGGATGCAGAAACGGGGGAGATTATTACAGGTAAAAAGTCTAAAAAGAATAAGTAGACCTTTATTAATTACGAGTTACGAGTTACGAGTTACGAATTACGATTTATAAATTGCGCGAAAGCTGTTCGCGAAAAATTTTTTTTAAGATAAATTTTAAAGCAGAACTATGTGACTATGTTTTCTAAGTGTCTATGTGGTTCATAAAAGGAGGAGGAAGAAATGACGAAAAGTTTTTTAGACAAACTGACTTATGATATTATTGGTGCAGCGATTGAGGTTCATCGTGAACTCGGTCCGGGTCTTCTTGAAAGTGTATATCAAAGAATTTTAAGATATGAATTTGGACTTCGGAATATTGATTTTAAATCTCAGCTTGAAATACCTGTCATTTATAAAGGATGGGAAACAAATGTCGGACTTCGGTGTGATTTTTATATAAAGAATTGTATCGTCCTAGAAATAAAAGCTGTTGAATCAATTTTGCCGATTCACAAAGCAAAGCTTTTAACTTATATGAAAGTGTTAAAAGCTCCTAAAGGAATACTTATTAATTTCAATTGTGTAAATATTTTTGAATCAGGACAAAAGACTTTTGTAAATGAACACTTCCGTTCTTTACCGGAGTGAAACACATAGACACTTAGAAGTCAATCGAGAAAACAATTATATTGGGAAGAAATATGACAGGTAAAATATTTTCAAAAATACAAAAAGTAACTCGTATCTCGTAATTTTTAACTCGTAACTTATTTTACCGTTTCGTCTTTTAGTTTTTTCAGAAGATTCATTGCTTCAAGAGGAGTGATATTTTCGATTTCAATTTCTGAAAGCATTTTTCGAAGAGCTTCATCTTTGATCTCAGTAACAGCAGATTCGAACATGCTTATCTGCAGATCGTCTTTGGTCTTTCTGCGATATTCTTTGTCTTCAAGAGATCTGAGAATTTCCTTTGCACGCTTAGTTACTTTATCGGGAAGACCAGCCATCTGTGCAACCTGAATGCCGTAGCTGTGATCGGCAGTTCCTTCTGTGATCTTTCGAAGGAAAATTACTTTGTCATTATATTCTTTTACTTCTACTCTGAAATTTTTAATCCTCGGATAAAGGTCAGCTAATGCATTAAGTTCGTGATAATGAGTTGCGAAAAGTGTCTTCGCATTAATGTTTGGATTTTCGTGAATGTATTCTGTCATTGCCCAGGCGATCGAGATACCGTCATAAGTACTTGTTCCTCTTCCTATTTCATCGAGAAGTATCAGACTTTTTGAAGTTGCATTATTAAGAATGTTCGCTGCTTCATGCATCTCGACTAAAAAAGTACTCTCCCCTTTTGCAATATTATCTGACGCACCGACCCGTGTAAATATTTTATCTACAATGCCGATCTTTGCACTTCGCGCAGGTACGAAACATCCGATCTGCGCAAGTAGAATTATCAATCCAACCTGTCTCAGATAACTGGACTTTCCGCTCATATTAGGTCCTGTGAGAATTAGTATCTGACTGTTTGTTATATCGGCAAAAGTATCGTTGGCAATAAATTTTTCTCCGGGCGGAAGAAGTCTTTCTATTACAGGATGTCTTCCATCGATTATTTCCAGATCATCGTTATCACTGACTTCAGGTAATACATAATTATAATCTTCCGATACCTCAGCAAAGCTGATCAGCGTATCGAGTGTAGCTGTAAGTGAAGCATTCCGCTGTACCTGATCTGTGAAATCAAGGATGAAATTTTTTAACTCATTAAAAATATTTTTTTCAAGTTCATCAATCTTCTCTTCAGCATTTAGAATCTTTTCCTCATAGACTTTTAGCTCATCAGTGATATATCTCTCAGCATTTACGAGTGTCTGCTTTCTTACATAATTTGAAGGTACTTTTTCCAAATTTGTCTTTGTTACAATTATATAATATCCAAAGACTTTATTGAAATCGACTTTCAGAGAATTGATCCCTGTAGCTGCCCGCTCTTTACTTTGATAATTTTCGATCCATGTTTTTCCGTTTATGAGAATGTCTTTTATTTCATCGAGATCTTTATCATAGCCTTTATTGATCATGCCGTAATTGTCGATACCCGATACAAAATTTTCGTTGATGCAGTTTTCCAATTTTAAAATCAGTTCATTTATCTCGATCAGATTTGTTCCAATAGCCTGAACAGCTGAAGAAGGAAATTTCAATAGTTCAGTTTTTATGATATTGATCTTTTTCAGAGAGATCTTAAGCTGAACAACATCCCTAGCTACAGCTCTTCCTGTAGAAATTTTTGAAAGAAGTCTTTCCAGATCAGCAACTGATTTTAATTCCTCTGATATTTTTTTCCTTTCATTTTTGTTATCAAAAAAATCTTTCACTGCAAATAATCTTTTTTCGATCTGCTCCTTTTTTTTGAGAGGTCTCGATACCCATTTTTTCAAAAGCCGACCGCCCATCGCAGTTTTTGTCCTGTCAAGAATTGAAATCAGAGTACCTTCTCTGCCGCCTTCAGCTATAGATGAAGTTATCTCAAGATTTCTTTTTGTAGACGGATCTAAAATTATAAAATCAGAAAATTCATAATTATAAATTTTCTTTATGTGAGGAAGATTATTTTTTTGAGTCTCGTTCAGATAATTAAGTACACAGCCCGCTGCGACTGTGGCTTCATTCATATCCTCGATCCCAAAACCTTTTAGAGACTGTGTGCCGAAATGATTTGTAAGTACTTCTTTTGCATAATCAGAATTAAAAACCCAGTCATCAATCTTTGTAAAAAGGAATCTGTTTTTCTGTTCGCTGAATGCCGCATCAGGATCATAGTCCAGAAGTTTATATATTTTATCCTTATCTTTTTTTGGGATTAAAATTTCTGTCGGACTTATGTTTTCGATTTGTTCGCTGAGGTTTTTTGTTAAAATTTCTGAAGTGGCAAATTCACCTGTCGATACATCACAGAATGAAAATCCGCAGACATTATCTTTTATATAAATTGCTGCAAGAAAATTGTTTGATTTATGGTCTAAGAGTTTTTCGGAAAAATTTGCGCCTGGAGTTACTACTTCGACTACATCTCTTTTGACAATTCCTTTTGCATACTTGGGATCTTCTAATTGTTCACAGACTGCAACTCTGAATCCGGCTTTGACTAATTTAGGTAGATAGTTGTCAAGAGAATGATGCGGGAAACCTGCGAGCGGAACTTCAGATGCTGCACCGTTCGATCTTTTTGTAAGTGTTATGCCTAGAACTTTGGAAGCAGTGACAGCATCATTTTCAAAGGTCTCAAAAAAATCTCCCATTCTGAATAAAAGCAGAGTGTCAGGATATTTTTCCTTGATCTTTCTGTACTGTCTCATCAATGGAGTTTCATTTTTCATATCAGCAATTTCATATACATGAAATATATTTCATCAAAATAGTTTTGTAAAATTTTATTTACCGGTTAATAAATCAGAGAAGTAAATTTGTGTCAGATTTCCGCTGCTGTAATTTTATAAAAAAATTTATTTAATAAAATCACATTATCAGTAATGTTTTATTTTATCTTTCAGGTATTTATTGAGCAGCTCTCTTCCTCTGAATATATGAGCTTTTACAGTTCCAAGCGGAAGGTTAAGCTCTTTAGCAATTTCCTCATATTCTTTTTCCTTCTGATGTCTCAGTACAATTACATCCTTATATTTTGGAGGCAGTGATTCAATAGCTTCGTCAAGAATGACCCTGAGTTGTTTATCAATTACATTGCTGTCAGGTTTGTTTTCATGATCAGGAATTTCAAAACTATAATCGCTGTCATCAGCTTGAATTTTTTTATCAATAGAAAATGTATAAAGCTTTTTTTTTCTGAGATAATCGATTGCATTATTTGTAGCAATTTTAAAAAGCCATGTAGAAAAAGCATACTGTTTATCGAAATTGGCAAGAGAATTAAAAGCTTTAATAAAAGCTTCCTGCGTCAGATCTTCAACATCCTCTTTTTTGGAGATCATTCTATATATAAGATGAGTGATCATAGGCTGATATTTCTTCATGAGTTTGGCATACGAATTCTGTTTGCCGGCAAGTGCTTCATCGATCAGTACCATATCTTCAGCTTTTGACTTACTCATTCCAGATGGATTACTATTAATCTTCATTAAGAAAGTGAGGGTGTGAGGTAATTAATTTTCATTGTGTAAAAATTACATCTATTTGAAATTAATTTCAACTAATTAAAAAGCATTTAAATTGAAATCAGAGTTTTATAATTTAAAATAGAAACCATACCAAATTTAATTTTGTCTTTGAAAAATATTCTCAATTTTGATCTGGCTGCACTCGAAAAAGAAATTACGGAATCAGGTGAACCTAAATACAGAGCTAAACAGATTTTCACTTCACTTCACAAAAATAATGTAAAAAATATAAACGATATCAAAGGTATTCCTAAGTATCTTAAAAATAAATTAGAAGATTTGTATGAAAATCCTGAGCTTAAACTTCTTGAAGTCAGCAGTTCGGAACAGTTTAATACAAAAAAGTTTTTATTTGAGATTAATGATGAAAATAAAAATCACATATTCGAATCTGTTCTTATTTCTGAAAAAGGAAGACATACGATCTGCATTTCGACACAAATAGGATGTAATGTAGGATGTGAATTTTGTGCAACAGCCAAGATGGGCTTTTTGAGAAATCTTGATACTTCTGAAATTATAATGCAGGTGTATGAGATAATACGAAATACAGAGATCATTCCGACCAATCTGGTCTTTATGGGAATGGGAGAGCCATTTCTTAATTACAATAATCTTTTGAATTCTCTGAGAATTTTGACTGATCCGGAAGGGCTGTCCATTCCGTCAAAAAAGATCACAGTCTCGACAGTCGGTTTCAGGGAAAAGATAAAAAAATTTGCAGATGATATTTCATTGGAAGAGAATAAAAATATACGAAAGGTTAAGCTTGCATTATCGCTGCACACTACGGATAATGGTCTTCGTGAATCGATAATTCCTACATCTGCAAAGAACCGTCTATCTGATCTTTATGAAGAGCTGAGTTACTTTTACCGAATTACAGGCAGCAAGATCACTTATGAATATATTTATTTTCAGGGACTAAATGACACAGATAATGACATTAAGCGGTTAACAAAACTTTTGAGAATGGTACCTTCGAATTTAAATATAATTCCTTTTCACCCGATTAATTTTAAATTAAAAGCACCTTTGGATATTTTTAATTTTGATAAAGAAAAAGACCTAAATAAATTACTTTTAAATAAAAATTTATTTGATTTTATTGAAAAACTTAAATTAAATAAAGTGACTGTCAATCTGAGATCCAGCAGTGGTGTTGATATAAATGCTGCATGCGGACAATTAGCAGTTATCAAATCACATAGTTAATATTTATTGAATTCTAATTTTAAATTTTAAATGTTTCAGTTAATTATTTTTGGACCTCCCGGAGTTGGAAAAGGTACACAAGCAGCTTCTGTTGCAGAGAAGTTAAATCTTGCACACATTTCAACCGGTGAAATATTGAGGAATGCTGTGTCAGAAGAAACGGAACTTGGTATAAAAGCAAAAGAGATAATGGACAAGGGTAATCTGGTACCGGATGAGATTATGAACGGAATTGTAAGAGAGACACTTGAAAAAGTAGAAGGTGATGGTTTCATACTTGACGGTTTTCCCAGAACTCTTAATCAGGCTGTTGCACTAACTGAAATTTTTGAAAAGCTGAAATTTTATGATGTAAAAGTAATAACTCTTACAGCAGATGATGATGAAATAACGGAAAGATTATTAAAGCGGGGCAGGAGTGATGATACAAGAGATACAATTTTAAACAGACTTAAAGTTTATTATAACTCAACATCTCCTGTAAAGGAATATTACGAAAAACAGGGAATAAACATGGATGTAAACGGAGTTGGAGATATAAAAGAAATAAATGAATCAATTTTAAAATCAGTTAATTAAATTAAAAAAATAGTTTTGGATTTTGTAAAAAAATTTAATATTCTAATTTTTAATAATTGCAATTTTAATAATAAACGTATATTTTGTAATCTAAAATTTTTTATATATGGCATCAATTAAAGAAACTGAATTATCGGATAAAGGAATTGTTATCCTCTCTCCTAAAGGAAATTTCGTCGGTGGTGATGAAACAGATGAGCTTAGGGAAGCTGTAAAAAAGTATACGGATCTTGGTAATAAAAAATTATTGATAGATCTTGGAGAAGTTTTATATCTAAACAGTACTGCCCTCGGAGTACTAATCGCTGCACATGCTAACTATTCAAAAAGAGAAGGCAAAATAAAATTAAGCCAGCTAAATAAAAATCTTGAAAATCTGTTTGTTATAACAAAACTTGCACTTATTTTTGACTCCTATACGACTCAGGAAGAGGCATTAAACAGTTTTGAATAAAAATTAAAATTATCTATAAATTAAAAATCTAACTCTATCAGGGTTAACGGAGGTTAAAAATTAATGAAACAGTCTGTATTTATGTCTGTAGTTATCATCACAGCTATAGTAGTATCTGCTGTGATCTTTTATGGTGTGTTCGGTAGTCCAAATAATTTCAAAACACCGGAAATGCATACACCATCAAATATCATGGGTGCTATCTATCAGGGTGGTCCTGTTGTTATAGCATTAATGGCATTAAGTATAATGGTTATAACTTTTACAATCGAAAGACAATTGTCATTATCAAAAGCAAAAGGAAAAGGTCCTATTGAGCCGTTCCTTAAAAAAGTTCAGACTTCATTATTAGATGGAAACATTGAGGATGCCATTGCGGAGTGTGATAAACAGAAAGGATCAATAGCAAATATAATCCGGCAAGGCTTGGACAAATATCAAATGCTTTCAATTGATAATAAAACCGAATCAGATTCAAAGATACAGGAAGTGCAAAGTGCAATTGAAGAAGCTATGATGCTTGAAGTTCCACTTCTTGAAAGAAATTTAGTTGTACTTTCGACTATCGCATCTGTATCTGTACTTATCGGACTTTTCGGAACTGTAGTTGGTATGATCAGAGCTTTCCAGGCTCTTGCAGCAGCAGGTACTCCGAATGCCGCTGAACTATCAGCAGGTATTTCCGAAGCTCTAATTAATACTGCAGGTGGTTTGTTTGGAGCTATCGTTGGTACAATTTCGTATAACTATTTCGTTACTAAAGTTGGTAACATCACTTACATGATCGACGAAGCAACTTATAATATGCTTCAAATCCTTACAATTAAGGATTCAAAAAGATCAGCATAAGTAATTCAGAAATCCAACTTAAAAATTTACACAAATGAAAAAAGCCAGATCGATAAAAAAGCCCGGTGTTAATATAGACATGACACCTTTAGTAGACGTAATTATGTTACTTCTGACATTCTTTATGTTAGTTGCAACATTTAAAGCGGAATCCACTGAAGCAATTGAAGTAACTCTTCCCGAATCTGTAGTTACAGATACTACCAAATTACCTGAAAAAGATATTATGACACTTACCCTTACAAAAGCAGGTGATGTTTTTGTAGATGTTGACAGCTATAAAGTCAAAGAAGAAGTGTTTGGAAGCTCGATCGGTATTGGTCTGTATCACCCTGATAGCACTTCAAAAAGTGAATATGAACTAACAGGCGGAAGTATAAACGGTAAACCATTTAAACGACCTGTTACAATGCTTAACAAAGAGGAGTTCGAAAAAACTTTAAATGACCTTCGAATGACTTTAAAAAGTCAGAATGGCATGAGCTCGGATTTCAGAATTGTTCTAAAAGGAGATATGGAAACTAATTTTGGTGTAGTTGAAGATCTTATGGAAAGTTTTAAAACTACCAGAAATACAAGGTTTGCTCTGGTTACAGATGTAAAATCTGATAAACCGGATAATTAATATTTAAAAATATAAAATAATTTTATTATGGCAGGCGGCGGATTTGATGCCCCGGAGTCCGGAGGCGGATTACGAAAGCAGAAAAAATATAAGAAAGGAAAGAAGATTGGTGTCAGAATTGATATGACCCCAATGGTTGACGTGATCATGCTTCTTCTGACATTCTTTATCCTCACTACTACTTTGAATACTCCTCAGATCATGCAGATCAATCTTCCAAAAGGTGATCAGGAAGATAAGATAAAAGTTGATATGGGTAATGTACTTTATGTCAGAGTTTCTGAAAATGCAAATGCATATTTTTCTTCAGGTCTTTCTGACGGTACAGAAGCTGAACCGGTTAAGGTAGCTTTTAATGATATGAAAGCTAAGATCGAAGCTCTTTACAGACAAAATCCTGAGCTGATAATTTTGCTTAAGTTTGACAGAAATATGAAGTACAGCACTATGATCGATATCCTTGACGAGATCAATAAGGCTGAAATTGATAAAAGATACAGTTTCATGAAAATGGAAGATCCGGATAAAGAAATAGTTACAAAAGCCGGAGGTTAAAACTTAATAGAAAGTTTATTAAAAGCGGTCTGAATAAATTCTGATCGCTTTTTTTATTATCATATAATATTTTATTTGCTGTTATAAGCAGATTATGAAAAACATACTATTTAAATATATTATTTTACTGCTGCTTTTCCTGATTCTGTGCCCGGAACTTTATTCTCAGGGACAAAAGGAAAGAGCACTTGCCGACAATCCCACACAGCTTAAAGAATATCTTGTCGATGAGACTGGTATTCTGACTCCTTTGCAACATAAGGATATTCTTGTAAAATTAGTTAATGAAGATAAGACTACATCAAATCAGATTGTCGTTTATATTATAAATAGCCTGAATGGTGAATCCCTTGAAGATGTATCAATTAATCTGGCTGAGAAAAATAAAATCGGAAAGAAAGACAAGAATAACGGCGTACTGATGCTTGTAGTAAGAGGTGACAGAAAGATCAGAATAGAAGTAGGCTATGGACTTGAAGGAGCATTAACCGATGCTATAAGTTCAAGTATTATAAGAAATGTGATCACACCGGAATTTAAAAAAGGCGATTATTATAAAGGGATCAATGACGGTGTAGATGCAATAATAGCTGCAATAAAAGGCGAATATACTGCCGAAAATGATGAAATTATTTCACAGGATTCAAGTAAATGCTGTTTTGGAGTACCGATATTTATAATGGTGATATTCTTTTTTATTTTTGTTTCTATCTTTACATCTTTCCTTCGCAGGATGTTCGGATTTGGGAATTTTATCCGTACTGGTAAAAAAGGATCGGGAAGCAGTTGGTGGAGCGGCGGTGGTGGAAGCGGAGGTGGATGGAGCAGCGGAGGCAGCAGTGGAGGATTCTCCGGTGGCGGAGGTTCATTTGGCGGCGGCGGCGCAAGCGGAAGCTGGTAGTATTTATTTTGTAAAATGTAAAAATTATTTGTTATGCCAAAAAATTATATTGAAAAATATTTATCAGATTCTGACCTTGATGAAATAGTAAAAAATATTTCTCGGGCGGAAAGTAAAACTTCCGGAGAGATCAGACTCAGTATCAAAACAAAAAGAGGTTACAGGGAAAAAGGTATTACTCCCAGAGAACTTGCAATTGCTGAGTTTCATAATCTGGAAATGCATAAGACCAAAGATAAAACAGGAGTGCTTTTTTTTATTTTATTTGATGAACATAAATTTGAGATCATTGCCGATGTAGGTATAAATTCCAAAATCGAAGATTCAGAATGGGAAACATTTTCAGAGAAAATTGCCGGCTATTTCAAACAGGAAAATTATACCGAAGGAATCAAATATGTAATTGATAAAATTGGTGAAAGATTAACTGTTGAGTTTCCAATTCAAATTGATGACAAAAATGAATTATCAAATGAAGTTATGATATCCTGATAAAATATTTATTTATATTTTGTAAGATCAAAGTTCGTTATATTTATCAAAATTATTTTTCAATTGAACGACTCCGAAATACTTCTCAGAAAATACATTAAAAACGAAAATCTTATTAAGCATTGTTATGCTGTGGAATCAGCTATGAAATTTTATGCAGCTCAGCTTGGTGAAGATGCAGAAAAGTGGGGAGCAGCAGGACTCTTGCATGACCTTGACTGGGAAATATATCCTGATACTCATCCGAATACAGCAGTTCCAATACTTGAAGAAGCAGGCTATGACAAAGAATTCATAGATGCAATTCTTGGACATGCTTATCCCGACAGGACAGATGTCTCGAGAGAATCTCAGCTTGCCAAATATTTATTTGCATGTGATGAGATCACCGGATTTATCATGGCTTATTCACTTATGAAACAAAATGGTCTGAATGATGTAGAGTCCAAAAGTATTAAAAAGAAAATGAAGGATAAAGCATTTGCAAGAAATGTAAACAGGGATGATATCGTAAAAGGTGCTGAGGATATTGGAGTAGAACTTGATGCTCATATAAGTAACATTATAGAAAGTATGAAAAACGATAACAGAATTAATATTAGAAATTAAATCATGAATATAATAAACACAAAAGATCTTTCTAAAGAATATTCATCAAAAAGTTTTTCAAAAGAGAAAATTCTTGCTTTGAATAATTTTTCATTTGAAGTGGAAGCAGGGGAAATATTTGGGATCCTTGGTCCAAACGGTGCAGGTAAAACTACTCTGATAAAAATCCTACTTGGTATTACTCACAGGACAAAAGGGGAGATCAATATTTTCGGAAAGGAAATTAATGACGAGTCATATAAATTAAAGGTCGGCTACTTACCTGAAAATCATAAATTTCCAAATTATCTTACAGGCGAAGAAGTGCTGACATTCTACGGAAAGATGAGCGGACTAAACTCTACAGAAGTAAAAAAGAAATCTGATGAATTTTTGAAACTTGTCGATATGGAAAAGTGGAGAAAGACAAAGATCAAAAAATATTCGAAGGGAATGCTGCAGAGACTCGGTCTTGCACAGGCAATGATAAATGATCCTGAACTGATCTTCTTAGATGAGCCGACTGACGGTGTGGATCCGATCGGAAGAAAAGAGATCAGGGATGTCCTCGAAAGTCTGAAAGACAGAGGCAAAACTATTTTTCTAAATTCACATTTATTAAGTGAAGTCGAAATGATCTGCGACAGAGTAGCAATCATGAATAAAGGTGCATTGATAAGATCAGGTAGAGTCGATGAGATAACTCTTATTCCTGATAATTATATAGTACATTGCTCCGACCTTGATGAATCCATAATGAGCAAACTTCTGAACAACTTCAAATCTACTGTCCTTGGCAATAATGAATTCCATTTTAAAACAGATAATATAGAAGAGCTGAATAAGCTGATAGATTTTCTCAGGGAAAATAAAATCCTTATCCGCGGAATTCAGAGAGAAAAGAATACATTAGAAAACATGTTTATAAACTTAATCGGAAGTCAGAATTAAACTATGATATTTTCAACACTTGTATTAAGTACATTCAGGGAAGCAATGGCGAAGAAAATATTTCTCGGATTTTTTGCAATCTCGACGATCATTATTCTGATATTTTTATTTCTGATAAATGTTGATTCGGTCGAAGGAATGGTCGATATGGTCGGAGCTTCAGGTGAAGAGGGAATCAGGAAACTTGTGATTGGTTTCGAAGTGGCAATGATCGATATTTCTTATCTGCTTATCATAACTTTTTGTCTGATCTCAGTTTCATCTTTTATTCCATCGATGCTTGAAAAAGGAAATATAGATCTGCTTCTATCAAAGCCAATCTCCAGAACGAATATTATACTTGCTAAATTTCTCGGCGGTGTATTACTTGTGTTCATCAGTCTAATCTATCTTGTCGGATTTGTCTGGGTGATACTTTCTTCAAAGTCAGGATTCTGGCATTTCCCTTTTCTTTATTCAATACTCTGGCTGACGCTGTCATTTGCAGTGATCTATTCTTTGATTATTTTTATAGGGCTGATTTCGCAAAGTACAATTCTTTCAATATTAGTAAGTTTCTTTCTGGTGTTTATCGTCTGTCCGATACTTTATGTAAGAGAAGCTACAATATTTTCTCTTGTTGAGAATAATGCTGCACAGTTTGTCATAAACTTTTTTTACTATATATTTCCAAAGCCTTCTGACATAAATAAAATTACTACAGATATTATAACAGGCGAAGCTGTGAATTCTTACATGCCTGTATTCTCTTCAGTGCTTTTTATGCTGGCAGTTTTATCAGCTTCGATATTCTACTTTAAGAAAAAAGATTATTAACCTCGAGTTTTCTTAGCAATGAAATTTATAAAAACTTTACCGGCACTACTGATCCTTGCATCAACATTTATGCAAGGATGCAATTTCAAACCCGAGCCGGAACCTCTTCCGCCGATGGTAAGAGCTACTCTTAATCTACTTCAGGAAGATCCGCAATTTGTTATGTATCTGAATTTTAAAACCATGAGCAGGACAAATTTCTGGAAAAATAATATTTCGGATTCACTGCTGAATGAAGAGAAAACTTTTGGCAGCGTTCTTAATACTTTTCAGATTGCCACAGGAGCATCTGTCTCTGACGGACTTGATGAAATGTATTACTCGAATTCATGGTTCGGTGAAAACTCCATTGTACTCAAAGGTCTTTTCAATAAAAAAATGCTGGATGAATATCTACTCACGGATAGTGTTTTTTCAATTACAAAAACTTCTTCAGGTAAAGATATTTATATAAAAAATGATAATGGATTATATTTCTTTTTTAAGGATGAGTTTACAATCTGTGCTAGTAATTATCTCAAGCAGATCGATGTAATGATGCAGGTAAGTGATACAGTAAATTCAGGACTTTTGAAAAATGAAAAGCTGCTAAGGTCAATTGAAAATATTATATATAAACAGAATCTCTGGATGGTCTCAACCGAAAAAGCATTTATAAAAGGGATCTATCAGAATTTTCTCGGATCGACAGCCGGTAGAAAACTTGAAGAAGATACATCAGCAGTCATGACAGATTCATTAAAAACAAATGATGAAAAGGCAAATCTTGATAACCTCTATACTAAATATAATTCTATCTCATTCTCGGCTGATATGAAGGATGACATTGAAATACTGATACAGAATAATTTTATTGATGACCCTTCAGCAAAATTCTTTAAAAGCATCTTAAACGGATTTCTGACGGTTTCTAAATTAAGTTCGGGTGGAGATAAAAAACCACCGGCTTCAAAACTGCTTGATAAAATTAAACTTAACAGATATGATAGTGAAGTAATTATTGAGATTAAACTTGAAAATAGAGATCTTGAAATGCTGAAGAATTCTGATCTGCTTAATGAGCCGGGAAATTAGTATTGATAATTTAGATCCGTTTAGAATATTGAGCCGTTGTTGGTGACCAAAAAGTTTAAAAGAGTGACTTTATAAATTTAAAATTAACTTTGAAATTTTTTTGGTATACCAACAACGGCTCGAATAGTTTATTTCAGTACTGTCATTTTTTTAGTTTGTTCAAAGTTACCTGCTACGTTTGTAACTGATAATTTATAAAAATAAATACCACTGGAAATATTATCGACATTTATCTGAACAGTATAGTAGCCTGCTATTTTAAATTCGTTCATAATACTTAAAACTCCTTTACCGGAAATATCAAACAATGTTAAGCTGACATTTGCATCATTTGGTATTTCAAAATCAATATTTGTTGTTGGATTAAAAGGGTTCGGATAGTTTTGAGATAATCTGAAACCGTCAGGTGTGCCAACATTTACTTCTCCGAAAAGATTGTAATATTCGTAATTACCATTATAATCTATCTGTTTTAATCTGTAATTATAAATTCCTGTGTTAACGTTTTCAGTAAAATTATAATTGTTTAAAGCTGAAGAGTTTCCATTGCCTTTTACATTTCCAGCTTTTGCCCAGCTTTCAGATCCTGAAAGTTTTCTTTCAATATCAAACCCTGAATTATTTTCTTCCATTGCAGTTGACCAGTTTAAAGTAACAGTATTATTTAAAACTACTGATGTAAAACTTGAAAGTTCAACTGGTAAAGTACCGCCGTCAATTTGACCTCTTATTTCACCATTCGGAAAATTACCAGTGTGAATGTTTATATACCATTTACCATCAAGTAACTGAGTTTCCTGAGCTAATGTTAGTATATATTCGCCGAACGATTCGCTTCCTTGAGTGGATGCCGGAAATCCTAAAAGATTGATCTGAATCCCTGCATTAGCTTCTCTTTCAGCCGGTCCATGCAAATGAGCAGATGTAGCATTTGAAGTAAGTTCCCAAAAAGACACAGTAAAACTTAGTCTATGTGTTTCATCATCATAAGTCCCAAAAATATTGCCTCCGGCAAGAGTTTCTGGAACTGGTGGAACTTCCTGAGATTCAGAAATACCGGAGTTAATTATGTGTTCTATTGAATAAGAATTTTTTGGAACAAATAAAATGAATAATAATACTAAGCAAATGGAAAAAAGGAAAAAGTGTAAATTTTTCATAAGATTTAATTTAAGTTTATAAAAAAGTGAATGTAAATATTACATTTAAATCTGTTATTACTCCAAATTAAATTATTGCAATAAATTCTTTTTCTAAAAGACAGTGTGTTATTTTCAAGGGGTAATGATAAAATATAGTATAATCAAATTTAAAATAGGAAAATGAATTTAAAAAATCAAATCTGAAGTTATATTTTAAGGGGAAATAATTTTAGATAGTATTGATATTGATTTAAGGTAAGTCATAAATGTTCATTATGAATTTATAACTCTGAAAGTTTTTAGCTATCAAAAACCTGAGAACAATATTACGAAATACGGATATTTAATTCTTCGAAATATTGTGTGATTATTTATTGAATTTTGACAGGGCATGTAACTAGATTAGGCTGGACTTTGTTGCTGGTGACCAAAAAGTTTAAACGAGTGACTTTATAAATTTAAGATTAATATTGAAACTTTTTGGAACACCAACTACCACGGCTCGAAATTCTTATCCTTCTCTCAAATATTTTTCCGCCATTAGCACATCTTCTTCACTGCCTATAAACAGAGGCGTTCTCTGATGAAGACTGTTTGGAATTTGTTCCATGATTTTGTTTACACCGTCCGAACTTCTCCCGCCTGCCTGCTCTACTATAAAACTCAAAGGATTGGCTTCATACATGAGTCTCAATTTTCCATTTTTATTTTTTTCATCGGCGGGATAAATGAAAATTCCTCCGTAAATTAAATTTCTGTGGAAGTCAGCTACGAGAGAACCTACATATCTTGATGAATAAGGTCTGCCTGTTGCTTCGTCATTTTCTTTCAGATGATTTATATATTTTTTCATACCGTCAGACCAATTTGTATAATTACCTTCATTCACAGAATAGATCTTTGACTTCTTAGGAATGGAAATATTTTCAGTTGACAATAAAAATTCTCCAACGCTCGGATCAAGTGTAAACAGATGAACGCCTTTACCGGCTGTATAAGTCAGCACAGTACTCGATCCGTAAATCACATATCCTGCGGCAACCTGTTCCTTACCGATCTGCAGACAGTCTTCAAGTGAGCCGGGTCCGGATTTTGTTACTCTTTTGTAAATGGAAAATATTGTGCCGATTGAAACATTCACGTCAATATTTGAAGAACCGTCGAGCGGATCAAAATGGCAGATGTAATTATTTGTGATCTGTTCGTTCTTTACATACTTATCGTGAACCGGTATAAAACTTTCTTCCTCTTCAGAACAAACTGCGCAGATATGACCGCCCTGCTTCATTACATTTGTTAGAATGTCATTGGCAAATACATCTAATTTTTTTACCTGCTCGCCCTGTACATTTTCATCACCGGTAAATCCAAGAATGTCTATGAGTCCGGCTCTGTTCACTTCAAGAGAAATTACTTTGCATGCAAGTGCAATGTCTGCTAATAAATCCGAAAGCTGACCGGTTGCTGCAGGAACTTTTCTTTCTTCCTCAATAATGTGTCTGTAAAAAGTATTGAATTTGCTGACCATAGATTATTCAGTTATATTTTGAAAATTTTTTTATATCATCACTTATGTCAAAAACTTTTGTATTTAATTTATCTCTGAGAATGCTTGAAGCTGCTCCAGATCTGTATCCGGCAGCACAGTGAACTACTACAGGTTTATCCAAAGGAATATCATTATATCTTTCTCTAATCTCATTAAGAGGAATGTGAATTGAGTCTTCAAATATTTTTTCCGAATTACGTTCAGATAAATTTCTTACATCTACTATAGAAAATTCCGATAGATTATCTTTGAAATTATTCAGATCAAGATTCTCTACTTTAATCAAATCATTATTATCTTCATGAACAAGCGCACTTTTTATTATTAATTCATATCCAATCTTTGCACATCTTCTTATTAGTGTATCGAGATTATTTTTGTTGTCTGAAATTAAATAAAATCTTTCATCAGGTGAAACTACAGTACCAAGGTAGGTCTCAAATTTTGTATCTTCTCTTAAATTTACTGCACCCTGATAATGTCCTTTTTCGAAATCTTCTTTGGATCTTGTGTCTATAACTATATGACCATCTTCAATATCATTATAAAAGGAAATGATCTTTACGTTGTTTACACTCTCTTCAAAATCAGGTGCACCTTTTCTGTTCAGCTCTACATCATATCCAAAATATTTTGGAATGTAAGATTGCTCATTTAAAAGTTCATTGACAAATTTATCTTCACTCATCGGCTGAAGTGCATAATTACTTTTCCTTTCTATACCTATTGTTGAGGAATTTTCAGTACTTGTTGACTTTCCACAAAGCGAACCCGCTCCGTGTGCGGGATAGACAAGTACATCGTCATTTAATGTAAGAAGTTTTTCATTGATAGTATTGTACATCATCCTTGCAAGTTCATCTTTGGTTTTATTTATTGAACCTGCAGACTCTCTGAGGTCAGGTCTTCCGACATCACCTACAAATAAAGTATCACCTGTTGCAATTGCATGATCATTTCCATCTTCATCTTTTATGATTATTGAAATACTGTCAGGTGAATGTCCGGGAGTATTAATGGGAATGAGTTTTATTTTACCTAAAGCAAGTTCATCACCTTCATCAAAAGTAATATGATCATAAAGAGCATTTACAAGTTTGCTGATATAAATCGGGGAACCGGTTTTTTTAGAAATTTCTAAATGTGAACTTACAAAATCAGCATGCGGATGTGTTTCAATAACTGCAGTGATCTCTGCATTGTATTCATCTGCAAAATCAAAATATATTTGGGGATCTCTTGCAGGATCGATAAGTGCAATCTTTCCTTCACTTAAAATTGCATAAGATGCATGTGCAAGACTTTTATCATAAAACTGATGGATCTTCATAAAGAAATTATTTAATTGTTTCAAAATTATTATCTACCCATGAGATTATACCTTCAGCAAGATTATGAACTTCTTCAAAACCGAGATCTCTCATTAGAAACATTGCCTGTCTGCTTCTGTTTCCTGATCGGCAATAAACAAGATATTTTTTTCTTTTATCCAGTTCATCTAATTTATCTTCAAAATCAGTTTGATAAAAATCAATATTAATTGAATCTTTAAGTCGGGCTGCATTAAACTCATCCGGAGTCCTTACATCTATCAATACATAAGCATCATGCTCAGTCAGATCTTTAAAAGTTTTTGTATCTATATCTTGATGATTCATTTTTAAAAAATTAAAAATTATTAAAATAAATTAAGCTCTGATAATTCTCTGTATATTATATAAATTCCCATCAGCAGCACTACAGCTCCAAATGCCTTCTTCAGATTTTTTCCTGACACATATTTAGTAAGTCTGCTGCCAACCAAAATTCCTGCTATTGCAAATCCAAGAAATATCAGCAGAAGTTTCCAGTCAATGATATAGTCGCCAGTAAGATCCCCGGCAAATCCTGATAATGAATTTGCAGATATGATCAGCAGTGATGTTCCTATTGCCGCTTTAACAGGTATCCTTGCAAAAAAGACAAGCGCGGGGACAATTAAAAATCCTCCGCCTGCTCCGACCATACCGGTAACAAATCCAACAGCAATACCATAAAAAACTAGTATGAGATTTTCTTTCAATGTCATACTGTGATGATCTTCCTTTTCCTTTACATTTGAAAAGATCATGGACAATGATGAGAAAAGCATTATAATTGCAAAGAGTAAAAGAATAAAAATATCTTTAGAGATCAAAAGATCTCCGCTTTGATAGATCACTTCAGGTAACGAAGGCAGTACATATTTCCTTGTTAAAAAAATTGATATAAGGGATGGCACTGCAAAAGCTATTGATGTTTTTATATTTACAAGACCTTGCCTTATATATGAAACTGATCCAATCAATGTTGTTGAGCCGACTACAAAAAGTGAATATACTGTTGCAAGTACAGGATTAATTCCCATCAGATATACCATTATAGGAACTGTTAAGATCGAACCTCCTGCACCGATCATTCCCAAAACTAATCCAACAAGTACTGCTGCGAGGTAACCATAAATTTCAGACATCAGCAGAATTTATCCCTGAAGAAATCCAGTTCTTTCCGGCTGACAGAATTTGGTTTTTCATTATCTTTTTCTATTACGTGATTAATATTTTTACCCTTGAAAATATTTTCTTTACCTTCTAAATCTATTAAAAATTCCTCTGACTTCATAATTGTACATCCACAGATCTTTGCCAGTCCTGTAATTCCATGATCTGAGCTTACAACAGTCATATTTCTGTGATCATTAGAATTCTCAATCCTTTTCCTGATAAGTTCATCTGCTGTTTTATTTCCTGAAAAATATATCCCGCTGAAACTTTGTTCTGAATGTCCGTCAAAATAAAATTCTATCTTGCATCCTCTGCCCAAATGTGTTTTCACTTTTTCAACAAAAGACTGTCGTGCAGCAATTTTATCATTCATAAAAATTTTCTTTAACAGCGCAGATTTATGTATAACATTGTTTCCGTCTATCAAAATTATTTTCATTTTTTCATTTTTTCAATTTGAAATGTATTAAATAACTGTTACAGATTCAGTTCAAATTTAAAATTCATTAAGGTCTTATCCTGTTTGGTCTTCTTGCAAATGGAATTGCCTCTCTGATATTTTCAAGATTGCAGATCCAGTTTACCATTCTTTCAATTCCTAATCCAAATCCAGAGTGTGGAACGCTGCCGTATCTTCTCAGGTCTAAGAACCATTGAAATTCTTCCATAGGCAGATCATGCTCGACAATTCTTTTCTCAAGTTCTTTCAGATCATCTTCCCTCTGAGAGCCGCCGATAATTTCACCAAATCCTTCAGGAGCAAGTACATCCACTCCGAGTGCGATATCAGGATTTTCCGGATCTCTCTTCATATAAAATGACTTTGCAATTGCAGGCCATCTGTGCACCATTATCGGTTTATCAAAATCTTCAACTATCGCTTCTTCATGCGGCGCACCGAAATCTTCTCCCCATGGAAAAGGTCTGATATGCTCTTCACCATTTGCAGTTTTTCTTATGAGTGGAATATCTTTCTTGATCAGAATTTCTATTGCCTCATCGTATGTAATTCTCGGGAATGGTTTTTTTACATTCTCAAGTTTAGAAAGATCACGTCCGAGTTCGGTAAGTTCATTAATACAATTCTTCAAAACTCTTTGAACGACATACTCCATAAAATCTTCTATCAAATCCATGTCTTCGTCTATATCACAAAATGCAACTTCAGGTTCCATCATCCAGAATTCTGTAAGATGTCTTCTAGTCATTGAATTTTCAGCTCTGAATGTAGGTCCTAGTGTGTAAACTTTTCCGAGAGCAAGTGCACCCGCTTCAGCATACAACTGACCTGACTGTGACAGATAAGCTTTTCCCAGATCAAAATAATCTGTAGCGAAAAGAGTTGAAGTTCCTTCGCAGGCATTCGGAGTAAATATTGGCGTATCAAAAAGTATGAAGCCGTTATTATACATATAATCACGAATAGACTGGATGATCTCATTTCGAACTCTGAGAATTGCAACCTGTCTCGGAGACCGCATCCAGAGATGTCTTCTGTCCATCAGAAATTCTACTCCGTGCTCTTTAGGTGTGATCGGATATGGCTCAGCGATATTGATTATTTCAATGTCACTTACCTGTAATTCATAGACATCTTCTTTTTTAGGATGTTTTGAAACAGTACCTTTCACTGCCAGAGAAGATTCCTGTGTCAGCTTTGAAAAATCGTCCCATACTTTTTCCGAAACTGCACTTTTCACTACAACTCCCTGAATGATTCCTGTACCGTCTCTGAACTCAGGAAACATTAGCTTACCTGATGAACGTATATTGTACAGCCATCCTTTTAATGTTACTTCCTGATCCACATGATCATGGATTTTATTTATATAAACTCTTTTCATTAATTTGGTTGAATTTTTAAAATTAGATTTCATCAATTTAACCTTTTAGATGTATTAAATAAATTCAGTACTAAAGGGATTTTAAAAAATATTTATATATAGTTATTTACAAATATTCAGAATTATTTAGAATATATTTGAGTTATTTTCAAAGTATTGTGTTTTGATTAAACCAATCTGAAATTTCAATATTTTTCTGTATCTAATTACTTCTTACTATTGTAATTTTTGAAATAAAAACTAAAAAAAGTTAAATCTATTCTGATATATATTCACTAAGTTTCATAAATATAAAACCGATTTGAATAAAATTGTAACAGTCCTTTTATTATTGTTCATGAGTATTTCATCAATCTCTTTTGCTCAGTATAAAGAAAAGATAACTGATAATGAGAAATATTCATTGAAATATATTTCATGGATAATAATGCAAACAATACCTTCGGCTAACTGGACTAACGACAGAAATGATCAATACTCTCAAAATGTATTCGGGCTTAAATGGAACATCACGCCTCTTAATATTTCATTCAGTACAAATAAATATGTTTCACCTGTACAGTTTTTCATGGTCAATCCAATGAGGAAATATACAGGCTCGCTGGAATTTTTTGTTCAACCTGAATGGGCATTGTCGTCAATGAATTATTCGGGGTATCAGAGATTCAGTGTAGCTGCCGGTTCGCGAATAAATATTCCGGTTAGAAATATGGGTGAGCATTTGTATGTTTCTCTCGGCGGAAAATATAATTTTAAACAAAATGCCAGTTCTGACAATACCGGCTACTATAGTGTCGAAGGTGGGGCTTATGTTTTATTTGGAATGCTTGGTCTTACATTCAATTATAATTTCGACGATTATTCTAAATATAGTTTTGGAATTAATTTTAAATACTGGTAAAATATGAAAATACTTTTCAGATCAATAGTTATTATTATCATGCCTGTGTTGATTTACGGTTGCGGAATATTTATGATAGGAGTAGAGAATACAGGTCGAACTCTTTTTACAAACCCTGACAAACCTCAGAAAGTTGAAAAAAATCCAATCAGAGAAAATGTAAAGCTTTCAGTTCTCTGGGCAGGTCATTCTTCCACTTTGATACAGATGTATGATAAAGTAGTATTGATAGATCCGGTCTTTAATAATGTGATAAGCGGTTTGATGACAAGGAAATATGAAGCAGCTATTGATCTGACAAATGTGAAGAACATAGATATGATCCTGGTCTCGCATGCTCATATGGATCACTTAAGTATTTCAACGCTTGATGATCTTGAAGATAAATATTCAAATGCAAAACTTGTTATACCAATGGGAGCTGAAGATTTTCTGCCGGGTTATGACTATGATATAGTAAGACTTCGCACAGGTAATTCATCACAAAAAAAATATGTCGGAGAGACTTATGAACAGGATGGATTGAAAATTACGGCTGTATATGCTCTCCATTATGGTGGCAGATTTGGTTTTGACAGTTATTTGTGGCAGATGCCCGGATGCACAGGATTTATAATACAGTATAAAGACCTCACTATTTTTTATGCAGGTGATACTGCTTATGATGATAAAGCATTTAAAGAATTAGGAAAGAAATTTGAAATAGATCTTGCACTGATACCTGTCGGACCATGCAGGGAATGCGATAAGGAAGATAACTTCAGACATATAGCAGCTCTCGGAGCATTAAAAGTATTTGACGATCTGAATGCAAAGAACATGGTGCCGGTTCACTACGGAGCACTGGAATATCGCAATGATCCCGACTATCCTGTTACGGTTCTGAAAGAACTGATCACAGAGAGAGACGGAGAAGATTATAGAGGGCAATCCGGAGAATCTTATAAAGATAGAGTAAAGATCGTTGATGAAGGTGAGTTGTTTATTTTTGAATATGATGAAAAAAAATAAATTCTACCTAATCATTAATTTACTGCAACCTAAATTCAAATATCTTGGACTTATATCTGAAATATTTTAAATTTAATATCATTAAATTTATTTTCGTAATTTGTAATTCGTAATTCGTAATTATAAATTTTCCTTCTCCAGATCGATCATCCACTTCTTCCTCCACATTCCTCCTCCGTATCCGGTAAGCGTTCCGTCTTCACCAATTACTCTGTGACATGGAATCATGATCGCAATATTATTTTTACCATTTGCATTTGCTACAGCTCTGACTGCTTTGGGATTTCCGAGAAGTTCAGCCTGCTTTTTATAAGAGCGAGTCTCTCCGTAAGGAATGGTCTGCAGAATTTTCCAGACACTTTTTTGAAAATCCGATCCGGACATTATCAGAGGAATATCAAATACTTTTCTTTTACCTGCAAAAAATTCATTCATCTGTTTCTCAGTTTCATGAAAAAATTTATTCTTACCCGGAAAGATCTTTGATCTGAAATGTTTCTCAAGATGCTTAAGCTGTGTCTCGAGCATTCGTCTGTCAGTAAATTCCAGCAGGCAAAGTCCGTCTTCAGTTGCGACAGCCATCATCGGTCCGAGAGGAGTTGTGAATCTTGTAAATGTCAGGGCGGGTTTTGATGAACTTTGATTCGGATTAAAGTCAGCGTTCTTTTTAAAAGAATAATTGAATCCGCTGAGCGAACCGTATCCGTTTTCAAATGCTGCACTGATCACTTTGTCACCGTTTTTAATATCATGAAATGCATTGTTAATTCTCATGAGTCTCTGAAATCCCTGAAACGTCACACCATGATTTTTCAAAAACCATCTTCTGATTCTGTTAGGCTCAATGTCACGAGATCTTAAATCGAAGTCAGATATTTTTAAAGATGGAGAGTTGTTGATTTCTGTAATCAGAGATTTTATTTCTGCAGGAATTTCCCTGCTGTGTGCAAGTGGTTTACATACTTTGCACGGACGATATCCGCTTACCATTGCTTCGTGTTGTGTTTTAAAATATTCTACATTTTCAGGCTTTGGTTTACGAGCTGTACATGATGGTCTGCAAAAAATTCCTGTGGTCTTGATTGCCGCAAAGAACTGTCCTTCGAATTCTTCATCTTTATTCAGAAGAGCTTTATACATTACTTTTTCCGGAATGCTTATTTCTGTGTCCATATTTTTTTTTTTTACAAATATATAAATGTATATATGTTCATTCCACCGAAAATTTAACAATCAATTCTTGACCATGATTTTTGACCATGATTTTTGACCATGATTTTTGACCATGATTTTTAAGATTAAAAGATTTCCATGATTAAGATTAATTTGCAACTTGATCTAATTGAATATTAACTATCAACTATTAACTATTAACTATTAACTATTAACTATTAACTATTAACTATTAACTATTAACTATTTCAGTAAAATCATCGATCTCGTATTTGAAAAGTTTTCAGTACTCATTCTGTAATAATAAACTCCACTCGGCAGATAATTATTTCCTGTCGATGCTGAAAATTCCACTGAGTAATTTCCTGATTCCTGAACTTCATTTACCAGTGTCGTAACTTCATTCCCCAGAATATCAAAAACTGTCAGATTTACTTTTCCTTTTACACCTAAGGTATAGTTTATTTTTGTATTTGGATTAAATGGATTCGGATAATTCTGACCCAGTCTAAAATCTTCCGGAGTCCCTGTTGTATTAGGTTCTATGGCGGTCGTTCCATTATTAAAAATAAAAAGCAGATCATCCACTTCATCTATCCCCGCAAGATCCATGTCACCGTCATTATCTCTGTCATGTACTGTGATGCAAGAACCTGAACTTGAAGCAGGAAGCACAACAGGAGAATTTGAAAAAACTCCACTACCCGTATTATTGAAGACATTGAATGTACCTCCGGCGTAATTGCTAGATATTAAATCAAGATCATTATCACCGTCCACATCACCAATATCCATTGCAAGAGGAAATGAACCTGTATTGTAAGTTGTGACGGTACTTAAACCTCCGTTACCATTTCCAAAGATCACGCCGATCCTGTTATAGCTTGACAATGCGCCTGATACATCAGCATTTCCGTCACCGTTTATATCGCCGACTGAGATCGCCCACGGAGCACCGACCAGGTCTGATCTTGCAGAGAAAGTAAAACTTCCGTTTCCGTCACCGAGAAGAAGTACTATTTCGCGACTTGTATAACAGCCGATGAATGCATCAAGTATTCCGTCATTGTTCGCGTCGGTCAGCATTACAGCAGTTTCACCATTGCCTACAGTATTGATATTTACAGCATTTGCAAAAGTCCCATTACCGTTATTTATAAAAATGGAAATATTATTTCCTCCTCTGTTTGCAGTTACAATATCATCATATCCATCACCGTTAAGATCACCGACTGCAACTCCTCTTACATTATTAGCGGCAGTATGCGATACTTCAGGCTGAAAAACAGCATTGCCAGTTGCCATAAAAAGACTCATTATATTATTGCCTGCATTGCCGATAGCAATATCTACTTTACCGTCATGATTAAAATCTGCGCCTTCGCTCGGACTTGGAAAATTACCGGCAGGCAGGGGATAGATGGAAAACATTGTGTCATAGCTTATACCATTGTTAAGGAAAATTCTGAAATCTTTCGAGACTTCATTTACAATAGCTAGATCAGTTTTTCTGTCATTGTTAAGATCGATACCGAGTGCGCCATAGCATTGTATCAGACCTTCGCCCTGTCTGCGGACGGGGATAGTTGAGATCAGTGCAAGATTCAGAGAGCCAGTTCCTGCCTTTGACCAGAACTGCCAGATAAAACCTTTTTCCATCGGGACGTTTCCCTGACTTCTTATTCCTTTAGAAAGTGAAACAGTGATCCAGCCGCCGGCAAGATAAGGCTGTGATGGTGTAAATTTGATCTGCGTATTTCCGTTCAGGAATTCATAACTGCCTGTTACAGGTCCGCCTAATTTCTCAAAGACTCGGAATGTGAGATCATTTACAGATGTAGGATCAATGGCAGTATTAAAATTTACCATAACCTGCGAACTCCTGTCAGCATTGATGATCTGACGCTGAGGTGAGAATGATGTTACTGTTGGTGCCTGTGCATTTATATTTTCGGAAAGGAAAAGAAATGACAGAACTATAATTGATATAGTTGAAATTTTCATAAGATTATAGTTTATTTTGAAAAATATGTTTAATATAAAATGTAATTTCAATCTATTAAACGAAAAGAAATTTCTAAATTACAAAGTGGGATGAAAAACTTTAATTAATATTGAACCGACTAACTAAAAAAGAAATGGGGATCTCTGCCAAAAAAAAGCCCGCTCAAAAGAACGGGCTTTTTAAATAAAATATTTTTGCTGTCTTTATTTAACCAGCATAAATTTCTTTGAATCAACAAATCCATTAGTCTCTAATCTGTAAAAATAAACTCCGCTGTTAAGCTCAGAAGCATTTAAGGAATATGAATAAGAACCCGGATTCATTTCATTATTTACAAGTTCCTTTACAAGTTTTCCGTTTATGTCATATACATTTAATTTCACATTTCCGTTTTTCGCAATGTCAAAATTTATTGAAGTGACAGGATTAAAAGGATTTGGGAAATTTTGTGATAATGAGAATTTCTCAGGAATACCGGTCTCATTAGTCGTAATACCGACCAAACCAATTGTAAGAGTTAAAGTTCTTTTATGCACTGGCGTACCGTTAGATCCTGCAGAAGTCAATGTTACTGTATATGCACCGGGTGTTGTATTTGGAGCAGCATTTATTCTTACATCAAGTGAGTCTGGATAATTGCTTAGAGTATTTCCGTTCGGAAATGAAACTGTCAGTGCTCCGCTTGCAGGTGTTGGAGTAACCACTCCGCTGAAGGTAGTTACGTCTGTATAAAGTTTAACTGCAGGTACAACAGCCTTGAAAGTAGTAAAGTTTGAATTGCTGATCACGATTGCAGTTGGATTTACTTTTAAAGCGTAATCAGGGAAATAAGCACCTATGTTTTTATAATTGCCCTGTCTTCCGTCATACCATACTGAGAAAGAAGTTTTTGTGTTTGCAGTCATTCCGTCATAATCTCCTCTGTAACAATTTTGATTCGGTGAACATGCAGGAGTCGGGTATGTCCATGTCTGAGTGGTAAGTCTTTGATTTGGGGCGAATGTTGCGCCACCATCATCTGTGTAAGTTGCATAGACATTTACTCCGTAAGTAGCCGGGTTATCTCTAGTATCATACCATTTCATATAAAGTCTTCCTGTTTCTTTTTCACACCAAATTGCCGGAAACCACTGATCACTAAGTTCTGGATTAGGGTTGTCATTTACTCTAATTCTGTTTGACCATGTTGCACCTTTGTCATCAGAATACTGAAGTATTATATCTGGTTTGTTTGCATTTCCAACTGGTTCATTAGAAGCATATACAAGATAAAGTCTGCCTCTGTTAGGTCCGTAACTGTTATCCATTGCAATCATTGGATATGGTCTTGTCCTGCCGTTATTAATGACTAATCTTCCAGCAGTGTTTAATGTACCTACAAAACCTGCAACAGTTAAACTTGACATTTGTGTGAAAGTAGCACCGCCATTAGTTGAAAGATGAAATACATATGTTACGTTTGATGATGATCCGGTATTGGTAACATAGACTACACTTCCGCCCTGGGTAGCACCGTTTGGTCCAACAGCAATCATAACTCCCGGGATCTGATTTGTAGAAGAGTAAGTATTAGCCCATGTCAGTCCACCGTCTGTACTTCTGGAAAAAGTTCCGGGTGTGATTGCTGCATATAAATAATTTGCATAAGGTCCGGCAGTCTGATCGGCTGCCATTGTATTTCTGTCATTTCCTGCCACAGTAAGTATAGCTGGACCGTAGGTCTGACCGGCATTTGTGGAGTTGTAAACATATTGTCCGTTTACACCTGATCCGTAATGAAGCACTCCAAGACTATCCCATGCTGACCAGGGATCACAACATATAGAGGGGTGATAACTTGGATTGCTCAGAGTCCAGTCATGTCCGTTCCTTGTATAATAAGCATTCTGTCCGCTGCCGCCGTTTACTCCGAACTGCATCTCAAGAGGGTTTCTTGGATTAGAAACAAGCATTTGCTCTGCATTATCAATACCGATCTCGAAATTATCAAATCCTTCAGCATCTGTAATTATATCGGATGTCCCGTCTCCCTGAACAAAATGTGTTAAAGATTCTCTCGTAGGTCTGTCAATATTCGGATCGCTTTCATCATAATTCATAAAATAATTTAATCCCGATCCCTGAAAGATCTGTGTACCTAAAAGCGCAAACAGTACTAGTATTGCAAAGCCTGTGAATCCGCTTTTGAAAAATTTGGCATAGTTTTTCATTGTATTAGTTTTATTTATTAAATAATTTTTGGTTTTCTTAAAATAAAGTTATGACGTTTATTAATCAACTTAAAAAATTTATTAAAAAACTCTGACTCATTTCAGTTACTATAATTGACTGTAATTGGTTGTTTAAATTAAATAATTTAATAAAAGATTTTTTTTCAGATCATAAATCTCTTTTAAATTGTTTCCTGTTTTTAATTTCCTAAAATATGAAGTTTAAAGTTATTCTTTTATTAATCCTTTCTATAACAATTTTAAAAAATTGCCCTGCTCAGGATAACTGGGTCAGACAGACAAGTCCTGTTACTTCAGCACTTTTTAATTGTGTCTTTACTGATACACTGAACGGCTGGGCAGCCGGTGAAGAAGGAATAATACTGCACACTTCAGACGGCGGCTTTAACTGGGTTATTCAATCCAATCCTGTCAACTACTATATTAATGATATTTTTTTTATTAATAAAAATACCGGATGGTGTGTGTCAAATGAATTTCTCCTGGATGGCACTACTCTTATCAGAACAACAAACGGTGGCAATAACTGGGTTGCAGAACCTTTTCCCGACTCTACCGTTTTTTTCAGATCAATATTTTTTCTCGATTCATTGAATGGTTATATGGCGGGATTTTTTGGAGCTGTGTATAAAACCACTGACGGCGGAAATAACTGGAACCCCACTTTTGTTGATACATCTACTTATTCAATGTATCCGATCAATGAAATTAAATTCCTGAATGCGCAAACCGGATTTGCATGCGGTGGAATAATTGACATAGCAGGAGTTATGTGGACATCCACCGACAGTGGAAATAACTGGTCAGCAATAGATTATGCTGCCGAACCATTTTATGATTTTTCGCTCAAAGACCCTGACAGACTTTTTGCTGTAGGCGGGGATTTTGAATTTGGTGCACAGTATGTACTTTCTTCAAACTCAGGTACAAACTGGAATTACAATTCACTCGGTTTCTTTGGTCAGGGGCAGTCCATCGATTATAGAACTAAAAGCGAAATATGGATGGCTCTGGGTTTCTCAGGTGCTTGGGCATACTCTTCAGATACAGGACACACATGGGAAACCTTTCCGACTACAGATATTGCTGCTATCAATTCTGTAAAATTCGTTGACTCTCTTCATGGCTGGGCAGTCGGGAATCACGGAGCTATACTGAAATATGTACCTGATCTGGTAAGCATAACTCAGATTGAAAATGTGTTGCCGGATAAATATTTTCTTTCACAGAATTATCCAAATCCGTTTAATCCGGTGACAGTAATTAAATACGAAATACCTGTAACTGGATTAGTAAAGCTGATAGTGTATGATATTCTTGGAAATGTAGTATCGGAACTTGTGAATGAAAAACTAAATGCAGGTATATATTCTGTTAAATTCAATGCAAAGAATCTTTCCAGCGGAGTATATTATTATAAAATTAATTCTGATGAATTTACTGAGACAAAACGAATGATTCTTCTCAAATAAATTTCTAAAAATAATTAAACACCCAGTTCAAAAACTGATCTCCCTGATATCTCTGTGAAAAGAAAACCTGTAATCCGTTCCTCATTAATAATCTGTAAATATCTGTAGTAGATAGCTGTACTATTTTTTCATAATCTGAATCAGGGAACATTGCAATAACGGTTCCAAGATTATAACTTTTCGTAACCTCTCTCCTTGCTTTTTGTAACGGCTTTCTCTTTACAGTAATTATAGTGTCAGCTCTTGAATCCTTTCCAGCCAGTACAGTATCCTCACCCTCAACGGAAGGCGGAATGTATAAACTGTCAGATTTGTAAACGATAAGATCATTCTTATATTTATTGTCAATTACTCTTACATCTATTTTATATACACCTCCTTCAAACGGAGAACTTTTATACTTTTTTGAATAATTTAAAATTGCAAAAGGTTTTAGTACAACAATATTTTTTATGTTATTTCCTTCTATCATATCCACTACATTTCTATCCGAAAAAATCCTGTAATAAGTAGAATAAACGACAGAATCAGATTCGGGATTTCTCACGTCTATTGCAGTATAATATCTTTCATACTCCATCTCTGCATATTCAAGACTGTCAATAATATTAGGATCTACTGCTCCCCAGTTCAGTATTACAGTCTGTGGATTAAGTCCGAAATTTGTATTGTCTATGGTATAATTTTTAAGCGCAAGCAGTTGATTAAAATTGATCACATCAGGATTGTCCTTAAGCTGTATAATATTGTTTGGTAATAATGACAATGAAGTATTCTGCAGATCATTCTCTTTTTCCTCCAGATAAAAAAGTTTATAATCTCCAATGTGTTCGTTTTTGTAACTTAGTTTTTTAAGCTTATCTGAATAGCTGTCACTTTTTACAATCGCAAGTTTGATGTTATTCTTCTCAAGGTATTTTTTTAATTCGAGAAGATTGAGATCCTCTTCAGATGAAGCTTTTTTATCTTTCTTACTTTTTCTCTCACTTATTACTGCAGTTGGAATGTCTCCCAAAATAAATTTAGATGGATCATTTGACAATGCCTGTACTGCAAACACATCAAAGTAACCCTGTACTTCTTCGAAATATATTTTACCTTTATCACCGAAATATCCTTCATTATCAAATTCACGGATTAGCTTGCCGACTTCAAAAGTATCTTCTCTGAATGGCTGAGGATAATAAAAACTCCATATCACATTTATCACGATCACAATCACAGCAAAGATCACAGTTAAGAATTTTTTAAATTCAAATGACTGATTTACTGCAAACGGAATAAAGAACAATGCATTGATCACTATATATCTCGAGATCATATTTGTACCGCCTGTTCCGAGAATTCCCTGCAATATTAAAAGTGAAAGTTCAAGCAGGTTGAAAAGTAAAAAAATTTTTACAGCAGGAATACCCGGACTTTTTAAAACATCTAATATACACTTCAGAGAAAAAAAAGTAGTGATGGGAGCAATAAAAAAAATGAAAGTAGGGTATTGAACAAGCCGTTGTAAAAAGCCCGCTGTATTAAATGTATTAAAGATCTTTGTAGTCTCCTCTGCAAAGAAAAAAACATTTTGATGATCGACGTAATTCTGAATCAGCCACCAGATAATAGTAAAGAAAGAGATTAGTGATATCAGAAAATTTCCGATGATTACTTTTGTTAATTTTTTTTCTTTAAGAATATCTATCAGCACTAACAAAATAAATACTGCACTGAACAGCCATCCTTCGTATCGGAATACATTTGAAAATGCAAACATGAAAGCAGATAAGATCAGAAATAAATTGCTTCTGCCTCCATAACGCCATTTCAAAAAATAATATATACCTGCTGTTACAAAACAAAAGAAAACTGATTCGGGAAGTCCTGACACGCTGAGCCATACCTGAAAAGGAAAGAAAATAAATATCAGCACCGAAACAAATGCAATTCTTTTATCAAAACATATTTCACAGATCTTATAGAAAAAGATCAGATTAAAAGCAGAGAAAATTACATTCACAATAGTCGCTGCAAGAAAAAGGTCTTTGATAAATATCATCACAAATCCATTGATCCAGAAATGCGGCGTAAGCCAGACACCCGAATCAATTACAGGTCTTTGCAGCCATTCAAAAGATTTTACTGTCCGGCAGAAATCATCGGCTGACAGCCAGCGGTATCCTGAGTTAAGTATTATTATCTGAAAAAGTAATTTCAGAACTAACAGAAAAGTGATCTGAGTAAAACTGTTTGACAGGAAATGATTGACAAATTTCTTTGCTTTATCCTGAAGGGTAATTTCTTTATTTTCAGCAGCTAACTCCAAATAATTATTCCGGCTTTTTATTTTGTAATTTTATCCTGAAGGTTGTTCCCTTTCCAATTGTAGAATCGAGCAGTAACAACTTCCCTTTGTGATAATCTTCGATAATCCTTTTTGAAAGACTTAAACCTAATCCCCAGCCTCTGATTTTGGTAGAGTAACCGGGTCTGAATACATCTTTTTTAAATTTTGTATCGATCCCTTTACCGTTATCAGTTGCATCGATAATGATCTCATTGTTTACACTTGAAATATTAAACTCAATTTTCCCGTCACTTCTGTCCATCGCATCGATTGCATTCTTCATCAGATTTTCAATTACCCATTCGAAAAGATCTTTATTTATATAAGCATTTATTTCTCCCGGACTGTTTATAATAAGCTCTACTTTCTTTTTTGTCTTTCCGTCTTCGCTTGTAAGAGTTGGGATTCTTTTCTCAAAATACTCAGAAACTTTCCTTATAACACTCGTCAGATTTTCATTTATAAGTTTTGGCTGTGATCCAATTTTTGAAAATCTTCCGGCAATCTTTCCAAGCTTATCTACATCGCTGCTGATCTCATTTGTAGTCTCAATTAGCATAGGAGTCTGGGGTTCAATATTCTTAAGCATTTCTACCCATCCCATAAGTGACGAAAGCGGTGTGCCGAGCTGATGAGCAGTCTCCCGCGAAAGTCCTACCCAGATATTACTCTGCTCATTTTTTTTAATGTAAGAAAATCCAATGTATCCGAGGAAGACAAATATAATAGCGGTAATTAACTCAAATATTGGTAAGAGTTTCAGCTCAGTTACTAATCTTGACTGACCATAATGGACGTAGTTTAAAATTACTGAATCTTTATAAGAAACAACTATAGGCGGATTGATCTCATCCATGTCTCGCGCTATTTCCATCAGATGATTTCTTTTTTTATCAGGAGACATGGTAGTGTCATATTCAACGTTTTTTGTAAGGATGATCTCTTTCTGTTCACGGTCTGTTGCAATTATAGGGAAATTTATCTGCGGAAGGATCTGATCAAAAATAAATCCATATTCACCTGAAGAGTTTTCATCATTTGCCAGATACTCCATCGACTTTGCATACAGTCCGGCAATGTCCCTCTCTCTGTCCTGTATCCGCTGTGCGAGTATTTGTGTGTAGATGAGAATTACAATTGCAATGACCACGCCGATAGTAATAAGCGCGATCTTTATATTAAATGAGCCAAATTTATTCATTAAGCTATGAGATTCGTTTTAATATATTGTATATAATCAGTTATTTAAATTTAATAATTATTGTCTAAAAATTTTTTAATACTTTTAGTATTAACTGCGGCTTTGCTGATAATGTTCTTTTATGCACTAACTCTCGGCAGCGCGAATATTTCAATAACCGAAATATTAAATATTTTTTCCTCAGGCAGCGGAACTTCAAAAGATATAATTCTGAATATCAGACTTCCCAGAATTCTGAATGCAATGATAGTTGGTGCTTCACTTTCATGTGCAGGACTGATACTTCAGTCAATGCTTAGAAATAATCTGGCAGAGCCGGGACTTCTCGGAATTTCAGCAGGTGCAGGTCTCGGTGCTATTCTTACTTTTATTGTGCCGGTAACATTTTCTTTTTTTCTAGTTACACCGGTTTCATTTATTTTTGCAATAATTACAACTCTGATTATTTTCTATTTTGCAAAAGGATTTAAGGGTAAAAGTAATAATTTTATTTCAACTAACAAAATAATATTAACAGGTATTGCAATCAGCGCATTTATATCATCGATTAACGGACTACTGCTTTTAATGTCCGGAAGCTCAGTAATGCAGATCATTTACTGGCTGAACGGCGGTCTGTCCGGAAGAGGATGGAATGAATTTAATCTTGGTATATTTTTTGCTGTCGCAGGTATTGCAGGCTCTGTCTTAATTTCAAAAGATTTAAACATTCTCAATCTCAGTGAAGAGCTTGCAATATCACTTGGTCTTGATCTTAAAAAATTTCAAAGGATATGTATAATTCTGTCTTCGGTACTTGCAGCAACGGCAGTTTCCATTGCAGGTATAATAAGTTTTGTCGGATTGATTGTCCCGAATTTATCAAAACTCCTTATCGGAAATGATCACAGATATGCTGTGCCATGTTCGGTAATACTCGGCGCATTGTTTTTGCTTGCAGCCGACACTGTTTCAAGAATGGTAATTGCTCCTTCGGAAATTCCCGTCGGCATAGTAACCTCGCTGATCGGCGCACCTGTTTTTATCTGGCTGATCTTTAAAAAAAATAAATAATGAAAATAATAATGAACTTCAATTTTCCGCATAGTCACCTTCAACCGTTCCCGCAGAGTCTCGTGCTCTTCGGACTCTGCGGAAGAATATATATTAAAAGGAATAACTTTCAAGTTCCCGCAGAGTCACGCACACCAGTTCCCGCAGAGTCTCGTGCTCTTCGGACTCTGCGGAAGAATGCAGAAGTAAAAAAAAACTATTAACAGATCGGAAGACAGACTTTATTAAAATGATTAACAATATTTAAAATATGAAAATAAATCTCACTGACACAATAGCCGCAATATCAACAGCTCCAGGCGAAGGAGGAATTTCCGTAATCAGAATTTCAGGGAAAGATTCTTTTGAGATCACAGAAAAAATATTCAGCAAAAATAAAAATGAATTTTTGGCAATAAAAATATCTGAGTTAAATTCACATACTATTCATTTCGGTTACATTTTTAATGGAAATAATTTAGTGGACGAAGTGCTCATCTCAATTTTCAAAGATCCGAATTCTTATACTGGTGAAGATGTGATTGAAATTTCATCTCATGGAGGAAATTTCGTTGCACAGAAAATACTTTCGCTGATATTGAATAAAGGTGCGAGACATGCCGAACCGGGCGAATTTACAAAACGTGCTTTTCTCAATGGTAAAATGGATCTCTCACAGGCAGAAGCTGTGGCTGATCTGATCGGCTCTCAGACTGAAGATGCTCACAGTTCATCCATAAAGCAGCTCGAAGGTTCGCTTACTGATCTAGTAAATGAAATGAAAGATGAAATTGTAAATGTGATTTCACTTCTTGAACTCGAACTTGACTTCGCAGAAGAAGATCTTGAATTTGTAAAAAAAGATGAAGTGCAGCAGAGAGTAGAGAAAATAATTTCACGACTGGAAAATATAATTTCAACTTATCTCAAAGGTAAAGTCATTCGCGAAGGAGTCAGACTTGTAATCACCGGTAAACCTAACAGCGGCAAATCTTCTCTTTTTAATTATCTGTTGAAAACTAACAGAGCAATAGTCAGCGACATTGCAGGAACGACAAGAGACTTCATCGAAGAAAAGTTGATCATAAATGGTGTACTTTTCAATTTGATTGACACGGCAGGAATTAGGACTTCAGAAGACGTGATCGAAAGCGAAGGCATTAAAAGGAGTTACAGCAAGATAGAGGAAGCAGATCTGATTTTATATCTGAATGATTCATCTGAAAGTGAAGAGGATGTTGAGAAAAACATTGAAACGTTTGATAAAGAGTTTGATCAGAAAAAAGCAATAATGATATTTACCAAATCCGATCTGAACAAGCTTCAAAAATTCAAAGAGGGGATCCACATTTCACTTCTAAAAGATGAAACTATTGAAGAATTAAAAAAAGAGATGCTGCAAAAAATATCACTAGAAAATTTAACTCCCAAAAATTCAGATGAAATAATTATCACAAACCTACGTCATAAGATCTGTCTCGAAGATGTAGTTACTTCTCTTCAAAACACAATCACTACTCTCAATGACGGAATGACAGGTGAATTTATTTCAGTCGATCTGCGCAATGCACTCTCTCATCTTGGGGAAATCACCGGCGAAGTGACAAATGATGATATTTTAAATAATATTTTTCGGAACTTTTGCATTGGTAAATAATTTTGATTGCTGAAAATTTAAATTTCGGTGATAAATCTAAGTCTAATAATTCTTGTCTAAATTTTATATTTTTATTCCTGTTTAACATAAAACTTTATGTTAAAACAAACCTTCGAAAAGACAGACAATATTCTTTTTAAAGACACCCGTAGCAACAATGCATGTACCCAATGAAATTATAAAAGAAATATTATAAGAAGTAAAAATAATTGACGAAGAAAGAACTATACTTGGAAAACTTTAAAAGAATTAATATGAAAAATGAAATCATTTTATATCGCCCTGATGAACTTGCCGAACACATTGAGGTGAGGCTTGAAGATGAAAACGTATGGTTAAACAGAAACCAAATTGCTACCCTTTTTGGTAGAGATGTTAAAACCATTGGTAAGCATATCAACAATGTTTTCAGAGAAGGAGAATTGG
>JBATSB010000075.1:0-2185 GCA_049293015.1 Ignavibacteria bacterium
CATTTACTTTTGAGGGTACAGGATAAAAAGTTTTATCTTTTGATTTGATATAACCCATGTTTTCCATTCTTGAAATTGTTGAATCATATTTCTCATTTTCTAATGAACTGTAGTCCTGTATAATCCACAAGTTTTTTAAATCGTTCCTGTTGTTTATTGAATCAAGCTGCATATCAATATTCCATCCGAATATTACAGGTACAGGTAGTTTTGTTTGAGAATGTTTTTTATAGTATTCAATACTCCATCCCATAAAATGAGGCTCTGTAAGTATTTGATCGCCGTCAGTAAAATTTTCTTCTATATAGTTAATTATTTTTCTGTAATCATTATTCTTGAATTCATTCCGGTAATTTATATAAACCCCTAAACTCGAAATACTAAAAAGAAAAATAAACAGAGTTACAGTTAATTTTCTTTTCAAATATTTGTCTGAAAAAAACATAATTGTGATTAACAAAAATGGTACAACTATACTCAGATACCTGGAAAGTAAAATATTTTGCTTAATGGAAATTATTCCAGCTATAATTAGGGGAATGAAAAAAAACAATATTGTATAATTATTGTCTTTCATCAATTTAACCTTTGAATTAAAAAACCTGAACAAACTGTATAAAAGAAATGCCAGTATAAAATATGTAATGAAAGTTGCCAGGAAGTGAATGTAACCGGGCTCAAGTGAATAATAATTACTTAAAAAAATATGTTTAAAATAATCCAGAAAATTTATTCCACTATCCTTGAATGTTAAGACTGTTCTCCATGGCTGCCCTTTAGATACTTGTTGAAAAAATACAGGGTACCAGGGTAAATAAAACATATTTATTAAAAAGACAGAAATGAATAGTTTTTTTGTTTCGGAAAATTTTTCAGTTTTAGTGAATACTTTTAATATTAAGATTATAAATTCAGTAAAAATGATTAAGAAAGCAAAATAATGTGTATAGATTGCTAAAACAGAAAAGAGAATATATAGAAGTAAATTTTTAAAAGAGCTGTCCTTAAATGAAATTAAAAAATAATAAACCGATCCAAGGCATAAAAAGAGATTTAGACTCAGCATCCTTACTTCCTGTGAATAAAAAATATTTACAGGTGACACTGCATATAGTAAAAGTATAAAAATTACCAAATAATTTTTATTAAAAACTATTTTTGAAATTTTATAAATGAAAATAATTGAAAGCAGGGAAGTGAGTACACTTAGCAATCTCATTGATAAAATGCTGTCATTAAATAATTCTGTCCAGTACTTTAAAACGATATAATAAAATGGAGGGTGTATATCTCCTGATGTATCAGAAACAATTACTGTAACTGATTTTTGAGATAGCTTCCAGGAATATACTTCATCAAACCACATATTTTTGATTTCAATATCATATATTCTCAAAACCGCTGTAAGAATAATAATTATAAGTAATATAAATTTCATTTTCACGAAATTAGTGTCCTATATTCCGGTAAGCTGAACTGCAACTCTGCGTGTTCTTTTTTTATTATCAAAATCGATCAGCACTATCTGCTGCCAGGTTCCTATCATAAGCATTCCACTATTAAACGGAACATTTAGAGATGTACCGATTATCGCAGACCGAATATGAGCATGCCCGTTTCCGTCTCCCCATGTATCGTTGTGGTGATACTTGGAATATGTAGGAATTAATTTTTCAAGTATCTTTGGAATGTCCTGTATTAAACCTGGCTCAAATTCAATAGTGGTAACAGAAGCCGTTGAGCCGATCGAAAAAATATTGCAAATTCCTTCATGCATATTCGAACTATTTAAAATTCTCTGAGCCTTATCGGTAATATCAATTATATCACAATTACCACGGCTTTCAATTATTATTTCTTTCGTTAATATTTTCATTGTACTTTATTATTAAATTAATTCCTCTGAAAACCAGCTCGCGGTCAGTTATGTCAAACAGTTTGGATCTACTATTCATTATTTCACTGAAGCCCCCAGTAGATATTACTTTTAACCCGTGATGAGATTTTTTTATTTCCTTTATCACATCTTCACAAAAGTATAGAGTCTGATTCATTATGCCTGATCTGATATTCTCTTCTGTTGACTGACCAATTAATTTTTTTGGAAAATTTATTTTTTTAAAAATTAATGATGTTTTATCTTTTAAAGAATTAAAAGCTGTCAAAATTCCGGGTGATATTATTC
>JBATSB010000076.1:0-3398 GCA_049293015.1 Ignavibacteria bacterium
CTGTACATTACTGTGACCTCTCACAGGAAATGTCCCGGTCCCCTCTTTTCCAATACTTCCTTTCAGCAATAATAAATTTACGATCTCTTTTATTGTATCCACTGCATTCTTATGCTGTGTCAGTCCCATTGCCCAGCATGCTATAATCTTATCATTATTTTTCAGTAGATCAACTGCTTCCATAATTTTATTCAGCTCTATACCGATTGAATTGACCAATTTATCAATGTCGATATTTTTGATATTTTCAGAAAATTTTTCAAAACCCGAAGTATTTTCATTAATGAATTTTTGATCGATAACTTTGCCGGGAGATTTCTCTTCTTCCAGTAAAAGAAAATATTCCATCACCTGCAAAAGAGCCATGTCACTGTTGATCTTAATCTGCAGAAAAATATCCGTAAGCTGTGAAGTAATTCCAAGTATTCCTTTGACAGACTGCGGATTATCAAATCCCATCAGACCTGTTTCAGGCAGAGGATTTATTGAAATGATCTTAGCACCATTTACTTTTGCTTTTTCTAAAGCAGTCAGCATACGCGGATGATTTGTTCCCGGATTTTGACCGAGTATCAATATGACTTCAGCTTTATAAATATCTTCAAGTGTCGCCGAACCTTTTCCTGTACCGAGAGATTCTCCAAGTGCAACTCCGCTGCTTTCGTGACAAAGATTGCTGCAGTCGGGAAGATTGTTTGTTCCGAACTCCCTTACAAAAAGCTGATAAAGAAAAGCTGCTTCATTACTTGTCCTTCCTGAAGTATAAAATACCGCTTCATCAGGAGATTGTAGTTCATTTAAATGTTCTGCAATTTTATCAAATGCAAAATCCCATGACACAGCTTTATAATGCGTTTCCCCTTTTGATAAAAATAACGGTTCAGCTATCCTTCCTTTTTTTCCAATTTCATAATCACTTAATCCTGATAAATAATTCACAGAATTTTTTTCAAAAAATTTGCCTGTAAGTTTTTTTGTTGTTGCTTCATCTGCAACAGCTCTTGCACCATTTTCACAATACTCGCCAAGAGATGATCTCTCATCATCAGGATCCGGCCATGCGCAGCTCGGACAGTCAAAGCCGTCATTTTTATTAAGACTATTCAATGCAGTTAATCCACGCAAGATACCTGTTTCATGTAAAATTTTTTTACCTGCTGAAATCACACCGCCAATCCCCGCTGCTGAACTTTTCAGTTTACCCTTTTTCAGACCTGTATGCTTTTCAGGATTTTGATGATCAGGAATATTTTTTTTCTCTTTATCCAATTCAGTTTTTATAATTCAATATCAGCAGAGTCCGAAAAGCACGTGACTCTGTGGGGACAAAATCTGTTGTCACTAATCCATGATCCTATGACCATTTGCATATACATTAAAACTTTTCTTTTTTAAAAATCCTGCAAGTGTGATACCCGTTTCTTCAGCTAATGATACTGCAAGACTCGAAGGTGCTCCGACAGAAACTATAATTTTAATTCCTGCCATCATTGCTTTCTGAACAAGTTCAAAACTAGCTCTCCCGCTAAGAAACAAAATCTTTTGAGTTAATGGAAGCTTTTCATTTATAAAATAATATCCTATAAGTTTATCAAGAGCATTATGTCTTCCGACATCTTCACGAAGTTGTTCGATGTTTCCTTTTTTGTCAAATAAAACTGAAGCATGAAGACCGCCGGTTACATTAAAAATCTGCTGGTTACTTTTTAATTCATTTGTCAGTCCATATAGAGTTTTTGAAGAAATTGAAATGTTGTCTGAAACATCTTTATAAACCGAAACAGTCTTTACAGAATCTATACTTGTCTTTCCACAGACACCACAGCTTGATGTTGTATAAAAATTTCTTTCAGAATTTTTTAAATCTGGCATTACATTTTCATTTAACCTGATAACTGTTTTATTTTCGTTTGATTGTAAGTAATCTGATTTCAAAATTTCGGTAGAGCTTTTTAAAATGCCTTCTGTGAATAAAAATCCTGCGGCAAGCTCTTCATCATTTCCGGGAGTTCGCATAGTGACAGAAATTATTTTATTTATTCTTTCTTTATTGCCCCCATATTCAATACCAATCTCAAGCGGTTCTTCAACAGCTACATGATCATCTGTAGATTTAAATTCAGATGCTGAATACTTTTTTATTTTAATTTTAACTGAGGATACCATGATGTATAGTAATGAAAATTATTTATATCCATTTTTATAAATGATAATCAAAAATTAACCTGTGAAAAATTTATATAAACTTTTAAATTATTTATATGTGATGTCATCTGGTGAATACAATATCTTCCCGCTGACCAATCCAAATCTTTTATCTGCACTGGCAATACCCTGCACTCTCAACCGCTCTGATACTGCAACTAATAAAGCGTCATTTGTCAAAAGACCAAATTCACGTTGAATCCTCATTGTCGTCAAAAAGTCTTCCTGTTTAAGGCTTATAATGTTTAAATTAATTGACATCAGATCTTTCATAAGATTTTCATAGCGTAAAAGTTGACGTACTCTATCAGGTTTTTCGGATAATTGTTTTGCCGGATTTGAACCGGTTATCCAACCGTTGTCACGAGCTTCTGAAATCATTAATATATGCATAACTTCTGCGAGAATATGAACTGGCAATATTCCGTTAATTTCTTCTTCAGCGCATTTTAATAAAAGATTTTTACACTGCTCTGATTCTTTTTGAATAGCATAAATAATAATATTTGCATCTATAATTATTGAATCACCTCTATTTATCAAACCAATATTCATTGTCCGTAATAATCTTCTTCTATAATTTCATTCATCTCTTCAAAAGTCAGATTAAAAGGTTTAGAACAAAGTTTTTCAACTGAATGTAATCTTAGCTCTATTGGCTTTGATTCCCCTTTGAAATAATTTGACAATGCTCTTTCTATCACTTCACTAATAGGGAGGTTCTCCCTGACTGAATACTCTTTCAGTTTTCTCAAAAGTTTATTTTCAAGAACTGTGCCCACTTTTGTTTTCATAATAATTTATTTATATTTTTTTTAATATTAGCCAATGTGTCAGGTGAGAAAATGAATTGAAGTAAAATAGAAGATTGATATTAAGTCCTCTTCTAAAAAATATAACTATGATCACTTCTATCTATATTAATATCATTTAATCTCATATGTATCTTAACTTTATTTCAAGCTAATCTATTACAATTAACACTTAGTGTCAAGTCACCTTCTTGATGTCAAGAAACGTCAAGAAAAATATGTTATTTATTATTATTTTATATTTTTTTACACTGCTGTCCAAAACATTTTTAAAAAGGCAATAAAGTTTTAAAATACTTCTGTTTTGGACAGATTATTTTTATTTTTTAAAACTACCTCTTGCTAATTTTATTTTGCAAATAGCATTTCTTGTTTGCCATC
>JBATSB010000077.1:0-3250 GCA_049293015.1 Ignavibacteria bacterium
AGAAAGATAGTATTAAAGTTTTCTGATTCAAGTTTTGTAATCAATTGTTCAGCACTTACCGCATCAATTAACCTTGCAACCTGTATTGTGAATCCTTTGATGAATCTGATTTTTTTAGTGACATCAAAGTAATTATAGCTGCTGTTATCTGATACTTCCTGATATATCTTTGTATCGACGAGTTCGACATCAGAAGTTAATACTTTTATTTTTATTTTAGATGAATTAAATAAAATGTTTAATTCATTCTTTGATAAAGTATATTCTGAGTTTTCTCCGGAATCTTCGGTTAACTGAACAAATACTTTCGAGTTAGCCGGAAATTCATCTTCAAAAAGATTGACTTGTGAGTTATTAAGCTCACTTTCGGTTTCTTCCTCTTCTTCAGGATTGTATATTTCAAGCCTGACGTGAGCAAGACCACCCATTTCAATTTCCTGTTTTGCCGCCTTAGAAAGGTCAATTATTCTACCTTTTACAAAAGGTCCTCTGTCATTGATTCTCACAACGACAGATATATCATTAGAAAGATTAGTTACTTTTACTAATGTATTAAAAGGTAAGGTTTTGTGAGCTGCCGTCATTTCATTTGTGTTAAACCGCTCACCATTGGCGGTCTTTCGACCATGAAATCCTGGGCCGTACCACGAAGCATCACCTTCTTGAGTGTAACCGGGGTCAACGTCTCTTGTCTTTGCAATGATTTCAGAATCATGCATCCAACTGATTAAGTTAATTAAAACTAATGCGAATATTAATTTCGCAGCAATTTTAACGTTCAATGTGTATCTCCTATTTAGTTTATAAATGAGTTTATGTAACACTCTTAGAGCTGTTAGGTCAGCTCAAAATCTAACTTAATCTTCGTTGTTTATATTAAAGAACGATATTATTATAAATTACTATTAAAATCGAATTGTCAATATAGTAGTTTTGATATTAAATTGCAAAGTATTTTTTTGAACACATCATGACATTTTTTAAAAATAGCTGAGATTCATTACGATTGAATAAAAATTATTAATCAATATAAATCCCAGAATCGATTTATCAAATTCCCTTATTAACAAAAGTTAATAAATCTTAAGGAGAAATAGATACAATTATATCAAAAGCATTATTCTCACATATCAGCAGATCTGCCAGATCTGTTATCCCGTCTCCGTTCAGATCTGAAGATTCATAACCGATTACAAAATTATAAGAATTATTGTCGATGACAGTATTATCGGAAGCATCTATTATCCCGTCCTGATTTACATCACCTGAATAAATACAGTACTTTGAGCCTTTTAAAACAAGATTATTTCCATATGCTGAAGTTGAGTCCATAGTAAAATCATATTCCATTTTGTTTATCATAAATTGCTCCGAAGTACCGCTCCATGTTTCAATTGAATTTCTGTGCTTTATTACTATATAATATTCTGTAGCATTTTGGACATCATTATAGACTGGATTGCTGTTGCCGTTTTCATCAATAAGCTGAACAGATGAATCAATTAAAGTATAAGGAGAAACTGAATTTCTGAGATATACTCTGACCGTATCTTCGGTCATAACATCTAAATATTGATCATACAGACCTTCCGGAAGTATAGTAAGAGCAAGACTTTTTGTTGATTTGTTTAGTGTAAATATATCTTTCCGGCTGTTACTGATACTGAAAAATTCACTTACGAGACTATCTTCATAAGAATTGATTATCATAGCCCCGTAATTATTGTTATATCTGACCAAACTACCATCTATTGGAGTACCAAAAGCATAAATACTTTTGCCACCCAAACCATTTACAATATAAGTGAATCCGTCTTTCACAATTCTTTCATATGTATGATCATGACCTGCCATTACAAGTGAAGCTCCCCAGTTTTTAAATGGCCACTGCATTATAGCTGCAGATCCGTGCACAGAACTTGAAGAATATGCAGGATGATGGAAATAAACTATATTGAAATCTGAAGATGAATTTTTAAGTGCATTCTTTAGCCAAAGTGCCTGAACGGAATTACTGTCTCTGCCGTCTGGTTCATTCGAGTCACTGTCTATTACAAAGAAATTAACATTACCCTTTACAAAGTTATAATATCTTTCATTTCCGGGTAATGTAAAATAATCTAAATAAGGCTGGGCATTTGTAGTATACCAGTCATGATTTCCGAGTGAAGGAAAAAATCTGTTGACAGTATCCCCGCTTCCATATGATCCTGTATATGGAAATATAAATTCATGGTAATACTGGCCAATGTTCATATCAATAGTTGATGCTTCACCATTTGAATAATTATTGTCACCAAGAGTAATAATGAATTCCGGATTCCAGCTCTTGACAAGATTTGAAACACTCAGTTCATTTGTTCCTGCATTTCCATAGTCCCCAATTACAGCAAACTTAACTATCTGTGCTGATGAATTTGCAAATAACAAAAAGAAAACAAATAGAAGTATATAATTTTTCATTTTCAATAAAATTAATTTATGAAATTTTTGGGGGTTTTGTAATTTAACTTTTTATTTTTAAAAGCTAAAGTGCGAAAATATTGTGATATAACTGTCCTCTATAAAACTAACTATTTAATTAAAAAATAAAAAACAGCCGAAACAATCGCTTCGGCTGCAGTAATTATAATTATTTTTTAAATAAAATTTTTTATTTGATCAGAAGCATCTTCTTTGTAGCTGTAAAACCAGTTGTTTGTAACTTGTAAAAATAAATACCTGAAGATAGATTTGCTCCGTCAAATGTGATCTCATAAGTACCGGCAGTTTTAAATCCGTTTACCAGAGTACTTACTTCCCTGCCCAGTTCATTATAAATTTTAATTGAAACATTGTCAGATTTTGGAAGACTGTAATTTATCCTGGTTGAAGGATTGAATGGGTTTGGATAATTTTGTGATAAATTAAAATCCACAGGAACAGATGAAACCAAGTTTTCACTGACTGAAGTCAATACTGTATATTGAACATTAAGTTTATATACATTTGATCCCTGATGACAAACCATATAACCTCTGTCGGGTATTAGTATACCTCCACCGTGACCGTTCAGTCCCGAACTTATATTTGTCCATGTTACACCGCCGTCAAGACTCATAGTTGCTGCAGCTCCCCAGCTTCCTGTGACTATAACATTAGGATCTTCTCTGCAAATATCAGATCCCCATCCTGAGAAACCTGTTGTATGATTTTGTGCCCACGTATCTCCAAAATCTGTTGACTTATAAATTTTGCTTCCACTCCATTC
>JBATSB010000078.1:0-4382 GCA_049293015.1 Ignavibacteria bacterium
GTTAAACACAGATTAATAATCTGTGTTACTGAAAACCCTCCCCGCTGGCTGGGAGGGCAGGGTGGGGTTGCTTTTCAAAAAGAAGTCCGGAAAATTTTGGTGAGATTTTTTAACTTGGTCTCATCCTTAATATTGAAACAGAGTTTCATTTTCAATTGCGTTACTAAGCAGGAGCTTAGTAACGAGCGGAAAATTTATATTTCCTTTGATAAGTTGAGACAGAAGATTTTTATGGGAAATTTTATAAAAAGAATTTTAAGATTAAATTCTGTATTTTTCAACATGATAAATTATAAAGAATACATTACAGTTGAGCCGGGTAAACGAAGTGGTCAACCTTGCATCCGCGGGATGAGAATTACTGTGTATGATATTTTGGGTTATCTAGCAGCAGGAGACACTATAGCAGTAATATTGGAAAATTTCCCCGAGCTAACTAAAGAGGATATTTACGCTACACTTGCTTATGCTGCAGATGCTGAAAAGAGAATTATTAAAATAGCTTCGTGAGGCAGCATTTTGAATCTGCTATTTGACAATAATCTTTCTTATAAACTTCCTAAATTACTTGCTGATTTCTTCCCTGATTCAATTCATGTAACATATATTGGAATGCAATACTCAGAAGATATCGATATTTGGAATTATGCCAAAGAAAATAAATTTACTATTGTAACAAAAGATAAAGATTTTTATTTTTTAAACTCTGCTCTTGGAAGTCCCCCTCAATTAATATGGCTCGCACTCGGTAATTGTAAAATAGAAGTTACGATAAATGTATTAATAAAAAATCAAAAAGATAAATTTCATTTCATTGATAGTGACAAAGATATACTTATTTTGAAAAATAATTCTAAATAAGCGGACATCAACTTCATTAAGTTAAGAAATATCAATTTCAAATTTTTTAAGATACATGTTTAATTCTAATGTTCATGCTCCACCGTTTTGTCAAAAGGGGAGGCTGGGATGGATTTGCTTTAGCTGTGAGAGTTCATGTATGATTCCCTGCAAATATTTGATAAGAAGTTAATCACAGATTAATAATCTGTGCTAAGAGAAAACGCTTACCGCGTGCAGGGAGGGGTGGCTTTTAAAAGGGAATTATGGAACATTTTGGTGAGAATTTTTAACTTGGTCTCATCCTTAATATTGAAACGGAGTTTCATTTTCAATTGCGTTACTAAGCAGAAGCTTAGTAACGAGCGGAAGTTCAAGCTCCTCCCTTGAAAAGAAGTTAAACACAGATTAATAATCTGTGCTACGAGAAAACGCTTACCTTTCGGACTGTCTTGATTCATCAGGAATGATGACAAATAGGAGAGCATACCGGACTGACAATGAAATCTGTACATATACTCACGGAATAATCCTGCTTACAAAATTAAATCCATTATTATCAGAATATACAGCGTCACCGAGATCTGTAATATTGTCACCATTCAGATCGGTTGTGATGTAACCTGAAGCAAAATTGAATGCATCATTATCGATCAGACTTCCATCTGACAAATCAATTGTACCATCGCGATTTACATCACCGCTATAGAGACACCACTTTCCAGTTTTTAATATTGCATTATTTCCAAATGCCTGATCCTGTGAAGTTGTAAAATCATAATTTATTGAATTACCCCGAATCAAATTAACAGGATTATTACTCCATGTTTCCAATGCATTTCTGTGAATTACCTGTATAAAATAATTTCCATTAACGGTGTAGGTAAATAATGCTTCAGCATTGCTGTTTGTATTTAAGAAAACTTTTGCAGAATCAACTTTATTGTAAGGCGAGATATTATTTCTTAAAAATAAATTTACAGTATCCTGAATCTGATTGCTTCCATTCCAGAATCCTTCGATACCAATTGTAATATTTAAAGTTATCGATGGAGGATTTGTAAAACCCTTCTTGATTCCATTCCCAAAACTTGTTACCCAGACTTCATTTGTATTATATGGATTATAAAAAATTCTTTCGGGCTGGCGGAATTTATAAGAGCTGACCTGATTGAATGTCGGAACAGGGGAGTTGATATTATTGCTGTACCAGAGACCGTTCACTTCAGTTGTCATATACATTTCATCAGGATTGACAGGACTGATCGTGCATGATCCTACTCTGTCGAGATTATTTATTTTAGTCCAGTTCACACCTCTGTTTGTAGTTTTATAAAGTCCGCCTAGTCCATTCGGAGGTCCACCCCATCCACTGAATACACAGCCGTACCATGTATTTTGATTTACATCATGCGGATCTACTGTCACATCTTTAGTCCAGTAATACATACCTGTATGAGATCTGTCGATCCATGATGCACCTGAATTTGTACTAATGAAAATTCCTGAGCTGGCTGTAAATACTCCCGATGGATTTCTGCGTCCTGAATAAGAACACAAAAGTGTGCCGTCATTTAAAACTTTTATATTAAATGGATGACCTTCAGTCCTCGGAGGATTTGAAAGTTTTGTCCATGTAGATGAACCGCCGTTTTGAATATTGTCAGAAACAAAAATACCGCCGAGAGTACTGTGAATTACAGATGCATACATCCTATTTGAATTATTCGGATCCAGTGCTATACTAATTACCGGATGAGCAAAGTCATGGAGAGTCTGCCATGCCAGACCCTTATTGGTTGAAAATAAAACTCTTCCCAAACCACTGTTGATACGGGCATCTGTCAGGTAAGTACTCTGATACATATCATGCACTGTCGAGGTCGCTCCGTAAATATTTCCATTGGACGGATGTTTGAGAGACTGATACATTGTATTATTTGAATGACCTGTATAATTGAAAGACCAGTAATTTCCACCGTCAGTCGATCGTGTCCCGCGAATGTCAGAATACGAACCAAAAATATTTAAAGAGTCTGCCCATGAAAGCCACCAGCAGCTAGTATTTTCGAGACCTGTAGATCTGTAATATTTACCGGTCGGAGTAGGGGAGTTCATTACATTCTGATCATTTGGATTTACATAAGCCTGTATCCATGTTGCACCTCCGTTAGTAGTAATATGCGGAAATCCAAGATCAGTAATTGCAACTATATTTGGATCAGCCGGCGAACATTGAAATCCCAGAGCATATTCTCCATAAGACCATCCTCTGTCACCGCCATGTCCTGACCATCCTGTAAAAACATTTTGATTATTTACAGTTTGTAAAACACTTGTCCAGTTATTTCCGCCGTTAGTAGTTTTATAAACGATCGGTGAGCCGGCATCACTTCCACCTGCTACGTAAGCAACAGAATTATTTGTAAGTGACATTGAAATAAAGAATGGATAATGTGAAGAATTTATACCGCCTGACTTTGCAATCCAGCTTGGATTGCCAAAATCTATAGAATAAATATTTTGATAATTCCAGAAGTCAGCACCTGTAACTCCCGGATACACATCACCACTGCCGAGAGTCACACAAAAAAATCTAACTACTCCTGATTGTTTCGAACCTGTAAAAGATACCATTGCTTCTGTGCCCGAAATTCCTCCGACAGGGGATATTGAAAAGGAAGATCCTGAATTATTAGAAACAAGTAATCCTGAATTTGTCCCGACATAAATATTTGTATTGTCAAAAAAAACGCCTGCGATATAGCAACCTGACCCATTGGAAAATTTGGATGAGAATGTAGTCCCGCCATTATTTGAGAAATAAAGATTTGTATAACTTGATAGAAGAATATTATTTGAATTTGAAGGATCACAAAATAAACTATAAGTCTCACCAAATGTTGGATCAGAAATTAAAGGATCCCAGTTAATTCCACCGTTAGTAGTTTTGTAAGGTGTCCGCAGGTCATTTTCAAAATTAATACAATATCTGATGTTTGGATCATTTGTAAACTGAACTGCAGAACCGTTATTACCAATCATTTCTTTAAAATCAGTTTCAGTCCATGTAAGTCCGAGGTCAGTAGTATGAAATAATTCAGTCATGTCACATGCGATATAAAGTTCATCCGGATCATGCGGACTAAAGCTTGGCGAGAATAAAGCGCCACCACCGCCGATACCTTTTGAAGTCCAGTTTGTAATGACCTGTGATGAAGTTTTTTGAGTGTTGAAGAAAAAAAGAAAAGTTGTTAAAAGAAATAAACAATTAATCAATTTGAATAAATTTTTCATGATGATAGTTTTGAAGTTTTGTTTCGGGGTCGGGTAATATTAGTAATTTCAATTTAAATAAGAAAGGAGGTATTGATGAAATTATTGTGGAAATTGTCATTTCCATCCAAAGCGATTTAGAATAAAATTAGATATTTACAGTTTCTACTGTTCTTTTTTGAGCGAACAAAAAAGAACCAAAAAAATCGCCGCTGGTGATAAATTGCCGGAAATTCTTTCGCAATGGCGGCAAAAATATAAACTCC
>JBATSB010000079.1:0-36090 GCA_049293015.1 Ignavibacteria bacterium
GGGGACCTGCTTTGACTACAGCTCTCAGCAGAAATATAATAGTGAATTCATATATTTGCAGTTATCTTAATGTACATTTTCAATTTGGTACTGTTAAAAAAATGAACGAAACTTTTTTAACGCTGCATGAAAATGCCTGGAATAAAATCAAAGCGGAAGCGTTAGATGAAAATCAAAAAAGAAAATTGTCGAAGTTTCTATCCGGTAGATATAAAGAAAAAATTGCTCATGATATGCGAGGTATACTGAAAGAATACAGAGGTGATACAGAACAATTTTATTCAAAATATAAACTGGATAAAAGCAAACCTATATGGGGGGTTATGACTCATATAAACTGGGATGCAGTCTCTGACTATTTTCCCATGATTTATAGTAATTTTGATGAATGGCTGGGTGAAACTATTAATATTATAAAAGATGTAACTGATGTGCAATGGTTAATAAAGATTCATCCATCAGAGCTTAATGATAATCCTGAAACAGGATGTCAGAATTATATTGAAAAGAATTTTCCTGATCTTCCCGGTCACATTAAAGTAATTACTATGGATGATGATATCAGTCCTTTAGATTTTTATAATTTATTATCTGGCGGAGTGACTGTTCTGGGGACCGGTGGTCTGGAACTTTCACTTATGGGAAAGCCTGTAATACTTGCAGGTGAAGCCCACTATTCAGGAAAGGGATTTACATATGACGGAATTGATAAAAATAAATATGCAGAATTGTTAAAAGGCACATCAGAGATAAAACCTCTTAATAATGAAATGCATGAGCTGGCAATGAAATATGCATATACTTATTTTATCAGAAAGCAAATTCCAATGCCGCCTGCTGTAAAAGATGATCTGTATTTAGATTTTACAAAGCTGGAACATCTTCTGCCGGGAAAAAACAAGCATGTGGATTTTCTATGTGAAAGAATTATAGATTCTGAAGATTTTGTACTACCGGAAGATCTTGTTTCAACTATGACAGAAAATAAGCCGGAATAAAAAATATATTGACAAAGGATATCTCTTACTGAGATTTTTGAAGAAATGTGAATTTTATTTAAGTAAAAAATTAAATTGATCACATTAAGCACCTGAAGTTCTGTTAAATAATATGTTTAAATTTTCTGAAACAAAAAACTGATGAAGATCTCAGTAATCGTAACTACTTTTAACAGAGCGAAGATCATACCAATGTGCTTAGATTCGTTGGTTGCTCAGAATTACGAAAAGTCAGATTATGAAATTATTATAGTTAATAATAACTCAAGTGATAACACAGAAGAAGTTATTGAAGATTACATTGAAAGATATCCTGATATAAATATAAAATATTATTTTGTTCCAAGACCGGGTCAGGTTTATGCAAGACAAATTGGAATTCTTGCCTCAAGTAATGAAATCCTGACATTTACTGATGATGATGGTATACTTGTTAAGGACTGGCTGAAGGAAATTGCAAAAGTTTTTAGTATGTCAGATGAAGTAGTAGGAGTAGCAGGAAAGATCAAGATCAAATGGGATGAAAATCCGCCTGAATGGATATTTGATTATGAAAGACAGCTTGGAAAATTAGATTATGGAAAAGATATTAAATTTGAAGTAGGTCTCTACATGAATGCGGGTAATCTCAGCATTAAAAGGGATGTACTTTTTGAAGTCGGAGGTTTTAATCCGGAGATGGTAGGAGAATGGCTGATGGGTGATGGTGAAACCGGACTTTGGAAAAAATTATTCAAGAAAAATTATCTTATTGGCTGGGCTCCGGATGCAGTTATGTATCATTACCAGATAGCAAAAAAAAATGCTACAGTTGAAGATATTGAAAGAAGATTTTACAATAACGGTATTTGTATTCCATATAATATTTATGCAATCGATCAGGAAGGAAAAAAAGCATTGCTTATTAATATGTTCTATGCGATTAAGCAATGGGTCAGATGGATTATTAAAAAAAATCGATTTGGAATTTTAGATAATAAAAAAAGCGAATATTATGCCAAGTTTAGAAGTGCTTTTTATTTTGCTCAGATCAGATACACTTTGAATATACTTTTTAGCAGAGAGTTTAGAAATAAGCTATTAAGTGACGACTGGAAAATAAATTTAAATAAAACAGGAAAACCATTATGAAAAAAGTATATGTCGGGATGAGTGCAGATCTGATACACCCGGGGCATTTGAATATAATAAATGAAGCCAGAAAATTAGGTGAAGTAACGGTTGGTCTACTTACAGACAAAGCCATAGCGAGCTATAAAAGACTTCCTGCTCTTACTTTTGCTCAGAGAGAAATTGTTATAAAGAATATTAAGGGAGTTGAAAATGTAATTCCGCAGGAGACTCTTGATTATGTTCCGAATCTTCAAAAGTTGAAACCTGATTTCGTTGTACACGGAGATGACTGGAAAGACGGTATACAAAAACAAACCAGACAGAAAGTTATAGACGTATTGAAAGAATGGGGAGGAAAGCTGGTGGAGATAAAATATACTGAAGGGATCTCATCCACGCAGCTTAATCAAAGTCTTAAAGATATAGGTACTACACCGGATGTCAGAATGAAAAAGCTTAAGAGACTTATGGGAGTAAAACCTCTTTTAAGAATTATTGAAGCTCATAACGGAATTACAGGATTGATTGTAGAAAATATATTTTCAAAAAGAGATGGCGTGAAGGTTGAATTCGACGGAATGTGGCTCAGCAGCCTGACTGATTCTACGGCAAAGGGAAAGCCTGATACTGAAACTGTCGATGTGACCGCAAGACTTCATACACTTAATGATATTATTGAAGTGACTACAAAGCCGATTATTTATGACGGTGATACAGGCGGCAGAACGGAGCATTTTGCATTTACTGTAAGAACACTGGAGCGGCTTGGTGTTTCAGCAGTAATAATTGAAGACAAAACTGGCTCAAAGAAAAATTCTCTTTTTGGAACCGATGTGAAACAGACTCAGGAATCGATTGAAAATTTTTGTGAAAAAATAAATACAGGAAAAAGATCAAGGGTTACAGAAGATTTTATGATCATTGCAAGGATAGAAAGTCTTATTTTGAAAGCAGGTCTTGAGGATGCTTTACTAAGAGCTGAAGCTTATATTAAAGCCGGTGCAGACGGGATTATGATACACAGTAAAGAAAAATCACCTGAAGAAATATTGGAATTCTGCAGAGAATATAAAAAATTTGAAAATAAAGTGCCATTAATAGCTGTGCCTTCAAGCTACAGTTCTATTTATGAATCTGAGCTTGAAAATGCGGGGGTAAGTATTGTAATTTATGCAAATCACCTTTTACGAAGTGCATATCCTGCAATGATAGAAACTGCAAAATCAATTTTAGAAAATGGAAGATCATATGAAATAGATAATAATATGATGTCAATCAACGAGATATTAAATTTAATCCCCGGAGGGAAATAAAATTTGAAACCGTCAGATTTTTTTAATTTACTCTCTGAAAACAAAATACATTTTTATACAGGAGTTCCGGATTCTCTTCTTAAAAATTTCTGTTCCTTTGTAAATGATAATGTATCTCCTGAAAATCATATCATTAGTACAAACGAAGGATCTGCGGTAGCACTGGCAGCAGGGCAGTATCTTTCCACAGGAAACCCCGGTCTTGTCTATATGCAGAATTCCGGATTCGGCAATGCAATAAATCCTTTGCTTTCTCTAAATGATACTGAAGTTTATGGAATACCTGTGATATTAATGATTGGATGGAGAGGCGAGCCTAATAAAAAGGATGAACCTCAACATAAAAAACAGGGAAGGATCATGATCGAATTGCTGAATAGTCTTGAGATACCTTTCAAAATTTTTAGATCTGAAAATAATGAAGTAAAAAAAGATATTAAAGAATTATATGAAATTTCTATTACAAAAAACTGTCCTGTAGCAATGCTGATATCGGAAGGATTTTTTGAAAGTTATAAATCAGAAAGCAAGTTTGAAAATACTTATCCGGTAAGCCGGGAGGAAGCAATTAAGTTCATTGCCGGACTTACAAATGAAGACGACATAATAATTTCAACAACGGGGAAAACTTCGCGTGAGCTGTATGAATTCAGAGATGAAAAAAACTTTGGTCATCAGAATGATTTTCTCACAGTAGGATCAATGGGACACAGTTCACAGATCGCATTGGGAATTTCTTTAAATAAAAAGAACAAAAATGTTTTTATACTTGACGGAGACGGAGCGGTATTAATGCATTTGGGATCTATAGCGGTCATAGGCTCTGAAGCATCTAAAAATCTGAAACACATAATTTTAAATAACGGAGCACATGAATCTGTTGGAGGGCAGCCTACAGCAGGGTTTAAGATAAGTTTTACTGAAATTGCAAAAGCATGCGGATATAAAACTACTTTGCTGGCTGAAACAAAGGAACAGATAATGAATGATTTTAAAGTATTGAAAAATTCTTCGGGTCCTTCACTTCTTGAGATCAGAATAAATAAAAATTCGAGGGCTGAACTAGGAAGACCAGCATCATCACCTATAGATAATAAAAAAGATTTTATGAATTATCTGAAAAAATTTTAGAATGTCAGAAAAAATTATTATAGAAAATGGAAGTATTAAAAAGTTAACAGATCTGATTGATATTCAGATTGTAAAAAGGATATTTCTTGTAACTGGAAAAAATTCATATTCTATTTCAGGAGCAGAGAAAAAACTAAAAATACTTGACAGAAATTTTGAGACTGTACATTTTGACGATGTAGGTGAAATGCCGAAAATCGAAAATATAAAAACAGGAATAGAATTATTTAATGAATCTGATTGTGATGTGGTGATTGCTGTAGGAGGCGGTAATGTTATTGATATGGCTAAATCAATTAATATACTTTCCTCTCATTCTGAAATTGCTGAAGATCTGATAACAGGTAAGAAAAAAATATCTGTAAAGGGAAAAGACTTAATTGCTGTCCCAACTACAGCAGGATCCGGAAGTGAGTCTACACATTTTGCTGTTGTGTATACAGGTAAGAATAAATATTCTATGGCTGACGAATTTATACTTCCGGATATTGCAATAGTCGATCCTGAACTTACATACAGCCTTGACAGCAGGCAGACTGCTATATCAGGAATTGATGCATTCTGTCAGGCTGTAGAATCTTACTGGTCGGTAAATTCGACAAAAGAGTCACGAGAATATTCTAAGGAATCTATTAACTTAATTTTAGAAAATCTGAAGACATGTGTAAAGGAACCTCATGAAAGTGCAAGGTTTAATATGTGTAAAGCATCAAATCTGGCAGGAAGGGCGATCAATATTTCAAAGACAACTGCGCCGCATGCTGTTTCATATACATTGACTTCAGAATTTGGAATTCCTCACGGACAGGCGGTATGTATCACTCTGCCCGGGTTTTTGGAATTCAACTATAATTTAAATGATGAAAATATTTCTGAAGGTATTAATAAGGAAGAACATAAAATTCTAATGAATGAACTCTCTGGAATGTTTGGATATAAAAGCAACTCTGATGCCAAAAAGTTTTTGACTGAATTTATTGACAGTCTTGGTTTAAAAATAAATCTCACTGATTTAGGAGTCAATACTTCTGAGGATATAAATGTCATTTCAAAAAATGTAAATACAGAAAGATTAAAAAATAACCCAAGAAAATTAACAGAGTCCGAATTAGAAAAAATCTTATCTGATATTCTTTAGTGGACAAAGCAAATGAAAAAGGGGCAAGCCAGTTCAGAATAAAATCTGGTATGATCCTTGATAAAGTAAAAGGAAAAAAGATTGTAATTTTAGATATAGAAGAACTTTCATTTATACCGTATATTTTTCCAATTTATGAATCATTGAAAATAAGAACCGATCTAATCTCTTTTTATATCTCAACTTTTTATCCGGGTGCTGATGACCTTAACGTTTTTGGAGTTCCTTTGAATAAGCAATATCATGTGAAATGGAATTCTGAATTTTCCGATGCAGATATTTTTTTATCCCCTCACATATATGGTAAAGGAAATGAAAAAACTTTAAGGATACATATTAATCATAATCAGCCGGTGAAGTATCAGTCTTACATGAAAAATGATTTTAAGAATTTTGATATACACTTTCTTACAAGTCCTTTGCACAGAGAGCAGACAGAAAACACGATAAGAGATTATTCGCTTGAAGAAATGAATATTAGATTGTTTAATATTGGATATGCAAAATCCGACCAACTTTTGAATGGAGTTTTTAGACGTGAAGATATTCTAAATGAACTTAGACTTGATGCCAGTAAGAAAACCATTCTTTATGCTCCATCATGGGATGAGGGTCTTTCACTCAGGACGAAAGGTGAAAAAGTAATAGAAGAATTACTTGAGATAGAAAATGTAAATATAATTGTAAAGCTTCATCCAATTAGTTACTGTTCTTCTGACGGACCAAACTATGAATTTTATACAGGAGGTGTTAACTGGAAAGAGCGATTGGAAAAATTTGAATCGAATGAAAATTTCAAAAATGTGACATCTGGAAAAACTGACCCCTTACTTGCTGCAGCAGATGTAATGGTTACAGATCTGAGCAGTGTTGCACTGGAATTTATATTGTTGGACAAGCCGGTGATTTATATTGATTGTCCTGAATTTTTTGAAAGGACACTTGAAAAAACTTATGGTGGATTTGGGAATACTACAGCAGAGTTTGTGAAAAATGATCCTAAAGCAAATGCAGGAAGACATACAGGTATTGTAATTGATAATGTATCAGAACTGACAATGGCAGTTAAAAGAGCATTAAAAGATCCTTCTGAACTTTCAGAAAAAAGAAAAGAGTTAGCAAAAAAACTAACTTACAATCCAGGCAGAGCTGCTGATGCTGCTGCTGAAAAAATAATTGAGCTGCTTGATTTAAATTGAAAATACTCTGCTTAAATTTTACAGAATAATGAAAATAAAAATAAATAGTTTTTAAGATAAATTTGAAAAATGAAATAGAAAAATATTTTGACAGACTCTGGCCAATATGCAGAAGCCTGACGGGCAACGGAAACAGGGAGACTTTAAAAATTTTATCGGAATTAGCAGATATTAAAGTATCTGAAGTTCCTTCAGGTACAAAATGTTTTGACTGGAATGTACCTCCTGAATGGAATGTCAAAGATGCATGGGTCAAGGACAGTTCTGGAAAGAAAATTATTGATTTCAAGGAGAACAATCTTCATCTGCTTGGATATTCAGAAAAATTTAGTGGTAAATTAAATTTAGATGAACTCAAAAATTATTTATATACATTACCAGATCAGCCTAATGTAATACCATATCTGACTTCCTACTACAGTTCCCGATGGGGTTTTTGTTTGACAGATAAACAATACAGAAGATTGAAGAAAGGTGAGTATGAAGTTTTTATTGATGTGAATAAAGATCCAAAAGGTTCTATGACTGTGGGAGAGGCTGTATTACCAGGTCGATCCAAAAAAGAAATCTTGCTATCAACTTATATTTGTCATCCATCTATGGCAAACAATGAATTATCCGGACCTTTAGTTTCAGCTTTTCTTTTTAATAAATTGAAAAAAAAGAAGGACAGGAGATACACTTACAGATTTTTATTCTTACCGGAAACAATTGGTTCTATATGGTTTCTTTCAAAATATGGAAAAGAACTTAAGAAGAAACTTCAGGCAGGATATGTACTTACGTGTATTGGTGACAGAGGAAATTTCACATATAAAAAAAGCAGAGCAGGTAATACACTTGCTGACAGAGCTGCTGAGCTTGCATTGAGTCAAAATGAAAAAAAATATTTGATTGAAGAATTTTTTCCAACAGGTAGTGATGAAAGGCAATACTGCTCACCCGGATTTGATCTGCCGGTTGGATCACTTATGCGAACCCGATATGGTAAATACAAAGAATATCATACTTCATCAGATAACAAAGAATTTATTTCTTTTGACAAAATGGAAAAGTCAGTCAGCATGTACATGGAAATATTAAATGTACTGGAAGGCAACAGATATTATTTGAATACAAAACCTTATTGTGAACCACAGCTTGGGAAAAGAGGATTGTACCCTACACTTGGCTCACAGAAAGCAACTACTGAATTTGTAAATGCAATGATGTGGGTTCTTAATTTGTCTGATGGAGGAAATGATTTAATTTCAATAAGTATCCGAAGCGGTTTAAAATTTAATTTAATAGAAGAAGCAGCAAAAAGATTATTGGAAAAAGGACTTTTGAAAATTTTTTTAAAAAAGTAAAAAATTGCCCGAAAGAAAAAATAATATTCTGTTAAAAAGATATCTGATTACCGGATTTTCAGGATTTGTCAGTAGAAATTTTATTGAATATTTGAATTCAAAAAATGAAGATTTTGAAATACTTGGAATTGATATAAGAATCCCTGATTTTGAATTTGAATTTTATAAAAATTTAAAAATAAATTTTCAAAAGACTGATCTTCGGGAAAAAGAGAAGCTTTGTAAACTTGTTTATGATTTTCAGCCTGATTATATACTTCATCTGGCATCTTTTAGCAGTGTTGCAGGCAGTTGGGAAAATCCGGCAAACAGTTTTCAGAATAATGTAAATATATTTCTAAATCTTCTTGAAGTTGTAAAGACTATAAGAAGTATGTGCAGAATTATTTTGGTTGGTTCATCTGAAGAATATGGCGATGTAAAAATTTCTGATCTGCCGCTTGTTGAAGAGAAAATTCCAAATCCATCCAGTCCATTTGGGATAGCCAGATTATCTCAGGAGATGCTTGCAAAACTTTATGTAGAAGTTCACGGACTTGATATTATTCTGACCAGATCATTTAATCATATAGGCGCCGGGCAGGGAGAAAACTTTGCAGTTGCTTCATTTGCAAAACAGCTTGTTGAACTTAAATTCCGTTGTAATGGAGATTTTGTAATCGCAGGTGACGTTTCAATTGTGAGAGATTTCATTGATGTAAGGGATGTAGTCCGAGCTTATTACCTTTTATTTCAGGAAGGCAGGAAAGGTGAAATATATAATGTTTGCAGTGGTTACGGAATATCTCTTCAGAATATTATAAATATTATGAGTGAATTATTGAATTTAAATATTACAATCAAAGAAGACAGAAGTCTTAGAAGACCAAAGGATAATCCGGTTATTATAGGATCAAATAAAAAAATTAAATCTGAGATCCACTGGGTAAACGAGATCTCATTAGAGGATAGTCTCTCTAACATAATAAATTATTATTTGCATAATTCAGAAATATCAGCTTTAAATAAATTGCCGGCATTATGAGTACAGTAATAAAAGTAGAAGACATTTCAAAATTATATAAGCTTGGTATAGTATCAAGCAAGTCTATAGTTCAGGATGTAAGCAGATTTATCGCGAGAATAACGAATAAGGAAGATCCTTTTTCAAAATTAGGTGAGATAAATGACAGAACAGTAAAAAGGAATTCGGATTATGTGTGGGCTTTGAAAGATATAAATTTTGAAGTGAAAGACGGAGAAATACTTGGTATAATAGGAAAAAACGGTGCGGGTAAATCAACATTGCTGAAAATTCTTTCGAGAGTGACAACACCAACAAGAGGAAGTATAAAAATAAAAGGGAGAGTGGCATCTTTATTAGAGGTCGGTACAGGTTTTCATCAGGAACTGACAGGAAGAGAAAATATTTTTCTTAACGGATCAATTCTCGGTATGACAAGAGCTGAGATCAAAAGGAAGTTTGAAGAGATAGTGGAATTTTCTGGTATTGGCAGTTATATTGATACTCCTGTAAAGAGGTACTCTTCGGGAATGTATGTCAGGCTTGCATTTGCTGTTGCAGCTCATCTTGATCCTGAGATATTGATAGTAGATGAGGTACTTGCAGTAGGTGATGCTGAGTTTCAAAAAAAATGTCTTGGTAAAATGCAGAATGTCTCTCAAAATGAAGGACGCACGGTTTTATTTGTAAGTCATAATATGGCAATAATGTCAAAGATTTGTAATAATATAATTGTTTTAAAAAATGGTCAAATCGATTTTCCCAAAGGTCCGTCTGAAGAAGGAATTCAGCATTACATTTTAGAAAGAAAGGAAAAAGCAGAGATCAATTTATCGGAAAGGACTGACAGGACAGGAGAAGGAAAGGTGAGATTAACAGACTTTGCAATGATGAATGATAAGAATGAAAAAATTGATATTGCAATATCGGGACAAAAAGTGAAATTCAGAATACATTTTGAATGTATTGAAAATCCTGACCCAAAGAACATTACAGTAGCCATTGGGATTTCCAGATCTGATGGATTTTTAGTAACTGTACTTGGTAATGAAATTTCATCTAGGGGTTTTGATTCAATTTCGCAGGAAGGTTATTTTACATGTGTGCTGAATAAACTTCCAGTTACATCCGGATCATATCTTTTGAATTTAATAGTATATCAAAATGGTACGAGACAGGACTGGATTCAGGAAGCTGTTACTATAAATGTTGAAGACGGAGATTTTTATAATACCGGAAAAATTGTACCATCAACTCACAGAAGTGTATTGCTGGAGCATGAATGGTCATTAAATGATTAAGGAATTAAATATTAAATGAAAAAAATAGTACTGGAATTTTTTGCGCTGTTTGGCATAGGACTTTATAAGATCAAAAAAGAAGTTGTAAAAAAAACAAAACCTGAATATAAACCGATTAAAAATTTTGAAGTTACATCTGCTTTTGAACATAATACAGCAGAAAGGATGAATGATTTTTTTTCAGATCCTGAACATGTAGAGAATTATATCAGTGATGTCAGAGTCGATTTTTATAAACAGATCACTGAATATTTTAATGAGAATAAAATTGATCTTAATAATAAAGAAGTATTGGATGTAGGATGTGGTACTGGTCATCTATTGATGTACCTATCTGATCATTATAAAATGAAAAAAGTTTATGGGATGGATTTTTCAGAAGCTGCATTAGCAGTTGCCAAACAGAATCTACCTGACGGGGAATTTATGGTACATGATATATATAAAGACCATGATAAAAAATATGATGTAGTAATGTGTACTGAAGTACTGGAACACCTCGTAGATCCTGAAGATGCACTTTCAAATCTTGAAAAAATGATGAATGAAAATTCTTTGCTATTTATTACAACTCCTAATGGAAGGACAGATACATACAAAGGACATATTAATTACTGGGGTCCTGAGGGTTGGGAAATATTTTTAAGAAAAAACTGTTCTTTGAAAAATGTTAGAACAGGTCTTATTGTTGATTCCAGATTTAATTATGCCTGCATAAAAAATGCAGAATAAATTTTTTAAATTGTTTTGAAAAAGCATTTTAAAAAAATTCTCATACTTTCTTATAGCGATCTGAGTACAGATCCGAGAGTAGTAAGACAGATCAATGCTTTAAAAGACAAGTATTCTATTACTGCTTGTGGTTATAATACATCGGATATTGACGGCATAAGATTTATTTCTATCTATCCAAAAAATGTAAGTGTGATAAATTTTCATCACAGATATCCAAAACCAATAAGAAAAGTTTTTTCATTATTTATAAAAAATTTTTCAAGATTTAAAAAAAATCAAATTAGAAAAAAAAGATTGGCTGCTGAGAGGTCTATGAATTATGAAAAGAGATACTGGACTTATGATAAGATTGAATTTATGAAAAATCTTAATAGTGAAAAATTTGATCTTATAATTGCGAATGATATAGAAACACTCCCTCTTGCTTTAAAAATATCAAATGACAATTCAAAAGTAATACTTGATTCGCATGAGTATCATCCGAGGCAGTTTGAACATAGTGAGAAATGGAAAAAAAGCAGTCAGCAATACGTAGAATATTTGTGTAGTAAATATATGAAAAAAGCTGACGTGACTTTTGCAGTGTCACAGGGTATAGCTGATGAGTTCAGAATAAATTATAAAACTGATCCAGAACTGCTTACAAATGCGGCTGACTTTAACGAACTTACACCATCAAAAGTTAACGAAAAAAATATCAGACTCATACATCACGGAGCTGCAATAAAAGCAAGAAAACTTGAACTGATGATTGATATGATGGAGTTTACAGATAGCAGATTTACTTTAGACTTGATGCTTGTTCCTACAGATACAGAATATTTTGAAGACTTAAAAAAAGATCTAACTAATAATAAAAAGGTCAGACTGATTGATCCAGTAAAGACAAAAGACATTCCAGAAAGAATAAATGAATATGATATTGGAATATTCATTTTGCCGCCTGTGAATTTCAATTACAAACATGCATTGCCTAATAAATTTTTTGAATTTATACAGGCAAGACTTGCAATTGCAATTGGTCCTTCCATTGAGATGGAACGATTAGTGAAAAAATATGATCTGGGAATCATTGCTTCTGATTTTAGACCTGAAACAATGGCAGACTGTTTAAATAAATTATCAACTGAAGATATAAATAATTTTAAACATAATTCAGATAAGCAGGCTTTTGAATTATCAGCGGAAAAAAATTTAGAACTTATAAGGAAACAGGCAGATGATCTTTTATATAATTTAAAATATGCAGAGCAGGAATAATTGAAGTTAAGACTTTTAAAATTTGATACAATTAATCCGGAGATTTATTTACAAAAAAGAATAAATGAGAATCCAGAATTAATAAGAGGAATGGACAGAAAAGAACTTCTTGACTGGATCATTTCTTTAAGATCAAATTTTTCGGATTTTTATACTTATTATTTAAGAGAGCACGGGTGGGAGGCTGAAGAATTTATTATAACAGATTCATATCTGCAAAAAACAGCAGAGGAGTTATATGGAAAGAAGATCGGTTTTTTAAAAACGCAGGATAAAATAAAAAATTTGATTCATCCTGTAAAAGGGAGACGGAAGCTTAATATAATTTCGGATTATATAAAACATTACAAACCGGACGTAATACTGGTGAGGGAACAGACAGGAATACCGAGTGACCTTTGGAAATATTCAAGTAAGCATTCACTTAATGTATCGAGATTAGCTGCACCAATGCCATATAAGTGGGCACCTTCAGATTTCGATTTGATTTTAACTTCAACTGAAGTGTATAAAAATTTTTTTGAAATAAATAATGTAAAGTCTATAATTAATGATAATGGTTTTGATGTTCGAATTCTTAATGAGCTTAACCAAAGTGTAAAAAAATATGATGCAACTTTTGTCGGTGGAATAGGAAACAGATTCTGGAAAAGAAGAACTACTCTTATCGAAGCTATTTCAGAAATGGATAATTTCAAATGGTGGGGATATAATGGTGATGTATATCCAAAGGAGCATTCGATTACAAAAAAGTGGCAAGGAGTAACATCCGGACTTGATATGCTTCAGATTTACAAAGATTCAAAAATTGTTCTTAATGACTATGGAGAAGTAGCGCTAGGTGAGGGAGTAAACCAGAGAATATTTGAAGTGATGGGTGTAGGTACCTTATTGCTTACCCGGGAATCTGAAACACTCTCACGAAAATATCCTCAAAATATTTTTGTAACTTTCACGGATATTGAAGATTGCAAAAATAAGATCAGGTACTATTTGGATAATGAAATTGAAAGAGAGGAAATAGCCAGAAGAGGTCAGAATTTTATTCTTGAAAATTATAATTATGATTCTCTAATGAAAAAACTCAGTGATAATTTAAAAGAAAGTTATTATAGAAAATTTGAACCAGAACACAATTAAAAAATATGATAGAATACATTAAGAACAAAGAAAATTTACTTGCAATAATAATTTCTGCCGATTTCAAGAAAGATGGTATCCATTTTTTTACATCAAATGATCTTTCACAGCAACTCGCTTATATGCATCATCCAAAAGGTAAAAAGATCGAACCTCATGTACACAATCCGGTTCCCAGGCAAGTACAGTATACACAGGAAGTTTTATTTTTAAAAAAAGGAAAACTAAGGGTGGACTTCTATAATGAGGTTCAACAATATCTGGAAAGCAGAGTTTTAAATTCAGGTGATGTGATATTGCTTGCAACCGGCGGACATGGCTTTGAGGTACTGGAGGAAATTGAAATGATCGAAGTGAAGCAGGGACCTTATGCAGGGGATGAAGATAAGACAAGATTTGATTCAATTTCAGAAGATAAAATCAAAATAAAATAAATTGGAATTCATACCGGTAAATGAACCGCTGCTTTCGGGTAATGAAAAAAAATATCTGATAGAATGCATAGACAGCGGATGGATCTCATCTGAAGGAAATTTTGTGAAGGAACTTGAGGAAAAATTTGCAGCTTCCTGCGGAAGAAAATTCGGAATATCAGTTTGCAATGGAACGGCTGCGCTTGAAGCAGCAATGATCTCTTTAAATCTTCAAAAAGGTGATGAAGTTATAATGCCGTCATTTACGATAATATCATGTGCTTCAGCGATAATAAGGGCAGGTGCAACACCGGTGTTGGTAGATTCCGATCCAGTTACATGGAATATGAATATAGACGAGATCAGATTGAAAATTACTTCTAAAACTAAAGCAATTATGGCAGTGCATATTTACGGACTTCCTGTGAATATGGATCCTCTGTTAAAGTTAGCTGAAGAGCACGGTCTGAAAATCATAGAAGATGCAGCCGAATTGATTGGGCAGACATATAAAGGTAAGCAGTGCGGTAGTTTCGGAGATGTAAGTACATTTAGTTTTTATCCTAATAAGCATATTACTACTGGTGAAGGTGGAATGATCGTAACAGATAATGAATTGATTGCAGAAAAGTGCAGATCTTTAAGGAACTTATGTTTTAAGAATGGCAGAAGATTTATTCATGATGAACTAGGGTTTAATTTCAGAATGACAAATCTACAGGCAGCAGTTGGAGTAGCGCAGTTTGAGCAGCTTGAAAAATTTATTGGGAAGAAAAGATATATTGGTAAAAAATATTCGGATGAGTTAGCGGAGTTAAAAAGTATTCAGTTGCCGCTTGTCTCTACAGATTATTCAAAAAATATTTACTGGGTTTTTGGAATTTTACTGAAAGAAGATTCAGGCATGGATGCTGAAGAAGCAATGAAAAAGTTAGCTGAAAATAAAATAGGAACTAGACCATTTTTTTATCCAATGCACAGACAGCCTGTATTTAAAAAGATGGGATTGTTTGAAGGTGAATCTTATCCTGTTGCAGATTATCTGGGTGATTATGGATTTTACATTCCAAGCGGACTCGGCATTACAGATGATCAGATTCTCAGAGTATCAAAAACATTAAAAGAAATTTTTAATTAATAAAATCATGAAGATCGGAATTATAGGATTTGGTTATTGGGGAACAAATTTAGTCAGAAATTTTGCAAACATAAACGGAGCTGAGCTGGTAAAGGTAGCAGATTCCAGACAGGAGAGAAAGCAATTTTTAGAAATGCTATGTCCAACTGCTGAATTTTGCAATGATCCGAAACAGATAACAGATGATAAAAATATTGATGCAGTCGTAATTGCAACTCCGGTTTTTACGCATTATGAACTGGCTCAAAGGTCTTTAAAAAACGGTAAACATGTGTTGGTAGAAAAGCCAATGTCATCTGATCTGAAACAGGCTGAAGAACTTATTGAAATTTCAGAAAAGAACGGTAAAGTTTTAATGGTGGATCACACTTATTTATATACAGGTGCAGTTCAAAAAATGAAAGAATTAATTGATCAAAAGCAGATTGGAAATATAAAATATTTTGATTCAACAAGAATCAATCTTGGATTATTTCAGCCTGACGTAAACGTATTATGGGATCTTGCTACACATGACATTTCAATATTAAATTATCTTGTTAAAGAAAAACCAAGTTTCGTGCAGGCAAGCGGTGTATCTCACACAGAGAACGGAATTGAAAATATCGCATATCTGACAGTAAAATATGATTCCGGATTTATCGCACATTTCAATTGTTCATGGTCGTCACCTGTTAAAATAAGGATGATGCTAATCGGAGGTGATAAGAAAATGATAGTTTTTAATGATCTTGAGCCGACAGAAAAAGTAAAAGTTTATGACACAGGTTATGAGCATAAGACTGATGAAGATAAAACGAAAATACTTGTGGATTACAGAGCAGGTGATATTTTTATACCTAAGCTTGAAACCAAAGAAGCACTTGCATCAATGGCTGCAGATTTTATGAATGCAATTAAAACAGGAGAGAAAACTAAATCGGATAAATATTCAGGTCTGGAAGTATTGAAAATTTTGGAAGCCTCTCAGAAATCCATCAAGGATAAAGGTAAAGAAGTAAAAATTTAATAATAAAGAATTGATTCCGATTGCAAAACCATATTTAGATAAAGACGAAGCTGAAAGTGCTTATGAGACAGTTATGTCCGGCTGGGTAGCTCAGGGTCCGAGAGTTGAAGAATTTGAAAATAAATTTTGTGAATATACAGGTGCAAAATATTCAGCAGCAGTTTCAAACTGTACAAATGGATTGCACCTTGCAATGATAGCTTCAGGAATTGGTATTGGGGATGAGGTGATATGTCCTTCGTTGAGTTATATTGCTACAGCAAATTCCATAAAGTACACCGGTGCAGTTCCTGTATTTGCTGAAGTATCTTCGATAGATTACAATCTTGATCCTGTACATGTAAAGAGTTTAATAAATTCAAAAACAAAAGCCATACTACTTGTTCATCAGATCGGTATGCCGGCAGATATTGATGTATTTAAAAAAATCTGCAGCGATTATAATTTAAAACTAATAGAAGACGCAGCATGTGCTATAGGTTCAGAATACAAAGGAGTAAAGATCGGTGCAGATTCGGAGCTGGCATGTTTTTCATTTCACCCAAGGAAAGTCATGACAACCGGTGAAGGCGGAATGATCACAACTTCAGATAAGAATTTATCAGAGAGAATAAAATTACTGAGGCAGCATGCGATTTCAATAACAGGAAAGGAAAGACATTCATCAGAAACTTTAACATTTGAAGATCATATTGAAGTAGGATATAATTACAGAATGACAGATATACAAGCATCAATAGGAGTATGTCAATTAGATAAACTGGAATACATTATAAAGGAAAGAAGGAAAATTGCTGCCAGATATGTTTCAGAATTAAGTGTGATTGATTGTATAAAATTGCCGGTTGAACCTATAGGTAGAATTTCTAACTATCAGTCTTTTGCAATATACATAAAAAAGGATTCCGGCTTTTCACGAAATGAAGTAATGCAGAAGCTGATGGACAAAGACATTTCCGTGAGGAAAGGCGTAATGACATCTCACAGAGAAAGAGCATATTCAGATCATAAGCCTGTTACAGCTTTACCTGTTTCAGAAGATCTTTGTGATAATAGTTTTATGATTCCATTATTTGTTCCGATGGATGATAAAGATGTAAAGCATATTATCATTACTTTAAAAAATATATTCAGTAAAAAATAATTGGATTCGGTTAAAGAAAAAAATAAAAGAGATTCCTTTAAAAAATTTATAAAGAATCTTAAATACAAAAACTTCATTGATCCAAGATTAAAATTCCCACAGTCAAAATTTGTAATGTATACGAGAGGCAGAACCGGCAGCACTTTGTTAACAGAATTATTAAACTGTCATCCGGAAATCTTTTGCGATGTAGAGATCTTTAATTTTTTGTATTCAGGTTCGAGGGTGAAATTTCCGGTAATATATATAAACAGTTGCAGTAAAAGATCATCTGCAGCGGATAAAAAAGTTTACGGTTTTAAAGTAAAAATATCTCAGTTAAGATATGAGCATAAATATGAAAACTATGATGATATTCTATTAAATCTTTATAAGAAAGGCTGGAAATTTATACATTTGAAGAGAGTGAATTTTTTAAGACACCAGCTTTCAAATATAATTTCATTTAAGACAAATATTTATCATCTCCGAAATGGTGACAAAGATTTTAACAAAAAAGTAATTGTTGACTGTGAAAAATTATTCAGAGGTGTGATTTACGGAGAGGAAGTCGAAAGGATCGAAGAGCAAAATTTAAAAAATATTCCGCATTATACTGTAATTTATGAAGATGATCTTTTAGATAATGAGAAATTTCAGAAAACTGCAGACGGTATATTCCAATTTCTCGGCTTGAAATCTGTTCCTGTCAAATCAGATCTGAAAAGAATTACACATGACAGATTAGAAGACATAATTGAAAATTATGAAGAGGTAGAAAATCTTTTCCGAAACACAAAATATGAAAAATATCTTAAGTAATTTATAAATGACAAAAAAAGTTTTTGATGCTTATTCAAAGTATTATGATCTGCTTTACAGAGATAAAAATTACAAAGCAGAAACTGATTACATTTGCAAAACAATAAAAAAATTAAATCCTGAAGCAAAATCTTTACTTGATCTCGGCTGCGGGACAGGCAGGCATGATATTGAATTTTACAAAAGAGGTTTTAAAACAACAGGGATAGAGCTTTCCGAAAAAATGTACAGAATAGCTGAAAAAAATAAAGAACAGATTTCAGATAATGGTAAGAATCTTATTTATAAAAACGGGGATATAAGAAATTTAAATTTAAGAAAAAAATATGATGTAATTGTTTCTTTATTTCATGTTATGAATTATCAGACGAAAAATGATGATCTTGATCTGACAATTAAAACTGTAAAAAAACATTTGAATACTAACGGAGTATTTATGTTTGACTTCTGGTATGGTCCGGCAGTACTTCAGGATAAACCTATAAAAAGATTAAAAATTATAAAAGACGATAATATAAAGATCAAAAGAAAATCTATACCTGTTTTAAAAATAAATGAAAATACTGTTGATGTTAATTTTGAAATTTTAGTTACGGAAAATGAAACTAATAAAGAATTTGTAATTAAAGAGATTCATTCAATGAGGTATCTTTTCATTCCGGAAATAGAAATGATATTAAATAATAACGGAATGAAACTTATTCATACTGAGGAATGGATGTCGGGAAAGAATCTAAATGATAAAAGCTGGTCGGCATTTGCAATCGCAAAACTAAAATGAAGAATAATAAAGAAAAGACGATCGTTATTTTATCTCCGAAAATTGATACTTTCAGTAATCCTACATTAGTAGTACTGATACAAAAATTAATTAACAGAGGATATAAAATTATTTATTATGGTTTTGATCAGTTGTTTATACCAAGTGAATATAGAAAATATTTTGAATTTCTGGAACTTCCATTCAACTTTTACACTCTTGAAAATAACCTAAAGAGTTATATAAAACTTGTAAAGCAATATATAAAGTTATTTGTGAAATTAAAGCTGAAGAATAAAGTTAACACTATAATCTGTGTCGATCCAATGGGATTAGTTATAGGTGGCAGGATCAAAACTCTACTTAGTTTTAAACTTGTATATGCATCTTTTGAAATATTTTTTGAAGACGAATTTTTTGTTCAGAGGAAAAAGGTAATGAAGAAATTAGAAATGAATTACTCAAAGCTTGTTAACATAGTTATAATTCAGGATGAAAAAAGAGAAAAACTTTTGAAATCAGTAAATAACTTTTCTGACAATACTGATTTTCACAGAATTCCCGTATCTCCTTTAAAAATGGAAATTACAGAAACAGATTATGATATTCATAAAGAACTTAATATACCTGAAGATAAGTTAATCGTGATTTATTCGGGATCATTACAAAACTGGAGTGGACTTAATGAAATTATTTCTCTTTTTCCCAAAAAATGGAATAATGACTTTTGGCTTATTATACATACACATCAAAAGCTTAACGAAGACAGTGATCTTAAAATTGAAATTAATCAGTTAAATATAAACAGGCAGAATATTACTATTCACGAAAAGCCATTTTACCGTTTTGAAGAATATTTTGAATTTCTTTCAAAATGCGATATTGGAATTGCAACATACTTCCCAAATAATTTAGATATTTTTGCCGGTAAAAATTTAGAGGCAATTGGTTTGTCTTCTGGGAAATTTTCATCATACATGATGCTTGGAATTCCAACAATAACCACAAACCACTTTATCTACAGATTTCTGAATAATAAATACAAGTTTGGTGAGATCATAAATACAATATCTGAACTACCTGATGCATTGAATAAGGTCAGGACAGGAATAAAAGAAAAGTCTGAATCATGTAAGAGATTATATGATGAGGTTTTGAATCCTGAGATGAAAATTGAACTACTGATAGACAGAATTGAATCTAAGAATTAAATATTGAACAGTATTAATAAAACAAACAGAAATTTATTAAGTGAACTTCCTGCACCTCCGGATGGAACAACCGGATGGCCGTGGACAAAAGAATTTTGTTTTCATAAACAATCAGACAATGTATACTACCCAAAGATCACAATTATAACTCCAAGCTTTAATCAGGGGAAATTTATTGAGCAGACTATAAGATCAGTACTGCTGCAGAATTACCCTAATCTGGAATACATGATATTTGATGGAGGAAGTACTGATGGTACAGTGGAAATTATAAAAAAGTATGATAAATGGATAAGTTACTGGGAAAGTAAAAAAGATAAAGGACAGTCAGATGCTATTAATAAAGGTTTGGAAAAAAGTACGGGTAACATATTCAACTGGATAAATTCTGATGATTATTATAATGAAAATACATTTCAGATAATATCAGAAATATATAAATCTGATAAAACGGATCTTATAGTTGGTAATTACAGATTTTTTGAAGACGAAAATGAGAATAATGAAAAGACAATTGATTTCAGGCTGCGTGAATCACTTGAAGAGACTATTGCATTTGTATTGATCAATCAGCCGTCATCATTTTTTCGTTTAGAAGTATTTAAAGAACTTGGCGGATTGAACTTGGATTTGAATTTTGTAATGGATCAGGACATCTGGAAAAAATATTTATATAAATACGGGCAGGACAATATAACAATTATTAATTCAGAGCTTACACATTTCAGAGTTCATTCAAACTCGAAAACCTTTATGAATGAATTTAATAATGAGTATATGAATATTTATTATTCGATAGCTGAGCAGTCAGGATTGCAAAACCTAGCTTCTTTTATAAAAAGCATTTATGGAAAAGGATTTAGAGAGAATTATAAATTTAAATTTGAACTGACAGACAACAACTTAATGCTTTCTAAAAAAGTGATAAACTCATTAGTATATTATAAAGCTAGAATAGCTTTTACCGGTGGAGATCTGCAAATGTTTAAAAAAAGTATTGAAGTAATAAATCCGAAATATTTAAATGAAAAGCAAAAGAATTATTTATTAAATCTAAAAATAAAAACAAGAATTAAGGGAATGAAACTGGAACCGCTTTTAAAATTATGGACTAATATTTTCGGTAAAAGCAGATCATTAACTAAAGAAGAAGGCAAAGGAAAAATAGTGAAAGGTGACAGCCGGATATGAAAAAAATTGCATTTGCTTCTTCGAATAAATCTGAATGGGGAGGGAGTGAATTTTTATGGTACAATACAGCATTGATATTTTCAGAAAAGGGAAATGAAGTAATGGTTACAATACCCCGCTGGAAAAAAATTCCTGAACAGGTAGATTTTCTTAAATCAAAAAAGATACCAACTTATTTTAATACTGACGCATCATCATATAAAAAATTATTTAACAGACTACTTCCTTCTTCAATGCAGTTTGATTATAGTAATGACGGAAATAAATGTCTGAAAGAATTTTCACCTAACTTAGTAGTCATAAATCAGGGAGGAAATACAGGTGGAGCAGATCTGATGGAGTATTGCATTAATGTAGGATTGAAGTTTGTTACTATTACACAGGCAGCAAACGAGGCAAAATGGCCAAGTGACAGTTTAAATAAAAGGTTGTCGGAATATCTTCCTAAAGCTTTAAAAAACTATTATGTAAGTAAAGCAAATATAAAATTGACTGAATTACAAACAGGTCAGAAAATTGATAATGCAGAAATTATTTTTAATCCATTTAATGTAAGTTATAATAATCAAATAAATTATCCGGAAGTCAGGGAAAATTATTTTATAGCTAATGTGGCACGCCATGAATTTTTTGCAAAAGGTCAGGATATTTTATTTCAGGTATTGAATGAAAAAAAATGGCGTGAAAGAAATTTAATTGTTAATTTATTTGGTAAGGGTGAACATTCATTTCAGCTAAAAAAGCTTAAAGATTATTTTGGATTAGATAAAGTTCAGATCAGAGGTCATTCAGACCCTGAGGAGATCTGGAAAGAAAACCATGCAATGATACTTACATCAAGATATGAAGGACTTCCTCTTGCATTAGTAGAAGCAATGCTTTGCGGTCGTGTATCAATTGTTACTGATGTAAGCGGTAATAGAGAAGTATTGACAGACGGAAAGACAGGGTTTCTTGCAAAACATCCTGAACCTGAATCAGTGAGTGAGGCAATGGATAGAGCATGGGAGAGAAGAAATGAATGGAAAGAAATCGGAGAAAATGCAAAAGAAGATATTAGAAAGATAGTTCCGGAAAATCCTTCTTTATTATTTTATGAAAAATTAAACTCCATTGTCTGAAGAAATATTAAAAATTGAATCAGAAACTATTACTAAAAAATTGAATTTTCCTGACCCGGATATAAAGTATAAGATCTGTATAGTATCTGCGATACTGCCACCTGCATATGGTGGAGCAGAAGTAGCTGCTTTTAAATATGCACTGAGATTAGAAAAAGACCCTGAATCTAAAGTACTTGTAATTGGCTGGGACAGAACGGGTGGTTATAAAGAAAGTAAAAGCAAATATAAATTTGTAATTCCTGTAACATTCAGTGAAAATCCAAAAGATGCAAAAGGAATATTAATTTATTTCCAGCAGTACCATCATATGTGGAATTGTTTTAGGAAGCTTTTGAAACCAATGTGGAAGTACCGTAAAGAATATGATTACATACATAATTTTAATTCAGGGTTTGCATTCAACAGAGTTTCAATTCTCATTGCAAAAATATTGGGAAAAAAAATTATTACAGAGACTTCACTTGTAGGTGATGATGATCCTTTATCTCTCGGCAGATTTCTTGACTGGAAAGATTATCTAAAGCCTAAATTTGTAAGATATTTATTTTATAAGCTTGCAGACAGATATGTAAGTAAATCAAATGTGATAACTGATATTTACAGGAAATCAGAGATCTCAATGAATAAAGTAGTTCAGATCCCTTATTCTGTAGATATAAATAAATTTTATCCGCCTGAGCCCGAACGAAAAAAAATGCTTAGGGAAAAATTTAATATTGATGAAAATGATGTAGTAGTAATTTTTGTAGGCGGCATTAATGTAAGAAAAGGAGTCCATTTATTAGTGAATTCTTTTATAGATGTTCATAAAAATTTTCCTACATCAAAACTACTTATTGTAGGTCCTACTTATAAATATAATCAGCAATATATACTTGACATAAAAAATAAGATCAGGGCAAATTCTCTTGAGGAAAAGATCATTTTAACTGAAGATAATGTAAGTAATGTAGAGGAATATATGCAGTGTTCAGATATTTTTGTTCTGCCTTCAAGGCAGGAAGGATTCCCAATATCAATTATAGAAGCAATGTCCTGCGGTTTGGTTGTAATTGGTTCAGACATTCCGGAAATATCAAAAGCTCAGATAGTAAACGGTGTTGATGGATTTACTTTTTCATTAAGTAATCCCGAAGAACTTACTATTATATTAAAGAAATTAATAGGGGACAAAGAGGAATTAATTAAAATCGGGAATGAAGCAAGAGAAAAAGTTATTAAATACTGGTCCGATGAAATTGTAGATAAGGAATATAAAAAATTATATTCGTCTATTAATTATGTACTGCCAATAAATACATATAATAAAATTAACACAAAAAATGAACGGGAAAAAATTAAGATCCTTTATACGATTCCAAATTTTAATACAGCGGGAAGTGGTAAAGCTCTTATAAACGTCATTTCAAGATTAGACAGAAATGTGTTTGAACCATTTATTTGCTGCAGGCATGACAGAGGAGATCTGTTTAGCAAAGTGGAGGAACTTGATATTCCTGTTTACATCTCGGATTTTACAGTGTCAACAAAACCCAGAATAAAAGGCTTTAAAAATGTATTAAAGCTGTCAAAGAATTTCAAAAATATTGATCCTGATATAATTCATTCCTACAATTATTCTGATGATTATTCGGAAGCACTTGCTTCTAAGCTGAGCAGGATCAAATGGATATATACAAAGAAAAACATGGGTTGGGGAAGTAATGCGTGGAAGATAAGATCAAAGCTGTCAAGTGCTATAATTCCTCAAAATCAGGAAATGGTAGAAACATTTTTCAAAGGAATCAAAGAGCAGTATTTAATACCAATAGGAATTGATATTCAGGAGTTTAAAAAATCGAGTAGGGATGAAAGTATTATTACCAGATACAAACTGTACAATTCGAATCCAATAATCATAACACTTGCAAATGTAATTCCGATTAAAGGGATAGATTATCTTATCAGGGGATTTTCAATTGCTCTAGAAGATTTTAAAGATGCAAAACTTTTAATTATAGGTGATGATGTAACAGATTATGCAAAGGATCTAAAAAAGAAAACTCTTGATGCAGGACTTGAAGGGAAAGTTTTTTTTACAGGAAAAAAGAAAGACATAAAGCCTTATTTTAGTATTGCCGATATTTTTATTTTATCTTCAAATAAAACAGGAGAAGGGGGACCGATCTCAATACTTGAAGCAATGGCCAGCGGTATAATTTGTTACGGAAGTGATGTACCCGGGATCAGAGACCAGTTCCGTGAATTTGAAGATCAACTTTTTGAATCAGAAAATCCAGGGTCAATTGCAAATAAGATCATGAATTATATGAGAATGAAACCAGAGGTAAAACAAGAAAAGATAAAAAACCAACTTGAATTTGTACAGAAGTATTATTCAATAGAAAATGAAGTGGATAAGCTGCAGAAGTTATATCTGAAACTTATTAAAACATAAAGAGAAGAAATGAAGGGTGTAAAATTCTTTAGGTATCTACCTCATTATTTGAGAAAAAAATTTAAAGAAAAGATAATAGTAATTGAAAGTGATGACTGGGGACTTGAGAGAGCGATGAATATAAATTCTATCAATTTTCTTAAAAACAAATATACAGGAGATAAATTTACAAGGTGGACTTTTGACGCTTTGGAGACAAAGGAAGACATTGAACTTTTATATGGAGTACTCGGAAGTTTTAAAAATAAATTTGAATATCCACCGGTTATAACGGCAAATTTTATTACACACAATGTAAATTACAATTCATCTGATGAACTGAAATTTATTCCGATCAGTATGGGATTTAATAAAGATTCTGAAGATGTCAGAGAATTATATAAATGGGGTATTCAAAATAAATTTATTTATCCTCAGCTTCATGGTTTCAGTCATTATAATTTATCTGAGTTATCCAAATACTACTATACTAATGAAGGTCAGGAAGCATTTGAGAACAAGTATTTTACGGGAAATTCTACTTTGAAAGGTAAGTTAAAATTTTTAAACGGAGAACTTTCCGACGAAAATAAAGATATTAAGATTAAAGAATCAGTTGATGAATTTTATAAACTCTTTCAAATAAAATCCGAATCGATCATACCTCCTACCTTTATTCTGGACAGAAAAAATATTAATATTCTAAAGAACAATTTTATTAAAATGATTCAGTCTTCAAACAGATTAGTGCAGTCGGACGGAAGTCGGTACAGTTTTCCATATTTCAGAATAAGAAACGGGCTGGTATGGTCTGTAAGAAATGCCAGACTTGATCCACATATTGATTATGGATTTTATCATGACGAATGTATGAGTGATATTGGAAAAGCATTTAATAATAAGTTACCTGCAATCATAGATTTTCACAGAGTAAATATTTCAGGAAAATTTACTCCTTCATACAGAGACAAATCATTGTCTGAGATGAAAAAATTATTTGACGGTATTTACAAAAAATGGCCGGATGTAAAATTTTTAACTTCAAGCGACTTAAATAAATTAATATGGCAACAAGAAACCAGATAAGTTTTTTAAAAGATAATATTGATATTATTATTGAACCTGTTTTGATTGTAGGATCAAAGCATTATGAATTTGACAAAGAAGATATCAGGGAAAGACTTAAAGAGATGGGATTAACGGATGTTACAGGTATTGATATTTCAGAAGGTGATGGAGTTGATTACGTTGTAGATATTACTGACAACGAATGTGAATTTATAAAAGGAAAAACGGGTAAATTTTCTACTGTGATTTGTATGGAAGTTTTGACTCATGTAAGAAATCCGTTTAAAGCTGCTGAAAATTTATCCAGTTTCTTAAAAGACGGAGGTACGGCAGTTCTGTCTGAATGCTATGTCAGAAAAATTTCAAAAATGCCTATAGATCTCTGGAGATTTACATATGACGGTACAAAAGAATTATTCAAAGATTTGAAATTTGATGATGAAAGAGCGAGAGTTTCAATGACAAGAGAGAAAGATGAAAAATTACTTCAGCTTAAATATCCATTGCCGCAATTGATGGCACAAAAGAGTGAAGATGAAAATGAAGCAGGTTATTTTTTAAGAAGGCTGCACAGAAAATATTTTGCAAAAGGAATATTCAGAATTTCAAGATTACTGCCTGAGACTACTATTTATTCAATCGGAAGAAAATAAAAATTTAAAATTAATAGATAAAATTTGAGTAAGGATAACATATATGAGAATCTAAAAGACAGGGTAGCTTTTAGTATATCAAAAAGAAATTTAAAAAAAATACTGAGTTCGGAAGATATAGATGAAGTATTAAAATCAATTGAGAAATACAAGGGCAGGGGATTCTATGATAAAATAAGACTTGCTCAGGAGCACACTGAAATAAAAGATCTTTGTCAAAGAGTAATGGAGCATAAACCAAAAGTTATAACTGAGATTGGTACATGGAACGGAGGTACGTTTTATGTATGGGCAAGAACTAATCCGCAGGCTGAAAAAATTATCAGCATTGATCTTCCTGATGGAGATTATGGCGGAGGATATGATGAAAAGAGAATAAAATTTTTTAGTGAATTTGCATCTGACAGAAAAAATACTTCGCTTTCATTTATTCGCGGAGATTCAAAATCAAAAAGTACTGTAGAAATGCTGAAGTCAGTACTTGGAAACAGAACGATCGATTTTTTATATATTGACGGAGATCACACTTATGACGGAATTAAAAAAGATTTTGAGATCTATTCTGAGCTTATGTCTTCTGACGGTATGATAGGATTTCATGACATTAATACTCATAAAGATGGTTATGGAGTAATCCAATTCTGGAATGAAATCAAACAGAATTACAGGTATGAAGAGTTTATCAAACCCGGATCGAGAGTGATGGGGAACGGATTAATTTATTTAAAGAAAGATTAATTTGCCTTACGTTTCAATAATAACTCCGCTATATAACGGATCCAGTACTCTTGAAGAAACCGCTGACAGTGTGTTATCACAGGATTTTAAAGACTGGGAATGGATATTTTTTGATGACGGAAGTACAGATGATACAATTGAAATAGCAAAAAAAATTCAACAGAAATTTCCGGAAAAGATATTTTTGTATACACATGAAAACAACAGTAATCACGGTACAGCATTCACAAGAAATAGAGCATTTGAAAAATCAAATAGTGATATTATAGGATTCATTGATCAGGATGATATCTGGTATGAAAACAGACTTTCACATCAGTTAAATATTTTCAGAAATAAAACTGAATGCGCAATGATCTGGGGTCCTGCTTTATACTGGTATCAGGACAGAACGTTTGTACAGTCAGTAGGATTGAATGGAAAAGGTTTGAAAAGCGGAATTTATGAACCTCCTGATTTTGTAGAAATTTTTTTAAGTAATCTCAAAGGAACTCCTCTCCCAAGTGCAAGCTTAGTCAGAAGAAATGAATTTGTAAACGTAAAAGGTTATGAAGAGTCAATCAAAGGTTCAGAAGATATAGTTTTATGGCTAAAGCTATCTGAAAAATTTCAGATATATTATGATGATGAAGTTCTTATAAAATACAGAAAGCATCAGGACTCTACATTACGAAAAGCAAGTGACAGCGGAAAAATGGATGAATGGAATCTTGTATTTTATCTATGGGTAATAGATTTTTTAAAAAGAACTTCGTCAAAGGAAAGTATACTTGAAGAGAATGAATTTGCTTTTTATAAAAACCTAAAAAAAATTACAGGTAAGGAAAATTATTTTAACAGCAGAAAGGATCTTTATAAGAGACTCAACAAATTTCCGGATATATGGAAAAAATATTCAGGAGATTTTTTATTAGATCTTGTACTACCTTTTAATACAGCATCCAGAATTTCTGCAAAGCTCAGATTTGATCTGTTTAAAAAAAAGTAATTGAGAACCAATATAATTCCTGACAAGCAGCAGTTTTTTAAAAATGGAAATGAATCCGGGCTAGATCTGAAAGCAATTTGTATTTTTTCAGCTTTAGGTTTTTTTTTAGGAAAAGACACGTATTACAAAAATCTTGAAACATTACAGCCGGCTTCTGATTACAAAATCGATGAAAATGAAAATATAATATCGGCTGAAGAATACTGGAAATGGCATTACAGTCCACGGGAAATAAATCTTAAACAGGCGACGGAAGAGTTTGCACATTTATTTGAAAAGTTAATTCATGAAAATCTAAACGGAAAGAAAGTTATACTTCCTTTATCGGGAGGCATTGACAGCAGGTCGCAGGCTGCTGCAATCGGAAAAGAATTTGATACGAAAAGTTATTCCTATAAATTTGAAAAAAGTTTTGATGAAACAAAATACGGAAGACAGATCAGTGAAGTACTTGGATTTCCATATAAAGAATATGTGATACCGGAAGGTTATCTCTGGAATGTAATAGATGAACTTTCGGAAATAAATCAATGCTATGCGGATTTTACTCACCCGAGACAAATGGCTGTAATAAAAGATGTTTCAGGTTTTGGGAATATATTTTTTCTCGGACATTGGGGAGATGTTTTGTTTGATTCTATGGGCGTCAGAGAAGACATGAGATTTGATGAACAAGTAAATACGGTTTCAACTAAAATTATTAAGAAAGGCGGAATAGAACTTGCTGAAATGATATGGGATCATTGGGAACTGGAAGGAAAATTCAGGAATTATCTGGAGGATAGAATCTCAGGTCTGCTTAATGAAATTAAAATTGAAAATGCCAATTCAAGAATCCGGGCTTTTAAATCCATGTACTGGGCACCGAGATGGACAAGTGCAAACATGAATGTATTTAGTAATTTTCATCCGATATTTCTGCCTTATTATGAAAATGAAATGTGTGAATTTATCTGTAACATTCCTGAAGAGTTATTATCAGAAAGAAAAATTCAGATAGAATATATAAAAATGAAGAATCCGGAATTAGCGAAAATCCCATGGCAGTCATATGATCCACTAAATTTATACAATTATAAAAATTTTAGCAGCATTACTAAATTACCGGGTCGTGTAATTAGAAAAGTAAACAGAATTTTAGATGAAGATATTTTACACAAGAAAAAAGTAAAGAGCAATTATGAGATCCAGTTTCTCGGAGAAAGTAATAACATTCAATTGAAGCAGAGACTATTTGAAAATGAGGATCTAAAAAATATCATACCGGAAAAAATTGTAAAAGAATTTTACGGAAAGTTTATAAATGAAGACAGCAAAAAATATTCACATCCGGTAAGTATGCTCCTAACGATTTCTCAGTTTTCAAGATCAATTTCTTTTAATTAATGAAGTCAAAATGAAAGTAGCAATTTATTCAGGTAACATTCCTTCGACTACATTCATTGAAAATCTGATTAGAAATCTTTCATCCTCCGGAATTAATATTTTATTATTCGGTAAAAAAATCCGTGAGATAAATTATAATGAAAATGTAGAAATACTTGATACTCCTATTAATAGTATTCCATTACTATTTTTTATTTCAAAAGAATCGATAAAATTAATTTTGAAAAGTCCTTCCAAATTTTCAAAAATATTGAGTAAAATTTTTTCATCTGATAAAGGTCTGAAAAGTAATCTGAAAGAACTTGGAATGATGCTTCCAATTGTAAATAATGAACCGGATATATTTCACATTCAGTGGGCAAAGACTGTTCAAAAAAATTCTTACTTGTTTGATATAATGAAATGCAGGTTCGCATTGAGTCTGAGAGGTGCTCATATAAATTATTCACCTCTTAATGACCAATCACTTGCTGAAAGTTACCAAAAATATTTCCCTAAATTAGATGGTTTCCATGCTGTTTCGAAAGCTATTTCAAAAGAGGCGCAAAAATATGGAGCAGCTACTGAAAAAATTAAAGTGATCTATTCGAGTGTGCAGGATGAACTACTTCAAAGTAAAATAGAATCAAACAATAATAGATCAGAATTAACTAAAATAATTTCAATCGGAAGGTATCACTGGAAGAAAGGATATCATTATGCATTTGATGCGATGAAGATTCTGATCAGCAAAGGATTTAATTTTCAATATACGATCGTAGCACAGGGTGAAGTGCCTGAAGAAATATTATTTTTATTATCTGATAAAGAATTGAAAGGCAGAGTAGTTTTAAAAAGTGGTATGGCTCATGTTGATTTAATGGATGAACTAAAAAATTCAGATATGCTTTTACTTCCAAGTGTCGAAGAAGGTATTGCAAACGTTGTACTTGAATCAATGGCGATTGGAGTACCGGTAATAACTACTGACTGCGGCGGAATGAACGAAGCAGTTTCTGACAATGAAAATGGAATGATAGCAAAAGTAAGAGACCCGGAGATGCTTGCGGAAAAAATTATTGAGTATTCAGATCTGACTGAAATTAAAAAAGAGCAGATGAAGGTAAAAGCTAAAAATACTATTGCTGAAAAATTTACTGATCAAAAACAAATAGAAGGGTTTATAAATTTTTATAATTCTCTGCTAAATAGCTAGGGTTATGAAAATAGGATTGGTATTACCTGAAGTTCCGCAATATTCAGAGACATTTTTTAATTTTAAAATAAACGGACTTGTAGAATCGGGATTTGAAGTTTTACTCTTCACAGGTAGTAAGGGGAATTCGAAGAATAGAGTAAACGAAAAAGTAAAAATAATACCTGCATATCCGGTAAAAAAAGGCAGCAGTATCTATCAGTATTTTTTATTTGTTTATGTAGTATCAGCAAGATTTATTTTCTCACCAAAGAAAACATTAAGTCTAATTAGTTTGGAGACAGAGCGCGGAAAAAATTTTTCAGAAAGAATGAAATCAGTATATCTGAATGCGCATATTTTAAAAGAAAACATTGACGTGCTTCATTTTGGATTTACGACTATGGCATTAAAAAGGGAAAATGTTGCAAAAGCAATGAATGCAAAGATGAGCGTAAGTTTCAGAGGTTATGATATAAACGTTTATCCTTTGAAAAATCCTGAATGTTATAAGAATGTCTGGAGGAACATTGACAAAGTTCATACAATATCTAGTTACCTTAGGGATAAAGCTGTAGCATTAGGTCTTCCTGAAAAAACTCCTTATATGAAGATCACACCTGCGATCGACTTTAAAAAAATAAGTCAGAATAAAATTAGAACGGATATTTCAGTACCAAAAATATTAACTATAGGCAGACTGAATTGGATCAAGAATTATGAGACAGCTATATCTGCAATGAAATTACTTGTTGACGAGGGGATGAATTTTTCATATAATATTGTTGGGGAAGGTCCTGAATTAGAGCGATTAAAATTTGCAGTATATCAGTATGGACTTGAGAGTAAAGTATTTTTTTGTGGAAAGAAATCACATGATGAAGTATTAGATATTATGAGCAGTTCAGATATTTATCTGCAGCCGAGCTATGAAGAAGGATTTTGTGTATCCGTACTTGAAGCACAGGCAGCAGGTCTGATGTGTATTGTCAGTGACGCGGAAGGGTTGAAGGAAAATGTTGTAAACGGAGAGACAGGCTGGGTTATTCCTAAAAGGGATTATAAAGCTTTTAAAAATAAAATATCAGAAGTATGCATAATGAGTTTTGAAGAAAGAATGAAAATTTCTGATACAGCAAGAGAGAGAGTAAAAAAAGAATTTCAATTGGAAGATCAGAATAAAAAGTTCAAAGATTTTTTTCAAAATATGATAAATCAAAATGGATAGAACCATATCAATAGTCAGCCCTGTTTACAAAGCCGGTAAGATAGTGGATGAGCTTGTAAGACGGGTATCTGAGGAGGTGTCTAAAATTTCTGATAACTATGAGATCATTTTGGTGGAAGACTGCGGAGGCGATGATTCCTGGGAAAAGATAGAAGAGAACTGCAGAATAAATACGAAAGTGAAGGGAATAAAACTCAGCAGAAATTTCGGACAGCATTATGCAATTACTGCCGGATTAAAAGCTGCTACTGGGGATATAGTGATAATAATGGATTGTGACCTTCAGGATGACCCTGCTTATTTCAGTGATTTACTAAAAGAATATGATAATGGTTATGAGGTTGTATTTACAAAAAGAATCGGCAGGAAACATTCATTTTTTAAAAAGGTAACGGCAAAAATATATAATTCAATGTTCAGATTATTTGCAGACAAGAATTTTGATCTGCAGGTAGGGTCGATGACTTTGATTAGTAACAGGGTTAAAGATGAGTTTGTGAAATTAAAAGATCAGGACAGATTATATATTCAACTTCTTAAATGGGTTGGATTTAAATCGACATACTTACCGGTCGAACATAAAGAAAGGTATGAAGGAAATTCATCTTATACACTTTCTAAATTGTTTTTCACAGCAGTTCAGGGCTGGACTTCACATTCCGATAAGCTGCTCAGACTGTCAATCTATGGTGGATTGTTAATTTCTTTTGTAACTTTATTAATTGGAATTTACATAGTAGTAAGTTATTTCATGCAGAGCTTTCAGGCAGGCTGGCCGAGTTTGATTGTAGCTGTACTTTTTTCCACCGGTTTAATATTAATGAGTATAGGCATCACGGGAATTTACATTGGTAAAATATTTGAACAGACCAAGGGCAGACCACTTTATATAATTGATAAAAAAATAAATTTATAATAAAGGTTTGAAAAAAGTTGTAATCACTCAATCTAATTATATCCCATGGAAAGGATTTTTCGATTCGGTAAATCTTGCAGATGAATTTGTATTTTATGATGATATGCAATTCACGAGAAGGGACTGGAGAAACAGAAATCAAATCAAAACAAAGGATGGTGTGAAATGGCTTACAGTACCTGTCGATGTAAAGGGAAAATATTTTCAAAAAATAAAGGATACAAAGATCAGCGATCCGGGCTGGGCAAAAAATCATTGGGACACGGTCAAGCATAATTATTCAAAGGCTGAATATTTTAAAGAGTACAAGGATATTTTTGAGGAGCTTTATTTGGGAAGAGAATACGTTCTGATAAGTGATGTGAACATTACTTTTACAAAAGCTATTTGTAAACTGCTTGGAATAGAAACTAGGATCAGGCAGTCGGATGAATTTGAACTGCTTGAAGAGAAGACAGAGCGACTTGTAGATATTTGTAAAACACTCGGAGCAACAGATTATTATTCAGGACCTGCTGCAAAGGCATACATGGATGAAAGTAAATTTGAAAATGAAAATATTAAGTTACATTATTTTGATTACAGCGGATATCCTGAGTACAGACAGCTTCATGGAGAGTTTACACATGCAGTCAGTATAATCGATTTGATATTTAACGAAGGTCCATTTGTAAAAAATTTTATGAAAACTTTTAAGTAAATTGAAAAATGAAAAATAAAAAATTAATTATTATCGGCAACACATCAAATGCAAGGCTTGCAAAATATTTTTTTGAAATTGATTCGGATTATGAACCATCAGCATTTTCTGTTGATATAGAATATATAACAGAATCTGAATTTGAGGGACTTCCTGTAACAGCATTTGAGGAAGTAGAAAAGGAATATCCTCCTACAGAATATGAAGCATTTGTTGCAGTGGGTTATACCAACATGAATAAGATCAGGGAAGATCTTTATAATAAGTGTAAGGCAAAGGGTTATCGAATGGCAAATTATATCAGCTCGAGATGTTCATTTTTATCACAGTTTCCGACTGGTGATAATTGTTTTATACTTGAGGATAACACAATACAACCTTTTGTAAAAATAGGAAACAATATAGTGCTCTGGAGCGGGAATCATATTGGACATGATGTAACAATAGAAGATCATAACTTCATCACTTCACATGCTGTAGTTTCAGGATTTGTAACAATAAAGAGAAATTGTTTTATCGGAGTAAATGCAACAATACGTGACGGTGTAACTATCGCTCCTGAAACGCTGATCGCAGCAGGTGCAATAATCATGAAAGACACTGAAGAGAAAGGTGTTTATCTACCGGCAAGATCGGTCTTGTTTGACAAAAAAAGTGATGAGTTAAAAATATCATAATTCTTACTTAAGGAGAAAAAATAATTGAAAAAACAGAACTGGAAAAAACTCGGAATGATTTTTACACCGGACGGAACGATTGACTGGATGCAGAGTCATGCTATGATGCCTGTATTGGATAAAACAGAAAATGATTTAGCAAAGATTTATTTTTCAGCACGTGACAATTCAGGCAGATCTCAGGGAGCATATATAAAGATTGATCTGAAAGAACCTTTTGAAATACTTGACATAAGTAAAGAGCCGGTATTGAAACTTGGTCAGCTTGGTGCGTTTGATGATGCGGGTATCATGCCGACTTCTTGTGTGACATTTGAAAATAAAAAGTATTTATATTATAACGGATGGACTTTAGGAAAAAATGTTCCTTTCTTTTCTTTTAATGGACTTGCAATAAGCGTAGACGGCGGTGAATCATTTAAAAAAATATCAAGAGGTCCTGCTGTACTTTATTCAAATGACATTGATCCTTATTCAACTTTCGCACCTTTTGTAATGATCGATGACGGCAAATGGAAAATGTGGTATGTCTCTCTGATAAAATGGACTGAGGAAAAAGGTATGCTGAAACATTTTTACAATATCAGATATGCTGAATCGGATGATGGAATAAACTGGAAAAGAGAGGGAAATGTATGCATAGATTTTAAAAATGAATATGAATATGCGATCGCAAGACCTTTTGTTCTAAAGGAAGATGAAGTATTTAAGATGTGGTATTCTTACAGAGAATCCGCTGAAATAAAATCTTACAGAATCGGATATGCGGAATCAACAGACGGTATGAACTGGAAAAGAATGGATGACTGCATAGATCTTGATGTATCAGAAAATGGATGGGATTTTGAAATGATAGAATATTCATTTATATATGATTTCAATGGAAACAGATATATGCTTTATAACGGAAACAGTTTTGGGAAGACAGGTGTAGGACTGGCAGTACTTGATCAATAATATCAATTTAATTCATAAAATATTTATTGGAAAAAGAAAGAAGACATATAGGGTTTAACAAACCATACCTAACTGGTAAGGAGACAGAGTACATACTGGAATCTGTCAGGTCAAGAAAAATTTCAGGAGACGGTCTTTTTACAAAAAAGTGTCACGAGTATTTTGAAAACAGATTTGGATTTAAGAAAGTACTTCTGACTACTTCATGTACTGATGCACTTGAGATGGCGGCTATATTGATTGACACAAAGGAGGGTGATGAAATAATAGTTCCTGCATATACTTTTGTTTCATCTGCAAATGCATTTGTATTGAGAGGTGCTAGAATAAAATTCTGTGACAGTGAGACAGATACACCAAATATTGATATAAAGGAAATTGAAAAATTAATAACTCCAAAGACAAAAGCTGTTATAGTTGTTCATTATGCAGGGATAGCAGTAGATATGGATCCATTGATAGAGCTTTCTGAGAAGCATAATTTTTTTATTATAGAAGATGCTGCACATTCAATTGATTCATATTATAAAGGTAAACCTCTTGGTTCGATGGGACATCTGTCAGCATTTTCATTTCACGAAACTAAGAATGTAGTCTGCGGAGAAGGAGGTATGCTCGTAATTAATGATGAAAGATTTTTTGAACGTTCAGAAATAATCAGAGAAAAGGGAACTAACAGGTCAGCATTTTTCAGAAGGGAAGTGGATAAGTACGGCTG
>JBATSB010000080.1:0-7611 GCA_049293015.1 Ignavibacteria bacterium
CTGAGAATTATAACTTTTTGCTCTGCTGATAGATGTTTTCTTTTTGACATTTTCGGAATCTCCTATTATTTTAAGTTTACTAAAATAAATATTTTGAAATTCCTTTTCCAGTTGAAGCATTACATTATGGTCAAGAGAAAATGATACGACAGTTCAAAATACATTATTAAATTCATTTTTAAATGTATTCAATAATGAAAATAGAAATATAATTATTGAAAAAACACAATCTATTAAAAATATTAAAGATTACAAAATATTTAATAATGTAACTAATTTAATATTTGCAAAATTAACCATTGAAAATTTTTCATCACATAATAGGGAATTAACTTCTGATGAATATTTCACAGTTTTTAAAATATATTTATATTTTAATCAATTTTATAATCTTTTAATAAGTAACATTAGAAATGAAATAGATGATTCTGATATTTTAGGTTTGAGTTTATCCATTGGTTTTGCACAAAACGATTTTGTTTCAACAAATATAAAACACATTCCATATATAATTAAAGGTTACTTTTTCTTTCAATTTATTGAATCAAATGAAAGACTAAGTAGATTTTTAGGTAAATATTTGAAATCCAGAAACATAAAGGATTATAGATTTTTATTATGTCATTTGGCAAGTATTTACCTAAGATTTTCAAATTATTACGAAACTGATTTAAATAAAATTGAATCAACATTAACAATTGACCCAAAATTAATCCAAGTAATTAATTTCATTAACACATTTGCTTTAGAAATTCCTAAAGACATTGAATTAATTAACAAAGATATTTTTACTAATTTTTCTGATGTAGAAAAATACGATTTTGATTTTAAAATATTTAGAAACTTTCCACTTTTTAAAGAAAAATATAATGTTTTTCACTTCTTAAGCTTAAATTTTTTTGGTGATACATTATTCAATAACTTAAAATTTGATTTCAAGAATTTTATAGAACAAGAATCTATGAAGTCAGATAGTTTATTTGATTTGTTGAATTATTTTAGTAGAGAATTTACTGAAAAATATTTATTCCGAAGAATAATGCTTCCCATTTTTGAAAATAATTGTGATTTTTTAAAAGCAGGAAAAGATAAAAGTGATGAGTATCCCGAATATGGTGATTATTATATTCGGATTGGCAATAATATTTTACTATTTGAATGTAAAGATAATATTGTAAGTGCTAATATAAAAACTTCATATCAAAGCATTAAAATAAAAGAAATATTAATTAAAAAACTTGCAAGTGATAAACAAGGAATAATTCAATTAATTAAAGTAATTGATAATTTGTCGAAAGATCAAATTAATTTTGATGTATATACAAAAGCAAACAAAGATAAATTAAAAGTATATCCAATATTAATATATACTGACAGCATACTTGATACTAATGGAGTAAATCATTTTATGAATGAACAATTACTAAAATTGAAAATTAAGTATAATTATCCTTTTGATTTAAAAAATTTGATTATGATTAATTTGGATTTTTTAATATCTCATAAATCTTTTTTTAATAAATTTATAACTCAATTTATAGAAGTTCTAGAAATATATTCAGATCTCTTGCAGAGAGAAATAATCCCCACAAAATTTGATCCATCGAATTTTTATCCAACATTTGAGGAAGTATTTAAAGACTATTTACCTAATGAACTTGATGATATTAATAATTTGCAAGATAAGGAATTTAATGATATCATGAATAATATTATGAGTAGTGAAAATTGCAATTTCTATAACTAATTTTCCGCCGTTGCAGATGTTCAAAAAAGTTTCTGTACTGATCTTTAATCAACAACTTCACTTGTTTAAACTTTTTAGTCACCAACAACAAACTGCACTCTAATCTATTTACAAGACCTGTCTAATTTCAATTTGAATTTACTGATGAACTATCTGCAAGATTTTACAATGAAGGAATTGATGAGTTAGGTTTTTGGAGAATTTCATTTCCATCTATCGTTCTATTGAGTTCATGTTGTGGGTAGCCAAAAAGTTTACAGTGGTATAATATTCAAAGTGAGCATTTAGATTTGGAAACTTTTTTTGAACACTGACAACGGCGAAAAATTGAAAAAAAAATAAACAATTATGTATTTATTTATCAAATAAAAAATTAAATTCAGAAAAGACAAATTAATAAGACGAATAGTCAATATAAAGTAGCGTCTTCAAAGTAATATTACAATTATTAGAATTATTTTATTATAACACATTAAAATCAAAATAAATGGAATCAGTAATAATCAGTTATGCCGTTGTGCATCCCCCTCAAACTACTTCTACAGAAAAGGCCGCGGAAAACAGCTTTTATTTATATGACGCAGATGAAGGTTTGGTCGACACATTAAGAAAGGCGAGAAAGGAAAGCAACAAGAGTCAAATGATTAAGCTTGCACAAAACTATACCGAATCATCGAAGTATATTGACTCTGCCAAAAAAGCTGATTCCAAACTAATGGAATTTATTGATGTTGTAAATAGTAAATCAAAAAATTACAATCAATTCGTAAGGGAGAATTTTCTACGAATTTTTGATGCTACCCCTTCAAAATTTATTGCTAGTCCAACTTACAAGCAAATCCACAAGGTTCTTACTGAAAGTTTAATTGCTTCTGCAATTGATGATACAGTATCGCCAAAATCAAAATCTTTGATTTTTAATCTTGCAAAAGCATTACAAACAATAAATTTACTAACAAAAGAAACCGCAATTACAAAAGAGAAGGTTTTGCAAATTAAAATCGTGCTACCATCTGGTATTTTCCCCTTACCTCTTGAAAAAACCAATCTGGTGGCAGATAGAAAAAAAGAAGTTCAAAATAAGAAAAAAATTGTTGAAGAAAATCAAAAAAGACGCCTCCAACTGTCTGATGAATTGAAAAATTATAATTCTACAATTGAAGAATTGGTTTCTTTATTTGATAACAGTGAGAAAGATGAGCATATTGAAGTCCCGTCATCTTCGAAAATAAAAAGAGGATTTTACCTCCCGAAAAGTGGAACTCAAAAGTTGACAGACTTGGCAAAAAAAACTATAAAAAAAACGGGTTTTGAAACAGATCAAATAGATATTGTAAAGACAATTACAAACCTGGAGAAAAAGGCAGCACAAACTGCTTTTGAAATTTCTTTATTCGGTGATAGCTCCGGTTATAAAGCTAAAAATGTAGGTCAAAATGAAGTAATAATACCCGATCGTGATCTCGAAATACTAGAAACGGGGACAGGTTCGATAAGAACTCCGGGGATTTGCTCACCACAAAATATTAAAGTGACGGCTGAATCTACACCAATTACAACAAATGGGAAGCACGAGGTAAGGGTGTTAGGAATAGCAGACCTGTTAATTGTAGAGCAGAAACTCGCTCGTTACGAATTGGGAGAAATTTCGCATATTGAAAATGTACTTAAAAGTGAACTCAGAGACAGGAAACACCGCATCAGTAATCTCACTGAAGAGTCTGTAACAACTGAAACCGAAGAAACAGATTTTAAAGAGAATGATTTAAGTTCATCTGAACGGTTTGAATTGCAATCCGAATCGCAGAAAGTGATTAATGAAAGCACTAATATAGAAGCCGGTGCCACCATTAGCGCTTCATATGGCTTTGTTGATTCTACTGCTAACTTTAATTACTCTAACAATAATTCCTTGAGCGAAACGCAACGTTCTGCCTCGAATTTTGCAAGAGAAACCATCTCCAAAGCTGTTAGTAAGTTAGAGAAAAGAAATTTGGAACGCCGGTTTAGAAGAACGGTAAAAGAAACCGAAGAAATAAATCAGCATACATTTGACAATACTAAGGACGGAGCAGACAATATCACAGGTATATATCGTTTTGTAAATAAAATTTACAATGCCCAAATTGTAAATTATGGCAAAAGACTTATGCTTGAATTCATCGTTCCGGAACCTGCCGCTTTTTTAAGGCATGTGATGACGTTACAGCCTACGGACAATTCAATTGTAAAACCTGAGGAACCAGGATATTGCTCAAGTTATGGAAGAGTTTTTACTCCTTTAAGAGCACAAGATATTGACAAAACCAGTTATTTAATATGGTCTTCAAAATATGGTGTAGAAAACATTACTCCTCCCCCTGCAGAATACATAATTATTGGACAAAGTTTTTCTAAAGATGGACAAGATTTGAGAAAAGAAACCGAGAGCAACACTGAACATCACATTTATTGGCATTCAGAAAATGCCCCGATTGCTATAAATAATGGCTACCTGCCCCAACAAGGTAAGGCAGTAGTTGACTTTACATACGTTGACATAGCAAATATTAACACGGAAAGTACAAATCAAAAATTAACTGTACAATTAGGAGACGAACAACACACGTTCATGCCACAGGAATATCCAACTGATTTAGCTGACCAAAAAAAATACGACCCAAACGCCAATATTATTAATCATAAGAGTTTCGTTATAGAAGGGAAACCAACTAATAGCTTGCCATTAACAATTTCTACCTGGGGAGTTATGGCTTTTGGATTAAATATAACCCTACTTTGTAAGAGAACCGAAGAAGCATTAGTTAAGTGGCAGATAGATACCTACAACGCTATTATGAACGCATATAATGACCAGCTTAATCGATATTATAATGCAATTGAATCAGCTAAAATACGAGCAGGCTTTACTCAGATAAGTGGCACTAACCCAATTGCAAACAGGGAAACAGAAAAAACAGAATTAAAAAGAGGCTGCATCACTTTATTAACGGGGCAACAGTTTGAAGGGTTTGATGCAATGGTCAGAAATGTTGGTTTTAATGGATATCCTGAAATAGATTTTGACGTTGCTGCTGAAGAAGGCAAATTCATTTCCTTTTTTGAACAAGCTTTTGAGTGGAATAATATGACCTATTTATTCTATCCCTACTTTTGGGCTAAGAAGGATCAATGGACTATGCTCTCCCGGTTGACAGATACTGACCCGCAATTTGCCAAATTTTTGCAAGCCGGTTCTTGTAGGATAAGTCTGCCTGTTCGGGTTAGTTTTGAAGATACAATGCTAAACTATTTAAATAACAATATAATTTGGAGTGCAGAAGGAGGAAGCTTCATAAATTCAGACACCAGTAATGAATTAGATATGATGCATCTTTCATTATTAGAAGAATTAAAAAGCCATTTGAATAATATGAATACTGAGGGAGAGGGTTTTATAAATGTTACAAAAGACAGTAATTTGATTGAGGGCATAGATACTTCGTTTACAGATGATGATGAGAATAAAAGAATAATTATTGGGGGCAAGACATATTTGATAAAGAATGTTGAATCTGCCACAACAATTTATCTAAAAACACCATATTTAGGTGAAACAGAAAGTAGTATTAGCTATTCCTTTGGCGCTGCCTTATATGGGGATTCCTGGGAGGTGAAGTTGCCGACTGATTTGGTAAAGATTGATGATAATTTAAACTTTTGATTAATGGCTGAAATAAAGGATATTAAAAAACTTAACGCTTCGGCAATTTATGCAATGGATCTTTATCAAACTGATTTTGAGTCATTCTTGGATATTTTAGGTAAATCATGCGATAAAGCTATTCGATATGTTTTAAGTATTAAGATTGATAAAAATTCCTATGATATAAACGAATTAAAAAAAACTATTAATTTAAATGCAGGAACTGGTATTAATCTAATTGATCTGGTATTTCTTTTTTTGCCTATTGCAGGTGGACATATATTTGAAAAAGTAGCTAAATCATTTTTTAAAAACAAAATAGCTACACGATATACAACAGACCAAACTTTCAAGAAACTGACGAAAGAGAGAGGTGTTATTGTTAAAGAAATGACATCGATTGACAAATCATCAACAACATATTCATTCTGGTCGGCAGAATTTAAAAGGCTTTCCGGGTTAATCGATACTGTTAAAGGTGATTACAGAGAAACAGGTGAGTTTCTAAACAAATTACTTGAATTCTCTAGTCCAGTTGTAAACGATTATTTACAGGAATTGGGTCAACTCGTCTTTAAAAAAACCGGGCATTCGACTCTTTCGATGTTTAAAAATTTTGATTCTACAAAATTAGTAGCTTATAAGGATTATAATGAAAGAGTTATTCAAAGATATCAGGATGCTCCGGCAGAAATTGTTGATACTTTTCTGAATGACGCACTTCTGAAAGAAAAAGAAAACTTAAAGTATGAGATTGCATTACAAAAGTTTTTAATTGATACAAATCTCAATGAAGAATTTGCGGAAGAAGTTGCAAATACTTATATGAATAAACAAAACGATTTGCTTACTTCAAGCGACCTCTCCCTCTTCAAACTATATTTTGAAGAAGCACTTGAAGCAATTATATGGATAATAATTTTAGGAGATCCAAGTAAATGGGCAGCACAAAAAGATCCCGAAACAAATGATTTCTATACGAAAGGTGCCAGCAAAAGATTATATAGGGAATACTATATTCAGTCAAATGTAGAATATAGGATAAGAGAACATTTGCTTTCAACCTTTCATCCTTTTCCTTTTCATCAAGATACAGAAATTTCTAAACTAAATTATTTAGAGTATTTTGAAAAAATGAAAGAAGAATCTTTAGGAAGCGGGTGGGAGGATGGCGTTGTTTATAAGCAAAACTTCGCTCATGGTGAGTATGATTATGGAAAAAGTGAATATGTGCCTACACCTGACCCTGGAGATCCCATAGATATCAACAATAAGTATTATACTTATGAAGAATCAGCATGGGTATATTTGAGTAGAGATTTTACAAGAAAATATTTTCAACAATCACTAAATTTAAGTCCATATTTCAAATCTGTAATAGATAAACATAAATTCTAGTACTTTGGATAAAAGCATTAATTGAATTTTATAGAATCCACTAATAATGGCGAATAAAATACGGCTCGAGCAGATTTTATTATTAGAGATAATCTAAAAATTTTTTGTATTCTTCGCCGTTGTTGCTGTTCCAAAAAGTTTATATACTGATCATGAATTTACAATGAAACTCGATTAAACTTTTTGGCCACCAACATCAAACTGCACTCTAATCTGTTTACAAGACCTATCTAATTTCAACTTGAATTATCTGATCATAAAAATTAATTTGATCAGGATTAATATTCATCAGCAAAATTTTATTATGAAGATATTAACGAGTTTGGTTTTTTGGAGCATTACTTGTACGTCTGACGTTCTATTGAGTTCAGGTTGTTGGTGGCCAAAAAGTTTTCAGTGGTTTTACATACATCATAAACATTTAAATTCGCAAACTTTTTGGGACACGAACTATGGCGAAATAAATCACAGATTAATAATCTGTGCTACTGAAAACCCTCCCCGCTAGCGGGGAGGGCAGGGTGGGGTTGCTTTTCGATGTGAAGTCCGGAAAATTTTCTTGAGATTTTTTACTTAGTTTCATCATTAGTTTTGAAACGGAGTTTCATTTTCAATTGCGTTACTAAGCAGGAGCTTAGTAACGAGCGGAGGCTCCTTACCTTTTTTTCAAAGGGGATGCTGGGAGGGGTTTGCTGTTAGTGTCGAGAGTTCTTATAAAATCCCCAGCTAATTTTTGATAAGAAGTTAAACACAGATTAATAATCTGTGCTACGAGAAGATC
>JBATSB010000081.1:0-26371 GCA_049293015.1 Ignavibacteria bacterium
ATGCATCAAATTCCGTTCTATAGCTGCCGGCAGAAAGTTGCTCGTTTACAAGAGCTTTGACTTTCTTTCCTAAAAAATCATAAACAATGATCTCAACATCGGATGCTTCGGGCAGATCAAATTCAATATTGGTCGATGGATTGAATGGATTTGGATAATTATTATGGAGCTTAAAATTCTCAGGAATTCCCGTGCTGATATTTTCAATTCCAATGATCAGTGTCCTGAAAACCCATTCCGCAGACCATTCGCTGACTCCGAAACTATTAACTGCACTTACTCTCCAGAAATACAATGTATTATTATTTAGAATACCATTAGGAACTTTATATTCTGAATTCAAAATATTCTGTTCAAAATGAATAATGTTATGAAAATTTATATCTGTTGAAATCTGTAATCTGAAATTACCTGCAGTAGGTTCTTCAATCCAGTCAAGTATTGGTGTCAGCGATACTCCAATCATTCCATTTACAGGTGAAACAAGAACAGGTACTGCCGGCGGCGGAATCTGAATTGTCAAAAAATTAAAAGTTGATGACCATGGACTCACACCTAAAGAGTTATTTGCTCTTACTCTCCAGTAATATTTTGTAAAATAAGAAAGAAATGGTGAAGGTATGCTATATTGGGAAACCGTAAGATTCGCTGGATCGAGAATAGTATTTGAAAAATTTGAATCTGTCGCAATTTCTAAACTGTATCCTGTTGCAGTAAAAACATTATTCCAGTCAAGCAAAGGTGTCAGAGGAATTCCGACAGCATTATTCAATGGCGATAAAAGTATCGGTGCATCAGGTGGTGAGATTGTCCTGAAATTAAAAGGTATTGACCATGAACTTATACCTGATGAATTTACTGCATTTACTCTCCAGTAATATTTTGTATTTACAGTTAATACATTTGAGGGAACATTATAATAAGACGTAGAAATAAATCCATTATTAAGAACAATCGAAGTAAAATTTGAATCTGTTGCAATTTCAAGTCTGTAAGACTCAGCTCCCACAGCACTGATCCAGGTAAGCTGCGGTGTAATACTGACTTGTGTTGCACCGTTTAAAGGTAAAGTGAGAACAGGAGTTGTAGGAATGCCGATAGTAGTAAAATTCCAAGGCAATGACCATTCACCCCTGCCAAATGAATTAATTGCATTTGCTCTCCAGTAATATTTTACGCTGTTATTTAAAAGCCCTGATGGGATATTAAATTGAGAAGTAGGAATACTTTTCTGATATAATATTGTATTAGTAAAAGTTGAATCCAGAGACACTTGCAATTCATAATAAAATGCACCTGTAACATTATTCCAGTCTATAAAAGGGGTCAGTGAAGCTCCTATAAAATTATTTGGAGGTGTAGCAAGTACCGGAGCAGGCGGCAGCAGACTCAAAGTTCTGAATTTAAAAGTTTCAGACCACAGCCCGGTTCCGTTTATGTTAGATCCATTTACTCTCCAGTAATAATTTGTATCATTAAATAAAACTTTTGCCGGAACCTGAAATTCAGAATTTGTCAGGTTACTTTGATCTATAATATTGTTTGAAAAATTATTTTGTAATGATATCTGTATTCTGTATGAATCTGCATTTGAAACATTGCTCCAATCCATTAAAGGTGTAAGCGAAACATATGTTGAATTATTCGCAGGAGATATAAGCGTCGGTCCGCTAGGAGTCGAGTTCAAAGGAAATATATATCGGATTCCTACTGCCTCTCCCCGGCCAATTGGAGCTCCGTTTACATGCGAGCCTGCTAATGAATCTGATTGACATATTAACTGTGCAGTACACTGAATTCCAATTGAATTGTTAACCGGAGAAACACTCACAAATCTCCAGTCTCTTAAAGGTGTGGAAGGAGTAATTCTTTCAGGTGCAACCCAGTTGTTACCACCGTCTCCTGTATGTGCTGCCCAAACACCAAAATATGCACTCGTGTCATTCATTATATTATTATACTGCCCTGTAGTTGCTGAAAACGCAACTACTAATCCGTTACCTGTTGAAGATCTACCTATGGATGGTCTGCATACAGGCAGAAACGCATCAGAAGTATTACCGAGATTTGGATAAAATGGGACACTATTTTCATCAGCTACAATCATAGGAATTCCTCCGTTTATATTTGGAGACCAGACTCTGATGGAGGATGGAAGTGTTGGGAAAAAACCTGTCGCTGTTAATAAAGAAATATTAAATGCGACATATGGCTCATTGTTATTTCCAAATACCATACTGACTCCTCTGAGACAACCGAGCGAATCAGTATTTATATTCCAGTCCCAGATCAACTCTGGTATGCTCCAGGATAAGCCGTCATTAGTAGAAAATCTGTAAAATACATCATTGTCATTCAATCCGTTTGATACACTAATGAATGCATGACCAATAGTTCCATTCGGTGCAATTGCCAGAGAGTTTGCTTCAGTCGGATCTCCCGGATATTCTATATATCCGCTGAAGATTCCGTTACTATAAGTGTTAGTATAGGATAGTGCTAGTCCGCTAATCGAAGTTGAGAATATCATTTTATTATTTCCTTTTCCAACAACACGCGGCCATAAAGACTGTCCGCCTAGTGCATCTCCGGGATCACGTTCATAGAAGACACCAAATCCGGGACCTTGATCAAAATATAATTTAGTTCTAATACTTGTACCGTTAGTGTTATTGTGATTTGCAATTACAGCAGCTCCGTTTGTATACCCGCTGATAGCAGGAAAACCGCTTCTTCCTGTTTCGGGAACGTCTACTAAATAAGTCCATGTAGCTCCAAAATCATAGCTAAATAAATAAGCACTTAATCTGGTAGCAAATCCTGGAACATTAGAAGACATAAATGTTGCATGAACATTTGACGGTGTTAAAGGATCTTGCCAAATTTGCTGAGGTACTCCGTTTGACTGGAGATCATACAATGTATAAACTTCCATAGGACTGAACAACGCAGTTGCAGTTTTAGTCTGTACAGGTGGAATGACTAATTTGTATTCCGGATCAATTTTTAAATCTTTGATATTCTTTATATCATAATCTTCGAAACCTGTTACAGGTTTAGGAATTGGTGTTTCTTTTGGATGGGAATATGAAATGTTTTTTAAAAAAATCAAAGAAGAAGTTACTAAGACTATATATATTAATTTTGAAATCATTTTTTGTTTTTTATATTTTTAAGATCTTTCCTATTATTGAATAAATTTCCAACTAAAATATCTTTATATTTTTCAAAAGTCAAAGATTTATTTTGCTGTTTGTGGGAAATAATTCAAAGGAATTGAAGGGTTTTTTATGCAAATATCTTTAAATAACATCCATTACAAGCCATATTTAAGCTTTTTTGTTCGGAACCAAAATGGAGTTTGTGTGAAAACTTCTCTAAAGAAATTTATATTAAAACGTTTTTTATATTCAACTTATTGTCATTCCTATGCAAACTTGAATTGAATTCAGTCATTATAAAATTTTTTTGAAAACTAACTAATCCTGAAATTAGATCAATTAATTTTCGAAAAAATAACTTAATGCCCAAAACAATCCTTTACCGAGTTTTTGTAATGTCTCATAAGCTTCACCAAATGTCGTAGGTTTAACATCTTCAGGTAATCCGAATTTTTCAGTCAGCATTCCCAGTAATGATAGTGCAGGCGGAGTGAGAGAAATTTGTGAAACTGATTTTGAGAATGGACCTTTTGCTTCAGGATTTGGAGGAATATACTGCGGTGTAGTTTCAGACCAGTCACAAACTAATATGTGTTTTCGCAGTTCAGTTTTTTTCAAGTAATTTTATTTTGAAGTCTTTCAACTATAATTGATTGTGTGAATTACAGTTTAATTTTTTTAGAAATAAAAAAACCGGAATAATGAGTCCGGTTTCAATAAGTTGAGAATGATCGGATGTGACTTCCAAGCTGAGCGAAGTATCCTGAAAAGATCTTTAATTTTCTGTCCGGGAGAATCTCCCTGATTGTTTTAGAACAAAATTCTTAAAAGTTCAGGATTATTTTTCAATGACAAAATTAATTTTTAAACAGAATAAAGCAATGCAGTGCTTGTAAATTTCATTTTTATTAAATTGGTATACAAACATTCTTTTCAGATAAGAAGTATATTTTTTCAGTAAAAATATTTTACGACAGGATTAAATTTTTACTGACCATGATAGATGATGTGGTAAAAAAATATAATGATTTTGAAAAAAGCTCTATGATATTAAATGCAGCTTAAATTAAATTAAATTAAATTAAAAAAATAAAATGAAAACAATTAAGCAACCGTTCATGATCTTAGCAACAGTAATGCTTTTATTAATTTCCGGAAATTTATTCGCACAAAAGAAGCAACCTAAATTTGGAATAAAGGGCGGACCACTCATTGCCAGAATTATTTCAGATCTGAACGGAGCAGATGTAGATACAAAAAGCAAATTTGGATTTGGAGTGTTTGCCTTTTATGATTTTTATAACAGTAAAACAATCACTCTTTCCGCTGAAGTTGGATTTGATCAGAAAGGATATGAGATTGATCTTACAGATACAAATTCAACCGGTGCAGTTGTAAATACCAGTAATTTAAAAGATAACTTAAATTATCTTGACATCTCAGGAAACTTCAAATACATAACAAGAGGAGAAAGTGCTTCTCCTTACTTTTCTCTGACACCGACTTTAGGAGTATATCTTGGACATTCTTCAAGCGGTACAGTGACCGGAGACTCTGTTTATACAAATTACAAAGCTAATGCATATGACAGTTTAAATTCGATTTCATTTAGTGTAAAGATCGGTTTGGGAGTTGAACTTTATAAGTTGATCAACAATGTACCGATTATTTTTGAAGCAAGATATAATCCAGATCTTACACAGGCTTATAATACCAATAATTATAATATCAGAAACTCTACTGTTGAATTTAATCTCGGTGTAAAGTTTTAAAAGTAAAAAATTTTAGATAAAGAATATAATACTTGTTCTAAGTATTGTTGTAATTCGTTCGAAAATTTTATTTACCGTCGTTGCTGTTCATGTGATTCATCGGATTACCGATAACTGACAACGGCGGTAAAGAATACAGGAGAATTTGAACTTCTTGCATTAGCAACATCGGAAATGGAAGTGTTACACTGTTTTTAAGCGAATGTTATTTTAAGTAATAATTTTCGGAATTCAGACAAAAACGGCTTGGATTATATTTAGAAAATAAATTTCACACACCAAACAAACCTTTTCCAAGTCTCTGTAATGTCTCATAAGCTTCACCAAATGTTTTAGGTTTTACATCTTCTGGAAGTCCGAATTTTTCGGTAAGCATCCCAAGCAATGAAAGTGCCGGCGGTGTGAGTAAAGTTTGCGAAACTGCTTTTGAGAACGGACCTTTTGCTTCTGGATTTGGCGGAATATACTGTGGGGTAGTTTCGGGCCAGTCCCAGGGCTGACGCGGCTCATTCAGATTTATCGCATTTGAAAGATCGCGAGCGTCTTCATCCCTTTTGGTCAGTGATTTCAATTTGTATTTTTTGCAAAGAGTTGCAATGACTGCAGCATGATGCATTTCCTCATTTATAATTGTACCACTTTTTGTCCAGGCTGAAACTGCAATTGTAGGCACACGCACTCCGAGCCTGTCAAATGCAAACCCCATTTCGGGATCTGATTCAGGACCGGGAGGAACAGCAGACGGAGGAGGAACATGATCGTAAGTTCCGCCGTGCTCGTCAAATGTAACCAGCAACATTGTATTCAAAGCATTTGAACCTTTATGAGATGCACTTGTGCGGATTGATTTATAGACATCATGAAGGAGCTTCTCTCCTGCGCGAACATCATCCATTCCACCAACTTCCACTTCATTTCCGTCTTCATCTTTAAACTTAAATGAAGCAACCGGCGGATGCATGTCGTTATGATTGAAAATAAGTCTTGGCTCAATAAAAGAATAAGCTGGCAGTGTACCTGCAGCAGCATCTTCATAATATTTTTTCATTCCGAAGAAATTCGTTTTCCAGAATGGCTTCAATGCATCAATGTTGATAAATCCTGTAAGAGATACTACCTGACTTTCATCAAAATACACAGCCCATGAAATACCTGCTTCCTCGAGGCGGTTAAAAATTGTCTGACCGGTATTCTTCTCCCATTTAAGATAACTTTCAGGGCCGCCGTCATTTGTTACAAATCCGGACGATGTAGATGAATTAAAAAATGACCTGTTGCAAAAAGTCTGTGACGGAACAGCACAAAACCATGAATCATAGACAGCAAAATTTCGAGCTAATGCACTTGTTACAGGCATCATCTCCGGACTGAAAGATCCCATTACCACTTCAAACTCTTCTCTTGTCGGCTGCCTTCCTTTTATCGCGACAAAATTATTTATATAATCTTTTACAAAGCCGTCCATTTTTACAGCAGCTCCCTTTGGCGGTGCGTTAAATGGTTTTGTCATTTCCTTAAAATCCACATACTCATTTCCCGGCGGATCCACTGTGCCAAAAAGCTGAGTATTAACATGCGGATATTCTTCGCCCGGATCCGGTGAGGGACTGCGCATTATAATATCCGTACTGCCGCTGTAAATGTGAGCATTCACAGTTCCGTCCGGTGAGGGATTGCTGTAATCACCGCCTGCAAGTCCGTTGAAAGTCTGACCATCCGGCACTGTACCCGGCTCATATAAATATCCGAGAACATTATCAAAAGATCTGTTCTCAAACATCATCACAACCAAATGTTCGAAACCGGGCTTATCAGGTACAGGCAGAAGTTTTGGAAATTCATCTGATGTATCTGAATTATCTGATTCATCTGCAAATACTTTCTTCATGCCAATACCTGCACCTGCTGATGCTGCCGCCGCTGCTGAAAGTTTTATAAAACTTCTGCGTGAAACGGATTTCTTTTGGTCAGCTTTTTTTTCGGGAGAATTTTTATCTCCTGAGGGAATATTTTTTTTCTTCATTTTAAAGTATAATGATTTTTAATCGGACTGGTTTAAATTATTAGTATTAATTTAAATACCAAACTGATAAAAAATAAATTTATCCAATTTGGTATTTATATAATTTCAAAAATTAATTATAACAATCTAAATTAAATAATCAAATCAAACAAATCATTTTTTGGAACAGACAAAAAGTGTTTGCTACAGGGAGAATGCCAAGTTAAAACTGGAAGTATTATTTAAATAATTTTTTCCTCAATAGAAAATCTTAAAGATTCAGCTTTTACTACAATTTTCAGACCACTTCCAAACTCAAAAGTCATTAAACTATCATCATCAAATGAACCATCTTTTCTTTCATAAAAATTTTGTATTCCCTCTAAAACAATTACATCTGATTCTAACCCATATAGATTACTTGAATCCATTTCCAGATTAACTACTTTTTCAAAATTTAGTTTTAACAAAAGTGGCTAATCATTATGTCCATATTCCTTTTTATACCAATCGCTTGGAAATTCCCATGTTAAAATCACAATACTTTCTAAAGGAAAATAACAAATTCTTGAAAAATCCGCATCGTTTCTAAGATCCCATGAGTTTATTCCGGAAGTAATTTCTAATCCCTCATTTAGTATTGGATTTATATTTATAAAATTCAAAACGAGAAAATTTAATTTTTTAAATTTTTTGAGTCATTAATGGTGTTCCAAAAATTTTCGAATGTGCCTAATGGAATGTCTTTGGAATGCATAGAGACATATGTTTGACTTGAATCGGGATTTCTTAAAAATTTTCTTAAAAGCAAATTACCTTTAATGAAAATAAAATTCAAACACATTATGATTTTAAAACTTCTTAGTTACATTTTGAAATTACTCTTTAGTACTTAAAAATTGTTTTCACAACCCCACCCCCAAACCCCCTCCCCGCGGGCGGTGAGGGGGCTTTGAAGATATAATATTCAAATTAATCTTTAAAATCTGTTATGGAATTAAAAATAAGAACGCTCCTTGTTTGATTGAAAGACGACTTTAAATTAATTTTTTACGATTTTACATCCATCTAAAATTCTTTCTAATACAGATTTCATTGAGTTCTGTATTTCTTCATTTCTGAATCTTATCACTTTAAAATCTGATCTTTCAAGGAATGTTTGTCTATCTTTATCTTCTTCTACTTTTCCCTCATGGATGGATCCATCTATCTCTATAATTAAATTGAAATCCCTTGTGTAAAAATCTACAATAAAATATCCTAACGCATGCTGACGTCTGAATTTTATTCCGTTTAGTTTTTTATTTTTAATTTCATTCCATAATAAGTTTTCTGCATTAGTAGGTTTTTTACGCATCCTTCTGGCATGGGGTTTTAATTTACCCCACATTTCGGCTGAGGTGTTCCAGTTGTTTCCTGAAGATTTCAAATTTACAATGATTTATATTTTTGAAAAACCAGTATGTAAAATATAAACTTAAATGATTGAATTCAATTTGAAAAAATAAATTATACTACTATTAAATTTTGAAGAGATTTTCTGAAAAGTTCAGGATTTATATATATATATGAAAAGTCTTATTTTAATACCGACAGAACCCTCACCGCTTGCGGGGAGGGCAGGGTGGGGTTGAAAAATCACTTCAGCAAAATCATCCGCCTCGTCTCAAACAAACTCCCATTCAAATACAAAGAATAAAAATAAACCCCACTCGCAAAACCACTTCCGTCAAACTCCACCGAATAATTCCCCGCATTCTGCTTCTCATTAACTAACTCAGCAACTTCATTCCCCAAAACATCAAACACTTTTAGCTTAGCATCACTCGTAATTCGTAACTCGTAATTAATAACTGTATTTGGGTTGAATGGGTTTGGATAATTCTGCAAAAGTGAAAAATCTTCAGGAATTTCGGAGGAGGTATTTGTGAAGTCTGTGAGGATGCCGCCGGTGGTTGTTTTGAGGATTGTACCACTGTCACCGACTACCCAGCCGGTGAGGGAATCTGTGAAATATATCGAATTATAAATCTCACTAGGCATGAAAGGTAGTTGATGATACCAGTTTACACCGCCATTATTTGTAAATAGAATTATTCCGTTTGTACCACATGCCCAACCTTTATAGGCATTTATAAAGAAAATTGAATTAGAAGTACTATTTGTAAATGGAAAAAATGGAATCCAGTTTGAACCATTGTTATTAGTTCTAAAAATAGTTTTTCCAGTATAGTGTGGACTTCCTATCCAACCATTTAAAGTATCTATAAAAAATAAACTATTAATAACATCGTTTTGTCCGTTATATAAATTGATATTCCAGTTAATTCCTGAATTAGAGGTTTTATATACTATGTTTCCACTTAGACCAAGACCTATTCCCCAACCGGCATTTTCATTTAAAAAAAATATTCTTTTTAAAGGAGTATATGTAAATGAAGAATCCCAGGTTATGCCTCCGTTGGTAGTTCTATAAAAATACGAACTAATAAGGTTAGTAATAAAACCATATTGTTCATTTACAAAAAATATTTGATCAAGATCATAAGAATTAATTCCCTCATTTGTCCAATTCGTACCGCCGTTAATTGTTTTTAAAATCAAACCATTATCACCTACAGCAAATCCTGTATCTGAATTTACAAACTCAACTGATTTAAGATCAGATATATAACCTGTTGAAATTATATCCCAGGATATCCCTCCATTAATTGTCTTTAAAATTCTTCCTGAATCTCCGACACATACTCCGTTAAGTGAATCGACAAATTCTACTGAATTTAAATTTGATGTGACTCCACTGTTCTGATTTATCCAACCGGTTTGTGAAAAGCAATTATTAAACACAGCAAAATTAAACAGAAGGATAAATGTTAATCTTAAATTTATACTAACTCTTTTTATTATTGAAACTTTTAGAGATTTCATAATATGTTTAGTAAAAATTTTTAAATCAGAGCTTTATTTTAAAAGCATCATACGTTTTGTCTCAACAAAACTTCCCGCTTCTAATCTGTAAAAATAAACTCCGCTCGAAAAACCGTTTCCATTAAACTCTACAGAATAACTACCTGCATTCTTTTTCTCATTGACCAGCTCTGCAACTTCATTACCAAGTATATCATAAACTTTCAACTTCACATTATCCGTAACTCGTAACTCGTAATTGATAACTGTATTCGGATTAAATGGATTTGGATAATTCTGCGACAAACTAAAACCATCCGGTACAGAATTCACAACATTTACAGGATCTACACCTGTCAGCATTCTTCCGAGTTTGAGAGCTTCCCATGCATTTATCGTTCCCCATCCGATGAATCTGTCAGGTGAAGTACTGTTGTTTGCAGTCGAAGTTAATAACTGTCTCATCTGCATCGGAGTGATATTATAATTTGCTGAAAGTATCTGTGCGCAAACACCTGCTGTCATAGGACATGAGAATGATGTGCCGCTGCCGGAGGAATAACCGGTATTTCCTGCGCCGGATGCTGCCACGCGGTTACCGCTTCCCAATGCGCAGACTTCAGGTTTTATCCTGCCGTCAGTTGTAAGTCCCACTGATGAAAATGATGATCTGTTTCCATTTGAATTTATTGAACCAATGGAAAGTACACTGTCAGCATCAGCCGGTGCATTAAGTGTATTATGAGAATTATGCGATCCGTTATTACCGGCAGAGTTGCAGACTATGATTCCTTTATTTACCGCAAGGTCAGCACCGATGGTAATTACACAACTGTCACCGTTCATCCATGTCCAGTCATAAGATCTTATCGAACCCTGATCCATTGTCAGATAGCCGAGTGAACTTGTAATTATATCAGCACCTAGACTGTCAACCCATTCGGCTGCAGCGATCCAGTTGTCTTCTTCGAGCGGAGTTTCGCTGTCAGTATTTTCTGTCTTTGCGAGAATATACTGTGATCTGAATGCAGGCGAGATTAGATTTCCCGGACTGTATCCGCCGACAAGTGAAAGTGTTGCAGTACCATGTGAACCTTCACCCATCTGTCCGTTCTGATTTCCCACTATCGTATCGTGATTCACAAAATCATACGATCTGAATCCTCTTGCTCTGAGAGAGTCAAAAGCCGGATGTTGAAGATTGTCAAAGCCCGTATCAAAATTTGCAATGATAACTCCCTGTCCGAAGTAGCCACTGTCATGAGGAACAGTTGCATTGATGATCTGCATCTGCTCTAATGAATTTCCATAATTCAGTAAAGTCGGATTATCATTTTCCAAAAAATTATTTTCATGTTTGGTCTCATTAGATATATTTTCAAACTCGATATTATCATTATTTTTTTTATAAGTCCTGACGAGATCTATCCTGCTTACAAAATCCTTATTTGATAAATTTTCTATCTGAGAAATGTCTGCATAGCATGAGACGCTGTTAAACCACTTTGACCTGTTCTTAACTTTTAATCTCAATCGGGACAAATCAGATATGTAACTCTGTTCCAGAGGAATATCACTATAGTCCACCAAAGCATTTGCCGGCTTTACTTTCATTCTTCTTTTGATTGCCCTATCGGTTAAAAATCTTTCGGGATGAGCAAGAAGTTCATTTACATTATTTCCTTTGTCTCTGAAGGTCACCCAGATCAGCAATTCTTCATTAGCGTCTTTCGTACTCATTTCTGAATTCAGCGCTTTGCTGATTTTGAAATTATTTGAGAAATTATTACTTCCGGTTAAGATCAGAAAGAATATTGCTATAAGTGGTATGAGTATAATGTTTTGATTAAATAAATTTTTATTCATTATAATAAATAATAAGTTATTAAAAATATGTTTGGGGTTTTTACTTTGATAAAATTAATGAATCTAATTTTAAGAATCTAATATGATTCTAATATGAATCTGGTGAGGATCTTAATAGATTAATGACTAATATGGTTTCACAAATAATTAAGAGTTACGAATTACGAGTTACTAATTACTAATTACTAATTACGAAAATTAAAATTTACTTTAATAAAGAAATAACTCAAAACGAAAACCTCTCCTCAAATTATTTAGAGAAAAGGTTTTCATTTTAAATTTTATAACTTTTAAATTAGAATTAATTAATATTATAAGTATTTGTTATTTGAAATTTGAAATTTGTAATTATTAAGGTGTTGCTGCCACTACAAAATTACTCGCATTATTATCCGCATACAAAAGATCCGCAATGTCAGTAAGTCCGTCTCCATTCAGATCTGAATCATTATATCCTGTAAGAAAGTTATTAGCATCATTATCAATTATAGAAAGGTCAGCAAGATCAATCGACTTATCACTGTTTACATCACCTGAATAAAATACCCACTTCGAGCCTTTTAAAATCAAGTTGTCTCCAAAAGCCATAATGGCTGCAGAAGTAAAATTGTAATTCAAAACATTAGAATTAAACATTTGAGTATTTTTACTCCATGTCTCAAGAGCATTCCTGTGAAGGATCTGCAGATAATAATTTACTCCGTTACTTGCATTTTCGTATTCAAGAGTAAGTGTACCATTAGAATTTAAAACTCCTATCTCCTGATCAATAATATTATAAGGAGAAGAAGAACTTCTTATATTTACAGTTACAGTATCAGCAATCATTGTATTTGAATTTGCATCATAGAAACCTTCTATCATAGCCGTCAAATTAAGTGATTTTGGCAGAGCAAGTTTAATCGCTTCCCATGTGTCAATAATACCATATCCGTAAAATCTGTCAGGAGAATTATATCTGTCAGCAGTCATATATAAAATTTCTCTCACCTGCATCGGTGTCAGATTTGGATTTGCTGAGAGGATCATTGCACAGGCACCTGCTGTCATTGGACATGAAAATGAAGTACCGCTGCCGTTTGAATAACCGGTACCAGATCCGGTCTGTGCTATTTTATTGTTACTTCCCATTGCCATAATGTCCGGCTTGATCCTGCCGTCTATTGACAGACCTACAGATGAAAATGAAGATCTCGTTGAAGTTGAAGTAACTGATCCTACTGCAATCACACTGTCCCCGTCTGCAGGAGACATTATAGTATTATGAGTCGCATGACTGCCTTCATTTCCTGCTGAGTTTATAACTAAAATCCCTTTATTGACGGCAAGGTCTGCAGCAATAGTTAAGAAGCAACTGTCACCGTTCATCCAAGTCCAGTCATAGGAATGAGAAGAACCATTATCCATCCCCAAATATCCTAGCGAACTTGTAATTATATCAGCACCAAGACTGTCAGCCCATTCAGCAGCAGCTATCCAGTTATCCTCTTCGAGAGGAGTTTCACTATCAGTATTTTCTGTCTTTGCAATTATATAAAGCGATCTGAAAGCAGGCGAGATCAGACTTCCCGGGCTGTATCCGCCGACAAGAGAAAGCGTCATTGTTCCATGCCAGCCTGCGCCCATCTGTCCGCTCTGATCATCAACAATAGTATCATTATTTACAAAATCAAAAGTTCTGATCCCGCGGGCTTTTAATGAATCAAAACATGGATGCTCGAGATTGTCAACACCTGCATCAAATGATGCGATCATAATCCCCTGTCCATAATATCCGCTGTCATGTCCCATCGGTGCATTGATCATTTCCATCTGAGTCTCAGATGTACCATAATTCAAAGAATACTGTACTCCGTTTTGATTATTGTTTCCGTCAGTTTCGGAAATTTCATTCATCCTGCCAAACTCAACATCGTCATATCTTTTTCTGAACTTCATCACAAGATCCATCCCATTTACATAATCTTTATTTATAATATTTTCTATCTGGGTTTTATCGGCATAGCATGAAATTCTATTGAACCATCTCGATTTTTGTTTTACTTCAATCCCCAAATTCTGCAGATCATTTATGTAATTTCTGCTTACAGGAATATCAGTCGGGTCAACAAGTTTTCCAGCCGGTTTTATTTTTTTCCTTCTGTCGAGAGATCTTTGCGTGACAAGTGTTTCAGGACTTGCAAGAAGAGAACTGCTGTTTTCTCCTTTATCCTTAAATGATATCCATATCAGAACTTTCTCATTCTGCTGCATGTCATTTAAAAGCAAAGAAAGATTTTTGCTGATCTTAAAATTGTTTGTGAAGTTGTTGCTGCCTGTAAGAGACAAAATAAAAATTACTGCCATTGCTAAGAAAGTTACTTTGTAAAACTTTAATTCTTTCCTCATGATAATTACATTAGTTAGTTTTAAAATAATTTCAAGAATTTTTTGAGAATCGAATTTGGGGAGTCGTTAAAACTTAGATTCTTTGAAACTTATTATAAATCATTGATACTTACAATTTATTTTTTTACCCTCAATGTAAATAACAATTTATCACACTCATATTTGATGCATTATTTACAATAGTTTTTTTAGAAATATAGCAAAAATTTAAAGAGCACGATTCAGAATAATTTAAAAGTTATTCCCACTTAAAAAATGGGGATCGAAGGGGGGTGTTGTCGTAAGAATCAGCAAATCAAAATTCTATAAACAGCGAGGTTAAAAGAAACTCTGCTTTACAAACCCCTCCCAGCCTCCCCTTTGAAAAAAGGGAGGAGCTACAATTATTTATTTCCACTATGGTTTTCAAAAAATGGATATGCGAATTAAAAAAATTAAATTCAAAAATTCTTTTTATTAAATACTTTCATCGAAATTAATCCGGGTATAAATATCCATGCCATGAGTAATACAAAAGCTGTCAGCATACCCATTATACTTCCAAAAAAATCTCTGAATAATGCGCCGGTAAATCCCATCAACGCTGAGATATTTATTTGCAATAGAATTAATATTCGGCTGAGATCAACAGGATTCAGAGAAGTAAAAATGAGAATGAATTTTTCCAGAGGGTAATCATTGAATGCAAAGAGTATCACAAAAATTATTCCGTCAAATATAACCGACATAAAAAGCCAGATGATCACTGAAAGTCCAATTCCTTTTACTTTATCTTTATTGATCACAGATGAAAGAAATGCCAGCGACACAAAAATAAATGTCAGTATAACGCCTGTCCCAAGTAAAAACATTACCGGTACTGTAATGCCATAAAACACCAGTGGCATTCCGACACCGGCTATGAATGCAAGAGAAAGTGAGAATGCAATTCCAAGATATTCCGCAAAAAAAATACTTTTTCTGTCTACAGGCTGCGTCAGTAAAAGCTGTATGAATTCTCCCGAGTTATAAAAATGTATTGTCCCGAATATTAAGCTGACCAACGGAATTATAAAAAGTATCAGATTCAGCAAGGTCACTACAGCCTTTGAGGAATCATGTCCGATATAAATAATCGCAGAACTCAACGCAAATAAAAACGCCGCATAAAAAATTATGAACCGGTTTCGGATCAGTTCAATAAATATATATTTTAATATTTTACTGCTCATGATATTGTATCTGTTTAGTTTTGAAGCAATCTCGAGATTGATTTCCCAAGTGTCTCACCCGAGCCGTTTATCAGATTTGAGATCTTATCATTAAATAAAATTTTACCTTCGATCAGATAAATGAGTCTGTCGGCAAGTTCGCTGACCTCAGGCACCAAATGTGAACATACAATTACCAGCCTTCCGTCAGATTTAGATTTATGTATCTTGTCTTTTAAAATTTCTGTGGATACAGGATCTAAGCTGGATGTAGGTTCATCGAGTATCAGAATTTCCGGGCTGAATAAGAACGCAATCGCAGCTGTGACTCTCTGTTTATATCCACCCGAAAGCTGACCGAAATTTTTATTTTCTATTTCTCCTAATTTGAAATTTTCAAAAAGCTCAACATCGTATTCCTTTACATCTGTTCGGATATCTTTTACAATTTTGAAAAGCTCTTTCACTTTAAGATTTTCGGGATAGTTTGCTATCTGAGGCATATACCCGATATATTTTCTGTAATCGAATTTATTTTTAATATCTTCGTCCTTTACATATATCTTTCCTGAATCGGGAATTACAAGACCGAGGATCGATTTTAAAAGAGTGGATTTCCCCGAACCGTTTGGACCCATCAGTCCTGTGATCTGTCCTTTGTCCAGATTGATATCGATGGATTTCAGAACTTCAAACTTACCGTATCTTTTATATAATTTTTCAGTTCTTATCATATTTACTAAATTCGTATTTATTCATTTTTGGATTCTGATCTGCAAGAGATTCAGGAATGAAGACAGGCATTGCTTTTTCTGTAATGTCGATCAGGTCAACTATAAAACTTCTCAACAGAATAATTGCATCAGGCATTTTTTCAAGCATCATCGAATACAGACTAACCGGTCTGTAAGGCACGTCACCAGTACCGTTTTTATTTATATCATAACCTCCGTATTTGTCCCAGTAATTTGAATCATAGAAGTTACTGTTACGTGAACTATTGGAAGATATGTCAAATGTATTTTCTATAAAATTATTTCTTTCAAGAAAATTATCAGAACAGCTTCCCATTATTTTCAAAGCCCAGCCATTCTTCAGAAAATCATTTTCATACATATAAATGTCATTGCATCCTTCCATATAAATGCCGGTAGTATTTTCTATGAATTGATTTCCGAAGATCTTACTTCGTCTAATCTCTTTCAATAGAATTCCAAACGATGCAGCACCCCAGTTATGAATAAAAGTATTTTGTGTCATCTCAATATTCTCTGAATACATGACAGCTACACCGGCTCCGTTATTTTTGAATGTGTTTTCTGAATAAGAATTACTGTCAGCATACATAAAGTGCAGACCGTATCTTAGGTTTTTTTCGCTGAAATTATTTCTGACAATGGAAAAGTCAACAAACTCCAGATAGATTCCGTCACGCTGACCTGAGACATAATTATTTTCTATCACAACATTTTTACATTTCCATAAGTGAATTCCATTTCCTGATGAAGTCTCTGACGCTGCATTTCCAACAATAGTATTTCCTGTCACAATACAGTCTGAAGAGTTTTCCAGATATATTGAAAAGAATGTATCCATTAATTTGTTGTTATATACTCTGCTGTAATTTGATTTCTCAAGTTTTATTGCAGCTATGTCTTTAATATAACTCACGACCATATTTTTCAAAGTAAGTCCGCTTACAGATGAACTGTCCTTTCTCAAAACTATGCCGTCACCTTTAAAATCAATATCTATAACAGATCCTTCCTCTCCGATTATCTCAACTCTTTTCTCTGCTATCAGATCATACTCTTTATAATAGCCGCTTTTAATTATTATTCTGTCGCCGTCCTCTGAAATGCTGAGTGCTTCTTTGATCAGTTTTATCTGCCCGGCAGGATCTACTGTAATTTCTTTTGCAGAGATCAATGCTTCAGGAATTGAAACAAAAATTGCTAGTAATATTATTAAAATGATTTTCAGAGATTATTTTTTATACTTTAAATTATTTCTTAGTGAACTTATCCTTAAGCCTATTCCAGTCAAACATTTCACCGCCGTTTTCTTTTATATAATTTTCGGCATCAGTTTTATTACTGTATGAAGCCAGATTACCGCTCATTGGGCTTTTTATAGTTTCACTTAAAACAAAGAATGCATCTTCACTTTTTATTAATTCACCCGGATTGGAAATATCTATTGTATAAGAAGTGTATGAAGTAAAAATTCCATTTTCACCATCTGAACTTTTTTCTACTTCATATTCGACCATACATTCGATCGCATCGAATTTGAATGGCTTACCTTTATCATTGACCAACTCTCCGCCAAATTTTTTATCGACGATCGTCATCATACAGTGGTCACACATGTCTTTTCCGAAATTTATTGGTGAGAGTTCTTTACTGCATGAGACTATTGCAAGACAGGATAGAATGAATAATACAGATAAGTATTTTAGGTGATCAGTATAAAGGTTTTTTATTAAATTTTTTTTCATATATATATACAAAGATAAAAATTAAGCCGGTCAGAAAAAATATATATCCTCCGATATCAGGTAATGATATAGCTTTAAAATTTAAAAGATTTTTGGATCCTATAAGAGGCGGTTGATAATTCATTCCTTCTACTTTTATTGCAGCTGTAGGGTCAAGGTTATGTCCGTAATCATATTCCCAGAGATAAAAATCATAGAGCCCAACTACTCCAGCTATTACGAACAAAATTATCCATGCCAGCAGTAATTTTATTTTATTAAATACTGCTACTAATATTCCTGCTACAATAAAAAAACCAATGACATAAGGCATTATAGTTAATTCTTTTATTGATTCAGGATGGATCGTTTTCATGCCGATATAATGGTTCAGACCATTTATAATTTCAAGATCACCGCTCATTTTATTTATCCATATCTTCATCCCAAGTCCCTCCGGATACTGCGGTGCTTCTAATGCGATGTCCCAGATCGGAACAAAGAATACACCAATGAGAGCAAGGGAAAATACGACTATTAATATTCTGCTGTTTTTTTTCATGATTCAAATTAAAAAGGGTGCTCTGAGCACCCTTTTGATATTTTTAAAAATTACTATTTCTTTTCAGCACCAAGACTGAACTTTATTGGAACGTCAGATCCCTGTGCTGATACTCTTATATAGCCCTGCATTTCCTGATGGAGTGCTGAGCAAAAATCCGTACAGTACATCGGCATAATTCCAACCCTTGAAGGCACCCATTTCAAAGTACAAGTCTCACCGGGCATTACTAGCATTTCTGAATTATTATTTCCCATCACAGCAAATCCATGAGGAATATCCCAGTCCTGCTCGAGATTTGTCATGTGAAAATATACCGTATCACCAAGTTTTACGCCTTCAATATTATCAGGAGTAAAGTGTGATCTTGTTGCTGCAAAATAAACATGAACTACACTGCCGTTTCTTTCTGCTCTTGCATCGGTAATAGTTTTAATTGCATAAGGATTTTTATTGTCTTCGATCTTGTAAATTTTGATCTGATCTTTTGTGACAAGCTCTGCAGGAATACCCTGTGCATAGTGCGGCTCACCAATAGTTGGGAAGTCAAGAAGGATCCTCATCTTATCACCTGAAATATCTATTAGCTGTGCAGACTGTGTAAGCTCTGGACCTGTTGGCAGATATCTGTCCTTTGTCATTTTGTTCAAAGCAATCAGATATTTTCCCCACGGCTTTTTACTGTCACCACCTGGTATGCTTAAGTGTCCGATCGAATAGTAAACTGGAATTCTGTCTACTACTTGTTTAGATTCAATATTCCATTTTACTACTTCTGATGAAATGAAAGATGAAGTATAAGCAAATCCTTTTCCGTCAAATTCTGTATGCAGCGGTCCGAGTCCGGGATCTTTTACTTCGCCCGATAGACATGCATCATAATTAAGGATTGGAATTCCGCCGGCTTCACCATCAGTTTTATTTTCAGCTATTGCTTTTTGTATCTTTGAAAATGCAAAGACAGGGATAACAGTAGAAAGTTTACCGCCTGCTGTAATATATTCACCTGTCGGATCTACGTCAGCTCCGTGTGGAGATTTCGGGCAAGGGATGTAAAAAGCAGCACCTTTTATATCTTCAGGTAAAAGAGTTTTTACTGTGTTGATCATTGTAGATGTCGCAGAATGTGTTTCGTCGTTCCAGACATTGTGAGCATACTTTGTACTCATTTCTTTTCCAGCACCGCCTTTTACTATTTCATCAACTTTCTTATAATTTATTGCAAGTATAAAATCTTTGTCTTTCTGACTGGCGTTTACTTCAAGAAGTGAATTTGCTTCTTCTGAATTATAACAAGAGAAGAAATACCAACCGTCAGATGGTCCTTTACCTGAATGACTCAGATCGTAATCGTAAGGAGGAGTAATGATCTGATACTCTATGTTCATTCTACCTGTTGTCTTATCGACTTTTACAAAACTCAAAGCACCTTTGAATTCTTCTTTATATGAAGTGATCGGCACGTCTCTGTTTTCCACTGGTACACTGAATCTCGTACCGGCTACTACATAATCAGTATTCGGTGTTGTAAAAGGTGAAGAGTGATTTCCTGATGAGTTAGGAATCTCGATTATTTCAGTAGTTTTGAAAGTCTTATGATCAATTCTTGCTATTCTCGGTGTATTGTTTCCATTAATGAAAACCCATCTGCCGTCAGGCACACCGTCAGTCTGAGAAAGCTCTGAATGGTGAGAATCATCCCATGGAATAAATCCATAAGAAGTATTCAGCATTGGTTTTGATTCCTCAGTATAGCCCCATCCGTTTTCAGGATTTACAGAAAATACCGGAATGACCTTGAGCATTCTGCCTGATGGAATTCCGTAAACAGACATCTGACCGCTGAATCCGCCTGATACAAAATAATAGAACTCATCATATTTACCGGGCTCTACATAAACCTGTGAAGCTTCGTCTCCACTAAGACTCAGTGTCTTGGAATCTTTTTCCGAACACGAATAAAATACTGTGGAAGTAATCAACAGAAAAATTCCAAGTATAATAGTCTTTGAGAGTATATTTCTTTTTTTCATTTTTTTAACCTCTGATTTATATTTATAAATTTGTTCCATTGATTGTTTAAAATTACTTATCATTATTTCTGAAATATTCTAAAATTGCTCTTGCATCATCCTGTGATACATTCTGAAAAGTCATTGGAGTTGGATATTGTCCGGATGTTGAAAGAGATTTTGCTATCATATTTTCTTTTATCATTTGTTCAGGATTCAATATCATGTTCATTATCCATTCCGGCTTTCTTCTTTTGGTGACGTCTTTTAATGGCGGTCCGACTAATTTAGAATCAATCTGATGACATGTTACACATTTTATGTCAAATATCTGTTTACCTTTTACTACTAAAGCTTCATCAATAGTAGGTTCAAGTTTAACTTCCTTTACAGGACCTATTCCCATTTCAGGGTCATTTCCGCCACAACCTGTATATGAAATTATTGTTACAATAAAAATTAATGCGAGCAAAGAGCTGTTTAGTTTATTCATTTTTTGATTTTTTAATTCTGTTTAAATATTTTTTTGAGTTATTTTTTAATAATTTTTTTTCAGTTTTAATTGCTTTAGGGAATAGAAGATTATTCTCAAAATGAAAATGAAGATGCAGATCGATTTCAAAGTCTCTAAGCATTTTATTGAATAAATCTATTCTATCAATATCTGAATCCTCCCCAGTTTTTTTCTCCGATTTCTTTTCGGATATTTCAGCTTTATAATTATCGCAGTCCCTTTTTATATCGGAAAAATTTTCAAAAGCTATCTCATGCTCTTTTAAAATTACCTTCACAGGACTTGAAATTGTTCCAAACGGAGGAATGTCGTACAGATCATTGCTTTTTTCACATTCACTTATTTTTTTTATCTGCGGAAATATAAATTTTTCTTCTTTCTGCATATGTGTCAGAAAGTCGGAATATATTATCTTTAGCTTATCAGAAACATCAGATTTGATCTTTCCTCTTTTTATTAAATACACAGCAGATCTTATCATCACAGGAAAAATTTTTCTGATATAATTGTGATGATTAGTGACAATATAGTCACACATAAAATCAACACTCCATTCAGAAAACTTAAAATGCTCCGCAGTAAATGAATTAAGATTCTTATATTCATTTATAAATTTCTCAGGTCTTACATTATTCTCCTTTAAAATACTTCCTAATGTTGAATTTCCATTTACACTGTAATTGAAATTATATTTTTCAAACAAATCTATAATAAAAAAATTATTATTTATAATATCCGTTATTCTTGTATTTATAATTTTATCCAATGTTATTTTGAATTTCACTTATACAAAATTACATGGATTCAGGAAAAATACCTTTGACTTAAGTCAAACTATTAAAATATTTTACCATATTTAAAACAGTCAAAGAATTAAAAGGGAAATTATTCCCGCTCGTACCCAAACTCCCAGACTGTCCGAAAACGTTACCTTTGCCTCTAAGGCGCAAAGACTCTAAGTTAAAAAACATTAAAAATAAACTCCTTTGAGCCTTCGAGACTTGGGGACAAGATTAAATTCTATGTTTTCGGACAGTATGTCCTGTTTGGGTACGCACTTGAAATTGAAACTCCGTTTCAAACTCACCTTAGACCATTTATCACCATAGGGAAATCAATCACTAAAAACTGTAAATATCTAATTACATATTTAAATGTTTTGGACGAATATGGCAGTATTTGTTACTTACCAAATAAATTTTATATTAGATTTACCATGTTTGGAAATCTTAAATTGAAGGGGCATTAAATAAATAAATTCTATTGTATGTAATTATTTATGAAGTGTTATTCCGAAGCAGCTTTTTTAAGAACCATGCGGTCTGTTATCTGTATCTTTTTTCCTTTAACTATAATTACTTTATTCTCCTGTAGTTTTTTCAGACATCTTGATAAAGTCTCATCTATCGTACCTAAATATGAAGCTAGATCATGCTTGCTAATTTTAAGTTCAATAGTACTTTTACTTTTTTCGCTTGATAACTTTAATTCATCTAACAAAAATTTTGCAAGTCTTCTGGGAACACCCTGTGAAATGCTGTCAATATGGCTATTTAAATGTCTGAGCTTTTTTGAAAGTCCGGAAAGCATTTTGAAACAAATTGTTTTATTCTTTTCAAGAAGATTGTAAAAAACATCTGATCTGATCAGCATTAATTTTGTATTGCTTTCAAGAGCCATTGAATTGGCAGGATATGTGAATTCTTCCCTTTTGATTTTCTCGTAATGTTCAAACAGAGGTGCCTCTGCAAATGTATTTGCAGGAAATATAAAATGTATGACATGCTCCCTTCCGTCTTTTGATATTTTAAAGATCTTTACACTTCCTTCTATCACTATATAAAATCCAATGTATGGCTCCGTATCAAAAAATATCATCTCCCCTTTATCAAAAGTTTTAATGTTTGAATGAGAGTAAATTTTATCAAGTTCATTTTCATTAAGGTCTGAAAACAAATTGATCTTTTTTAAAATACTGCTATCCATATTTTAACTTCATAATTAATGTAGCCGATACAAATATAAATGAAATAGAATTTGCTGCAAGTAAAGGAATGTCAGAGATCATAGAGCCGTATACTATCCAGACTATTACTCCAATCTCAAGCATTATCAGCATTGGCAGCGAAATATCTGCTGTATGCTTTGTCTTTAATGCTCTTAATGACTGTGGCAGAAATGCAAATGTAGTCAGACTCGCAGCTATTAGCCCGGTGATAAGTACAGGATCCAAATTGAAATAATAAATTTTAAATATTTGTAACCGCAGAGTCACGTGATCTTCGGACTCTGTGGATAATAAACTAAACTTTGAAAATTGAACATGGTACATTGAACATTAAACATAGTACATTGAACATTGAACATTGAACATCGAACATTGAACATTAAACATTAGTTTTCAGATATTCTTTAAGATTATCTTTTTGAATTCTCTCCTGCTCCATCGAATCTCTGTGTCTGATAGTTACAGAATTATCTGTCAGTGTATCAGAATCCACTGTAATACAAAACGGCGTTCCACATTCATCCTGTCTTCTGTACCTTCTGCCAACAGCTCCCGAGTCATCATAGAATACATTAAAACTTTTTCGCAGATCATCTGTGATATTATGTGCAATGTCCTGCATGCCGTCTCTGTTTACGAGAGGAAATATTCCTGCTTTGACAGGTGCCAGCGAAGGATGGAATCTCAACACTGTCCTAGTTTCTGATGAAGTACTTCCGTCGGAATTTTCTTTAGTCAGTTCCTCTTCATTATAAGCATTACAAAGAAATGCAAAGAAACTTCTCGATGCACCTGCTGAAGTTTCTATCACAAACGGTGTGAATCTTTCTTTAGTCTGATCATCAAAGTATTCAATTTTCTTTCCTGAAAATTCTGTATGTCTCTTCAGATCAAAATCCGTTCTGTTGTGAATGCCTTCAATCTCTCCCCATCCAAATGGAAATTCATATTCAATATCCACTGCTGCTTTTGCATAATGCGCAAGTTTTTCATGCTCGTGAAATTTGATCCTGTCCTTATCCATTCCGTATTTTATAAACCAGTTGTATCTCTGATCTTTCCAGTAGTCATACCACTTTGCATCTTCCGCAGGATTCACAAAGAACTGCATTTCCATCTGCTCAAATTCTCTCGTCCTGAACAGGAAATTTTTTGTATTGATCTCATTTCGGAATGCCTTACCTATCTGCGCAATACCAAATGGAATTTTCTGTCTCGAAGATTCTCTTACGTTATTAAAATTTACATAAATTCCCTGAGCTGTCTCAGGTCTGAGAAATACTGCATTTGATGATTCTTCCAATGGTCCTACATGAGTCTTGAACATAAGATTAAAATTTCTCGCCTCAGTAAATTTTCCCTCTTCAAAACATTTCACTGCCTTTCTCCCTTTGAATCCTTTATTACCGCAGTCCGATTCTTCTAATTGATCCGCTCTGAATCTGCCTTTGCATTCTTTGCAGTCCACCATCGGATCTGAAAAATGTTCAACATGTCCTGACGCTTCCCATACTCTCGGATGCATTAGTATCGATGAATCGATCCCTTCTACATTCTCTCGATAAGTCATCTCTTTCCACCACAGGTCTTTAACATTTCTCAAAAGCTCTACTCCCAGCGGACCGTAATCATAACATCCGTTCAGCCCGCCGTATATTTCTGATGACTGAAATATAAATCCCCTTCTCTTAGAAAGCGAAACTATCTTTTCTGTTGCATCTGATTTTGTATTCTTATTGCTCAACTTATTTTTATATTAATTGATTGAAAATATTATGTGCTGCCTCAAAGACTCTGCCTCAAAGACTCTAAGGCTCTAAGACTTAATGACTCTATGTTAAATAATTTAAAACAAACTTCCATTAAGTCTTTGAAACTTTGAGATAGCGTAAAATTATTTGTAATTTGCAATTTGAAATTTGTAATTATTTTTACCTTTGAGTCTTCGAAAATTTGAGTCTATTAAAAATTATTAGTAATTTGTAATTTGAAATTCGTAATTGCTAAAGCTTCGAGTCTTTGAGGCATCGTAAAATTATTTGTAATTTGAAGTTTTAAATTCATAATTGCAAAAGCTTTGTGTCTTCGAGCCTTTGAGGTTGATTAAAATTATTTGTAATTTGAAATTTGCAATTTGTAATTGTTTTAAACTTCGACTCCAAAATCAACTTTCAAGACTTCCTTAAGTCCGTCTTCGAAAGTTCTCGGACTGTAATCAGGCATTATACTTTTCAGATATGAAACATCTGTTCGCTTTTCATACATGCCGTCCGGCTTTGTTGTGTCCCATTTTATCTCGCCTGTATATTCAAAAACCTTTTTAGCGATTTCAATATATTCTTTAATGGAGTTATCGAATCCTGTTCCGATATTTACAATTTCAGGTTTATCATAATTTTCCATAAGATAAATACATGCATCAGCGCAGTCATCGACATAGAGCGCTTCTCTTCTCGGTTTGCCGCTACCCCAGAATACAAGTTCAGTTCCGTCACGATGAGCATTCACAAATTTCTGCACCACTGCAGCGATGAAGTGGCTGTTGGTCAGATCGTAATTATCATTTGGTCCGTAAAGATTGGTCGGCATTGCAGCAACAGCATTGATGCCGTACTGCTGTCTGTAAAGCTGACATGCAATAATTCCCATTCCCTTTGCGACTGCATAACCTTTATTGGTTTCTTCAAGCGGACCTGTCATAAATCTGTTCTCATTTATCGGCTGTGGATTTTCCTTTGGATAAATGCATGTCGAGCCGGTGTAGAGAAGTTTTGTTTTAGGAGAATAGTTTTTCAGTGCTTCGATGACATTAAGTATCATCATCGAATTCTGATAAAGAAAATCTGCCTGACGTGTATTGTTGGCAAGGATTCCGCCGACAAGACCGGCTACCATATATACATTATCCGGCTTTTCATTTTCAAAAAATTCTTCAACGTCTTTTTTCACAAGCAGATCGAATCCGTCTTTTCTCGAAGGTGATAAAATATTATCGTATCCATTTTTCTCAAGCTGCCTTACTATCGAACTCCCGAGCATTCCCGTTCCGCCAAAAACGGCTGTTTTTAAATTTTTATTCATTTATTATTTTAGGTTGATCACATTTTTTGGATTATTAAATCTTAGAATAGAATTAGATTGATTAAAATGTGATCTGAAATTATTTTTATTTAAGGTATAATATATATGCAGTAATTCAATTCAATATAAACTGAATTTAAATTAATCCGCATTTTTTTTTAGAAACCTGTTAATTTACAAAATTTTTAGTGGAATTTTAAGAACTTAATATATCTGTTTTTGGGAAATTTTGTTTTGGGGTGGGATGAGTGTTTGGGAATTGCGTATATGTATTTGCCATATTGATTACCGGATTAGATTTCACCCCTACGGGGTTTTAAAGTCAGTATTGTTTATTGTTACAAAGTTTTCACCCCTACGGGGTTTCATGTTTATACTCACTTATCAAAAGCTTTAAAGATATTGCCCCTACCGGGTTTAATGTTTCTA
>JBATSB010000082.1:0-2087 GCA_049293015.1 Ignavibacteria bacterium
AGTGAAACTGGCTTTTGAACTATGGATTCGACTTTGAACTTTTTATTAATACCGATTTTAAATATTTTTTTACCGGGACATTTAATTACAAGACAATCTATATTCTTATTATTTTCTGGCAATGTAATTACCATCGGATAGAAATCCTGACTTGGGATTTTGTTTTCAAAAAGCTTCAAAACAAAATCTCCATTTTCTTTATATTCTTTGTGCTCTTCGTTACGTGTATCTTCAGTTTTAATGACGGAAAAATATATATAATTTAAATAATTGTAACAAATCTTTATTTCTTTGTTTTGAACTAATAGCATATTATAATCGTCGGCGTCTAACGTCGCTATTAGACTTTTTGTCTTACTTAAAGATATAGTCATCCTAATACCCTCTTTTTAATTAACGAATTTTTTGTTTCCACATTAAACCAAGAATGCCTTGATAAGTCAAGGTATTTCAGGCTAATCTTTGACATTTCTAATTATTTTTGCTATACATACCATATTAGCATTTACGTTTATATGCTGCTTCAAGGCAGCTTTTTTATATGAAAAACCTAAGAAACATCGCAATTATCGCTCACGTCGACCATGGTAAAACTACCTTAGTGGACGCCTTGTTAAAACAGTCAGAAACGCGTCTCAATAAAGAGACCGCTGATTCTACTTTAATTATGGATTCGAACGAACTCGAACGCGAACGCGGAATTACCATTTTCTCTAAAAACGCTTCAGTCGTCTATCAAGGAACTAAAATAAATATTATTGATACTCCTGGACACGCCGACTTTGGCGGAGAAGTTGAACGCGTCCTAAAAATGGCCGACGGTTGTTTACTATTAATTGATGCCAAAGAAGGACCAATGCCACAAACTCGATTTGTTTTAAAAAAAGCCTTGGCCCTAGGTTTGCGCGTTATTGTGGTTGTAAACAAAATTGATAAACCAGGTGCTCGGACAGATTTTGCTTTGAATAAAACTTTTGACCTTTTCGTTGAGCTTGGTGCTTCCGATGAAATTATCGACTTCCCCATTATCTACGCTTCTGCTAAAAACGGTTTAGCTGGTGAATCTGATAATTTAAGTGAAATGAAAGACATCACACCAGTTTTCGATATGATCCTAAAGCATATTCCTGAACCAGTAGGTGATGCTACTAAACCTTTACAAATGTTAGTAACTACAATTTCCGGTGATTCATTCAAAGGTCGTCTTGCCACTGGCATTTTATACAACGGAAAAATACAAATGGGTCAACAAATAACCCGTATCAAACATGATGGCTCAACTACTAATCATCGATTAGTATCACTTATGACTTATCAGGGTCTTGAACGGGTTGATACAGAAGACGCTCACGTCGGTGATATTATCGCTATCTCAGGAATCGCCGATATTAACATTGGCGAAACAATTGCTGATCCAAACACACCGGTGGCCTTACCGATTTTAACCATTGAAGAACCAACCGTCCAAATGGTTTTCTCGGTAAATGATTCACCGTTCGCCGGTAAAGAAGGAAAATTCTCAACTTCCCGACAGATCCGAGAACGCTTAATGAATGAATTAGAAAATGACATGGCTCTCCGCGTTGAAGATCATTCGTCCGGTGGTTGGGTAGTGTCTGGTCGGGGTGAATTACATTTAGCAATTTTAATTGAACGCTTACGTCGCGAAGGTTTTGAATTTCAAGTTTCTCGACCTCAAGTTATTACTAAAAATGTTAACGGCCGAACTCAGGTACCATTTGAACAAGTCTTTATCGAAGTTCCAGAAGAATGGTCCGGATCGGTTATTCAAAAATTGGGTAGTCGCCATGCGGAAATGAAAGATATGCGTAAAGAAGGCACAACTGTTTTCTTAGAATTTATCATGCCAACTCGTGGCTTATTCGGTTATCGCTCTGAATTCTTGTCCGACACTCGTGGACTTGGCTTAATTAATGCCAGTTTCTTAGACTACCGCGAAGACAGTGGTGAGTGGCCAGAACGTGATCGCGGTTCATTAGTCGCTTTTGAGACTGGTTCATCTAACTTATACGGACTATTAAATATTCAAGGCCGCGGAACTCTTTTCTTTGGACCAGGCATTGCTG
>JBATSB010000083.1:0-18011 GCA_049293015.1 Ignavibacteria bacterium
TGTAACTTCCTGTTTCTACTCTTTCTGTGAAGGCATAGCTTTTTGTATCATTGGTAGTTCCGTTGCCTGTGATATTTCCGGCTTTAGTCCATACTGAAGTTCCGACTTTTGATCTCTCAATATCAAAACCACTGTTATTTATCTCTTTAGCAGTTGACCAGTTCAGAGTTACATTATTTCTGTTAACTGCAGAAGTAAAGCTTGCCAGCTCAACAGGCAGAGCACCGCCATCGGCAACACTGTGATTAGCACATCTTGTAATTTCAGTGTTTGTTGTAATGATGTAAGAATTGATCTTCGTTCGTGTCAAAGAAAGAGGAGTTTCACAACTGTCTCTGATAATAAACGGATTAGTAATTAAAGCATTCAGATCAATAGGAGATGTTGATTTCATTATATATCTGCCGATTAGGGTTGGTACACCTTGTGCAATTATAATTCCATTTCCTGCTCCTGGCAGAGAATTGGCTGCTAGTCTCATCTCATATCCGGGGACTGAATTACTTGAAGAAGCAACAGCATTTGGATTTCTTGGTCTGAATCCGGTAGGAAGATCTGAGACAGCATCTCCGCCGGTAGAATCATAAACAAATGCAGAATTTCCTCCAAATCCGACAGGGAAAGTTCCTAAAGTCGCAGGTACCCAGAAAAAGAACTGCCATCCAGCAACTTCATATAAATCAGCATTGGTATGGGTAAATATCAGATCAAACACCATAGTATTCGGATCTAATATATCAGAATTCTTTACTTCTAAGGTATATTGGGGGATTTGAGAGAATGAAACATTTGTAAATAGAACCAAAGCAAATAAAACTGAAAACAATTTAAAAGTTTTTTTCATTTTTGTTTTGTTTAGTTTAATTAAAAAAATATTACGTGGTTTGTTCGTTACTTTTTCTACCGAATCAAATCTGTCAGAAAAATTATGCAGATATAGAAATTATCCGGCATTCCTTTTGAAACCCCATGCGGGGCAGGACATTGCCCGCCCCGTAAAGGATGTATTTCTGATTAATCTTCTTTTTTGATATTTAAATCTTCTGTTGCATTTATATCAATTTTTGGAACTGCATTTGGATCAGCAATTATTCTGATCTCATTTGATTCTTTATAATTTCCTGTAAATACCGGCAGTTCATATGCACTTACTACTCCAGGAGGTTTAACTTCTGATACAAAGTTATATGCATTATTATCTGCAAATCCTGCATCAGTAAGATCTACTACCTGATCCCAGTTTAGATCAGTTATTAAATATGGACCACCTGCGAAATTATATGCATCATTATCAATAGCTGCTACGTCGGATACATCGACAACCCCATCTCCGTTTACATCACCTGTATATGAAGATGCTTTTCCATTAATTACAACTGAGTTGCCTCCGTAAGTCTGGGCTGTATTTGTCGTAAAGTCATATTTTAATGTATCTGAAATTGTTGACACGGTGTTTGCACTGTAAACAGTTATAGAATTTCTGTGTTTTATTCCAATTCTTACAGGAGCACCTCTCTTCAGTACAGTATAATCGATATATTTTCTTCCGTATCTCATACCACCGCTGCTGACAGAATCAAGGAATACTTTGGTTGACTGAATGAGATTATTTGGGTTCGTTGTAGCATCATATAACATTACTGTAACAGTATCCCTTACTCTGTTATTGCTTTGTAAACCTTCAAGTGAAACACTTACACATACTAAAACTACGTCATGCTTGTTCAGCATATTCTGATTAGGACCAAATTCTATAGCAAGTCCTTTTCCGCTGAGAAATAACAGGCTGTTGTCATTTACCTGAGTTACAGGCGATGCAGGGAATGGATTTCCTGCTGATACATATCCTGAATAAACTGTAGCACCTGTACTAGTCCATCCCATCATATAATTTCTGAACACAGTAGCCGCAGGTGCAATTGCTGCTACCTGAGCATTATAGTTTGCTAAGAATGATGAACTTGTATTCTGATTTGTTGTATCGGCAAAAGTTACTCTCCAGTTTGAATTTGGTGTACCAATTGTAACAACCTCAATAACTACCTGAAATGATACCCAATCAGTTGTAGGAGAAAATGAAACACCTCTGTCATAAGTAACTATTATCTGATTACCAACAGCTTTATAACTTAACCTGTTTGTTCCTCCTGTGGTAGTTGCATAATTTATGTCATGCCAGAATGCAAGAATTGCATTATGTGGTACCTGTGCTCCGTCTATATTAAAGTCATTAAAACTATAAGTTCCGTACTGTTCAGTCAATCCAATTATACCGTTTGTATTTACAAACAGAGAATCGTATTCGTTGCCATTAAGTTTTAATTTCTTGTTTGCCGGATTTATTCCGAAAGCTGTCAAAACATCTGAAAGACTTAATCTGTAATATCCGTCATCTAATCCGCCTACTAAAGTTCCCTGATTAACTCCATTCAGGACCAGATTCTTACTTCCTGTTGTATCCTTCCATCCCCATTTTGGGTATGAAGGCTGATTTGTAGCAAGATTATTTGCATAGAAATATCCGCTGTCAGCACCAAAATTCGGTCCGGTTCCTACTACTACAAAAGAAGAAGTAATAGTATCGTTATTCAGGTTTTGATCACCCGGTAATCTTGTATAAGATTTTACTGTGTAAGAACCTGCGGTATTCAAACTGAAATTCGAAGGAAATGTAATTGTTTTCTCATATCCGGAAGCAATTGTATCTGCAGTACTGTCTGCATAAGCTACCGGACCTGTAATCTTATATACAGTATAAAATGGAGTTGTCTGATTATTGGTACCTAAATTTTTAATTTTTACTGATGGTGTAATTGCTGGTGAACCTTCAGCATAACTACCAATTGGCTGAATATTTTGTGTTACTCTTACATCATTAGCAGACAAAACAAAAGGAGTCCACTTGAATACTTTTCCGGATGCCGGAAATACAACATTACTTACTGAACAGGTTGCAGTATTTGTTGCTCCGGAAATTGTGGCATTCCAATCTGTAGCAGTAGATCTGTTATTGAAATCTGCATTAGTCAATCCTCGTAATCCTACCTGAGGAATAATTGCTGTTGAATTAGCAACAACATTTCCATATACAACTTCAATGACATTTGAAGTTTCGTAAAGTTTTATCTGAAAGTTAAAGTTATCTGTTAATGTTGCAGAACTGAATCTTTTAAAATTACTGTATTGTAATGTGAAAATCTGAAATCCAAGAGATCCCGTAGTTGTATATCTTAACTCACCAGAAGCACAGTTCAGAGTAGTAGCACCGGCTAAAGTAGCAGCTAAACTCATATATACTTCACCTAACCCTATATTAAAACCTGTAACTCTTGTTCCTACAGCAATTCCGGTTCCTATTAATTGTTTACCTACAACAATTCCATTGAAATCTGTAACACCTGTCAGAGTAGTACTTGCAAGAGTTCTAGTAGCTGCAAAACCAAAGATACCTTGAAGATCTCTTGCCAGCGGAGCTACACAACCGTCATATGCTACTGTACCTGATATAGCAGTATAATTAGTTGTTCCTGGACCTGTTGCGCCAAAAGTTATTTGACCATTTGTGTTCAAACTTATAGTTGTATAATTTAAACCATTGAAATTAAAAGTGAATCCAACTGGTATACCTAAATACTGAACATCATCAAGAGAGGTTGCTCCGGATGCAGATGTAGAAGAATCCAGAAGTGTTCCCGTAATTGATGAATATGCAACTGAAGTTTGTGAAAATGTGTAATTTGCTACCTGCGCCTGAATGTTCACAGCAATGAACATCAAAAACGCAAATAATAAAGAAAATAATTTTTTCATTATTTTTTTTTAGTTTATTAAATTTAGTTAATTAAAAAAGTTTCCTAAAAATAAAATAAATAGTCTATTAAAACAATAGTCATTTATCAGTTCATAAGTATTAAATTTGTTTAATTAAAAATAAATTTTAATCTAACAAAATTCTAACAAAATTAATAATGGGTTGGAATATTAAACAGAAAGCGTAATCTCTCCAGAGTAGTATTTTTTTATTTTACCTTCTCCGTCACGAAGGCATAATGCCCCGTCATTCCCTATTCCTTCGAAGGTAGCAGATTCTGAAATGCCGTCATTATATTTTTTAAAAGTAATTATTTTACCTGACAGAATAGAAGAAGATCTCCATTTTTCGATAAGATAATTACTGTCATTTAATATTGAGATTTTTTCATAAAAATTTTTCAAATAGGAGTTGAGAATATTCTCCGGATAAAATTCTATTTCAGAATTGAGTTTGAGAGATGTTGTTTTTTCCTGAATGGAATTGTCAAAAGCTGTTTGATTTACATTCACACCACAGCCGATGATAAAAGTTTTTTCTTTTATATTAATGTCCTTCACTTCAAATAAAAAGCCGGATACTTTTTTATTGTTCAGAAGCAGATCATTCGGCCACTTTAAAATAAAATTCATATCTTTTTCATTTTTAAAAACTTCATTTAACGTAATATAAAGAATATAAGAAGAATAGAAATTTACTTTGTAAACTTCATCTACTGCAAGATTAAATTTTTTAATAAGAGTAAATGTAAGATTTTCATTAGGTGAGGAATACCATTTCCTGTTGAATCTGCCGATACCGTTTGTTTGATGGGATGTGAAAATTAAAGTATTATCTGCTTCAGGAAATTCAGAAAGATATTGCTTTGCATATTTGTTTGTTGAATCTAATTCTTTTAAATATATTACTTTATCAATTTTACCAATCAATCCTTTATTTAAAAATAATTCTTTTGTAAATTCAGAATTCATATTAATTCGAATTGATAAACAGTTTCTTTAAAAATTATTTTATTTGGGCTTTGAAGGTTCTGTATATTCACTTTTACTTTTTACTTCTTCCTTATTTTTGTTTTCAGGTGTAGCCTTATCTTTATTATAATTGTTTTTATTATTTTCTTCTACACTTTCTATTTCTTTTCTCTTTTTTTCTTTCGTGATCTCTTCTAATTTTTCCGGATCTGAAGAAGATTCATAAGTAAGTGCAGCAAAACTGTCAACTCTGCCATATCCGTAATACTGATCCCAGCCGGGAGTGTCCTCTCTCGGATCACCAACCAGATCTCTGGATGTATATTTGATAATTTTTTTTAAGTCATCCGAATTTCGGCTGATATTTTGTGCCAGAAGTAATGAAGCAATTGCGCTTACTATTGCAGTTGACTGTGAAGTTCCACTCCAGAATACTTCGTAGTTGTCAATATTCTCATAGTCTAAACCGTAAATTTTATTACCCGGCGCAACTACAGAAATATTATCACCCCAGCAGCTTCCACCGCCCCAGGAGAATCTTCTGCATCTTTTGTCATCTGTATCTGTAGCTCCAACTGCCATCACACCATCAAAACCGGCAGGATAATAATTTCTGTTATCACCTTTATTCATCATAGCCGAAACAACTAATACTCCGCTTTCTACAGCATATTCGATTGCAGTCTTTAATACTTTTGAATAATCATCACCGCCTTCACTCATGTTGATAATATCTGCTCCATTATCTACAGCATATTTTATAGACTCAGACCACCAGTCATATTCGCCGCTATTATATGTGTTGAGATTTTTACAGTTCATGATCCTGCATTTCTTATCTACACCTGCAAAACCAATCCGGTTATTTGTACTCGCGCCAATCACAGTTGCAATATTAGTACCGTGTCCAAATCCGTCTTCAGGACGTTTGTCATCATAAGCGAAATCCCAGCCTTTAATATCATCAACATATCCGTTGTAATCATCATCAATTCCGTTGTTTGCGATCTCTCCGCTGTTGATCCAGATCCGGTCTTTGAGATCGGGATGATCATCTTTTATACCTGAATCAAGAATAGCAACGACTACTTCATCACTGCCTTCTTCTATATCCCACGCATAAATAATTTTTATGTCAGCCCCAACTTTGGGAAGACCACCACTTGTAGGATCAACAGAACCATTGTTCTGCAGATACCACTGCTTATAAAACATTTCATCATTTGGACTGTTGTCAGAAAAAATATTTTTAGTCTGTAATTCCTTTACACCTGCTGCATAGCCGGATGATACCGGTTCACAATATTCTACATTTTCTTCCTGATTCAGATTTGAAACTATTGTTTCAATATCAAATTTATTTTCTTCACTTAAAAATAAAACATAAATTCTGTTCATTTCAAATTTTTCATACAGATCTTTTCTTCCGTTATTCAGTTTGAATACCCTTTTTACTTTTTCGACTTTATAACTTTCGAGTTTTTTATCAAGAGAAGAAATCCCTGAATAGAAACTGATCTCTCCTGTTGCTTCTGAAACAGGTAATTCTTTTTTTGTTTTTAAAAATATTTTATTGACAGATCTTTGAGAAGTGTAATCTCCCGTTAACTGAGAACTTACATTATTTCCGGAGAATAAAAATACCGAAGAAGAAATAAAAAAAACCGCTAATAATTTTATCATAAATGAGGATAATATTTTTTAAAAATTATATGCAACACCAAGACTTATATTCAAACCATCTACGAAAACTTTAGAATTTAGTGTTTGTTCAAGCTCGTACGAAATTCCATTTATTGTAAACTGTGGAACGAGGAATTCACTTTTGACCTGATATTCGCCTTGCCGGAATCTAACCTCGAACACTCCTGATATGTTCCTGCTGAAAAAATATTCCATTGCACTTGAAACAACCAGACTAAATCCGGGTTCTTTTGAAATTGTTTTAGATTCAATATTTAACAACGATCTTTGTCTGTTTCCAAAATAAACTCCGACCCCGCCTCCGAAATAAATCTGCAGGTCTTCCGCAAATTCAGGAATATTGAAATAACCCATTAATTCAATAGGAATCATTGTAAGCTTTTCCGTGACTCTTGCTCGGATAGTTACAGAATCAGAAGTGAAAGTCTGAGTCAATTCATCATCCACAATTGATACAAATTCTGCAGACAGCCCAAATGAAATTTCATCTCTGAATAATCTTTTTCTTAGAAGGATGCCATATCCGTATCCTCCTGTAACATATTCAAGTTTATTTCTTTTGAAAACGCTTTCTGAAAAAGCATTAACCTGAATTGTTGCAGTGGAAACATAATTTACTGATGTTTTAATACTAAATCCGCTGCCGAGGGTTATTTCTGATTCACTTTGGGAATTTGATACTCCCGTTATAAATAAAATGAACAGGGGAAAAATTTTTAGAATTAGCTTCATAAAAAAAAACCCACTAGTTTAGTTATAGTGGGTTTAAATAACATTTTTAAAATTAAAGTTTAATTCAATTTTTTCTGACCATTTATATCAATAATATTTATCACGGTTATCAACGATCTTTGCATCTGCCTGCATTTTCGTGAGCCAGTCAGTTACGATCTGTTGTTTCTTGGATGATAACATAGTATTTCGGATTTCCGGAGCTTTCAAAACATAATCCTGTTCATTGAATTCTATTATAGAATTTAATTTTACTATCATAACTCCCTTTTGTCCTTTTAAAGGTTGCGAGATCTCACCCGGATTCATTTTAAATATATTACTGTAAACACCGTGGTCTAGTCCGATTGTACCTTCAGGTTTTGAAACACTCATACTGTCTGTATGACCAAAAATATATTGTGAATACTGATCTTTTAAACTCATAATATCTCCGCCTGCAATTTTACTCTCGATATCCTTTGCAATTCCTGTTAATACTTCCGCCTTTTTATTATTAATTACTTTTGGCTTAATCATCGTTACTTTCACTGAATCAAAATTCTGATATCCTTCCGGTTTTTTATCTGTGATCTTATAAATTGCATACCCGGTAAGTATTTTTACCGGCTCAGTATAAGAATTTACTTTTCCATCAAATCCGAAATTCATGACTTTCTTATTTGCAGAGCTTAATGGAATCTGCCCGTCTCTGTTTATATCCTGAGACTCTGCTATCTGAAGTTTTAATTCTTTTGCAAGAGTATCTATATCTTTTCCTTTTTCAAGTTCAGCATAAAAATCATCTGCTTTTTTCTTGTTAAGCTGCTTACTTCTACCGCTTGGTGCGACCGGCTTTGTGATCTGAGCAATTTTAAATTCTTTTTTCTCTCTGCCGTTTACTTTAATTATATGAAAACCAAACTGAGTATATACAGGTCCGACAACATCACCAACAGATGCATTATTTGCAGCAGCTTCAAATTCAGCAACCATAGCTCCTTTTGCAAACCATCCAAGATCACCTTTGTTCTGCTTTGCTGATGGATCATCAGAGACTTCAAATGCAAGTTCTTTTATATCCTCACCGCCTTTGACTTTGTTATAAATATCTAAAGCCTTCTGATACGCAGCAGCAGAATCAGTATCTGTCTTAATCAGAATGTGAGTTGCGTTTGTATATACTTCTTCTGTCTCTTTTGAATCCAAAAGTTTTATGATCTGATATCCATCTTCTGTAATCAGCACATCGGAAATGTCTCCCGGATTTGCTTTAAATAAGAATTCCGTTGCACCAGCTTTAAAGCTGTTTGTCTTTTGAAATTCACCGTTAAATGGTATTGATGAATTTTCATTTACCAATTTTATAAGTGATGAATCTTCAATTGTAGTTGTCTCAAGATCCTTTTTGTATCTTTCTAATTCTTTCCTGACATTTACTGAATCTTCAGGAGTCGCCATGTCCGGGAAATTTACATATTTTAATTTCATTGATTCTTTCTGAATGAAATCAAGTTTATTCTCTTCATAATATTTCTTCATATCTTCATCTGTAACGGCAAATAAAGAAGAATCCGTTACAGTATTATAATCTAATAAAATGTAATCAACATTCGCAAATATATTATCGTCTTTATATTTCTGAAGTACATCACCTTCAGTTACAATAGCTCCTTCTGAAATTATTGCCTGCAGCTTTTCTGAAAGTAATGTCTCTCTGACATAATTTTCTACCTGACCCCAGAACTGTGTTGCTTCCTTTGTTTTCATACCAAGTGCCTGCTGATAAAATCCTGCATTAAACACACCGGTTGAGTCCATGAAATTTCTTTTTATCTGTTCAGGTAATGTTTCCGGACGGTTATATATCCAGTCTAATATCTCACGGTCAGAAACGGTAATTCCATATTTTTCAATGGCTTGTCTGGTTAGAGATTGATTTACAAGACTGCTCCAAACCTGTTCTCTTATCTGCGCAATTTTTGCCTCATCTACGTCAGTATTCGGATCCTGCTGTCTCTGTTGCTCTATTTGCTGCTGGACTATCCTCTCAAATTCCTGATATGAAATTTCACTGTCGTTGATCTTTCCAAATGCTTCATTCTGTCCTCCTATTCCCATATAATTCATTCCCCATTCAAACACAATGGTCGCAAGAAATGCTATTATCAAAATAATAATGATCAACGGCATCTTGTCCCGCATCTTGTTCATGATACCTGTATGCTGCACTTTCGGTTTAGACATTAATTAAAAAAGCTCCTTAATATATTAATTAAAAAATGGTTTTATGAAACAGTAAAACTAATTTTTTTGCTTTGTAAAAGCAATGAATTTATAATAGCGATTAGCAGAAATATATCTTTTGTTTTACTTATAATTATCCCAATCAATGTTAAACAAATTCTGAACTTAATATTACTTTTTATCCATTAAGCCTTCTACAAAAGTATAAGGATCAGACTTTTTTTCTGAGATCAGATCAAGATTATCATTAAGATATTTTTTCTTGTCTTCTCCCCAGAAGCTTACTGTCAGCTTGTTTGTAAGAAGTTCAGTTATTTTTTTCTTAAGCTGCTGCTGTCTTTTTGTTTTTAAATATCCTGACTTCAGAAGGTGCGATTTATGTTCAAGTATTTTTTTAAACAACTCTTCGATACCTGTATTCTTACTGGCGGTAGTTTTTAAAACATCTATTATCCAGTTATCCGGTGTAGGCGGTTTCAAATGTATGATGTTTTTAATTGTTGCAGCTACTGCATCTGCTCCCTCTCTGTCAGATTTATTTAATACAAAGATATCTGCAATTTCCATAAGCCCTGCTTTCATTGCCTGTACCGAATCACCTGATTCAGGAACAAGTACAACCAAAGTAGTATCTGCAGTCTGTGCAATGTCAAGTTCTGACTGACCCACTCCTACAGTTTCAATGATTATAAAATCTTTTCCGGCTGCATCAAGTACATCACATGCTTCTACTACATTTTTACATAATCCGCCGAGACTTCCTCTGGTTGCCATCGATCTGATAAAAACATTTTCAAGAAGACCTGAGTCCTGCATTCTGATCCTGTCACCAAGCAGTGCACCGCCTGTAAACGGGCTGGTAGGATCGACAGCTATTACACCTGTTTTCAATCCCCTTTCATTCATCAGCTTTAAAAGACAATTTGTTACTGTAGATTTTCCTGCTCCGGGTGGTCCTGTAATTCCGATCCTGTGAGCTTTGCCGGTAAACTTATATAAACCTTTTAATAATTTTTCATTACCTTCAGATTCATTTTCAATGATCGTAAGTGCCTTCGCTATAGATCTCTTGTCTGATGCTCTGATCTTATCTACTAAATTATTAAGGAATTCATCTGTCATAATGTGTTTGTAATTTCTGTTCCGGATTATTTATTATTTAATAAAATTAATCTTTGCCAATTCTCTGCTGCCATTTCCATGATGTCAGCATCATATCGTCCAGATCTCTCTCTGCTTTCCATCTGAGAACTTCATTTGCTTTTTTTGTATCGGAAAAAATACTTACAACATCTCCACCTCTTCTTGGTCCGATCTTATAATTTAATTTTAATCCGGTTACATTTTCAAAAGAATTAATAACTTCAAGCACACTGTTACCATTTCCTGTTCCAAGATTAAAAACTTCTATCTGAGTTTCAGCTTTTTTATCTTCCATTCTTTTCAATGCAAGTACATGCGCTTTCGCCAGATCTACTACATGAATATAATCTCTGATATTTGTACCATCCGGTGTATCATAATCATTGCCATTTATTGTGAGCATTTCCCTTTTGCCAATTGCAGTCTGTGTTATATAAGGCACAAGATTATTTGGAATACCAATCGGAAGCTCACCGATAAGTGAAGTATCATGCGCACCGGTTGGATTAAAATATCTTAAAATAATAGAATTCAGATCAGAGATAATTGAAAGATCAAATAATATCTGCTCTCCTATCTGCTTTGTAAAGCCGTATGGTGACTCAGCTTTTTTGACAGGGGAATTTTCTGTAACAGGCAATTTGTCTGCTTCTCCATAAACTGTGCATGAAGATGAATAGACAAACTTATTAATACTGTTTTTTTGGATCTCCTGTAAAAGATTGATCATACCAGTAACATTATTGTGATAATACATCAGCGGATCGTTGACCGATTCACCAACTGCCTTGAATGCAGCAAAATGGATAACTGCTGTAATATCTTTTTGATCAGTAAAAAAATCACTAAGAGCTGTTTTGTCACAAAGATCTATCTTATAAAAATCAGGTTTCACACCTGAAATTTTTTCTATACTATCTACAACATCAGCCGTTGAATTCGAAAGATTATCAATGATGATAACTTCATAGCCTTCGTTCTGAAGTTCGACAACAGTGTGTGAACCAATATATCCTGTACCGCCCGTTACTAAAATTTTCATATATTTAAAAATATTTTATAATTGTTTGAAACCGATATCTTTTCTGAAATACTTGTTTTCAAACTTTATAAGAACAGCATTTCTGTATGCAGTATCTTTTGCATCTGATAAAGAACTTTGAGAAATTCCAACCACCGATAATACTCTTCCACCGTCTGTCAATACTGATTTGCCGTCTGAAGCAATTGCAGTCCCCGATTGAAATACAACACATTCTTCATCAGTATTTTCAAGTCCCAAGATCCGCTTTCCTTTTTCATACTTATCAGGATAGCCTTCAGATGCAAGTACCACGCAGCATGTATATTCATCTTTTATTTTCAACTCATATTCGGAAATTTTATTATCAGCCGATGCAAACATAAGTTCAAGAAAATCAGATTCCATCAATGGTAGTACAGCCTGTGTTTCCGGGTCGCCGAATCTGCAGTTAAATTCTATCACAAAAGGTTCATCATTCACTATCATCAACCCGCAATAAAGACATCCTTTAAATTCTCTGTCTGTACTTTTCATTTTTTTTAAAACAGGTTCAATGATCTTTGAATTTATTTTCAAAATCATTTCTTCTGTCATATATTTTTTCACTGGCGCGACAGCTCCCATTCCTCCTGTGTTTTTTCCTGTTTCTCCTTCGGAAATTTTTTTATGATCCTGAGAAAAAGGAAGCAGCACATGGTCTGTTCCGTCAGTAATTGCAAAGACAGACACTTCTTCTCCATTCAGATATTCCTCTGCAATAAATTTATTTCCTGCTGTACCAAATGAATTTCCTTTTGTAAACTCTTTTACAGTCTCCATTGCTTTTGAAAAATCTTCAGCAATGATAACTCCTTTTCCTGCAGCAAGACCGTCGGCTTTTATTACTACAGGATATTTACATGATCTGAAATATTCTTCAGCTTCTTCTGTATTACTTTCATCAAATGATCTGAACTCAGCAGTCGGGACTCCTGAATTTTTCATTAGCTCTTTTGAAAATATTTTACTCGATTCAATTTCAGCAGCAGCTTTAGAAGGACCGAAGATCCTGAGACCTTTGGATTTGAAAAGGTCTGTAATTCCCATAGATAAAGGAGTTTCAGATCCGGCAATTGTCAGATCGATCTTTTCTTTTAATGCAAATTCCAAAAGTGAATTTAGATCAGTCGGATCTATGTCTATATTTTCAGCATATTTTACAGAACCCGGATTTCCTTTTGTTATAAAAATCTTTCCTGAATTATTTTTGAATGAATCAGAATTATAAACGGCATAAGCCAAAGCATTTTCCCTGCCTCCGTTTCCGACTATTAAAATTTTCAATTAAATTAAATCAGGTTTATAATTTCGGGGATTACTTTATTCAGATTTTCATATATCCTAAAATTCAAAATAAAAATTTTTCAAAAAAATCTTTACTCTATATCAACTAATAAGTTGAATTCCTTAGCCAGTTCATAAGTAAGAGTTTTTCTGTTATACAGTTCCACCACCTCTTCATTTGCAACAGGCATCTGATTGTTTTTATAAAGCTCATAATACTCGTGAAAAATTTTCATCAATTCTTCAGGACTTTCTTCAGTGAAACGGATAGCGTCATATTTTTCAAGCATCTTTTTTGTTACACCTTCAGGAATACATGCAATTATATTTTTTCTGCTGCCGATATATTCACCGATCTTTCCGGGCATTGCTGCATCATCATTTTCACCTCTGCTGATCATAAAGAACAGCACGTCCGATGCAATAAGATATTTCACACATTCTATATGTTCGATGTATCCGAGCAAGTTTATCGATTTTCCAAGATTATAACTTTCGAGCAAAGCAGTGTTTTCCTTTGACATTGCACCAATGAAGCAAAACTCAATTTCAGATTTTAGCTCTGGAAATTTTATAAAAAATTTATTGATAGCTTCCAGATAATATTTCGGATTCCTTGTATAAAAACTTCCTGAATAAGTGATCCTCATTTTATTGGTAACAGGAAGTTCTCCTTTAGCAGCATTTTCAAAATCCTCCGGATCAAATCCGTGCGGAATTATCTTCACGTCATTGTATTCTATATTCCCATATCTGGAAATGACAAGTTCTTTTACTCTTCTGTTTGTAGTTATAATTTTATTCGCGTCCTTCAAAACATTTTTCTCAAGTTTCATATTTGACATCTTGTGAAAAGGCGTTGCATAATAATTCAATACCGGACTGTCAACCCATGCGTCTCTGTAATCAATAACCAGCGGCACTTTGAATTTTTTCTTCACATCCTGCCCGACAAGAAAATCTGTATATGGCGGAGCTGTGGCAAAGATCACGTCAAAACCATTATATTTTTCCCAGACTTCTACAGCTTTTTTGAATGCTTTTTTTCTCCAGTATTTTTTATTGTCAGGGATCAGAAAGAACTGTCCAGTCCTGCTGCGAACTTTTCTCAGCCGTTCATTCGGATTTTTAATTACAATATCTTTTACATTTTTTATGTCTTCACCGGTTCTTTCGATCTTGATTCCGCAAGCAATCGCTTCTTTTAAAAGACTTTCATCCACTGCAAAATATTTTTTCGGACTGTCCGTCAATACAACCGGATCCCATCCATAATCTTTCAGATACTTTGCAAATTTCAGTGTCCGCTGTACACCGCCCATTCCCATCGGTGGGAAATAGTATGATATTATTAAAACTTTATTCAAATATATTTTTTATAAATCAAATCTTTTTAAAAATGGAAATACTTTTTATCATAAATCACACACAATTTATATTGTGATCAGCTCTTTAGAAGACTTATTCAAAATTTCACAACCGTCTTCATTCACTATCACATCATCTTCTATCCTGACTCCGCCAAGACCTTCTACATAAATACCCGGCTCAATAGTGATAATATTATTTTTCTCAAGAATGTAATCAGTTCTCTGATTCAATGAAGGTCTTTCATGAATATCGTATCCGAGACCGTGACCGAGTCCGTGACCAAAATTTTCGCCAAATCCGTTTTCAGTTATAAAATCTCTTGCGGCTGCATCAACTTCTTTTACACTGATACCGGCTTTTACTTTATCAAGAGCTTTTTGCTGTGCTTCTTTTACAATATTATAGATCTTTATACATTCATCACTTATCTCACCAATCGCAATTGTCCTTGTCATATCAGACTTCATTCCCTCGACTGTACATCCAAAATCTAACTTAAGCAATTCACCGTTCTCAATTTTTTTATCAGTCGGTCTTGCATGAGGAAATGCACTTCTCACACCTGATGCAACTATCGGCTCAAATGAATCCGAATCCGCACCATATATTTTTTGGAGAAATGAAATTTCAGCAGAGACTTCTCGTTCTGTCATCCCGGGCTTAACAATATTAAGAAGTTCAGTGAATGTATCATCAGTTATCTTTACTGCCTTTTTAGTCAGCTCTATTTCCTTTTCATTTTTTTGAATGACAATATTTTCAATCAGCGAATCAGCAGGTATAAATTCCAGTTCTCTAAATTCATTTTTGAGATTCTCATAATCATTATATGTAAGTATGTTTGATTCAAACCCAATTTTCTTTAGACCATTCTTTTCGGAAAGTTCTCTCAGAAAACCCATCGAATTCTGCGTATAAATTATCACTTCAAATTCCTTATACACTTCCAATGTAGCCTGTGTCTTATATCTGAAATCCGAAATAAAATAGTTTTTATCCTTAGTCAGAAGTATATTGGCAGCACTTCCGGAAAAACCTGAAATGTATCTGATATTAGGAAGACTTTTTACAAGAAATGAATCCACTCCAAGCGGCTCAAACCTGTCCCTGATTTTCTCTAATCGTGTCATTTATTAATTTTTTACAATAACTTCAAAAATACTCATTCAGGCAGGTAATATCAATGAATGTTTTGGTGCTAAAATACTATGCTAAGTAAACAGTAAAACTTTCATGCCAAAATATATCTATTATTAGTTGATCCAAATACAGATATTTATCAGGACATTCTTACTTCCCATCAAAAAAAGAAAGGAAAGACTTGTGAAAAGTTTTGTTCTTGTATAATGATTTGCTTGTAAAATTTATTTGATTTAAATTGTGATAATTAATATCCAAAGATATGAAGGTTTCAACAAAAATATTTCTTGCATTAATTTTTTACACTTTTCTAAGTACTTTCCTTTTTCAAAATTCTAATGCTCAGTTGGTATCGGATTTTCGTGTGAATGATGATAGTACCAGCTATAATCAATTTTCAGCTAAAGTAGGTAGTGATCAAAATGGTAACTTTGTAATAGTTTGGTATGATAGTAGAACATCTGAAAATCCGAGGATTTCAGGTCAAAGATATAATCAAAAAGCTCAAAAAATTGGAAATAATTTTCAAATAAATAATGATCAATACCAGGCTTTCCCTTCTTTACATGTTAGAGAAAATGGAAGTTTTATCGTGGCATGGAGTGTCGTACAAACAAAGTTTAAAATATTTAATTCTTCTGGACTGCCCATAACCAATGAAATAATTATTTCGGATTCATCCGGTATGATTTCTTCTATAGGAGGAGATTCATTTGGTAATTTTGTAATAGTTTGGGAACAATATAATTCAGCTTTAAAATATCAGATATATTGTCAATTAATTGATTCAGCAGGAAAATTGATCGGAAATAAAATAAAAGTTAATGATGACAATTTAGATATTCATCATAAAAACCCCGATATTACAGTCAGAAAAGATGGAAGCTTTATTATCACCTGGCAGGATTCCCGCCCGCCTGCACCTAAAAGCTCGGAAGACATTTATATGCAGATGTTTTCAAAAAACGGCACTCCTATGGGAAACAATATTAAAGTCAGTGATGATACGGTGAGATACAATAAACAATCAGAAGCTAAAATATCTTCTGATACTTCAGGAAGATTCTGTATTTCATTTACTGAATTTATTTTGAATGAAGTACAATCGAATATAGTATGTCAGCTTTACAATCCGGACGGATCAAGACAAGGAAAAAACTTCAATATTGCCGGAAGTATAATCGATGAATTTGTAGGAGTTATTTTTAAAAAAGATAATGGTGATATGGTATCAGGATATAATTATTTCAGCAATAGAAATGATTCATATTTTCAAAGAATTAATAGTCAGGGAGTTTTAACCGGTAATGGTTTTCTTTTATCTTCAGAATTTATATTTGCTGAAAAATATTATAATGACATAGCAGTCTGGAATGACAGGATCATCAGTGTATGGTCAGACAGAAGAAACTCAGACCTTGATGTTTACTGCAACATCCGTTCATATTCAAATCCCGATTCTACAATCAGCATTCAAAACATATCTACAGAAATTCCAAGTGAATTTAAATTATTTCAGAATTACCCGAATCCATTTAATAACACAACTCAGTTCCGTTTTGATATTTATACTAATGATCAATACAGTCTCTCAGTTTATAATAATCTTGGTCAGAAAATAAAAGAAATTTTTAAAAATAACTTGTCACCCGGCACATATAAATTTAGTTTTGAGTCAGGTGAATTAAGTTCAGGTGTATATCAATACATTCTTTCTTCCCCAAAGGAAAGACTTGTGAAAAGTTTTGTTCTTGTAAAATAAAATATTTTCTCAATTAAACATCCGTAGAGCGGAAGAAAGGATCTAAAATGAAATCACTTTTTTATTTTTTAGTTTTAGTATTTTTTTCAGTTAACATATCTTTTTCTCAAGAGCCAACTCAATGTCTTCACACAGAAAACATTAGTCAAGACACTATTCCAAATTATATGCAACCATGGTGGAATCAAATAAGAACAGGAAAATTAGCTGTTGTTTATGTAGATTTCCCTGACGGCAGGTGGAATGATAATGGGGTTTTAAAACAACCTTTTACTAATCAGCAATTAGCTTCAGTACCTAATAAAGACGCAGCCGGGGAAGTTGGAGTAATTAAAAACACAAGCGGACAATTCGAAATGAAGGCATCTAAATATAGTTATTATGACAGATGGAATTTATTGTTTGACTCTTTAGGAATTTATTATGGTACTGCTCATCCTGATAATGCTTCTCATGGTGATACAGCTTACGGAAGTATGAAGCAATACTGGGAAGAAGCTTCAAATGGTAAATTTGATTTAATTCCTTATCAAACAAGAACACCAGATCCTTATATTGATAACAGATTATGGAGAGGAATCATAAATGACTATGAAATGGTCGATGGAATTCCGGTGATAAAAAATATTATGCTTCCCAAAACTAAATATGGAGAAGATTCATTAACCTCCTATTCCCGCCGTCGGTAAATTAACAAAAGGGCTCACTTTCAATTTGAGTTAGTACGAATTATTTTCGTAGTAATACGAAATCTTTCGTAGCATATGAACTTCTTAACCGAAAGGAACCCTTATGAAACAAATT
>JBATSB010000084.1:0-69809 GCA_049293015.1 Ignavibacteria bacterium
ATTAACTATTAACTATTAACTATTAACTATTAACTATTAAACTCACATCTTACTTTTTATTTTATCAATATACTCTTCTGCAATTTTTAATTTTTCTTCACTCAGAACAAATATGGATTTGTCAGCACATTCTTTTAAAAGATCAAAATATAATAATGAATTCTCATAATCTTTTAGATTAAAATACGATACACCTAAATTGAAATAATTATTGGACAGGTAATAGTCAATATTCATTTCTGTACCTGTCTGAATAGATTCCTTAAATAATTCAATCGCTCTTTCATCATCACCGGACTTTGATGAAACTTCGCCACGATACATCAAAGCTGCAAGATAGCTTGCTTTATAGCCGTTGTCTTTGATAATCACAATTGATCTTTCAAGTAATTCGGCTGCTTTATCATATTGCTTCAGACCTAAATTTATACAGCCAAGATTTACTAAGTTAACTGAGATCAAAAAATTATCTCCGATTTCATATGCAATATCAAGGCTTTCTTCAGTGTAAGCTAATGCGGATTCAATATTTTTCTTCTTGTATTCATATACTCCAAGACTGGCTAAAATTAAAGATACATTTCGGGTATCACCAAGTTCTTTAAAAATTTTCAGTGCTTCCTTTCTATATTCCACAATGATATTATCTTTGTTGTTTAATATTGGAGTCATATTAAGGAGTATTGATCCAATCTCACCTTTGGCATTTATTTCCCTTGCGAGAGCAAGAGCTTCGCTAAAATATTTCAAAGCTTCCTCTCTTCTTTCCAGATTCTTATTGATGCTGACCCCAAATAGATTCAGGCACATTACAATTTCTAATTTATTGTTATATTTTCTTGCTATGGCAAGTCCTTCCTTTCCATAATTTTCTGCATCGGATTCATTTCCAAGATTCTCTGTCATTAATCCTGCAGTATAAAATAGTTTTACTTTTGATTGTTCCATAACAGGTAATGAAGAATTAATTATTTTTATACAATTTTGTAATCCTTCAATATAGTAACCTTTGATCTTATAATATTCTCCTGATGAACTGACTATATTGCATGCTTCATCGGGATCATTGGTTACAGCCCATTTTATTGCAGCTCTTAAATTATCAAGTTCATTATCCAATAGTTTGATCCATTGAAGCTGGATCATTCCTTTGGATTTGAATGATTCATAAACCGACAATTTCTTGAAATAATCAAAATGTCTTCTGCAAACATTATTTTTTTCTTCAAGCTTTTCCCCTGCATACTCTTTAATTGATTCAAGCATAAAAAACCTGATCTCAACTGATGATTCTTTTGCACTTATAATAGATTTATCAAGCAGATGTGAATTCAGATCCAGAATTTCAAGATCTTCGATTTCTTCATCTTCACAAATTCTTTCTGCTGCCTCTAAAGTCCAGCCTCCGGAAAATACAGATAATCTCTGCAGAAGAATTTTTTCTTTTTCTGAAAGCAGATCATAACTCCAGTCTATCATAGCTCTTAAAGTCTGATGTCCGGGAATATCAGTACGTCTTCCGCCAGTCAGCAATTTAAATCTGTCTGCTAATTTTTCACATATCTTCTCCACAGGTAAAACCTTTGTCCGTGCAGCAGCAAGCTCAATCGCAAACGGAATTCCGTCAAGCTGATAACATATCTGAGCCAGAGCAGGGGCATTTTCATTATTAACTTTGAATCCGGGGTTTACTTCCAAAGCTCTTTCAATAAATAATTTAACAGCCTCAAATTGTGATAATTCAACTGAGGAAATTTCTTTATTCGGGTCGGGATGAGTCAGAGAAGTCACGTTATAAGTATGCTCACCTTCACACCTGAAGGCTTCTCTGCTTGTGGCAATGATCTTAAGTTTCGGACAATGCTGCAATAGTTTTTCGGTAATCTCTGCACATGCAGTAACCAAATGTTCACAGTTATCTAAAATTAATAAAAGTTCTTTATCTTTCAGATAATTATAAAGAGTATCAATTGTATTCTGATCAGGCTGCTCATTAATTCCTAATGAATTGGCAATTGTCTGTGCTATAAGTTCAGGATCAGATATCGGTGCAAGCTCAATCAGCCAAACACCGTTTTCAAACCGGTCGATGAGTTCTGCTGCTACCTGCAAAGACAGCCTGGTCTTACCTGTTCCACCCGGTCCAAACAATGTCACTAAACGGTTAACAGCAATTAATTTTTTTATTATTTTAATTTCTTTTTCTTTGCCGATAAAACTTGTAAGCTGAACAGGGAGATTATTTGGTCTGGAGTCAAGAGTTTTTAACGGAGGAAATTCTTCCTTCAGTCCGAGAGTCGAGACTTGTAGTAATTTAATTGAATTTGTAACATCCTTCAATCTTCTTTCACCAAGATCAGTAAATGAAATTTCATCCCCTTCATTATTAAGAAGTTTCTGATCAGATATTAAAATATTCTTTTTTATCAGCTCGAATGAATCTCCGGAAATAATTATCTGATCACCATAAGCAGCTGACATAATTTTTTCTGTCTTCGTAAGTGTAATATAACCTTTATAATTTTTCCCGTTCCACTCTGCATTACCACTGTGAATTCCCATTCTTGATTTGATCACTGCATCCGTCCATATCTCTTTGACAAGACCTTTTTGAGAATCAACAGCCGCTCTTACTGCATCATCAGAATTTTTAAAAGCTGCACAAAAAGCATCGCCGATAATTTCAAACACAAAACCATTGTTGAATTTAATTGCTTTCTGTAAAATTCTGTGATGAATTTCCAAAGCTGACTGAAGAGTAACAGGAAATTCCTGAGACAGCTTTGTACTGCCTTCGATGTCGGTGAAAAGAAATGTAACTAATCCTGTAGGTTTATTTTTCATAAAATCTTATATTATTTTCCATTTGGCTTAATATCTATAGTTACACATTGAACATTGAACATTGAACATTGAACATTGAACATTGAACATTGAACATTGAACATTGAACATTGAACATTTAACATTTAACATTTAACATTTAACATTTAACATTTAACATTTAACATTTAACATTTAACATTTAACATTGAACATTGAACATTGAACATTTAACATTGAACATTTAACATTGAACATTGAACATTGAACATTGAACATTGAACATTGAACATTAATAAATTGGTTTTAAAATTATGAATTAAAAGTATTAATAAAAAGTAGTTAAATCGTTTGCTGACATTCACAGGAATCTCATAATAAAATTACCATTGATCTAACTGAATCTGACTGTAAATAATATTTATAAAAAAAACAGCGGAGTCCAAAAAGGAATCTCCGCTGTTTGATAAATATCTGTCTACTGAATTACTTAATAAGCGTCATCTTCTTAATCTCAGCAAAACTGATTCCTTGTCCTTCCAGATTTATCCTGTAGAAATAAACTCCGCTCGACAGATTTGCTCCGTTAAAATTCACAGTATAATATCCCGCAGTCTTTACTTCATTTACAAGTGTCTTTACTTCCTTACCCGATAAATCAAATATAATAAGGCTGACTTTTCCGTCAACCGGCAAGTCATAATTGATCTTAGTTGACGGGTTGAAAGGATTCGGATAATTTTGTGACAATTCAAACTTAGTCGGGATTCCGATATTAACTTCATTACTTAAGTTGAAATATTCAAAGTTACCGTTGAAGTCTATTTGCTTCAATCTGTAGCTGTAAGTTCCTGAAGACAAGTTTCTGTCGGTGTAAGAATAGTTATGACCAACAGTAGAAGTTCCGTTACCTGTTACACTTCCAATTTTAGTCCATACCTTTGACGTCTGACCTTTGACGTCTGATCGTTCTATATCAAATCCTGAATTGTTAAGCTCAGATGATGTTCCCCAATTCAATACAACAACACTGTTGATTACTGAAGATGTGAACGATGTTAGTTCTACAGGAAGTACTATTACTCCTTCATTAGCTCCCATATAAGGATAAATTAGATCTCTTAATTGCTTATCAATATCGGTATAAATACCGGGAATAGGCATTCCAATAAGAGTTTCATCTCCGACTGAAGGTCCTGCAAGACGCAGATTGCCGTTTGCCGGATCTACAAAGTTTACTGACACCGAACTCGAATTTCCATCCTGACCTGTAGCAAGCTGCCAGTTTGCAAGATTAGTTCTTATAACCGCATCATAAAATCCAAGTACCCCGTCAGTTCCTGAAGCATATAGGTTATTGAAATTTGATGTAAGTCCGGCAGGATTTACGCCAACTCCGCTGAGTCTGTATGCAAAATGTTCAGCTCCGCCTGAGACTAAATTTCCGCGGACATTTATGAGAATGTTATTTTTAAAATCTCTGGGATTGTTTACTACATTGCTAAGTAAGGCGTAAGAATTATTACCAGGTGCGGCAACACCTGATCCTCCTATATAGACAGTATTATAATAATAATTCCATGATCCACTACCTCCTGTATTATCTCTTATTCCAATGATCGAAAACCCTGTAGTTATAGATGAACCGTTAGTTCTCAGACCAAGACTTATCATATTATTATAAACCCTTGCGTTACCTCCCGCATTTCTTACCATTCCAATTAACTGATAATTTATAAAAGTTGTAACTGCTTCTAAAGCATAAACAACATTCTGTTTAACTTCATTTATAGTCTCAGGAAATGTCAGATCGATTCCGTAAATTGCGCCTACAAAACCTCCGGTTACAGTATTTACTAAATTATAAACCTGATTTTTCTCTACAATATTATCTCCGGTACTGCCGTTTGCTATGATACCTGACATCACGACAGCAGCCCCATTTGCGCCTCCGGTAAAATTCCGTACAATATTATGAATGATCAGAACATCCGGCAAAATGCACTGTATTCCATTCATTACATAATTACCGATTTTCGAATTGGATATGTTTGATATTGTATTGCCCTGTACATTAGCAAGGACAGCGTTATCGGTATTTACCAAAATACCTCTGAATCCTGTCATTCCGCCTGACCCGGCTATAGAAATATAACCTATTTCATTACTTGAAATTTCTGTGTCCGATGTACTGGAATTATAAATTCCTATAACCGGAGCTGTCCCTGCAATAGTAGATGTCAAAGTTAAAGCAATTGTTGTAGATCCGGTTAGACTGCCAATTTTGTTAATAGTGGCGTTTATATAGCCACCATCTGTACCCATGGCAATCCCTATAAAAGGCGAAGAGCCGGGAACTATATCTGAGCGGCTGGAAGTTTGTGTAATTCCCGAAATGGTGTTATAGTAAATACTAGTCAACGCTGCTGTATTTACACTTGCGACATCAATTCCCCTGAATTCATTTGATGAGCCGGAAATTGCTGTAATTCCTGTTGCTACATCACTTCCGAAACCAATTACATTTTCTGAAACAGTATAATATCCCGGGAGACTTGCCTGCGCATTGTTTAATGTGATTCCTGAATATCTTAAAGCTGCGCTTGTAAAGACTCTAGGCGCTGTCTGATAAATTTTATTCCCGGCAATTACCCATGCATTATTACCGGCAAGCACATTTATACCGGATGTGCTGACGGCACCGCTTCCAAAAAAGTCATATATATTATTGTTTTCAAAAAAATTATTGTCATTTCGAATTGCAGCAGTATTAAAACTTCCCAGACCCATAATTGCTTTTACGGGAAGTGAGGAAGTTGCTGGTCCGATGTAATTTTGATAAATTCTGTTATAATCATTTCCAAAAGGAGTTATGACATCAGTTCCAATAACTATAGTCCCGCCCTCAGTATTCAAGGCAGTCTGAGACGAACCCAGCACATTACAAAATATTATTTCATTGGTAGTTGCTCCATTTTTCAGCCTGATAGTGGATGTCCCTGCTAATGAAGATGTACTCAGATTTGAAATTGTCAAGCCGATACCAATATCTTCTACAAATCCATTTATATACACACTATCTGCACCATTCAGATCTATAAGCGGAGCTCCGTCCACTGTTCCGGAAATTGTATAAACATTAGTAGATGATATTTGAAATCCTGCCCAAGTTCCTTCATTAAGTGCATTTGCTCCGGATTCGGTGATGTTGGCATTTATTTTAACTCTTATAAAAGCACTTGTCTGCGCCGGACCTGAATTGAATGTCTCAAATACGCCGCCGGCACCGGTTAATGTTGTATAGTTTCCGTCAAGCCCAATAGAGCTTGTAACAGTAATTTGCGCAAAAGTTTTTGAAGAAGATAAGAATAGAAAAATTGTGATAACTAAAATTGATAAAAGACTTTTCATAACTTTTTTTAAGTTAGATTTATAAATGATCTTGGTATTGCTGATATAATTGCAAGGAGCTTATTCTAAAATTATCAGATATATCATTTATCAAATCATCTTAATAGTATTCAACAGAAAAATAATTATTCGGATCTGTCTCCTTTTATATTAATTTTATAAAAAGTCCTGTTCAATTTAAGTAAATTTCAAATTACAACTTAAACAAAAAAAAATCAAAAACCAATCATGTATTTTTATATAAAAATATATTCATCAATGTTGTCCAATACAATTTATATAATGACTAAATTCTGACAAAATATGCATAGATCATTGAGTTTATTTATTTATACAATTTACCCCGCCACCAATGCCATAAAGTTAAGGGATTTTTTAAATATAATTTGATTAATATAAATTTTTAATTTAAAAGTTCAGACTCCTTCCCTTTTTTCAAAAGGGAGGCTGGGAGGGGTTTGCTGATAGCAACGATACTTCGTCCTTAACTTAATGGCATTGGCCACCCCCCTTCCCTTGCCAAGAAAGTGTTTCAAAATATAATTATAATAATTATCTCTAAGTATCCAGATAGGGCTTGCACTATGTTTTGACAAAAATAACTTTCAAGTTATATAGAAGATATCAAAACAGAGGCACAAAGCATTTAATCTTAAAAGTTTTTTTCTTCGTGTCTTGAAGTCTTAGTATTAAAAATGCTGTTTTGAGAAAGGTCTGCCAAGTAGAGGGTTTGGTGGGTTTTAGATAGTAAAATGGACTTTAATATTTATTAATAAAATTCATTTGATATTTTTAAAAAAGATTTTTCAAATCGCTTTGGACTGAGTTGTTTATTCAGAGTTGTGTTTTCATACTGCCGTCAAAAAATGGTTTTAATATAGATAGATTTTCAATGTTCTTTTTTTGAGAGATCCAAAGGTTGGTTTAATAATTAACTATTTTTTAAAAAAAATTAAATCAACCGCTTCTTCCGGTGTCATCGATCTCCCTTTCTCAAAACTTTTTAAATATTCATCATCAGTCATATTCTTTTTCAGATACATCACCGAATCATCAAACACTTTTTGATCTGATTCAGTGAAAATATAATTATGTGATTCAGAAAATTCTTTTATAAAACCAAGTAACTTCGTTAATGGCAGATCTGATTTTAATTTGATATGAACATCAATTAATCTTATAAAATTTTGTGCAATTTCATATTTATTCCCTAAAATTATACATTGAGATAGACTTTCCTGATAGAATTCTTTTGCTTTGTCATATTCTTTTTTAAAGAAAGAGATTTTACCCAATCCAATGAGAGAATTAGCAATTCCGGTTTTATCTCCTATATCACGGCTGATTGAAAGACTCTTTTGAAATAAGCCATCGGCTTTGTCATATTCTTTCTTTTCCAAAGACATAAATCCCAGATTATTTAGAGAACCGGCAATTCCTCTTTTATCTCCTATATCATGACAGATTGTCAAACTCTCTTCATATAAGTCAGTTGCTTTGTCAAATTCTTCTTTATTTATAAAAATAATTCCAAGATTACTCAGACAAATTGCAATTCCTCTTTTATCTCCGGTATCACGACGGATTAACAGACTCTCTTCAATTAAGTCAACTGCTTTATCATATTTCCTTTTTTTTATAGATACAATACCCAGATTACTCAGACATTTAGCAATTCCTCTTTTATCTCCGGTAACTCGACTGATAGAAAGACTCTCTTCAAATAAGTCAGTTGATTTGCCAAAATCACTTTTATCAAAAGAAATAATTCCAAGATTATTCAGACTATTTGCAGTTCCAATTTTATCTCCTGTATCACGACTGATTGACAGACTCTTTTTAAAAAAGCCGACTGCTTGTTCATATTCTCCTTTCACTTTTAAAATATGTCCAAGAAAATTTAAAGAAGAGCCTATACCTTTTTTGTCATTAAGATTAATATAGAGATCATGACACTCTTGAAGAACTTTCTCTGCCTTTTCAATTTCACCTTTATTATATTCAAATATTCCGATCAGTAATAAAATTTTAGTAAAGCAGGCATTCATTGTTTCCGGAATATTCAAATGAATTTTTTGAAAACGGAGAATACCTTCAGTAAATTGTCCTCGTATTTCCCAGTAATATCCCAATGCTCCTGCTAACCCTGCTTCTTTATTTATGTCTCCCGTATCTCCGGAAAATTTTAAACCCATTTCTAAATTCCCTTTTTCTTCATCTAAAATCTTTAACCATTTTACTATTTCAGGACCCTGCAATTTCAGATCAGCGGTTTCTGCCAGCTCAGTATAATACTTTAAATGCTTTTCGGAAATGTTACTGTGTTCGCCGGCGTTTAATAATTTTTCATTTCCATATTGTCTTATAGTCTCAAGCATCCGGTATCGTTCATTTGCATTATCAAAAATTATTATGGATTTCTCAGACAGATTTTGTAAGTATTCTATAATTTCATATTTATCTAATATATCATCCGAACATATATCTTCGGCTGCTTCTAAAATCCATCCACTTCTGAATACAGATAATCTGTTCCAAAGTATCTTTTCGTTTTCTGAAAGAAGATCATAGCTCCAGTCAATCAGTGATCTTAAAGTCTGCTGTCTCGGAAGTGCTGTTCTCTTTCCTCCTGTCAGCAGTCTGAATCTGTCATCAAGTCTCTCATGAATTTTCTCAACCGACATAATCTTTGTTCTTGCTGCAGCGAGTTCTATAGCAAGCGGTATCCCGTCAAGTCTTGAACAGATCTCAGCAAGGGCAGGAGTATTTTCAATTGTCACTCTAAATTCAGTATTGACTGCCAATGCTCTCTCTATAAATAATCTTACAGACTCATACTGTATCAATTGTTCAGGTGTATCTTTCACTTCAGGATTGGGATGAGAGAGAGAAGGGATTTTGTATATCTGTTCCCCGGAGCTTTTTAAAGCTTCACGGCTTGTTGACATGACCTTTAGCTTTGGACAAATTGAAAGTAGATTTTCTGTAAATTCTGCGCATACATCTATCATATGTTCACAGTTATCAAGTATTATCAGAATTTCCCTGTCCTTCAGATATCCTGTCAGTGTCGCCTCAGGAGATTCTTTCGGATTCTCTAAAATTCCAATTGCTGACATAACTGTCTGGATCAATAACTTTGGTTCGCTTACAGCTGCCAGTTCTACAAACCATACTCCGTTTGCAAAGTCATCTATGACATCAGCGCCGGTCTGTAAAGATAATCTGGATTTCCCTGCACCGCCTGAACCTAAAAGTGTCAGTAAATGAGTTTGCGATAATAAATCCTTTACCTGCTTCAACTCTTTTTCTCTGCCGATAAAACTAGTCAGCTGAACAGGCAGATTATTCGGACGAGCATCTAGAGTTTTTAACGGAGGAAAATCTTTTCTTAGTCCGGGAGCATTGACCTGAAAAAGTTTTATGGGTTTGATAACATCTTTTAATCTTCTATCTCCAAGATCTCTGAATGAAATTTCATTTTTATTCTCTGCCTCAAAGTCTATAAGACTCGAAGAATCCATATTCAAAAAACTTAGAGTCTTTGGGTCTTTGAGGTTATTATTAAAGAGCATTTCATATGTATCATTTGAAATAATGATCTGCTCTCCGTAAGCCGTTGACATTACTCTTGCAGCTCTTGCAAGTGTAATATATCCCATATACATTTTCCCGTTCCATTCAGCATTCCCGCTGTGAACTCCCATTCTGACTTTGATGACTGCATCAGTCCATTTCTCATTTGCAATTCCCAACTGCGCATCAAAAGCTGCTTTGACAGCATCAGATGCATTTTCAAATGAAGCACAGAATCCGTCACCGGTATTTTTAAATACAAATCCGTTATTGGATTCAATGGCATCTCGCAATATTGCATTATGAACTTCAAGTGCAGCTGGCAGCGTATCAGGAAATTCCTGAGAAAGCTTTGTACTGCCTTCGATGTCAGTGAAGAGGAAAGTAACTGAGCCTGTTGGTATATTATTAAACATTTACAATTTAATATTTAAAATTAAATCAACTGATTCTTCCAGTGTCATTGATTTCCCTTTCTCAAAACTCCTTAAAAATTCTTCTTCACCAATATCTTCTTTCAACTTCGAAACTGACTCATCGAAAACTTTTTGTTCCGGCTTTTCAAAAATAATTTTGTTTGATTTTGAAAAATGATTTAAAAAACCTAACAGTTTAATAATTGAAACACCGGATTTTTTTTTCAAACACAGATCAATAATTCTTAATAAGAAATCTGTAATTTTTTTTTTATTTCCTAAAACAATATTATGAGACAGAATTTCCTGAAAATATTTCTGTGCTTTGTCATATTCACCTTTTTTTAGTGAAACAGCTCCCAGATTTTTTAGGGAATCCTCAATTGCCATTTTATAATCTATCTCACGACTGATTTTCAGACCCTCTTTATAAAAGCCGTTAGCTTTATCATAATCGCCTTTAAAGTAAGATACATTTCCCAGCCCATTGAGAGAATTAGCAATGCCTCTTTTATCACCAATGTCACGTTTGATCCCAAGGCTATCTTCATAATAGCCGGCAGCTTTGTCGTATTCTCCCTTATGATAAAAGACATTACCCAGATTATTGAGAGAATTAGCAATGCCTCTTTTTTCTCCCATTTCATACTTGATTGTAAGACTCTCTTCATAAAAACAACCTGCTTTATCATAATCACTTTTATCAAATGATACATTTCCCAGCCCATTGAGAGAATCTGCAATTCCTCTTTTATCTCCAATACATCGAAAAGTAGCTAGACTTTCCTCATATAAGTCAGCTGCATTTTCATATTCCTCTTTTACTATATATACATTCCCCAGATTATTCAGAGAACTGGCAATTCCTCTTATATCTCCAATGTCACGACGTATAGCCAGACTCTCACCATAGTAGCTGGTTGCTTTATTATGTTCTCCTTTATAATTAGAGATATTTCCCAGCCAGTGAAGAGAATTAGCAATTCCTCTTTTGTCACCTATCACTCGACGAATTTCCAGACTTTCTTCATACAAGTCAGCTGCTTTGGCATATTCGCCTTTATCAAAAGAAACATTACCCAAGCCATTTAATGAATCAGCAATTCCTCTTTTATCTTCAATATTCCTGCGTATTTCCAAACTCTCTTTAAACATTTCTGCTGCCTTGTCATATTCTCCTTTATCCCTAAAAATATCTCCAAGACTCTTTAGTGCAGAACCGATACCCGGTTTGTTATTCAACTTTACATATTGATCATGACTCTCTCTAAGATATTTAGTTGCTTTTTCAATTTTACCATTTCTATGTGTAAGTAATCCATTCAGAAATATAATTTTAATGTAAGTGGGATTTTTTGTTTCCGGAATGTTTAAACAGATCAATTCAAAGCGAAGAATTCCTTCTGTAATTTGACCGCGTATATCCCAGTAATATCCCAATGCTCCTGCTAATCTGGCTTCTGTAAACATATCTCCTATTTCATCTGAATACATCAAGCCCTTTTCCATATTACCTTTTTCTTCATCCAGAGTTTTTAGCCAGATTACTATATCAGGTCCTTGTAATTTTATATCTGCAGTTTCCGCAAGTTCAGTATAATATTTTAAATGTTTTTCTGTAATAGTTTTATATTCTTTTGTTATCTTTAATTTTTCATCACCGTATTGCCTTATCGTCTCAAGCATACGGTATCGTTCAATTACACTGTCAAAAATAATTATAGATTTCTCTGACAGATTTTGTAGTAATTCCACAATTTCAAATTTATCCGGTATTTCATCTGAACATATTTCTTCTGATGATTCTAAAGTCCAGCCCCCTCTGAATACAGATAATCTGCTCCAAAGTTTTTTTTCATTCTCAGAAAGTAGATCATAACTCCAGTCTATTAGTGATCTTAAAGTCTGTTGTCTTGGCAATGCTGTTCTCTTTCCTCCCGTCAGCAGACTGAATCTGTCGTCAAGTCTTTCATATATTTTTTCTACTGTTAAGATCTTTGTTCTTGCAGCAGCTAATTCTATTGCAAGCGGGATCCCGTCCAGTCTTGAACATATCTCAGCAAGTGCAGGTGCATTTTCATTTGTCACTATGAATTCAAAATTGACTGCTAAAGCTCTTTCTATAAATAATCTTACTGACTCATACTTTGTTAATTCTTCTGGTGTGACTTTCGTTTCAGGGTCAGGTTGTGAAAGAGAAGGTATCCTGTAGATCTGTTCACCCTCACATTTTAATGCTTCACGGCTTGTTACCAGTATCTTTAGATTTGGACATTTCGAAAGTAAATTTTCAGCTAATCCGGCACTGGCATTAATCATATGTTCACAGTTATCAAGTATGATCAGGATTTCCTTGTCTTTGAGAAATCCGGTCAATGTTTCTATTGGCGTATTTTTGGGTTCTTCTAATACTCCAAGCGCTGACATTACAGCCTGAACCAGTAATAACGGATCGCTAATAGATGCGAGTTCTATAAACCATACTCCATTTGCAAAGTCATCAATAACCTCAGCTCCTATCTGTAGCGAGAATCTTGTTTTCCCTGCTCCACCTGATCCGACAAGAGTTAACAAATGCGTTCTATTCAAAAGTTTTTTTGCATGCCTTATTTCATCTTCCCTGCCGATAAAACTCGTAAGCTGAACAGGTAGATTATTTGGACGAACATCAAGGGTTTTCAATGGAGGAAAATCTTCCCTGAGTCCGGGAGAAATTACCTGAAAAAGTTTTATTGGTTTGATTATATCTTTCAATCTCCGCTCACCCAGATCACGGAAATTTATTTTGGAATTCTCTACAACAGATAATTTTTCATAAGTATCATTAGAAATTATTATCTGCTCACCAAAAGCTGCCGACATTACCCGTGCAGTTCTCGCTAAAGTAATGTAACCCATATATCTTTTCCCATTCCATTCAGCACTGCCGCTGTGAAGTCCCATTCTTGCTTTTATAACAGCATCCGTCCATTTTTCCTTACTAAGTCTTGTCTGAGCTTCGACTGCAGCTTTCACTGCATCATCAGCATTTTCAAAAGTTGCACAAAAAGCGTCACCGATTATTTCAAATACAAAACCATTATTGGATTGAATTGCTTCTGTTAAAATTCTGTGATGAATATCCAAAGCACACTGAAGTGTATCAGGAAATTCCTGAGAAAGCTTTGTGCTGCCTTCTATGTCTGTGAAGAGAAAGGTTACAAATCCATTGGGTTTATTTTCCATTTAAACATTTATTGATTTTCATTAAACATTAAACATTGAACATTGAACATTGAACATTGAACATTGAACATTGAACATTGAACATTGAACATTGAACATTGAACATTGAACATTGAACATTGAACATTAAACATTAAACATTGAACATTGAACATTAAACATTGAACATTGAACATTGAACATTGAACATTGAACATTGAACATTGAACATTGAACATTAAACATTGAACATTAAACATTAAACATTGTCATCATGTCATATTTTTCAATTTACTAATATACTCCTCAACAATTTTCATTTGTTCATTACCACTATTAAATTTAAAATTATCATTACCGGATTTTACAAAATTAAAGTATCTCAATGAATTTACATAATCTTTTAATTTAAAATACGAAACACCTAAATTGAAATAATTATTGGCAAGAAAATAATCATTATTAGATTCATTTCCAGTCTGTATGGATTCATTGAAAAGTTCAATAGCTCTTTCCTCATCTCCTGTTTTCGATACGACTTCTCCAAGATACATCAAAGCTACAAGATAACTATCTTTATATCCGTGCTCTTTTATAATTACAATTGACCTTTGAAGTAATTCAACAGCTTTCTCATATTGATTTAGACCTGAAAAAATACAACCAAGATTAACTAAATTAACTGAAATTAAAAAATTATCACCAAACTGATAAGCAATTTCAAGACTTTCTTCTGAATATGTTTTGGCGAGCTCAAAATTTTTTCTTCTGAATTCATATACTCCAAGACTTGCAAGAATTAAACATATATTATGAGTATCATCTAATTCTTTAAAAATTTCAAGTGCTTCAATTCTATATTTCAACACAAATTTTGGATCGCCTTTTATGTTTACTGTTGCTGACATATTAAAAAGCAATACTCCGATTTCTGTTTTATTATTTACTTCCCTGAAGATAGTAAGAGCTTCTTCAAAATATTCAAGTGCTTCAGCAGATCTTTCCAGATTTTTATTAATACTTGATCCGAGAAGATTGAGACAACTTGCTATATTAAATTTATCGTTATATTTTTTGGCAATTATAAGACCTTCCTTTGCATAATATTCAGCATCAGCAGAATCCCCAAGATGAGAAGCCATTAATCCCGCTGTATATAGAACTCTTACTTTTGGCAATTCCTTTACAGGTAATGTTGAATTTAAAATTTTCAGACTTACCTGAAGTCCTTCCATATAGTAACCTTTGATATCATAAAATAAACCTAGGATACCAATAATTTTGCAGGCTACTTCAGTATCATTTTCGACAGCCCATTGAACTGCTGCTCTGATATTATCAAGTTCTGTATCCATTAATTTTATCCATTGAAGCTGTGTCATTCCTTTTGATCTTATTTCTTCTACATTGCACAGTTCATTAAAATATGAAAAATGTTTCCGGTAAACTTCATGCTTTTTTTCAAGCATTTCTTTAGTATATTCTTTAATTGTTTCCAGCATAAAAAACCTTATAGATCCTGAACTTTCTTTAGCGCTAATTAAAGATTTGTCTAAGAGAAGTGAATTGAAATCCAGTATTTCTGATTCTTCAATTTCTTCATCAGTGCATATTTGCTCAGCGGTATCAATCGTCCATCCGCCGGAAAATACCGATAAACGCTGAAGCAGTAACTTTTCTTTATCTGAAAGTAGATCATAACTCCAGTCTATCATAGCTCTTAAGGTCTGCTGTCTTGGAAGAGCAGTTCGTTTACCTCCGGTTAAAAGCTGAAATCTGTTATCCAATTTTTCACAAATCTTTTCAAGCGTCAAAATTTTAGTCCTTGCTGCGGCAAGCTCGATCGCAAAAGGTATTCCGTCAAGATGATAACATATCTGAGCCAGTGCAGGTGCATTCTCATTATTAATTTTAAATCCGGGGCTGACTGACAAAGCTCTTTCAATAAATAATCTTACTGCTTCAAATTGAGATAATTCAATGGGACTATTTACTTCATTTGGTTCAGGATGCGACAAAGAAATTATATTATATAAATGTTCACCTTCGATCCTTAATGCTTCTCTGCTGGTAACAATGATTTTAAGTTTTGGACAATTTTGTAACAGCTTTTCAGCAAGCTCTGCGCAGGCAGCAACTAAATGTTCGCAGTTATCTAATATTAAAAGTAATTCCTTATCCTTTAGATAGTTGATAAGAGTAATGATTGTTTCCTGATTTGACTGCTCATTAATTCCTAAGGATTTTGCTGTCGTCTGTGCAATTAATTCAGGATCCGATATCGGTGCAAACTCTGATATCCATACTCCGTTTGTATATTGATCGATCAGCTCTGCTGCTGCCTGTAAAGAAAGTCTGGTCTTACCTATTCCGCCTGGTCCGATTATTGATACTAATCTGTTTTCAGCGGTTAATTTTTTTATTTCTTTAATTTCCTTTTCTCTGCCGATAAAACTTGTAAGCTGAATTGGTAAATTATTCGGACGTGCATCAAGTGTATTTAACGGAGGAAATTCTTTTCTCAGTCCGGTTGCAGTTACCTGAAAAAGCTTAATAGGATTTATCAGATCTTTTAGTCTCCGTTCACCAAGATCTCTGAATGAAATTTCACTTTCATGTTCTGTCTCAAAGTCTCTAAGACTCGAAGAATCCATTTTTAAAAAACTTAGAGTATTTGTGTCTTTGAGGCTATTATTAAAGAGCATATCATAAGTATTATTTGAAATAATGATCTGCTCACCATAAGCTGCAGACATCACTCGTGCAGCTCTGGCCAGAGTAATATAACCCATGTAATTTTTTCCGTTCCATTCAGCATTTCCGCTATGAATACCTATTCTCACTTTGATCACAGCATCTTCCCATTTCTCATCAGAGAGTTTTAAATGTATATCAACAGCTGCCCTGACAGCATCACCGGCATTTTGAAAAGCTGCACAGTATCCGTCACCGGTATTTTTAAAAATGAATCCGTTATTGGATTCGATGGCATCTCGTAATATTTTATTATGAACTCCAAGCGCAGCAGGTAATGAATCAGGAAATTCCTGAGACATCTTTGTACTTCCTTCAATGTCAGTGAAGAGAAATGTTATATTTCCTGTAGGTTTATTTTCCATATAAACAATTAATGTTTTTCATTGAACATAGAACATTGAACATTGAACATTGAACATTGAACATAGAACATAGAACATTGAACATTGAACATTGAACATTGAACATTGAACATTGATTTATCATGCTTGATTAATTTTGATCCAAAACACAATAAATTATAAATATACCTATGAACATTGAAAATGGTGATATTACTTTTAAATAAAACGGCTTTAATATTTTAGAACTCTTAACCGAAAAAGCATGATGCATTTTAGGTGGAATAAAATACAAAACAAATGAAGTAGTGATCATAAACCACCCAAACACTTTAAACAAATCCGGATATCTTGAAAGATCAGAATAGATCACAAGTGCAGCAGCAGGTATCAACCGAATCGTGATCTCAGCGTAATTTATAAAATTTGTACTGCCTGCTTTACCAATGATCTGCTGCACTTTCATTGGAGCAAACAGCATCAATATTCCGGCAAAGATCAGAAATATTCCAAAAAGAATTACTATAAATTTTGAAACTTCAATCAATTATTCAATAGGTATTTTACTGCCATATACCGACAGCCATTTATCAAAGTCCATCAGCTCAGGATTCAGCTCTTTTGAATAGGCTTCATCTCGGATTTCATTGAATTCTTTATTGAAATCTCTTTTGAACTGGAACATGTTTCCCAGATCGTCAGCACCCGGAAAACCAAAGTTACGAAACTGTTCGGGAGTTACATTATTAAAAATTACATTTATGCCGAGAGCTTTGGAAAGTCTTTCCGCCATTTCAGCACCGCTTAATTTTTCTCCTGTGACACCAATAGTTTTGCCAATCACTTCTCCTTCCTTTTTGAATATACCGTAAGCGCATCTGCCGATATCTTCAGCTCCCATACCCGGAAGTTTTTTATCATCCATTGGGAATGCAATATAATAATTTCCGTCTTCAGCTTTTTTCGGTCCCATTCCAAAATAAATCAAGTTGTCCCAGTAAAATGAAGTTCTCAAAAAAGTCACAGGAAGTCCTGCTTCAGTAAAGAGTTTATCTGCTGCACCTTTACCATCGAAGTGCGGGACTTTGTATTTCCCCTGAAGGGTCGGCATCCTGTCGTCCTCTAAAGGCACTAACTCTCTTGTATCTTCGAGAGTTGACCATATTATATGTTTTAGATTCGATTCTTTTGCTGCATTTACAAAATCCATAACCTGCTGATATTCTTTTTCTGCTGAAAAATGTTCCCAGAAAAATGTAACAAAGAAAGCACCGTAAGCACTTTCAAGTGCTTTCTTAATACTTTCCGGATCATCAATATCAGCTGACACTACTTCCGCACCAAGATCCGCAAGCGCTTTTGCTTTATCGGAATTTATATCCCTTGTTACTGCGCGTGCTGAAAACTCAGAATTCTTGTCATCTAATATTGCTCTTGCAAGCCCGCCGCCCTGCGCACCTGTTGCACCAAAGACAGTTATGATCTTTTTATTTTCCATTTTTATATGTTTTAGTTTTTTAAAAAATTCTTATTCTTTTTTATTAAACCTGATATTTCAGTTATGACCAATAAATTTATTTCAGATTGAGTAATCAAAATATTAAAATCATACTAATGATTCATCCTAATTTTAAATTTCTTTTTTGAAAATTGATGAAGTTTTTAAAACCTTTGAATTAGGATGCAAATAGTTTGATAGACCACTTAAGAGTAATTTTTTTTAAAATTTTCAATAATCATGTCCATCTCTTCTGAAGTTTTTTCAATGGACAATTTTGGAAAAGGGAAAATTGTTAACTATTACCGAATTTACTTTAATACTGCCTTTATTTTTTGATTATATAAGACTAATTTAGTCCTAATTAAAAAATCTCACGAAACAACCAATTAATATGTCAAATGAAACAGAAATTCTCGAAAAAGTAACTTCGAGTGATTATAAATATGGATTTTATACAGACCTTGAAATGGATAAAGCACCAAAAGGTCTGAATGAAGATATTATAAAATTTATTTCTCACAAAAAAAACGAACCTGAATTTATGCTCGAGTGGAGACTCAAAGCATACAAGCTCTGGCAGGAAATGAAAGAACCAAAATGGCCGAATGTGAAATACCCGCCGATAGATTATAATGATATTATTTATTACGCTGCTCCACATACTAAGAAGAAATTACAAAGTCTAGATGAGCTTGATCCTGAGATAAAAAACACTTATGATAAACTCGGCATTCCTCTTGAGGAACAGCTTATACTTGCGGGAGTTGCCGTAGATGCAGTAATGGACAGCGTTTCTGTTATTACTACTTATAAAGAAAAGCTCGGTGAACTTGGAATTATATTTTGTTCAATGAGTGAAGCAATAGAAAATCATCCCGAACTTGTAAAAAAATATTTAGCATCTGTAGTGCCTCAGACTGATAACTTCTTTGCTGCTCTGAATTCGGCTGTCTTTACTGACGGCTCTTTTGTTTATATTCCAAAAGGTGTCAGATGTCCGATGGAGTTATCTACTTATTTCAGGATCAATGCTGAGAATACAGGTCAGTTCGAGAGAACTTTGATCGTTGCAGATGAAGGAAGTTATGTCAGCTATCTCGAAGGATGCACTGCTCCGATGCGTGATGAGAATCAGCTTCATGCTGCAGTAGTAGAACTTGTTGCAATGAAAGATGCGGAAATAAAATATTCAACTGTTCAAAACTGGTATCCGGGAAATAAAGAAGGCGTAGGCGGTATTTATAATTTTGTGACAAAGAGGGGAATCTGTGCAGGTGAAAATTCGAAGATATCATGGACACAGGTTGAGACCGGTTCATCTATCACATGGAAATATCCGAGTGTGATTTTAAAAGGCGATAACTCTATTGGTGAATTTTATTCTGTAGCTCTGACAAATAATTATCAACAGGCGGACACTGGAACAAAGATGATGCACATTGGAAAAAATACAAAAAGCCGTATAGTGTCAAAAGGAATTTCAGCCGGTAAAAGTCAGAACAGTTACAGAGGACTTGTACAGGTAAGTAAACGCGCAGACAATGCGAGAAATTTTTCGCAGTGCGATTCACTGCTGATGGGTGACAGATGCGGTGCTCATACATTTCCTTACTTTGAAATAAAAAATAAAGGTGCTCATGTCGAACATGAAGCTACTACTTCAAAGATCGGTGAAGATATAATGTTCTATTGTAATCAGAGAGGAATTTCCGAGGAAGATGCCGTTGCACTGATCGTAAACGGCTATGCAAAAGAAGTATTGAATCAGCTGCCTATGGAGTTTGCAGTGGAAGCTCAGAAGTTGCTGGCAATATCTCTTGAAGGAAGTGTGGGGTAAGTAATTTGCCTCGAAGACTCTAAGGCTCAAAGATTTAAAGATTTTAAAAAGAGATTTGATGAATATAATTTAATGATACTATGCATGCAAAATATTATCCTTCTGAAGAAGAAGAAGGGTTAATAAAAGAAATTGTTGATTGTGCTTTTAAAGTACATTCTCAATTAGGACCGGGTTTATTTGAAAGGATTTATGAAGTTTGTTTTTTTCATGAATTGAAGAAAAAAAATATTAATTTTTCTTCACAGGTAAAAACTCCGATTGTTTAAGATGATTTAATTTTTAATGAGGGATTCAGAATTGATGTTTTAGTTGAAGATAAAATTATTTGTGAATTAAAAGCTGTGAATGATCACAACCCAGTATTTGATGCACAAATTTTAAGTCATCTTAAACTTTCGAAAAAACATATAGGGCTACTGATAAATTTTAATGTTCCATTGATTAAAAATGGAATTAAAAGATTTATTGTTTAATGAAAAATTAAATCACATTAACACATTAGCCTCGAAGACTCAAAGCTAAATGTGTTTTAAAGGAATTTTTAATTAATTAAAAATTTAAAATTAAAACTTTGAGTCTTCGAGACTTAGAGGCAAATAAATAAAATTAAAACTTTGAGTCTTCGAGACTTAGAGGCAAAATAAATAAAATTAAAAATGTTAGAAATAAAAAACTTAAAAGCAAAGATAGAAACTTCCGAAGGTGACAAGCAGATCCTTAAAGGAATTAATCTGACAGTAAAACCCGGTGAGATACATGCGATCATGGGACCAAACGGTTCAGGAAAAAGTACACTCGCTTCTGTTCTCACAGGACGCGAAGGATATGATGTAACTGAAGGTGAAGTGATCTATGACGGAAAAGATCTTCTTGAACTTGATCCCGAAGAAAGAGCACGTGAAGGAATATTCCTTGCGTTTCAATATCCGATAGAAATTCCAGGTGTATCAAATGTGAATTTTCTGAAGACAGCAATTAATGAGATCAGAAAATCCAAAGGTGAAGAGCCAATGTCATCAGTTGATTTTCTCAAAGTAATGAAAGAGAAAGCTAAACTTGTAGAGATTGATCCTGCAATGCTCAGCAGATATGTAAATGTTGGATTTTCAGGAGGAGAGAAAAAACGTAATGAAATTTTTCAGCTTGCAATGCTCGAGCCGAAATTATCTATACTCGATGAAACAGATTCAGGACTGGATATCGATGCTTTGAAAATTGTAGCAAACGGAGTCAATCAGCTTAAGTCTGAAAAAAATGCTTTTATAGTAATTACACATTATCAGAGACTTCTAAATTATATCGTACCTGATTTTGTGCATGTAATGTATGACGGAAAGATCGTAAAGTCCGGAGGCAAAGAGCTTGCACTTGAGCTTGAAGAAAACGGCTATGATTTTATAAATGAAATTAAGGAAAACGCTGAAGTCTAAATTCAGAAGGAAAAACTATTTAAACAAATGGAAAATAATTTAAAAGAAAATATAACAGAAACTGATCTTAAGCAAAAGCTTATAAAAGAATTTCAGACTTTTGAATCCAAACTTAACGGCGAAGCGTCAGGTAATTTTCATCAGATAAGAAAAGATGCAATTGCAGTCTTTGAAGAAATTGGATTTCCCGTTAAGAAAATGGAAGAGTGGAAATATACCAATCTAAAACCTTTGACGGATCATGACTTTCATTATCCCTTTGAAATTTCTTCTGAGATAAAAGCATCTGATATTGAAAAATATTTATTTGCAAAAGAAAATATTAATTTATTGGTTTTCATTAACGGAATTTTCAGCAGTGAATTATCAACTGTAATTTCGAATAATGAAAATATTTTCATCGGAAATATTCATGAAGGCAGAAAACAGTATTCTGAAATATTCGAAAAGCATTTTTCAAAATATGCTGAATATAAAAACAGAAGTCTTGTAGCATTGAATACAGCTTTTTCAGGAGACGGTGCTTTTATTTACGTGAAAAAAAATACTGAATTGAAAGAGCCTGTACATATTCTTCACTTGAGTGATTCTGAAAAAGAAAATGTAATGTCACAACCAAGAAATTTATTTATTATAGAAGAGGGAAGTAAAGTTGAAATTGCAGAAGATTATTATTCTAAAGGTGAAAATTACAGTTTCTCAAATATGGTAACGGAAATTTTCTGCGGGAAAAATTCAAGGACAGGTCATTATAAAATTCAAAATGAGAACAGCAAAGGTTATCATGTCGGAATGACACAGGTGCATCAGGAGCGGGACAGCAATTATTCTAATACAACAATCTCTTGGGGAGGGTCGATCTTACGAAATGATCTTAATGCTTTATTTGACGGAGAAAATACTGAATCACATTTCTTTGGATTATATCTTCTTTCAGAAAAACAGCATGTAGATAATCATACTCTTGCCGATCATAAAATGCCGAACTGTTTCAGCAATGAATTATATAAAGGCATAATAGGCGGTAATGCAACAGGTGTCTTCAATGGTAAAATTATGGTAAGAGAAGATGCTCAGAAAACAAATGCTTATCAGTCAAACGGAAATATTTTACTGTCTGATGATGCGACTATTTATTCAAAGCCTCAGCTTGAAATTTTTGCTGATGATGTGAAATGCAGTCACGGAGCGACTTCAGGACAGCTTAATGAAAATGAAATGTTTTATATTAAATCCCGCGGTATAGGGGATAACGATGCAAAAAAACTTTTATTAAAGGCATTTGTCAGTGATGTAATAGACAGTATAAGAATTGATGAGTTTAGAAATTTGATCGAAGAAAAACTTGATACTAAACTTTCTGAACAACTGAAATAAAAATTGATAAAGATAATTTAATGGTTTCAAGTATTAATTACATATGACCAGAGTTTTTATGAAATTTTTTAAAGAAAAGATATTAATTATTTTCTTATTTATAATTTTGTTTTCGAATAACTCATTCTCTCAGACTGGATGGATACATCAAAACTCAGGAAGTATAAGTTCCTTAACAGGAATTAGTTTTTTGGATTCAGACCTTGGATTTATATGCGGTTATAATGGAACAATCCTTAAAACTTCGAATAGCGGATTAAACTGGGAAAATTTTCCGGTAGGTTTAAATGTTAATTATACATTTTCAATTAAATTTTTTAATCAGGATACAGGATTTATAATTGCAGAATTAAATAGTAGTAGAAGGATATTGAAAACTACTAATGGCAGTATTAACTGGAATAGTTCGGGAAGTCATAGTGTTCTTATGATGTATTTCTTAAATTCAACAACCGGTTGGAGTGGATGGAATAATATATATAAAACAATTGATGCCGGAAATAACTGGATATATATGGGCAATTTAACGACATCAACAACTATTAACAATATTTGGTTTGTAAATGAAAATACCGGCTTTGCCAGTGGTACTTATTATCAATCTATCAATCCTGAAATAAGCTTAACAGCAGGTAGAATTTTAAAGACAACTAATAGTGGATCAGATTGGAATATTGTTTTTATTACTGGTTTAGACCGAAATTATGCAAGTGATATATTTTTTGTAAACGAAACTTCCGGATTTGCATTAGGCACAAACGGATTTAATCCCGCACAATCGTATCTTTTTAGTACATCAAATGCTGGTAGTAGCTGGACACAAACGATTCGACCTACTGGAATGTCTTTTTTGCATTTTATAGATGACCAAACTGGGTGGATAGGCGGACAACAGGGAAATCTATATTATACTTCAAATGCAGGAATAAACTGGATTCAGCAATTAAGTAATATAAATGACCAACTTTTGGATATCGAAATGCTTGATCAAAATACAGGTTGGATAGTCGGAATTTCCGGGCTAATTCTCAAAACTACAAACGGTGGTACGACCTGGATAAATACGGTTAGCACGGAAGTGCCGAATGAGTTTAAACTAAGTCAAAATTATCCGAATCCGTTTAATCCTGTTACTAAGATAGGATTTGATGTTCAGAAAACATCATTAATGAAATTGAAAATATTTAATTTACTCGGAAAAGAAGTTTCTGAATTAGTAAACGGACAATTAAATCCTGGTAAGTATGAAGTAAGCTTCGATGCAGGTAATTATGAAAGCGGGATATATTTTTATAGATTAGAAACTGAAAATTTTTCACAAACTAAAAGAATGATTTTATTAAAATAGATTGGATACAATAAATTTAAATACCGAAACAAATACTAACATTATAAATCTCCGAAAAGAATTTCCTATCCTTGATCAGACTTTAAACGGAAAGCCACTTATCTATTTTGATAACGCTGCAACTTCTCAAAAGCCACTTTCAGTTATAAATACAATTTCAGATTATTATGAAACGATCAACAGCAACGTTCACAGAGGCATTCATACATTAAGTGAACGTGCAACCGAAGCTTATGAAAATTCACGCGAGAAAGCACGTAATTTTATAAATGCCGAAAGTAAAAATGAAATTGTATTTGTAAAAGGTACAACGGAAGGAATTAATCTTGTTGCATCGACATTTGGGAATATGATTATAGAGGAAGGTGACGAGATAATTATTTCTCAGATGGAACATCATTCAAACATGGTTCCCTGGCAGAATCTTTGCAGTCAGAAAAAAGCTGAGCTGAAATATATTCCTGTTAATGACGAAGGCGAATTGAGATTAGATGAATTTAAAGAGATGATAAATGAAAAGACAAAATTAATTTCTGTCGTTTATATTTCAAATTCACTTGGAACAGTAAATCCAGTAAAGGAAATAATTGAGATCGCTCATTCACAAAAAATACCTGTAGTTTTAGATGCTGCACAGGCAGCTCCGCATCTGAAGCTGGACGTGAAAGATCTTGACTGCGATTTCATGGCATTCTCAGGTCATAAAATGTATGGACCTACCGGAATTGGAATTCTATATGGAAAGGAAAAACATCTTGAGAAAATGCCGCCTTATCAGTACGGCGGTGAAATGATCAAATCAGTTTCTTATACAAATACAGAATTTAATGTACTGCCTTATAAATTTGAAGCAGGAACTCCGGATATTTCAGGAGCTATAGGTCTTGGTGCTGCAATTGATTTTATAGAAAGTCTCGGTCATGAAAATATTCATAATGCTGAAATGGAACTTCTTGATCATGCGAATAAATTATTTTCAGACATTGGAGGAATAAGAATTATTGGTACAGCAAAAAATAAAACAAGTGTGATATCTTTTTTAATAAATGGCGTTCATCCCTACGATACAGGTTCAATCCTTGACAATCTCGGCATTGCAGTAAGGACGGGCTTTCATTGTACACAGCCGCTTATAGAGGAGAGATTTAAACTTCCCGGAACTGTACGTGCTTCTTTTGCAGTGTATAATACTTTGGAAGAAATAGATGTGCTGGCAAAAGGTTTAGAAAAAGTAAAAACAATGTTATTATGATAAAAGATATGAATATAAAAGAAAGAGAAGAAAGTATAGTAGAAGATTTCAGTTTATTTGAAGACTGGATGATGAAGTATGAATACATTATCGAGCTAGGGAAAAATCTTCCGATGATCGATGAAAAGTTTAAGAATGAATCATATGAAGTAAAAGGATGTCAGTCGAAAGTCTGGCTGAATGCAGAGATGAAAGACGGATTGCTTTATTTTAAAGCTGACAGTGATGCTGTGATTACAAAAGGAATTATCTCGCTTCTGATAAAAGTATTATCCGGAAATAAACCTGAGGATATTGTAAATGCGGATATGAATTTTATAAATGAGATCGGACTGAAAGAACATCTTTCACCCAACAGGGCAAACGGATTGACAGCTATGATAAATTATATGAAAAAATTTGCTTTAACTTATTCAGGACAAAATGTTAACTAAATTAAAAAAACTTTTTTCGAAAGAAGAAAATAAGGATTTAAAAAATACGAATGGTACCGGAAATATTGAGAATGATATGAATCCTGAAGTAATAACTTCACAGGAAAACAAAGATATTGTTAATGATCCGAAAGAAATTAAAAAAGATATAGAAATAGATGACAATGGAAATGTGAAGGTTGTAGATTTTAAAGAGGAAATAGAAACTGAAGAAAGTAAAAAGGAAAAAGAAAGATTAAAGATCGAGACAATAAAAGAGGAAGTTATAAAAGTTCTCAAAACATGTTATGACCCTGAGATTCCTGTGGACGTGTGGGAGCTGGGTCTGATCTATGATGTTGTACCAGCCTTAAATGGTGATGTACTTATCACAATGACACTGACTTCTCCGTCATGTCCGGTTGCAGGTATTCTGCCAGGCGAGATCGAGCAGAAAGTAAGAGAGCATCCGATGGTAAATGAAAGCAAAGTCGTACTCACATTCGATCCGCCGTGGGGTCAGAGTATGATGAGTGAAGTAGCAAAGCTCGAGCTTGGATTTTTGTAGTAGAATCTATTCTTGTCATACCATTCATTTTTTTCTAATAACCAATCAGATATAACTAAATATTCTATGTCCATAAAATTATACGATCTTAAAGTCGCAAAAAAAACTTTTCTTAATAAAGAGGCTGTAAAAATAGAGCTTGAGATTCCTTCTTCTTTAAAAGAGATATTCGAATATAAACAAGGTCAGTTTCTCTCAGTACAGATCAGCATTGACGGCAAGGATTATCGTCGTGAATATTCTTTATGCAGTTCACCTCATTCTGAAAATACTTATGAGATAGCATCAAAAAATGTAAAGGATGGTATTGTATCAAATTACTTTTTTAACAATTTAAAAGAAGGAGATACAATATTATCGTATCCGCCACAGGGAAAATTTTTTACTGAACTGAATCCACGGAATAAAAAAAATTATGTGATGATTGCAGGTGGCAGCGGCATTACTCCGGTAATCTCAATAATCAAATCAGTTCTTTATGCAGAGCCGGAAAGTCATGTGATTCTTTATTATGGAAATAATTCTGAAGATGTCATAATGTTTAAAGATGAATTAGATGAACTACAAAACAAATACAGTGACAGATTTAAACTGAATCATACTGTAATGGAATCAGGTGCAGAATGGAATGGGATGAAGGGATTTATTAACACGGCAGATCTTGATAAAATTTTAATTGATACTGATAATAAAGTTCAGCTCGAAAAGGAATTCTTTATCTGCGGTCCGGGAGAGATGATGGAGCTTGTAAAGAATCATCTCATTGAAAAAAATTACCCAAAGGAAAAAATTCACATCGAATATTTCGATGCACCGGTGAGTCCGAATCCTGTTGCACTTTCAGAAGATACAGAAGAAGTTAATGAAGAAAATATTAAAGACAGAAAAATTAAAGTAATTCTAAATGACAGTGAACATGAAGTGTTCGTTCCTGAAGGTTCAGTAATCCTTGATGCTGTAATAGCTCAGGACCTTGATCCGCCATTCTCATGCAGAAGCGGGATCTGTACAACCTGCCGGGCAAAACTTTATTCAGGAAAAGTGAAAATGGATGAGCGTGAAGGACTTTCGGATTCAGAAATTGATGACGGATATATACTTACATGTCAGTCGCATCCGCTGACTGATGATGTGAAATTAGAATACATGTAGTTATTTCTAAAAGAATTATTTTTAGATTCTGAAACAACTTCATTTTAAAAGATGAGTTAATAGTTAGTAGTTAATAGTTAATAAAAAATTTCTACTAATTATTTCGTCTCCACTGAGTCACGTGCTTTTCGGACTCTGCGGGTAAATAGATGTTATAATTAGAAATTAAAAGTTTCATAAAAAGTAAGCTCATTATTCATTTTATTACGAATTACGGGAAACGAATTACAAATTAAAAATCGCACATCAAAAAATCGTCTCCGCAGAGTCTCGCGCTCTTCGGACTCTGCGGGTAAGGACTATTTACTTTACCAACGATAACTTTTTCGTCTGCACAAAATCTCCAAAACTCAATTTGTAAAAATAAACTCCGCTCGCAAGATCACTTCCATTGAATACATTTGTGTAATATCCAGCTTCTTTAAATTCATTCACAATAGTCTTTACTTCTCTGCCTGAATTGTCAAAAATTCTCAAACTAACAAAACCATTTTCAGAAAGTCTGTAAGATATATTTGTAACAGGATTGAAAGGGTTAGGGTAGTTCTGTATTAGTTCGGTAGTAGAAGGAATTCCTATTATGACTTTACATGTCAGTCGCATCCGCTGACGGATGATGTGAAGTTAGAATACATGTAGTTATTTCTAAAAGATTTATTCTTTAGATTCCGAAACAACTTCAATTTAAAAGATGAGTTAATAGTTAGTAGTTAATAGTTAATAAATTAATTTCTAATACCTATTTCGTCTCCGCAGAGTCACGTGCATTTCGGACTCTGCGGGTAAATAGATGTTATAATTAGAAATTAAAAGTTTCATAAAAAGTAAGCTCATTATTCATTTTATTACGAATTACAGGAAACGAATTGCAAATTAAAAATCGCACATCGAGAAATCGTTTCCGCAGAGTCTCGCGCTCTTCGGACTCTGCGGGTAAGAGCTATTTACTTCACCAACGATAATTTTTTCGTCTGCACAAAATCCCCAAAACTCAATTTATAAAAATAAACCCCGCTTGCAAGATCACTTCCGTTGAATATGTCAGTGTAATATCCCGCCTGTTTAAATTCATTCACAAGAGTCTTTACTTCTCTGCCTGAGTTGTCGAAAATTCTCAAAGTCACAAAACCATTCTCAGATAATCTGTATGAAATATATGTAACAGGATTGAATGGGTTTGGATAGTTTTGGAGAAGTTCTGATGTTTTGGGAATTCCAATTACGACTTCATTTGAAAGTTCATGATATTCAAAATTACCATTAAAGTCTATCTGCTTAAGTCTGTATTTGTATTTTCCTGATGCGAGATCTTTATCATCATAAGAATAATTTTTTTCAGTACTTGAATTTCCTGTGCCATTTATAAAATCAACTTTCTTCCAGACTTCCTGAACTTCATTTGAATTTTCAGTTCTCTGAATTTCAAAACCTGAATTATTTTGTTCCTGTGAGGTAGTCCAGTTTAGTTTTACTGAATTTAGATTTATGCTTGATGTGAAAGAAGAAAGTTCAACTGGTAAAGGTGAATCGCCGTTGAGTAATATAGCAATTTCACCAGTGTTATATTCTTTTATTGCAATATCAATATCACCATCATTATCATAATCTCCAAATGCTGAACTTGCATCATAACTTAAATTATTTTGAATATTTTGAGAAAAGCTACCATCTCCGTTATTTATGTATTGAATTATACTTGACCCTCTGATATTTACAAAAAAGTCAATATAATTATCACCATTAAAATCTGCATCCATAGAATTCCAGAAACTTGAGAAGCTTCCATTAAAAATTAATGATCCGTTACCAGGATTATTTAAAATAACTTCTGATGAAATTACATCTATATATCCATCATTATTATTATCAAAACTTTTACTATCTTTTAAAAAAAGTATAAACGAAGATGTAGATGAAGAATGTTTATTGTAAAAAAATTGAGTTGAGAATTTACCTATACCATTATTATTGAACTTATGAAAACTTCTGCAGAGATCAAACCCTGTAATACCACCTCCACTTCTAACTCCATTTATTCCGATAAGGTCTAAAGAACCGTCATTATTAAAGTCGTCTATCATAACTCTATCAGAATAATTTGTAACAGAATTACAGTTATTTGAAATTTGATAAACTGTATCAATAGCAGAATGACCATTTGAATTTTTTATAATAATTACTTCATTTCCGGTTTGTTGAGAAACATATACCATATCAAAAAAACCGTCACCATTTAAATCGCCAATGGATCCGTTCAATCCGGGATATGATGTAGTTTGAATAAAATTACCATCACCATTGTTTTTAAATAAATAAGTTACATTATTCAATGTTGACTGTATATCAAGATCTCCGTCATTGTCAAAATCAGCCATAACAGGAATTCCTGACAAGCTTAATGTTGAGTATAAAGTAAATACGGCATTTCCATTATTTTTATAAATTTTATCATTAATAAGCAGATCTAAATCACTGTCGCCATCAACATCTCCGGATAAAATGTAATCTGCTGTCGAAAATATACCGGAAGTTTTTGTAAAGAAAGCAGTCCCACCAAGTGCTTTAGTCCTAAATGAATATACAAAAGAAGAGATACTTTGATTAGAAATAGTCTTTATCCCCGAAGTCAAAGTTACACTGATCTTTTCTCCATTCTTGAATTCATCCATAGTATTTATAGTAAGCGTGTTTGCAACTGAATTAAAATCCAATGAGACAGTCATCAGTCCAGTCTGATATCCAAAGACTTTTACATTCGCTGCAGTCATTGTCGAGCCATTCATGACTTGTTCGAATGTAATGACAATGTCGGATGATTTAACTACGCTGTTTGCATTCAATGTAGGGGATACTGAGTTTATGAACTGGTTTATTGGTGTGGAGAAAGTACTTGAAGAAAATAAAATACTTATTGCTAAAAATGATATTACTTTGTATAGCTTTTTCATAAATTACCTCCTGAATTATGAAGCGTTAAATTGTTAAGATCATTTTTTGAAAATATTGAATTGCTACAGGATTGAGAAAGATTGTTGATGTTTAAGCAAGCAAGCAAGCAAGCAAGCAAGCATACTTTTGAGTGGGTAAATGGATTTCCATAATTACTCCTTATTAAGTTTTTTTAAAACTTAAACTATTGAATTAAATAAAACAAGACCCGGAAAAGTGTCTCTGAAGAAAGTTAATAGCTAGCAGTTAATAGTTAACAAAATAATTGATTACTAACTATTAACTACTAACTATTAATTATTTTTCCACATCACAAAATGAAAATGATCTCCATATTCACCGTTAAAGTATTTATCATGTTTTAAAATCCCCTGATTAAAGTATCCGAGTCTCTTAGGAACATTCTGACTTGCAATGTTATTTATATCGCAGATAATGTTAATTCTTTTCACTTTGTATTCTCTGAAAGTATGATCAGTCAAAGCTTTACAGCATTTTGTCATAATCCCTTTACCTGTAAATTCCTCTCCGAGCCAGTATCCAATCTCTGTTACATTCCTTAAATAGCTAACATCTACAAGACCGATAAGACCGGCTATTTGATTTTTATATTTGATCACAGTCTGCAGACCGGTTTTATTTTTGAACTGTTCGGTCGAATTTTTTATAAAAATCAATGTGTCCTCTTTTGATTTTGTATATTTTACCCACGGAAGCCATTTGTCAAGATAGACTCTGTTCTTTTCAGTAAGATCAAAAATTTCAGGAGCGTGGGATTCATTTAAAAGTTCAAGATAAAGTTCACCATCAATTTCAATTTTCATATTAAAATAATTTTATATACCATTTTGTTTATCGTAATTTCTTTTAATCATGGCAGTATGTTTTACAAATCCACATTTTTCATAAAACTTTTGCAGATCTTCATCACATATTACATCTATCATATAAAAATCTTTTAACTGCTCAAGCATTCTTCTGACAAGTTCACTTCCTATTCCTTTCCCCTGATACTCTTTTAATACTTCAAGAAGAGGAATATAAGTCGAAAGAACTTTGTCGCTTATTGCATTTATAAATCCAATGACTTTTCCATTGTCAATTGCCAGAACTACAAATGCACTGTTTTTCAATAATTTTAGAAGTTTAGTTTTATCAGGAGGATTATTCCATCCGTCAAAAAAACCTGTTAGCATATCAGAATTAATTTGCTTTAGGTCAGATGTAAATTCTATATTTCCAATTAAAATATTTTTACTCACTTTCTTTATATGCCTGAATTAATAAATCCAGAATATTTAATTCTTCTGCCCATTTAAAGAGATAAATTTTATCAAGTTTTTCATTTTGCGTATATATTATTTTTCAGATATATATTTTTCATAATTATCAGCTATCAGATCTCCATAATGTAATCTCAAAAAAATTACATCTAATTCGTCCTGTGTTTTATCTGCATTCGCTCTTTTAATTGCTCTCTTTGATAAACTGATTGTCAAAGAGGATAAAGAAATAGCACTTTCAAATTTTTCCTGAATACTTTTTCCTCTTATCAGTTCAATCAAAAATTATTCAGTAACAGGATCAGTATCTTTAGATTGAGTTTTCAATATTGAAATTAATTAAATTTATGTAAAAAATAATTTGATCTCATCTGAAAGTCTTTTTATTGTAACTTTCTCAATAGGGTGTGGTGTATCAGGTATCACATAAAAACTACCATTATCTAAACTCCTAAAGGCATCCAGACTTTCTTCAATGCTTACCATTTTATCTTTGTCTCCGACGCTTATCCTAACTTCATTTTTTATCAGAGCAAAATCTTCTTTTTTTAAATTGGATAAATTATTTCCATTTCCCATATCAATCATCATCTCAGAAGTCTTATGCAGTACTTTTTTCCAGTCAGCAGGCAAATGACGTTTTGACAATTCTTCTGCAAAATCCGGAAGCTTTTCTAAGATTTTTTCAGGATCTAACATCTTTGATTCTTTTAAAGAGTTTTCTGGATTCCAATCGAATTTAGTAGCTAGTGTGAAAATTCTGTTGAGCTTGTTGGGAAAATGCCGGGCAATATAAAGTGCAACATATCCGCCCATGCTGTATCCAAATACATCAGGTTTATCAATTTTGCTTTTGTCGAGCATATACAAAACATCGTCAGCAAATAATTTTATGCTGAAAGGTTCATCAGGAATTTCCTTACCGCCATGCCCGGAAAAATTCAGCAGCGTAATATTGAAATTGTCTTTAAGACTGTCCGCAAGTTTCTCAAGCTGTACACTTGAACCAATTGCACCGTGCAATAAAATCAGATCTCGCAATATTAAAAATTATAAATTATTAATGTATTTTATAAAGTTTCTTTCTTCTGTCATTGTAAAGATTGTTGTCAGGATTGATAAATTTATCAGAGGCAATTTCTGGATCAATGTTTACTATCACACATTCCTCTTTATTTTTTGAACCTGTGTGAATGTATTCCCCTTTAGGTGAAACGATTACGCTCTGACCTGTGAAAGATATTTCACCGTCATTCTTAATGTCTTTCCCAATTCTGTTTGCAGTGATTGTAAAGATGTGATTTTCGAGTGCACGAGTAAACATTGCTCTCTGACAATACTGCATTACAAGATTTGATGGATGACATAATATTTGTACTCCCTGTAAAGCCAGTGTCCGAGCAGTTTCCGGGAATATCCAGTCAAAGCAAATCATCATTCCAACTTTTACTTTTTCCGAACTCTTCAAAACAATTTCATTTGCCCTAAGTGGAATATCACCCGGCGTAAACCATTTTTTTTCAGTATTGAATAAATGAATTTTTCTGTAAGTCACGATCTTTCCATCGGGATAAACGAGTATAGAAGAATTGTAAAATCTTTTGCCGGATCTTTCGCAAATACCTGAAACTATATAGCATTTATTTTTACTACAAATTTCCTGTAAAGCTTTACAGAAATTTCCATTTGGAATTTTTTCAGACAGTTCGGCAAGTTCTTTTTTATCAGAAAAAAGATAACCTGAATTCGCAAGTTCGGGTAATACAAGCAGATCAAATTTATTTTTTCCGATAAGTGATTTAATTTTTTTAATGTTAAAATCTACGTCACCGAATTTGGGTTTGAACTGTAAATATCCTGCTTTCATTTATATAGTAGTTTTTTTTAATTTAAAAATTATGAACCACGGCTTATGAGTAAGAGTCTCGTAGGCATCCGGAAATTTTTCCTTGCATTCTGATACAGGCAATGGCTCAACTAACTCTTCTATTACAAATTCTGATTCCTTTATCAAATTAAATAATTCACTCAAAGACCTTCTGTAAAAATCCATTTTAATATTATACGAAGGCCATTCATCTGTCAGTAATTCAGTTTCAAAATAATTGCCATCTGAATGAAATGAAAAATCCATAAAGGGATGATGAGTAGAAAAAACCATGTAGCCGTCATTTTTTAATATTCTGTTACATTCACTAAAAAAAAATCTCAGGTCTTTCAGATAATGAATGGTAAGAGAAGAAACAATTATATCAAATTCTTCATCTTTGAAAACATCTAAGGGTTCATTCAGATTAAATTCTAAAACCCGTGCTTTATTTTCAATACGTTCATTTGTAAGCCGAATCATTTCACTGCTGTAATCTACAGCAGTGACGGAAGCTCCTTTGTCAACTAAAACAGAACTGAGAACACCCGGTCCGCAACCGGCATCCAGTATTTTTTTACCCGCAGGATTTTCAATTAATGAAACAACCGCAGGTCTTTCATATAAAGCATTATGAGAATTATATTCAATTTTATTTGAATAACTTTCGGCAAATTCTTTGTCATTATAAACGTTGTGTGAAAGCAGATCTGCTTCAGATGTATTCGACTTTTTATCTCTGTTCAAAAATTAAGCTTAAAATTAATATTTCTAAATTATATTATATAACATAAATTAGCAATCAAACAATTATAACTTATTAATATATGACAGAAAAGATCAATAAGTCTGAGGAAGACTGGAAAAAGGAACTGACTCCCGAACAGTATCACGTTACTCGTGAAAAAGGAACTGAGAGACCATTCACAGGAAAATATTATACTTTAGATGAAGATGGAATTTATAAATGCATCTGCTGCGGAAATCTTTTGTTTGACTCTAATTCAAAGTTTGATTCGGGATGCGGCTGGCCGAGTTATTCTGAGCCTTTGAATGAGGACTCGGTAATTTATGAGGAAGATATAAGTCATGGAATGGTAAGGACGGAAGTCAGATGTGCAAAGTGCGATGCTCATCTGGGACATGTGTTTGATGACGGTCCGGGACCTGAAGGTGCAAGGTTTTGTATAAATTCTGTATCAATAGATTTTGATAAAAAAAATTAAACTGACCAATAGAATTAAATTTAGAGCTAATTTATTTTGTCACACTGAAATATTATTCATCACTGGGCATTTCAAGTGCCTTTATATCTTCTATCGAACTTCCTGCCAATCCTTTTATAGACCCAAACATTGAAGAAGTACTTAAGAGTACTTTTCTTATCTGTTTCTCTCTTGAGCTCCAGATCTTTTCCATTGCAATTTTCTCTCTGTTAAGATCGGTCTGCATATTAGAAAATCCATCCACAATAGTCTCGACCTGCTGTCTGAATTCACTGCTCGTGAGATAGCTGTAAAGCATTTCCATTTTGTCGCCTTTATTCACATTCACTGATCTTACAGCATGTGTTCTAAGCAACATCTCGCGCAATACCAGTGACAAACTTTTTATTTCAGAAAAACTGCAGATCCATATTCCCTGCTTCTGTCCGAATCTGTCCATGTCCTTTGGCATAGTCTCAGTAACTATCACAGCTATATCCGCCTGCTGCTTGATCTGGTCATCTTTAAGTTTCTCTATCCAACTGTCGCTGAAATTCTTTGTTCTTTTGCTTTCGTAAATTATTTTACCGCATTCCTGTTGCAGATTATTTATTACAATCTGAATAGCATCAGCACCTTTCTCGCCTTTTTTTACTTCAATTATTTTATCAAAAGGAAAAGTGTTCTTCAGAAAATCTTCAATCGCAAGTTCCTGAACTTCACCCTGAAGCTGTACTGAACCCTGCTCAGCTTTTTTCTTAAGTTCGTCGATCATCTTTTTCTGATCATCAAGCTGCTTTTCATATTCTCTTTGCTTTAATTCGTTTTTTTCCTGTTCCTTTTTAATCGTCTTTTCTTCAACCATCTTTATCTGATCTGTCATCTGCTTTTCCATTTCTAATTTATGTTGTTCTTCTTTCTCAAGAAGCTCCTTTTCTTTATTCTTAAAATCAACTTCCCTCTTTTTCATCTCTGACAGTTCTTGATTCTGATCTTCCAGTCTCTTCTCAAATTCCATTTTCTTTATCTCACTCTTTTCCTGTTCTCTTTTATGAATCTTCTCCTCTATCATTTTTTCTCTGTCGAGCATTTGTTTTTCCAGGTCAATTCTTAACTGTTCTTCTCTGTCTTTTAGTTCATGTTCTTTATTTATAAATTCGATCTCTTTTTTCTTTAAATCTGAAAGCTGTTTTTTCTGGTCTTCCAGCTCTTTATCATATTCCATTATCCGGATCTCATTTCTTTCCTGTTCAGCTTTGACAGCTTTCTCACGGATCTCATCCTCTTTTTCGAGCATCTTCTTTTTCATATCGATTTTCATATGCTCTTCTTTTTCTTTCAGCTCTCTTTCCTTATTAAGCAGATCTACTTCTTTCATTTTATACTGCTTATTTTCTTTTGACTTAATATCAACATCCTGTTTGAGTTTCATCATTTCAAACTCAAGCTCTCTTTTAGCTGTAAACTCAGCTTCCTTTACAAGCTTGTCTTTTTCCAGTAAAAGTTTTCCGCGGATGATATCATCCTGCTCTTCAATAAGTTTTTTGACTCTTAGTTTCTCCGCATCGACTTCTTCTTTCTTTATGTTAAGCTGATGTACCTGTCTGGAAAGTTTTTCATCATAATCCTTTTTAACATCTTCTTCAGCTTTCTGTTTGAAAACTTCGTCCACATCAATGTCTATGCCGCAGTTAGGGCAGTTAATTTTTGTTTTACCCATAATAAAATTAATTTGTTTATTTCGTTTGATCAAAATTTGTTAAAATATAATATAAATTTGTATCGATAATAAAATTGATATTTATCCTTTTAATAAATTCTCTGCTTCAGTCAGTCTGACTTTATCATCTGTATCTTTTGTATTTATTTCAATTAACAGTGTCTCTTTCTCAGGTGAAATTGTATATTTCCTTGAACGGTCATTCGAGATCCTGTCAATAAGATCACCATAAAAACTGCTTTCAAATATCGCATGGTCTTTATCCTGAGGAAAGTGAATCGAAATAGTTTTATTTCTAATCACAACTTTTTCCAGACCTAGTTTTGTAGCTGCAATTTTTAGATCAATTATCTTAAGTAAATTTTCCACGTCATCCAGATAATCACCGAACCTGTCTCTAAGTTCAAGACTTATCTTTTCCAGTTCTGACTGATCATTTATTTCGTATAGTCTTCTGTAAATATTCAGCCTCTCTGTGTCATTGCTTATGTAATCCTTTGGTATCAGTGCATTAATATCATTCTCTATCAAAGAATGTTTTTCCTCAAGTTTCTTTTCAATACTTTCATTGATCTTTTTAAGTGATGCTTCACTTTTGAAAAGATCTTTGAATTCATTTTCTTTAAGTTCGAGCACTGCCTCTTCTATAATACTAATATACATATCAAATCCCATATCCTGTACAAATCCGCTCTGGGCTTTGCCGAGTAAATTACCAACACCTCTGATTTCCATATCACGCATTGCCAGATTAAATCCTGATCCGAGATCCGTAAATTCTTCAATTGCCTGAAGTCGTTTGATTGCAGTCTTTGTGATCTTGCCTTCCGGAGGAACTATCAAATATGAAAATGCCTGAATGTCACTTCTGCCTACTCTTCCGCGAAGCTGATACAATTCCGCAAGTCCGAATTTATCGGCATTGTTTATTATAATAGTATTAACGTTTGGAATGTCCAGACCGGATTCAATTATCTTTGTACAAAGTAAAACATTTAATTTTTTTTCAATAAATCTAATTACAATATCTTCAAGCTCTTTACCGTCCATCTGTCCGTGAGCAATGCCGATCTTTGCTTCAGGTACATAAGTTTTGATAGTATCACCAAGCTGATGAAGATTTTTAATCTTATCATTTACAAAATAAACCTGCCCACTTCTGTTAATCTCAGTCCTGATCAGTCCGGCGATATTACTCCAGTCGAGTTTTATAATTTCAGTAATGATCGGCTTTCTGTTCTTTGGAGGAGTATTAATAATGGAAAGATCTCTCGCACCAAGTAAAGAAAAATTTAAAGTTCGCGGAATTGGTGTAGCAGTCAATGTCAGCGTATCTACATTTGGTTTAATACTTCGGAGCTTTTCCTTTGCCTTCACACCAAATCTCTGCTCTTCATCAATTATCAAAAGTCCGAGATCTTTGAATGCAATATCCTTTGAAAGAATTCTGTGAGTACCAATCAGAATGTTTAGTTTCCCTTCCAGAAGTTTTGCCAGAATTTTTTTCTGTTCTTTTGCAGGTTTCAGTCTTGTGATGTTATCCACTTCCACAGCAAATGAAGCCAGCCTGTCTCTGAATGTATTGTAATGCTGAACAGCAAGAATAGTAGTCGGTACAAGAATAGCAACCTGTTTATTTTCGAGAACAGCTTTAAAAGCCGCTCGGACAGCCACTTCCGTTTTACCAAATCCTACATCTCCGCAAACTAATCTGTCCATTGGGTTTTCCGATTCCATGTCCGTCTTTGTATCTAGAGTAGCGCTGTACTGGTCAGGCGTATCTTCATACATAAAATTTGCTTCAAGCTCTTTTTGCCAATGCGTATCTGATGAAAATTTATGACCGGTTTCGGATTTTCTTTTTGCATAAAGTAAAATCAGGTCTCTTGCAATATCCATCACCTGTTTCTTTGTCCGGGCTTTGAGCTTATCCCATTCACCTCCCCCGAGTCTTGTCAGCACAGGCACATGACCTTCTGAACCTGAATATTTCTTGATCAGGTTAATGCTGTTCAGATTCAGAAAAAGTTTATCATTTGCGTGATAAGAAAGGACTGCCACTTCCTGATGACTGTTTCCTACTGTAATTTTTTTTAACCCCGAATAGACTCCGATCCCAAAATCTCTGTGAACAATAAAATCTCCATAAGTAAGTTCTTTGAGTTCATTGAAAGTAAGCCCTTTGAATTTCTGCTTCCGTTTTTTTATCTGCTTAAAATATCTGCCAAAGATCTGATGTTCTGTATAAATAAGAATTTTCGATTCATCATATAAAAATCCGTAATGAAAAGATTCGGGTATGACAGTGAATTTATTTTTTATCGTAAAATTTTTGTCAACAGTTATCATGGATCTTTCGGAGTCTGAATCTTCATTATGAATAAAGTCATCCTGTTCCATTACAGATTCGTCTTCAAAATCTTCTATAAGTTCTTTTATTCTGTCTGCCTGCCTTTCATCGGAAGTCATAATAAATGCTTTGTATCCATTTTTTATATTGTCATAGAGATTCTGATAAAGTAGTTTTAAATTCGAATGAAAATCAGGCTGAGTCTTTGACCTGAAGTTAATGTTAATTTCAGTTGATGAATTATTCTCACTGCTTTGGTTTGGATCACTTCCTGAAAATGCAGTAATGTGTATTTGTTTATGTTTATCTAAAATGGAAAAAACTTTTTCATCTTTAATTTCATTCAAAGTAATCTCAGGTTGATCAATTATCAGCATCGCATCATCCGGAAAATAATCTGTGATATTTTCAGTCAAAGGGATTTCAAGATCATCTTCGGTAGATAAATTCATACCAATCTTGACTGAGTCTACGTCTCTTACTGATCTTTGAGAATTCAGATCAAATTCTCGAATAGATTCTACAGTATCTCCAAAAAATTCAATTCTGACAGGGGTCTCATGATTCTCAGAAAAAATATCTACGATCCCTCCTCTTACAGAAAAATCACCTTCGGCATCTACAAAATCTTTTTTTTCGAATTTATATTCTATCAGAAGTTCAGTCAGTTTCTCAAAACTGAATTCCTCTCCCTTTTTAATTTCAATAATTGAGGATAAAAATTTATCTTTTGAAATTGTCCTGTCCTCAAGACCGCTGACATGCATGAATACAATGAATTCGTCCTGACCTGAAAGATTCATAAGAAGATTTGAAACAGGGTCACTTTCATTTGATCTTCCTGTATAAGCTGTGATATTTCCAGACTCAAGTAAAAATTCAGTATCGTCTTTTATTTTGGAAAGTCTGTCATCGTCATGTGTAATAAAAATTAATCTCTTTGATACTTTAGCGTAAAGGTAGTTATTTACCAGCGAAACCAGGGAACCATGAATTCCTCTAAATAAAAATTTTTCTGAATTGAGTTCTTTTATGTCTGAAATTTTTTTAAAAAGATCAGACTGAAAGATTAAACTTCTAATCTCCTTAATTTGCTCATTCATTTTACTTCTCCGAAACCGTCTTCAAAAAATTCTAGCATTTCATTAGCAAGCTGTTCTTCATCTTCGCCTTCAAATCTCAGGATCAGCGTAGAACCTTGTTCAGCAGCAAGAGTCATCACTCCAATTATACTTTTCCCATTCACTTCGTAGTTATCTTTGGATATAAAAAAATCGGCTTTGTATTTTGCAGCAATTCTTACAATTGCAGAAGCAGGTCTGGTGTGCATCCCTGCTTTGTTTAAAATCGTAACTTCTTTTTCTAGCATTAAATTATTGTGCGGGTTAAGTAATTAATTATTCCAACTCTGTTTAAAATTTTAATTTAAAACTTTCTTTCCATCAGCATTCCCGAGAACCATTTTAATCTGTTGCGGGAATTAATGTCCTTTATATTATTAAGATATTCATCAGCTTTTAAAGTATAATTTAAAATCTCATCCTTTGCAAAATCTATTATCCCATTTTTAATATAAACTTCTTTTACGTTTTCAATAATTTCATTTGTGATCTCAAGTTCTGAGTTTTGACAAATATCCATTATAAGTTTTTTGTCAGTTTCATTGCTTATTGTCTCGATGGCTTTTATTAAAAGAAAAGTCTTTTTCCTTTCGAGAATATCTCCTCCGATCTTTTTTCCAAGTTCAGATTCATCAGCCATAATATCCAGCATATCATCCTGTATCTGAAAAGCAAGTCCGATATTCAAGGCAAAGTTTTTCAGATTATTAAGCAAATCAGTATCAGCATTACCGGTCAAAGCACCGATAGCAGCAGAGGTCTCAAGCATCTTTGCTGTTTTTTTATTTATCATCATAATATATTCATCTAGTGTTACATCATTTCTTTCTTCAAATTCCTTGTCAAAACTTTGCCCTTCGCAGACTTCTATAATGCCTTCGGTAAATGAATCCGCAGTTTCTTTAAGTCTTTGAGTATCCGTTTTAAAAAGATATTTAAAAGCAAGTCCGATCAAGTGATCACCTGTAAGAATTGCTACGTTCTCATTCCACTTTTTATGAATCGTCTGAAGATTCCTGCGGGTGTCAGCATTGTCCATAATGTCGTCATGCACGAGTGTAAAGTTGTGCAGCAACTCAATAGCGACAGCAGCATTTATAGATTTCTCGGGATCACCTCCCGCCGCCTCACATGAAAAAATAACAAGCATAGGACGGATCCTTTTACCACCGCTGCTCAAAAGATATTTAATCGGCTCGTACAAAGTCACCGGCTGTTCTTCATTGATCATGTTAAATAAAATATCATCTATCTTCTTTTTGAATTTCAGATAGATGTCATAATGGTCAGACATATAGGGTTAATAGGGTAAATTGATAGATTGTAATTATTTGAGACTTCTAAATGTTAGCCGTAATACATAAATTAGACTTCAATATATAAATTTAAAGCTATTAGTTATATGAAAATACAAAGTAAAGTTAACAGATTATTTATATCTGTGTTAATGTTATTTGTTTTAATTCCATTTCTTAGTTTTGACTCGCCGGACAATAACTCAAATATAATTTCCGATGCTGTTACCCAAAACTATGAAAGTCAATTAATAAAATTATTAAGCAATTATAAAAATACCGGTAAAGAACTCCCGGACTGGACTCAGCTTGATCCTGATATTGATGGTTATGAAGGGACACGAACAAAAGCATTTTACAAATATCTTAAAACACTTTCCCCTGAACCTGTAAGAAGTGATGTAATTGTTGCAGTGATAGATTCGGGATTTGATATTGATCATCCTGATCTAAAAGATAATGCATGGCAGAATTTAGCAGAAGTGAATGGAGTAAGCGGTGTTGATGATGACGAAAACGGATATGTGGATGATTTCAACGGATGGAATTTCCTTGGGAATGCAAAATATCTTCCTTATGAATCTTCAAGAGAATATTTTAGATTGAAAAAACTGAACACACCGGCTTCAGATCCTTATTTTAAAAAAGTGAAAGAAGAATATGAGGAAAAGCAGGATGAAATTATTGCTACATACAAAGGATTAAATGAAACACTTATAGAAATGGAAGCTGCTGAAGACGTTTTGAGAAAAAATAATATTACAACTGATCCAAAAAAACTACAGGGTATTTCAATGTCATTCCCTGAAGGAAAGATAAGTGATGCAGCGTCGATCATTCTCGGAGTATATCTTCTGTTTGGAATGGAAAAAGAAGATCTTGCGAAAGTTACGGATGAGTATGAGTTAAAAAGTAAAGTACTTTTTGATTCAGTAGATGTAAGTGAATTAATCGGTGATGATCCTTTAAAATTAGATGAGACAAATTATGGAAATAATGATGTGACTGAGAAAACAGAAGAGCACGGAACGCATGTATCTGGAGTAGTTGCTTCACGTAAGACAGGTCATGCACCATATGCTAAGATAATGTTTCTTAAAGCAGTTCCTAATGAAGGAGATGAAAGAGATAAGGATGTAGGAAATGCGATTAGGTATGCAGTAGATAACGGCGCAAGTATTATTAATATGTCTGCCGGGAAATATTTCTCACCGGATCCGGATTATGTAGTAGATGCAATTAAATATGCAGAAGAAAGAGGAGTATTGTTTGTAATTTCAGCAGGAAATGAAGGAGATGATGTAAAGAATATTGTAAATTATCCAAAGAAATATATAGAAGAAAACGGAGAGAAAAAATATTTTGATAACATGATCGTAGTAGGAGCCAGCTCTTGGATGAAAAAATGGAGTAAAGATATGGATCCTGAAAATAAGAATTCAAAGTTCGATCTGCTAGCAGCATTTAGTAATTATTCAGATGAGGTGGTAGATGTATTCGCACCCGGAGTTCAGATCTACTCTACGATCCCCGGAGGAAAGTATAAATTTCTTGACGGTACAAGTATGGCATCTCCATCAGTAACAGGTGTGGCAGCGGTATTAAAATCTTACTATCCTCAGCTCACAGCAGTACAGTTAAAGGAAGCGATCTTATCTTCAGTAAGAAAATATGACGGACTAATGGTGAAAGTAAAAGATTCAAATTCGAAAAGAGAATTTTCCGGATTATCTAGATCCGGCGGTGTGATAGATATGTTGAATGCATATAAAAAAGCCGGTGAATTGTTGGGACAGACTAATTGAGATATTAATTTTCTGTGCTAAAAAATTTGGTGACAGGATAGTTCAATCTATGAAATTAATTTTTGATGTTAGAGTTGGGTAGCTTAGGCAAGTTTTGGTATGTGATTGATATAAACCGTTTAAACGGTTTATATCAAAAAAACTACTTCCCATAAGTAAATGCATCTTAAATTTCAATATTACAGGCTTTAACAAAATTAGTTGTTTGCAAAACTTATCCGATAATAATATAAATATCAGATTTGTAAATGAAGCATAAAAGTCCTCAATGATTATTTCTATATAGAATAAATCTTTCTCCCGTTAAAATATGTCGTCTCCACTTTCGCATTCTTTATTTCTTCAGCATTCATTTCATATAGATCATCTTGCAAAATAATTATATCCGCATTCATACCAACCTCAATTTTTCCATGAGTTTTTTCCATATATGCAGCATAAGCATTATTTATTGTATATGCATCTAAACAGTCATCCAATGAGATCCCTTTTTCCTTATAAAATCCATCTTCAAAACCAACTGCCCTTCGTGTCATTGCATAATAAATTGTATCAAACGGGTTTTCACTTACTATCGGAAAGTCCGTACCAAAGCAAACAGTTGATCCGTTTTTGAACAGTTTGTCATAATTATGTTCCAGGGAAGGATCATCTAATATTTGGGATGCAGTTTTTGCATCACTGAATAGATGCGACGGCTGAACAGATGCTGTCACATTTAGCTGCCTAAATCTATCAAAATCACTTTCAATAATATGCTGTGCATGTTCAATTCTGAATCTCCTGTCTTTTATTCCATTCACATTAATTAGCTCTTCATTAAAATCAAGCAGATCAGTTACAGCTTTATCTCCGATCGCATGAACGGAAAGCTGATAACCGCTTCTATCAATTTCCTTACATATTTTGTTAAATTCACCGCTGTTCACAATTTCAGTTCGGATACCATTGTGAATTTCGCCTTTATAATTTGAATGCATGTATGCAGTCTTACTTGATAATGATCCGTCATAAAAAGCTTTAAAAGATTTGAATTTGATATGAGGATAATAATTTTTGAAAGCTTCTTTATACCTTTCAATATTCTTAAACTCTAGAATATTTAATCTTGCATCTACATTTAAATTCAGTGAATTACTGTTTAAAAGTTCTTTGTAAACTTCAAGATCCGGAACAAGTGTAATATCTGAAATGGAAGTAATGCCGTATGAATTAAATCTATCCATCAATTCTTTTGCGACCTCGGTTTGTTTTAGTAAATTAGGTTTTGGCAGCGAATCGAGCACAAAGTCCCGTGCACGCTCCTTTAATTCACCTGTGACCTCACCGTTTTCTTTAATTATTTCCTCTGAAGTAAATTCACTTTCTTTTGACAAAAGTCCTGACACCTCTAAGGCTTTTGAATTCGCGAATGCAGCATGTGTGTCAAATCTTGAAATTACAACTGGAACATCGTCACATATTTTGTCAAGAAAATTCATATCTATCTTTATTTCCTCTTTGAAATTTGACTCAGCAAAAAATCCGCCTTCTATATAACTTACACCTGAAGTGTTTTTGTATTTATTTATTTTTTCAATAAAATCCTTTTTTATAGAAGCATCTCTGAGATCAAGCAATGAATTCACATATGCACCTTCTATAAAATGGCAATGCCCCTCATAAAAAGCCGGCATAACAAGCTTTCCTAAACAGTCAATTATCTCATCATATTCATTCCGAATCTTTTCTGTTTCAGACCGGTTTCCTGTGAATGTGACCTCTCCGGATTCAGAATCAAAGCCGACAGAGTAATTAAATCTGTTTTTTGATAACCGGACTTTGGCATTCAAAAGAAGTGTTTTCATTTTTTATACTAATATTTTTAATGTTAAATTAAAATATCACTTTTGAAAAACTTAAGATAATTTTTATATTTAATTTTATTGAGTTAAATATTAAAATAAAAAATATGTTAATTTTGAAAATTGCGATCAACTATTTAGTTACTGTTCTTTGAATAGCAATAAAATTTCTTAATACTATCATCTGAAAATAAAAATAAAAAGTTTGATGTGTATTTATTGAAGTCAGTTTTACCTGGAGAAATGACGGGAATTTCATAGTTGATAATCCTTACAGATAAAAAGCAATTTAATGAAAATTCGACCGGACTCTTTTAATAATCATTTACAAATGTATTTAAATGAAAAACTCCTTTTGGATGATTTTAAAAAAAATAAAAAAATATTAAAATATATATTGGATTATTAAATTATTTTTTATAGTTTGTATACATCGGCGCCAGCCGATACGTTCTTTCATATTTGTTCTTCCTTTAATTACCTCTGTGCGGTTTTATTCGCGCAGGGGTTTTTTTATATTCAAGAGAAAATGCTAAAAATAGCGTTTATTTGAGGTATTTCAAGTATTTGAGGAAAATTGAATTAAAAACATACCTAAATCAATGATGTACTGACTCTTGAAGTTAAACTTGTAAAACAATGTAAATTGTATACAAAATTTATATTATTGTATACAAAACGAAAATACAGATTTTGAACTAATACTAAGAATTAATAGTTAATCGAAACGCATTTAGTGTTTTACTAATTAAGTAAAAAATGAAACCATGAAAAAATCAATCTTAGTAATTTCAGTATTAATTATTTCAGTAGTCGGATACATATTTTTATCGAGTAATGAAAAGGAAAACAAATCTGAATCTAATACAAATTCTGTAAAAGAAATAATTTATAAAACTAATAATAACATGGCAGGAGTAAAAGATAAATTGGAACTGGCAACTTTAGGTGGTGGATGTTTCTGGTGTACGGAAACTATCTTTAATGAACTGAAAGGAGTTGAATCGGTGGTCTCCGGATATTCAGGCGGAGAAATAAAAAACCCGACATACGAAGAAGTATGTTCAGGTAATACCGGTCATGCAGAAGTAGTGCAGATCATTTTTAATCCGGCTATAATAAGTTATGCTCAGCTGCTTGAAATTTTCTTTCACATCCATGATCCTACTACTCTTAACAGACAAGGTGCAGATAAAGGTACACAATACAGATCAGTGATCTTTTATAATAATGAAAGTCAGCATCAGACTGCTAATGAAGTTATAAAAAAGATCACCGATGAAAAATTATGGGATGATCCAATTGTTACTGAAGTAACTAAGTTTGATGAGTTTTATCCTGCTGAAGAATATCATCAGGATTATTATGAAAATAATAAAGAAAAATCATACTGCTCTATAGTCATTGCTCCGAAAGTCAGGAAATTTTATAAAGAGTATAAAGACCTTTTAAAAGAAGACGCCGGGAATTAATTCAAAAGTCTTTATAATTCAGATATTTAAGTTCGTTCAGGGTTTTCGGGACGGACTTTTTGTTTGTCTGTTGTTCCCGCAGAGTCACCTATTGATTGTTCCCACAGAGTCACGTGCTCTTCGGACTCTGCGGATACTGAATTCAATGAATTATATATTTTAATTTAGATTATTAAGTCCGCTCCGGGTTTTCGGGACGGACTTAATTTTTGTAAATTTATTAGTTATCAAAAAGAAAAAATATATCTTAAATATCTCACAGCAGGTTCTTGATTTATTTCTTTTGAATATTCACATCAAAAATTATATTTTTAATATAAATACAATGCTCATTTAATTTCGTTAATTTTATTGACAGGCAATTATACTTAATCAATTAAACGAAATTTTAAAAGTTCAAAGTAATTAAATTTTATATCAAACTAAATAATAATTATATGAATAAGAAAATTTTCAAATTAATATCCGCAATATTATTTCTGATAGTTTTTAATGTAAGTGCAAACTCAACTCCACGAAATGTTTTAATTGAATATGTAACAGGTACATGGTGCGGAAATTGTCCTTGCGGTCATCAGACCATTAATACAATTCTAAATCAACATCCAAATACCATCGTACTTGCATACCATGCATTCAGCAGCGATCCGTATATTAATTTCAATGGCAATGAAATAGTCGGACTTATGGGATTTAGCTCGACGCCTACTACTGTGATCGACAGGAATGTATTTATTGGGACATTGAATTATCCGTTGTGGACAGCAACTGTGGGTGACAGATACGGTACTTCATCTGATGCTCCTGTGAATATAAATATTGCCTCTAAATCTTATAATGAAGCTACAAGAGAATTTGCATTTAATGTAGATGCATCAGCACTTGAAGATCTTTCCGGACAGTATAAGATAACAGCAGTAATAGCTGAAGATAATATAATCCACCAGCAGAATGTTTATTCGCAGTGCGGTACGCCCGGTATTGTTACCAATTACACTCATAACCATGTCACGAGAAATTTTATTAACGGGGCTACTGGCGAAAACCTGAATACCGGCGGAACATGGTCAAACGGTCAGATCATTTCGAAAAATTTTCAAACGACTATTGATGCTTCATGGGTATCTGAAAATTCTAATATAGTGATATTTGTATATCGTGAAGAATCAATTCTTAGAGAATCTGAAATTCAGCAGGCAGTACTCGAAAGTGTAACGGGAACTACAGGTATTACTCCGCTAAGCTCTTCTGTTCCTGATGGATATGAACTTTCCCAAAATTATCCAAATCCTTTTAACCCGAATACTAATATAAAATTTTCAATTCCTGAAGACGGAAACGCAAGCTTCAGAATCTTTGACATCAGTGGAAAATCAGTCGGTGAATATGTGAACGGTTTTTTACAAAGAGGAACTTACAATATAGAATTCGACGGCAGCGGATTTGCAAGCGGAATTTATTTCTATGAATTAAAAACTGATAATTTTTCTGACAGAAAGAAGATGATCCTTTTGAAATAAAATTTAAATTACATTACCCTAAACATTTAATTCAAAGTTCCGGATCTGAATTTAAATCCGGCAATTATCAGAAACAGCCAGCCGATCAGAAAAGCAAGACCTCCAATCGGTGTAATCAAAGCGAAGAAAGTAATGGAAGTTACTGAATAAATATAAAGAGAGAATGAAAACAGAATTATGCCGATAGAAAAAATGAAAGCACTTTTATAAAACTTATTTATACCGGCTAAGCCGACCGCTAAGATTACAACTGAATGGATCAGTTGATATAATACGCCAGTCTTAAAAATTTCAATCATCTCCGGAGTAAGGTGAGCTTTCAATCCATGTGCTCCGAATGCACCGAGAGCAACTCCAAGGAAACCGAAAACTCCGCCTGTAACGATCCAGAATCTTTGTCTGCACATAATTTATTGTTTTACTCAAAATACTTTATATGAATTTATTAAGAAGCATACTTTAAAAAGAATTAAAATTTTTTTGAAAAAGTTAAATAAGTAATAATTAGCAATTGTAAAAACAAAATATTTGAGCTATTTTACAAACTTATTTTAGGAGTCGTAGTTCAGTTGGTTAGAACGCCTGACTGTCACTCAGGAGGTCGCGAGTTCGAGTCTCGTCGATTCCGCAAAAAATAAGCCCTTTAAGAATTCTTTTTAAAGGGCTTTTTTAATTTCACAAATCAAGAGGTCGTCCCCCCGAGTCCTCGGGAGGAAGTCTCGTCGATTCCGCAAAAAGTAAATATCCGTTCTTAATATTAGGAACGGATATTTTTATTTAGTATTAGAATTTGTAAAATTACTTAAGGCTCAAAGACTTCATTTTTTATTTTTGTATAAAATTGAAAAAGCTTTAAAAATCTGAACTTACTCCTGCTCTTATAATAAGATTGTCAATATTCCCGTATTGATAGATTGTCTCGCTGTAAAAATCTTTCATCACATTTAGATTTATATTCAGATAACTATTTAAAGAATATATTGAATTAAAGTATAATGTTGATTTCGTATTTGTCTCAGATTCATGATAATAAGTTGCCCCTATAGAATTACTCCAGTTTTCAATAAATTCATATCCCCCTGACAGATCAAATAAAAATGAACTGTGTGAATCAACAGCTTTATTATTAGTATAACCTATACTGCCTGAAATGGTTAAAGGAATTTTTTGAAATGCAATATTATTCGAACCGTTAAAATTTTGAATTGTGTAATTGTTCAAGCCGTCACTTGAACTGCTGGAGATACTTGAAATTACAAAATTCATCGAATTCGAATATATTTTTGTGTTTTGATTTATACCGGTTGTAATTGAGAATACATTAGAAGTATTTCTGAAAGACTGACTGCTGATTAATGCATCATTTGAAACAGTATTAGGGCGATAATCAATAATGAAATATGGATAGTCTTTAAAATTTATTTTCAGATTAAATCCCAAACCTGTAGCAGTTGAAGTGGTTGGATTTAGTTGAGCAATATTGTTTTTATCCAATTTGTAATAAACAGTTGCCAGAATTTTTTTATCAGAAAATGGCTGAGAGACCTTAAATTTTAAAGATTGAATATCCTGTCTTACATTCGGTGCGCCGAGAGATACATAACCCGGGCCGACTGATGTGAATGAAACTTCTACATTAGTTCCAATTTCATTCGACTTATAGTCAGTACTCAATTCATACATATAATCAAATTGACTGCTGATTTTTGGGTCAAGAAAATTATCTAAAAATTTAGGAAAATCTTCAGAAACAAGATCAGGTGAGGTCCTATCACGGGTAAGCATTGAACCGTTCACTTCTGCTTTAATAGAAAGTTGATCCTGAATAAGACTCAACACAGCATCAGTACCAAACACAGTATTATCTGCTGGGGTCGTACCATTCGTTACAGAGTTCACATCAATTGAATTTTCATCATCCCACGCTTTAAGAAAATTAAAATGAAAATGAGACTTGTCTTTACTGCCAACACCAAGGCTGCTTGCAAGCATATCTCTGGAATAAGTTGTTCCCTGAATAGCTTCCTGATTATTGATACCGGAAATTGCGAAGTATAAAATACCCGGATTAATTGAAATATTTGCTCCTGACATTTTTACTCCGTTGACTGTATTGGCAGTATAGTTCGGATAAGTTTTTCCTATATCCAGATTATCAAAATAAGTAAAGAATTTTAAAGTCGGGCTGATTGAATTATTTACCTGTTTCTCAATCTCTTTTTTCCTTTTATTGATCTCACTTTCGACTGTCTCCTTTATCTGTCCTTCCAGTTCTTCTATCTTTTTATTTATCTCTTCCGTAATTTTATTTTTTAAAATATTGGGGTCAAACAAGAATCCAAGGCTGTTTATGTTTTGCTTTAAATTATCCTGTCTGGTATCGAAATAAAGATCTAAATTAAACGGAATGCCGTAGATGCTGACAGAAGGATCGACAGATATGCTCCCAAAATTTCTCGGCATTTCTGAATTCACAGCCTGCTGATCACTATATTCATATTCGGCTTTTGCAGAAAGTCCAAATTTAAAAGGTTTTTTATCAAATAAACTTCTCTTTAATCTGAAATTACCTATACCTCCTGATGACGGTAAGTCCATTATACTTTTCCTGTTTGAATTATAATATTTATAAGTATCATAAGAATTATGAGAAAGCTCTTTATCAAGCTCTTTTCTTTTATCCTTATTGATTTCAGCAGCATCTTTATCACTTCCTTTAAACTTAAACACACTAACAGGACTTTCAAAATATTGAATACCATCTACATACGAAATAATTCTCCAGGCATAATTTCTATCGTTGATAAGAGGTTTAGCAGCGAGAGGATATTGAAAAAGCGTTGTCAATATTTTCTCACTATAAAAATAAATTGGGTTAGAAAGGAATGCATATTCCGGGGTCTGACGGTTCAGCACTTCTGTGATCTGAAACTGATATGAAACAATTTTTCCCGGGGGAAGAGGTGTAGGTGGAAGCCATGTAAAGCTCGGCAACAGGAAGAGCACCTCTTCATTATATTCAGGAGAAATAATTTCCATTTTTGTCATGTTGATAATTTCATAATCATTGCAGAAGCTACCAAGCTCGTCATTGTTACCCGAATTCAATACTGTAATACAAATTGTATAAGTCCCGCTTTCGAATGTTCCAGTCTTGTTCAGAGTCTGTTCAATATTGTTATTATATTCTTTCAGATCAATCGGACTCATCTCCTGAGAGCTAACCTTTTTCATTCCTTGTGGGAGATCAAATACAGCAGTAGTTGCAGTTACAACAGGTACTGTACCTCTCGTGACTGAACCGGTTAAATAAACACTAACATCCGCTCCTGTATTATTTAAAGTTACTTTCCACATATCCTCCACCTTGAACTGAAATGGCGGAGGCTGCTGGAGTGTGACGGTGACCTGGGAGAATATTGTACCTGATATTAACAGGATAACTATTAATAAATAGTATTTTAATTTCGTCATGATCATAATTATTTTTAAATAATTGAATACATTATGGAATTTTGAATTCTTGCTTTATTTTACAGTTATTTATCTGACCAGTAATTCCATTTAATAAAGTAAACATGAATTCAAGATACACTGAAGTACCTGAAACATTACTTGATGCAAAGGAACATGTATGGTATGACGATGTTGAAACCGGTGACATGCCAGAAGGAGCATAATTTGGTAAAGCCGGACTTGTTAACAATGTATTACCGGGAGGACCGATCAATGTAATTGTAAAATTGGCAGGGCATTGAAATCCTGAACTATTATTTATTTTAAATCTTACTTTATATTTTGGAATACCCAAGTAAGTTCCACTTTGAACTATAGAACCAAAAGATGGTAAATACAAAGTGAAAGTGCATTTTACACATTCACATTGATTTCCTTGCACATTCCAAAATGCTGAAGAAGTAACACAGGTACCTGTAGAGGTGGTTACACTTGATGTTACATAATAATTGCCGGCAGTTGTAATGTTAACAGTTGATCCCGATCCTATAGGAACTGATGAGGGATTTTTGTACCAGGTTAATGTACCAATGCAGTTAGTTGAGAGTTGTATGCCAATCAATGGAGGTTGATTACAAATATAATGTGAAGTACCTGTTATTACAGGAGCAGGTGTAGGATCATTAATATACCACGGAACGGATACATTACTACACCCATTAGTTGTAACTTTTACCCGATAACAACCTGGCTGTGTAACTTCATATGAAGGAGAATTAGAATTCGATATATCTAAGTATGACGTACAACTTCCACAACTTGTACAAGCTCCGCAATTGTTTGCACAACTTGAACATCGTTGCCATTTATATACTGATGCTGGAGAATTAGTTACCAGAAAAATGCTTCCGTTACAAGGCAAGTCATGATCAGTAGGTTCGATAATAGGTACAGGTGGAGAGGGTGATACATTGATAACTATAGTACTGGTATAAGTACAGATTCCCATACAACCAAGCCAGGAACACGGCCAGGGAAGCGTGAAAAATTGAATACCAACTAAAGTATAGTTTCCAGAAGTTAAACTAACAGGTAACGAAACAGTCTGCAATGCGACTCCATTTCCTGTCAAGAGAGGTGTTACTGCGTTAAGAAATGGATCAAGTAAAATATAATAATAATTTGAGGAGATATTTGTAGCATTGAATGTCAGAGTAGCTTGACTTCCCTGACATACATTTATAATACTTGGTGCACTCAATGCAAAAGTGCAAGCAGGCGGCGGTGGCATTGGCAATCTAAAACCACCTACCATGCTGTATCCAACCTGATCTCCTTTCACATTCCATGCTGTAATTGTCCATAAATAAAACTTGTTGGAATCAATTGGCTTCATTGAAGTAGGATATAGAAATTTTGTTTCAGTAATATTTCTTTCTTCAAACAATGGAGAATTAGTTTCCATGACAATCTTTAGATCCTGGATTTCAGTCATCACCACAATTTTTATTGAATACGTAAGACCTGGCTCTGAAATTTTTGATTTCCATATAAATTCCGGTCTTGATTCTCCTTCTTTTGCATTCATCATGGGTGAAATCAAATCAATCAAAAATTCCTCCTTCACTTCAACTATATCTTCATCAGGCAATGTAACAATACTATCTTCCTTTGATATTTCAAATTTCGAAACACTAAATGAATTCAGACTAAGGATAGCATTCTTCTCAAAGTTGTTAGAATTCGCTATTCCCCACGCATACTTCTTCCCTTCTTCAAATCTTGCAGCTGCATTAGGATATTGCAAAAATGTTGTATTTATTCCCTTCTTTTCAAAAAAAGCCTTATTGTTTTTCAATGCTGTTTCATTAGACTGTTGCTCCATTACTTCTACTATCTTCAGAGTATATCCACCTTCCGGCATCTTTCCTCCGGATGACCAGGTGAATGTAACAGGAGCTTTTGCATCTATCTCTTCACCGTCTGCAGGACTTATTAATGAGATCAAACCAGTTTCACTAACTTCCTGATTTATACAGTCGCTACCAAGCTCTTCATTTCCAACTGCAGAAATTACTTTTACACAGATCTCGTAATTACCTGAAGGAAATTTCCCAGCTCTTATCAATGACTCTTTATATCTTGGATCTGATGCTGTATATTCAACATCAGGTGTTTTTGGAAGGTCTTTAATTTTAATATTGTTTAATCCTTTCTTAAGCATAAAAGGAACCGTTGTTCCTTTTGCAATTTGTCCGTCCTTACTTTCTATAGCAGTGCCGATTAAATAAACTGATTTTCCGGAGTCAGAATTATTGGTCACGCTAATATTCCAGAAGTCCGCCGTGTTCAATGAGCCCGGCGGCGGCATTTTAAGGGAAACAATAAAATTTTGCTGAGCATTTGATTCCATAGTAAGAAAAATCAATATAAAACTTAAGGCTAGAGTAGAGATTGTTTTTTTCATAATGTTTTTTATTTAATATTTAAAATTTCATATTTTGAATTACAAATTAGTTTATGTGATCTCATATTTAGAATATTACTTACTTGTTTAAATTTTTAAAAAAATCATTCCGGACATAAGCATCCCTGAGGTTCATATAAATTTGTTTCAAAAGACCCGCATGGAGAACTGATAATAACTTTGAATTTATCACCAGGGCTGATAGCAACGCCGGTCAATATTATATCGCCGTTTGAATTTGGTGTTAGTGTTTGTGTCGAAATCGGGGTAGTACTTGGTTCCTTATATAATTTAACTACGAACGGTCCGGAAGTTGCGCAATTTGGTGTTACCGTCAAGTCAACCACTAAACCTGGACTGAAGCAAACACATGAAGGACCGGATAACAAAGCAGCAAAACTGTAAACGACTAACGAATCGGATGTTACGTCTCCACAAATCGGATCTGTCAATACCACGTTGTATATACCGGGAACCGTTATGTTCAATGGACTTACTCCTGTGGTTCCAGGTATTACTGTTCCATTTAGATACCATTGAAAATCCAAAAATAAGATTGGAACGTTTATATTATACAATGGAATGACGGATGCATTTATATAGATTGAAGGACATAATAACCCCGGACATACACCGGGAGATTGATTAAAATAATCTATAGAAACTGTTAATTTTGAGTGGGAAAATACATTTATCATTGGGGAATAATCCGGCGGACAAACTCCATTGGTAAATTTAACTCTATACTCTGTATGTTCAATTAATCTATTTGTATTCCAAAATTGCGTATTTGCTGCACCTGCAATATCAACCCATTGTCCTGCAGTTCCCGTTACACTCTTCATCTGCCATTGTATATCACCACAATAATTGTTATCAACCAAATGAAGTTGTGTATCTTCACCCATACAAATATCCCTTCTGTCAGCAACTATGTTTGTCGACTTTGAACTTGCATACACTTTTATACTTATTGGAATAGTTGGATTGCATATGCCATCGCAAACAGTCACACTATAATTATATATTTTAAAAGGACAATCTGAAAGTGAAGCAGTCAAACCTTGTAAAGAGATCTGACGCTCATGAGTGTTATTAACAGGGTTAATGGGAAGGTTGGTTTGTAAGTCCATCCAAATAACCGGACAGGAATAATTATTATCCAAGCCATTAAGGGTCAGAATAGTCGAGCCCGGATTGCATAATATCATTGGTCCGCTTAGTGTGAGTGAGAAAACAGGATTAACAGTTACAGTAGCTACATTTGTAACAACAGGTGAATTTGTACAATTCGGATCTGTTAAAATTGCCTGATACCAGTATTGGGTAATTTCACTTGGTGGATTACAGATAAGATTACCGGTGTTTAAGTAACTGCCTGTACCAACTTGGGTCCAGGGATTTGATGGAGCTTGGTTTGTTCCCGGATCCACAGTTGACATAAACCATTCAATATTACCACCACTTCCGGTATAACCTGTGGATGTAATTGTTGATCCCTGATTATTGCAAATAACGGGTGGGATTGCCTCTATAATTATGTTGCATTCAGCAGGTTCCGCACATGTCGGCAAAGTATAAGATCCTATGCAAGTGAAAGATGTACCACCGTTGTTAGAAAACCCATATGATACAATAGAACCATTAGGAAAATTTTCACCACAAAAACCACCTATTTCAGTAGGTGATGTTAAAGAACCTGAACCTTTAGTGAAAAAGAATCTATCTTCAGTTGGAGTTACAAAATCAATGAATGCTACATTCCATCCTGCAGCGGGAGCAATAGAAGTACAATTTGATGCATGAGGAACATCTACATAAAATGAATTTATTGGTGAGCTCACACTGGCATTTACTGTCATCATTAAACAACAACTGTTGACAGATGACGGAGCTTGGGTAAATGTTATATCATTGCTGCAAGGAGGTGGATTGGGTGGAGAGCAAGGAGACAAATACGTATCAGTACAAAACCAACTTGATCCGCCATCATTTGAAAATCCATATTCTATTTGATTTCCATTGATCGGAGAATTATTGAAACAAACACTTAATAAATCAACAGGCAGATTTTCTAAGTTTCCGGAATTAGTTGTCCATAAATATCGATCGTAAATAGATGATGATGTATTATCAAAGTTTAACGACCATGTAACGTCCTGATAAGATTGTCCTGCCCAAGTCGATAAATGGGGAACATCAATGTAAAATGCATTAATCGGTTCAGTACCTTCGAGATAAACACGATAGCAACATTCTATATAATTTGGAAAAACGTAAGGTACAAAGTTTAAATGATTATAACAGGTCGATGGAATACAGGGGACTAATATTGGTAGATTTTCATAACAAACCCAGGAATTGCCATTGTAAGAAAATCCATATCCTACTAATTGACCCATTTGAGATGGATTGTTAAAACAAATGTTACCCAATATCACTTGTGAAGTTGTACTTCCTCCTGAATAGAACCAATTAAATCTGTCTGCATCTGTGCCGGGTGTAAATGTATATGACCATCCTAATGGTGGAGTGGAGACAGTACCATCAGTTGATGAAGCCGGGACATCAAGATAAAATTCATCTATTGGGTCAATGCCGGCAAGTATTGTAATGTCAAAACAACAATTTACATTGGGTGAAGCAGATGGAGTAATAGTTACATTTCTTGTGCATGAACTCGTCGAAGAAGGATTTGAACTTTCAGATTTATTACCCCCGGCTACCGGATTACCCGCTGCAAGGTTGTAAGATTCAGTTTCATTATATACCTGTAATGATTTTATAAAATCCGGAACTGTTCCGATTTTTTTAGTAATCTTATTTACATCATTATTCTTTACTTCAGTATTAGATGAATCTTTGTTTTCTTTTAGGAATATTCCTGATTCTTGTTGAACATTATGCAATGCATTGGCAGCGAAGAAGAAACACAGCAGGAATATCATTAATTTAAAAATTTTTATTTTTTTCATTATGGCATCTCTATTTTAGGACAAACTTTTATATCAAATGGTATTTCATTTTTGCAGCCGGATGCATTTGTAACTTCAAGAATAAAATTAGTCAAAGGCTTTACAGGACAAAATGTAATGAAGTTAGAAGTATTATTTGGATCTAATGTAAGTCCCGGATCATCACTGGTCCAGTTGTAAGTTACTCCCGGTATGTTGGTTGCTGTTACAGTCAGACACTGACCTTCGCAAACACAGCAGGGTACAGGTTCCAAAGCAACAGGTATATTTTCAGGTTCAATAATAATTTCAGAAACAGATTCACCACATTCATTTTTTATGCTGAGTGAGTATGTTCCATAATCTTGTGCATTGAATGGCTGAACAGGAAAAGGCTGCCAGTTACCAGGTGGATTTGCAGGAGATGTCCACATATATTCCAGAGCTAATCCATCTGCAGTGTATGAAGATTGAAGACTCAAAGGTTGATTTAATGGAACTGTGCAGGATGTAATTGGTCCGGGTGGTTCAATAACTGGAGGAGCCGGAGGACGGATCACCAGCACAACACAATAAAAAATCTTATCAGGACACAGACCGTTCGGATCATTAATAACTGCTCTGTACCATGTTGTGGTATTTAAACTATTTGTGTTCACAGAAGTGTTACCTGTAAAACCTGTAGGTAACCATCCGCCGTTAACTATATCTGGTGGCGGTGTTACCAATGGGTTTGTAGAGTATTGTGGAGGTGCTCCATTGGAATAATCAAACTCGTCTACAAGAAAATCCCATTGAATATTACCTGGGTAAGGATTGCCATTAATGTCGGTCAAAGTTAGAAGCGCATCGCATCCTATACAAATTGGAAGCCAAGTTGTTGGACACGCAGGATACGGATTTACGCATGCACCTAATCCCGGTGCAGGTGTTGTTTGGATGTTAGGCTTTACACAAATAAAACCGTCAGGAGGAGGGTCATAGAAAGTAACTTTGGTAGTTACTTCTACCGGCGGGCAGCTACCATTTTGAAGTATAACTTTATAGTTTGTTGTCATTGAAACCTCATCCAGTACATGTATAATAGCGACGCCATTCGATATGAAAAAATCAGGTTGATCTGCCATCAATACCCAACCTCCGGATGATAGATTTGAGTAATACCATGTCCATTGTGTTGCAGTATAGCCCGGTTGTAAATTAATGACCACCGACTGTAAACTGTTGGTATTGCACAATATATTTGGATTTACAGTTAGTGCCGTTCCGACAGTCGGAGCAAAAACTACGAATGAAACAGGAGTTGAAAATGACCACGCACAGGAAGTCTTACTTTTGACTATAGATGAGAAGCAATATTCACCTGCCTGTAAATTAGCCGGAGTAGTATAAGTACTACCGTTAAAGCCGGTAAGAGACATCCATCCGGATAGTGGTACAGAAAAATTTCCTGTCACAGGATCAATTGTAACCGGAGATATAGCATCAGAAGATGTCGGAGCTACACAAGGTGCTGCCGAAATTAACCATTGATAATCAAAGTCATTCTGATCAATATGATCAAGAGAAAGTAAGGTCGAAGTCCCTAAACAAACTGAAGGCAGACTTGAGAGGGTATTTGCTGTAACTGTATTTGAAATTGATCCGGCACTAAAGAATAATTCTATATGACAACATTGAGTACCTCCGCTAAATGAATTTACAATCAAAGTATAATTACCTGTAGATGTTGGGTTGAGAGTAAACTGGGAACCGGTCGCAGTTGATGAAGTATTACCAGGATCCGTTAAATTCCATTCAAATGTAAATGAACCTGTGGAGACTGGAGTTGCCACAAAGTCATATTGATTACCTGTACATAGTAAAGTTGGATTTGAAATATTAGTTGAAAAAATAAGTCCTGCATTTGGAGGTAAGGCATCTACAGAAAAAGTGCAATTGCAATTTCCGGAGGGAGGAGTCTCAATTTTAATTTTAACGGGATGTTTTGTCGTGTCATTTATTACTTTATCTTTAGTTTTTATACTAATTGCCCATATCTCGCTGACAATATTTAAACTGGATATTCCCCAGCAATATTTCTTACCTTCTTCAAATTTCATTGCTGCATTAGGATATTGAAAAGAAGTTGTTTTTATTCCCTTCTTTTCAAAAAATGCTTTATTGTTTTTCATTGCTGTTTCATTTGACTGCTGATTCATTACCTCAACTATCTTTAGTGTATATCCACCTTCAGGAATCTTACCTCCAGGAGACCATGTAAATGAAACAGGAGCTTTTGCTTCTATCACTTCTCCGTCTGAAGGATTTATTAAAGAAATCAATCCAGCTTCAATAACTTCCTGATCGAAACAATCACTTCCAAGCTCTTCATTATTGACTGCGGAAATCACTTTCACGCAGATCTCATATTGACCTGAAGGAAATTTCCCTGCTCTTACCAATGATTCTTTATATCTTGGATCAGATGCTGTGTATTCTATATCAGGAGTTTTCGGAAGGTCTTTTATTTTAATAATGTTCATTCCTTTTTTCAGCATGAAAGGAACTGTTGTCCCTTTTGCAATCTGACCGTCTTTACTTTCAGTTGCGATACCAATTAAATAAACTGATTTTCCGGAGTCTGAATTATTGGTCACGCTAATATTCCAGAAATCCGCCATGTTCAATGTGCCCGGAGGCGGCATTTTTAAATTTACAATAAATTGCGTCTGAGCATTTGCTTTCGTTGAAAGAAAAATCAAGATCAAACTTATGACTAGAGTAGAGATTGTTCTTTTCATAATGATATTAACTAATTATTTTTTGAATACTCTGTTTAATTTTTTATTGGGGAAACACTATTTTTTGATTATTATTTTTTCAATCAATTAATACCGACTTTATGAATCTGTTACAAACTTATCCAATCCCTCTCCACATTCAAAAGAAACTTTTCCCGATTTCCTCACAAATTCTGATCGATACTTCTTTACTTCCTTTGATTCTATACCGGAATCGAACGATTTGCAGCTTTTCATTACTCACAAATTAAAGCCGGAGAGATATATTCCTCTCCGGTTTTATAAATAACACTTTACTGTCATCAGAACCATCTTTCTAGTCTCAATATAATCTTTAGCTTTTAATCTGTAATAAAAAATACAGCTTGAAAAGATTGCTTCCATCAAATTTAAAAAATAATGTGTATTTAAAAATGAAAAGTTTAATTTGGTTATCTACTGTCGCCTTTGAATCTTCCGCTTGCAGTGAATTCTAACTGCAGTCTATCATTTGTGCCTGGAATAATTTACAACTACCTCCTTCAAGATCGTCAAATCTTGTGTTGTAAAGGTAGTTTACTATGGACACGACGGACATAGACACGGACTCTCATGAGTTATGAAATTTGCAGAATTATTATCTGCAAGGATATAATCTGATAAATCTACAAATCCGTCTCCAGTTAAATCTGTTTTCAGGCAACAACCATCAGATACAAAATTAGCGGCATCATTGTCAATCAACACAAGATCGGTCACATCTATGTAGCCATCATCATTTACATCACCGCTGTAAATTGCCACCACCCCAGTCCCAACTGATATTTGATTATTATTGTAAGCTTGATTTGATGAAGTAGTACCAAATGAGAAATTTAGGGGAGACCCGGCGCTTCCATATGTTCCTCCTCTTACCATGTTAATTGGGAGTTGACTCCATATCCCAATTATACTGTTGCACATTCCTTTTATAACTACGTAATATTTCTTTGAACTATAGGATAAAGTATTTGGAGGTAAATTGTTAAATTTTATTCCCTGACCGGTAGCGTCATAAGCATCACCATTTGCATGAAGAAGTACATTTTTTTCATCTATTAACCTGCAAGCAGAATCATACAAACAAACTTTTACTTCAGTTTGAGTTTGTATTCCCGAACCCAAATAATGTCCCTGAACAAAAGCTCTTAAAAACACTGTTGTATATGTCAGTGGATTATTTGATGGTGCAAGATCAAGAAATACTGCTCCTGCACCTGCATTATAACCGGATGCTCCCCATAACGCATCATTCCAGCCGTCGCAATTTATATCACCTGCCCATGCTGAGGAAGTTCCAACGAATGAATTATTCGCGCCACCTGTCATTATATCTCCGCCATAAGGGGCCAGTGCATTAGAGAAGGGAGCAATCGGAAATACATATCCCGCGGAACTTGGCCCTCCTCCAAATCTATACTCTCTTCCACGGTTATTTTGTCCTGAAGCCGGCGCATATCCTCTGTCACCTATTAAAAAATCATTAAAGCCATTACCATCAAAATCACCTATCCCGGCTGCACTACTGCCAAAACGACCATTACTGCCTGCAAAAGAATTTCCATTTATTCCCTGATAGAGATCAGGTGTAATAACTCCACTTGAGGTCTGACTGCCATCATAGACATAAACTGTCCCTACATCCAAAGTTGGATATCTCCAGTCAGCAACTAAAAAATCTCTGGTCCCATTACCATTTATATCACCTAAACCGGCAAGTGAGGTTCCAAAATCGTCTACACCGCTTCCATCAAGAATTTGATCTGCTGTAGTATTAAAAGGACATCCTCCGTAATAAGTATATGTATGTCCTGTCGAAGCTCCGGGTTGTCCAATAATTATATCGTCATAGCGGTCATAATTAATGGGGCCAAGATCGGCAATAGAGTAACCATAAAGCCCCCCTGCTGTTGTTCCCGATAGAATGACATTTGCCGTAGAAGCAGGAATACAACCCGCAGGTGGCGCATTCCTGTTACCGTAAATAATATATACTTTGCCAAGGTTACCATTCAGATTAGGGTGGCTCATTATAATATCATCCAGACAATCACCATTTACATCACCTGCTCTGGAAACTTTAAATCCCAATCCAATCGACGCGGTATTTTCACCGCAAATTGTTAAATCTGCAACATCGACAGTTGGATTAGGATTTGTCAAATTAAAATCACACTCTCCAAAAAACACATATACTCTTCCTGTGTTGCCATTCCAGCCGGGAGCGCCTACTATTATATCTTTAAAGCCGTCGCCATTTAAATCAAAATTTCCTCCAACAGAACTTCCAAAATTTTCATTTAAATATAATCCTTTAATTGTAATATCCGGTAGTACTGTTGAACCCGGAAATGGGCTTCTTCCAAAATAAACATATACTTCACCAACATTTGAAGCTCCTGCCGGAGCCAAAGGCGCTCCGACAACAAAGTCATCAATGCCGTCACCGTTAAAATCTCCGATCCCTGTTTCTGAAGCTCCGTAGTTATCTCCGGCTGCAACTCCGGTGAACTGGGTAGGTTGATAAAATTTCATCACTGTGATTTTGTATCCGTTTGCCCAATCCTGATATGCCACATAAGGAGTGCTGCCATCTAAAGCTAAACTTTGAAGGTCTCCCTGTCCTGCAGAGAAACCCGGTATTCCAACATTACCCCAGGTGGTTCCATTAAATTTCATCACAGTGGTTCTTTTTCCATTTGCCCAATCCTGATAAGCAACATAAGGGATGTTCCCATCTAAAGCCAATCTTGTATAGTAAGCAATACCGGCAGAAAATCCTGCATTTCCCACATTCCCCCAAGTGGTTCCATTAAATTTCATCACTGTACATTTACCACCATTTCCGCCATCTTGATAAGCCACATATGGAGTGTTGCCATCTAAAGCCAAGCTTGTCCATCCTACTGCTCCTGCTGTGATAATCGGAGGTACCCCAACATTTCCCCAAGAACCAGAATATTTCATCACATAAGGATCCCCAAGATTCTCTTCAAAGAATACATAAGGTGTGCTGCCATCTAAAGCTAAACTCTGTGTGTGTGTACTGTTTCCTGAGAAACCCGGGATACCAACAGGTACCCAAGAGCCGGTATATTTCATAACAGTACATTTGCCAAAATTGCTTCCATCCGCAAAAGCCACATACGGTATGTTACCTTCTAATGCTAAGCTTATAAAGACTGAGATTCCACCGGAGAACCCTTGAGCGCCAACATTTAACCAAGTTGTTCCATCAAATTTCATCACTGTAACTCCATATCCATTTGCGTGATCCTGAAAAGCTACATAGGGCGTGTTACCATCAAATGCTAAACTTTGGTGAAATGCAACCCCAGCGGAGATACCGGTAGGGCCAACATCTTCCCAAAAGTTTCCATTAAATTTCATCACTCTACATTTGCCCATATTTCCATCATCGCAATAAGCTACATAAGGAACACCGCCATTAATGACTAAACTTGGATAACTTGACGGTCCTGCAGAGATCCCCGGTGGACCTACATTTACCCATTGTGCTTTAGTGTTGGAGGTGCATAGTATAATCAGAAAAAATAAAAGAGACGCGAAAATACTCCTGCCAATTCCAGTATATTTTCTTTTTGTTGAAATATTCGTTCGGGTAAGATTTGTTGATATGTCTCCTGAACTTTTTTGAATAGTAAAGTTTTTCATTTTGCTTTTGTTAATTATTTTGATATAAATTAATTTGATTTCTGAAATTATAAATAATGAAATAATAAAAGCCGCCCTGACTTTTCCGAAATGGAATCTCCGGACGGCATTGCCGTAATTTTTGTTTCCTCATTATATTGTTATTCTTTTTTCTCATAATTGAGTTATATTGATAATTAATTTCTGACTTAATTAATCTGTTACAAACTTATTCTTATTTTCTCCCCATTCCAAAGAATCTTTTCCCCGATTCCCTCACAAATATTGTTCGATACTTTTATATAATCTTTGATTCTACCTCAGAATCGGATGATTTGTATGCTTTCTTCACTCAAAGAATATTGTAGATCCTTTCCATTCTTTAGTCTATTATTTCCCCGTCTCTAATTTTCACCTTACCATTGTTCTTTAGCTTCTCAAATGAAGCCCTGATCTTTTCTATTTTATATCTCGGTATGTCAGGATCTTTTTCAAGCTCAGATATTGCTATTTCTATATTATCATATTCTATTATGGAAGGTTCTTTACTGATGATTACAAATGGTGCCTTCTTATCTGAATCTTTAATACCTAAAATTTTTTTTGTAAACTCTTTGATATTCATATTCGCCCTGCTTTCATTTAAACAACTATACAAAACTATATCATTTGATTTCACTCTGCAAGAATAAATCAGTAAACGGTAGGAAATTTTAAGTGAACGGTCGGTTTTGGCAAGTTAACGGTAAATGAGTTCTTTGAATTAAACACTTATGTTTTAACACAAAGGCACTAAGTCTCAAAGAAATTAAAATATATTTTTTCTCTTAGTGCCTTAGTGGTTATAAGTAAATTTTAAGTGAACGGTAATGGTGTTTTTGGATAACATAGGAATAACAATTATTTCTTGACCTCTACGAGTGCTTTTACCGGGGATCCATTTAATGAATGTTCGTGATTGGATTCCAGCTAAGAGCATGCTGGAATGACGAGTTGTGGTAGATTAGTTTATCAGAATTCTATTTACTGATAATTTTATAAAGCTCTTCCGGAATGGACAGTACAACTTCTGTACCCTTTGTGTTTTTATTTTTCAGATTAAGGTCTTCGATTATTGGCTGTGGCAGGTTTTTTTCTTTGCTTAAAAGTATGAGACGTTCCTGAATTATTTCAATCCCTTTGGAAATATGTCCTTCCTTTTTGTTTTTTTGTGATTCAGACAAACCTATTCCGTTATCGGTTATTCTGATTACAAAAAATTTAAATGTTGTACCATCGACACTTACATTTTCAAAATTAAAAGAAAGTTTTATCAGACCATTTCTACCTGAAGGCATTAATCCATGCCATATAGAATTTTCTACAAAAGGCTGTATGATCATATTTGGGATCATTATTAATTCAGGGTTGATCTCAATTCCCAAAGAGATTTCATATTTAAATTTCCCACTGAATCTCAATTTCTCTATTCTAAGATACAGATCAAGACGTTTGATCTCATCATCTAATCTGATATAGCTGTTTGCTGCCGTATCCAGATTCATCCTTATAAGTTTTGCCATTAATGCAATGTAATCATTGGCTTCCCTTTTTCTGTCGCTATTGACGAGATACTGAACTGAGTTCAAAGAATTAAAAATGAAATGAGGATTCATCATTGAAGAGAGAGCTTTATGCTTCAGTTCATTTATATGATTACTTGTTTCAAAATTTTCTTTATTCTTTTTTTTAATGTATTTAATTCTCTTCTGAGAGGCGAAGACTATTCCTGCAATTAGTAATATAATAATAGATCCGCGGAATACGATTGTTTCGGTAAAATAAGGAAGTACAGTAAATGAAACTATTTTAGGAATACCCCAATCATTGTTTATAACTTTCCCTCTTATTGCCAATTTATATTCACCTTTTTTTGGAAAAGGAAAATTTACAAAATCATATGGGATGTTTATCCATTCATCATTGATTTTATACTGGTAACTTACTGAGCCCGGTGAGGAAAAATTTATTGCAGTAAATTCAATCTGTAAATTTTTAATCTCAGGTTCAAAAATATAATTAACTGAATTCAAATAAACTGAATCCTCTGCTTTAACAGTCTTTATTTCTACTTTAACCGGATTAATAATATTATTATCAAACTCTGATATATTAATTGAACTAATCCCATTTGCCGATCCATCCCACATAATATTTTTTGTTGAATCAAAATATAATGATAAAACTTCTTGAGATGGCAGTCCCGTTTCTGTGTTAAGAAGTTTAACTGAATAAGTATTATAATCAAATACAAACAATCCGTTCATAGTACCAATCCATAATCTGTCAGAATTATCAATTGCCAGGACATTTGCTGAAGTCATATCGTATTCCAGAATTTTAGAATAATTTGTGATTGCAGAGTCGTTCAGTCCATAACTTGCAATACCTTTATCACCAGCAAACCATACTCTGTCCTTTTTGTCCTGAATAATTTTTTTAATTGTTGAACTTAAAATTTCATTGTCAGAAAAATACGTTTTGTTACCAGATGTAATTTTACATAGTCCTTCCGCTGTTCCTATCCAAAGATTATTTTTGCTGTCATTAAATAATGTATAAATCTTGTTTGTCGATATTTCATCTTTAAATAAATTTGTTGCATTTCCATAATAAGGTTTTTCAGGTGGATATGGCTGAATGTAAATTTGATTACCCCAACTTCCAGTAATAAATTTATAAGATTCAGTTATGTGAAATGCCGAAGCAAGAAACAGATTAAGTTTATCATCCTTGTAATTTTGCAATGTAAATTTACCTGTATTTTCAAATGTGCCACTTATATAAACCAGATTATTTATGCTCTTTATTTCATAAATAAACAAATGGTCCCATAAGGATTTAATTTTAGTATTAACTATATTTATACTTTCATTCTCCAAAACATTCAAGCCGTCAAGTGTACCAATAAAAATTCGATCAGATTGATCTTTTTCAATAGCCAGAACCTTATTATTACTTAGTCCGTCTTTTTGGCTGTAGTTTAATAGGTAAAGATTATTAAAACAAAATACTCCGTCTCCGTAAGTACTGACCCACATATTACCTTCATTATCCTCCATGAAGTTATTAACGAGGAATTTATCCATTTCCATTTTCTTTCCAATATCTGAAATCTGATCTGACCCGGCTTTAATAAGGAACAGCCCTCTGTTCATAATTGTAAACCAGATATTCCCTTTTATATCTTTATGCAGTCTTATGACATTATTGTTCTTAAAGAGATTTACTTTAATAGTTCTTGTTACTTCATTATTATTGATTTCATAAATCATCCCACCTGCCCCGACAATAATTTCATTATTCTTACTTACATAAAGCCAGTAAATTTTCTGATCGTCAAAACCTTTGATATTCATTTTGATCATTTCATTACTTTCAAATCTGTATAGACCTTTTGATGTACCTGCAAGAATAGTTCCGTCACCTAGCTTCACTATTTTGTTTAGTATTATGGAATCTTTTAGATAACCTTGAAATATATTATTGGTAATGTTTGCAGTGTGCTTAGTAATATTATTCATGCTGTAAGAATACAAATTATTCTCTATCATAAACATACCTGCCATTACAGAAGTTTTCTGTACTTGCTCGGAATATTTTCCTATTTTGCCTTCTTTAAATACATTTATACTGTTTTCAATATTTCCAAAAAATATTTCCCCGCCAGGACCTTCGATTAAATTAATTATATTACTTGAATTAAGACCATCTTTAGTCGAATAATTTATGAAATGATGTCCGTCAAATTTACTGACGCCATTAGCGGTTGCTAACCAAATATAACCGTTTCTGTCCTGAATCAAATCGTAAACTGAAGAAGAAGCGAGACCATCTGAAGATGTATAATGATAATATGGAAGGGTTTGTGAAAATAAAACTACGGAATATGATAATACATAAAGTACTACTGTTATTAAAATCTGACTAAGATTGAAAATTCTTCTTGTCATTTATTCTTCATTTAAGAAATATGAAACCTTCTCATCTCATTAATTTCTTTGAATTTTTTGATGAATTCTGTAATTCTTCTGCGTGAGACATGTATCTTAATTCCATCACCCATTGTGATGCATCCCCCGTCTAAATTTGTAAAGTCTTTAATATAACTGAGATTAATAATGTGGGATTTATGTACTCTGAAAAAATTATTTGGTGAAACTTTATCTTCAAATTCCTTAAGTGTCCTGGTTACAGTTATCTTTTTCTCTTTTGATGCAAAGATATGTGTATAGCAGTCTTCAGCTTCGAAACGAATTATGTCGTCAGCATTCATTACTTTAAATCCATGAGATACAGGAATAATTACTTTTTGGGATTGTGGAAATATTGAAATGTTTTGCGAAAAATAATAAACCAGCTTTTTAATAGACTGCTGAAGCTCTCTGATGTCAATTGGTTTTAAAAGATAATCTACAGCTTTTGCTTTAATTGCCCGGATAGCATATTCTTCATGAGCAGTTACAAATATAATCATATATCTGCCGGAATCAATGCTGTCTAAGAAATCAAAACCATCGAGAACCGGCATATTAATGTCAAGAAAAATTACGTCAGGAGAAAGATAACTTAAAATGTTCTTGGCTTCAACTGCCGATGATGCAGTGCCTATAATTTCGATTTCCGAACAATAACTTTCGATAAGAGATTTTAAATTTTCTCTTCCGGATAGCTCATCATCAACAATTAAACCTTTAATCATATTCGTGATAATAAAAAATTATCTTTAATGTATATTTCCTTATTCATCTATGATGAAAAAGAAAATAGCTGGTTAATTAAGTGTCACAAAAATAGAAAACGAATTTAAAATTTGCAACTTACTTTTGAAAAGTGAAATATATTTTAGCGATTTCATTTTGAGTCTCGTCGATTCCGCAAAATGTTCTTTATGTGTAACTGCTTAAAGGATTATAATTTTATTAATGATATTGTATTTTGGAATCAATTCTGACCTAATAAAATAATCAAAAAAAAAACATGAATGAGTTACAAGATAGGAAAGTTGAACCATTGCGGATCCTGGTATTCTTCGTTTCTCTACGAAAAGATTTGAAGATAATATAAAAGCATTCATGAGTCTTGTAGAAGCAGCAAAACATTATCCGTGTATTAAAAAAGCTTGGGTTGAATTTCTGGGAGAAAAAACTGATCACGTGACAGAAAGAATCGAGTAATGTAAAATTCAAGATGTATGCTTGAATCAAAGAAAATTGAACGTCGATGGAAATGAATTGAACGTCGATGGAAAAGAAGTGAACATCAATCGAAATGTCGGGAACGTCAATCGAAAAGATGGGAACGCCAATCGAAACAAAGTGATCGTCAATCGAAACGATGGGAACGTCAATCGAAACGATGGGAACATCAATCGAAAAGATGGGAACGCCAATCGAAACAACGGGAACGTCGATCGAAATGGGGTGAACGTCAATCGAAGCCAAGTGAACGTCAATCAAAATGAAATAAACGTCGATCGATAAAGTCAGAAGGAAAGACTTGTGAAAAGTTTTGACCTTGTGAAATGAATTATGAAGAACTTAATAACATTGACATAAAACAATATTATAAATAATTTGGATTGGAAGAAAATATCGTAGCTACGCTACTTAATAAATTTTACAAAATATTTTCTACAAAGAAGAAACCGCTAACGCGGTTAAACGAATGCACTTTAAAATTATTGAACCTAAGGTAAATTAACAAAATGTCTGATTTTTAATTTGTTTTAAGCCTCAGATGTATGGGTAGAAACATGAAAACCCGTAGGGGTGAAATCTTTGTAACAATAGTCAATGCTGACATTATAACCCCGTAGGGGTGAAATCTAATCCGGTTATCATTATGGCAAATACTTATACACAATTATATGTTCAAATTATTTTTGCGGTTAAACACAGGGAAAATTTGATACGTGAAAAGAATCGTATTGAAATAGAAAAATATATTTGCGGAATTGTTAAAAATAATAAATCTAAACCACTTGCAATATTTTGCAATCCGGATCATATTCATATCTTATTAGGATTGCATCCAACTATAGCGATATCGGATATTACAAGAGATATTAAAGCAAGTTCATCAAAATTAATAAATGAAAAGAAATGGTTGTCAGGTAAATTCAATTGGCAGGATGGATATGGGGCATTTACATATTCTAAATCCCAATTGAATAATGTCATAAAATACATTTTGAATCAACCAGATCATCATAGAAAAAAAACATTTAAAGAAGAATATTTTTCATTTTTAAAGGCATTTGAAATTGAATATGATGAAAAATATTTATTTGAATGGTATGAATAGAAAATATCGCAGCTAATATTATACAAAGCTGAAACCGCTAACGAAGTTAAACAAAGGCATTTTAAAATTATTTTGTTTGATCAATCGAATTATCTTCAAAATATGATGAAAAAATATTTATTTGAATGGTATGAATAGAAAATATCGCAGCTACGCTGCTTAAAAAATTCGACAAAATATTTTCTACAAAGATGAAACCGCTAACGCGGTAAAACAAAGGCACTTTAAAATTATTGAACCGTCGGTAAATTAACAAAAGCTAACTTTCAATTTGTTTTGAGCTGCTGATGAG
>JBATSB010000085.1:0-3186 GCA_049293015.1 Ignavibacteria bacterium
CCTTTGTAAGTGCTGACATGACAATGTACTTCAGCAATAATATACCAATGTATATGGTAACATGGCCGGATATTAAAAACAATTTATATACTGCAAAATTATCACTGAACAGAATTGTAACATCTGACTTTATGGTTACACCCTTCGTAGGATTTGGATATCAGAATTCTGCTGTTGAAAATATCATAGGTTATAATTCACTTCAAATATTTTATCCTGATATAAAGAAATCAGCTTCAAGAGATCTTCTCAATGCAGGTCTTAAATTCAGTAAACAGTTTTCAATGCCGGTTCTGACAGAATTAACCGTTTCATATTCAGAGAGATTTCCAACAGTGAGTGAAGAGTATGGATTCTATTTGTATAACAGGTTTGATAATTATGATTATATTGGGAATCCTGATTTAGAAAATGAAGGCTCATTTCAGCTTAATCTCGGAATAAATTATACTAATGAAAATTTTTCTCTTAAGACAAATTTTTTTGGTTATTACTTTCAAAATTATATAATGGGACTATATGATCCATTGATTTCATCTATGACACCCGGATCTTTAGGAACAAAATTTTATAATAATATTGGAGATGCATTTTTATCCGGATTTGAATTAAACTTAATGATGAATGTTTCAAATAATATTGCTTTATCGGGAGTATTTAATTATTCCTATGGAAATGAAAAGAACGGAGATCCTCTTCCATTGATACCGCCTTTTAATTCTACTTTCAGTATCAGATACTCCGGTGACAAATATTATGTGCAGTTTGAAGAATTATTAAATGCTTCTCAGCTTAATGTCAGCCAAAGAAATCTTGAATCTACCTCTGCCGGATATCTTCTCTCAAATATCAGAGCTTTTTATTTGATAAATAAAAATTTGAGCGTCAACGCCGGTATAGAAAATATTTTTGATAAAGAGTATTACAATCATCTTGACTGGATGAACATTCCTCAGGAAGGTAGAAATTTTTATTTTGATCTTAGGATTAATTTCTAATAAAATGAAAACCAGTTTTTAGTTCCGGCAAAGTTACATGCTGTTTGGACTCAGCGGAAACTAAATTTGTGCAATTGTTGATATTCTGAAAAGTTTGCCAAATCCAGACAACAGAATAATCAATTTTTGAAGTCAAATTTTCAAATCAGTAACAAGCTGATATTGAAACTCCTTTTCGCTGACATGAAAAATCTTATATAACTTTTAAAAAAAACAATTCAATACAAATTTTGGGAAGTTAATTCCAGTTTAAAATTATTTATTATTTATTTAATTGATATTCCGTAACAAAATCATATGTATTTATATATCTGCCTTTTCAAGTTCGTCTAATTTCTTTAAAAGCCATAATTTATCTTTATTAATGCTGTTCAGAATATCCTTTCTTAATTCTGCCGATTCAAACTTATCAAATGAATTTCTCAGCTTGAAAAGTTTTTTAACACAATAGCCAAAATTATTATATGTCAATGCTCTTGTTTCATTTGCAAGCTTATTCCTTTTTTGAAAATGTGTAAATGAATCAAACGAATATAAGAAGGATTCAAAATCATTAAGCTCATAATAAGTTTTCAATAAAATATTCTTAGCCTGGTATTTCAGCATCAGTTTTTCGTTTTGAATATTTGCAAGGTATTCAAGAGATTTGCCAAATTCTCTTTTGCCAAAATTTATTAACGCCATACAGTAATTATAACTATTCTCACGGTAATCAGCAGGAAGTTTGTCTGAATATTTTTCCACAAACTTTTCCGCAAATTCTATTTCACTCAGAGCTACTGCATTGGAAACGAGGTTTGACATTGAATGATGTGTTAACAATCCATTCCTTTCGAAGAATGCACCTTTTTCCAATAAAAATTTATACCAGTCTAAACTTTCTTTTGCTGATCCTAAATATGAAAGCTGAAGATTAGCCAGACATACAACCCTGCAGTTATTCAGATTCTGCATTTCAAAGGCTGAGAAAATATCAATGTTTTCTTTGAAAAAATTTTTAAATTTATTATATGCGTCAATATTACCATTTGAGGAAATTGCTTTATACATATAGTAAAAGCAAATGATGATCTTCGAAAGTTTATCAGGATTCGTATTATCCTTCAAAATCAATTCTTCAAGAATAGAATGTTCTTCTAATTTCAAAAAAAATTTTTCTAAAAGAGTTTTTTCAATAGTTGGATTTCCTTGTAATTCATGACAAAGAGTATTGTTGATCAATTTAAAAGACTGTATCAAAAAAAAGTAAAAGGTATATTCAGATGCAGATTTTATAGGTATACTCTTATCTATTTTAAGATTATAAATATGAATAAAATTTTCTTTGGCAAAATTAAAATGAGAAACCGTAAGCAAATAATCTTCAATAGCAGAATATTTATTGAGTTCAAGTTCACTTTCGACTTTCTTTTCAAACTGATCAATTTTGGTTAAAGTAAATTTCTGAATATTCCTGCCTCCCATAGATTCGATCAGATCATATTCTTTTTGAAAAGATTGACTTAAATATTTCTCTATTAAAACAAATGTCTCACATAATTTTGTTAAATCGTGAATGATATTCTTCAGAATTCCGTAATTATACTCTTTTTCGAAAAATACTTTCTTCCAGATTAATTCTTTCTCAAGATTAGCATGATTAAAATCGGGAGCATATTTTTTTATCTCAGCAAAGAGATTTATTACATTTTTATTCTTGTTATGATAAGGAGAATTAACGAAATCTTCGAATTTGGTTAACTCTTTTGGAGTGAATGTTTTGATGATCTCGAGCAATGAGCTTTTATGCATAACAGTTTAATTTATTAAAAAGGTTTTTAATATTAAAAAAATTTTGTCACCATTAAATTAAGTTAGAATTAGAAATTCAAAAAAAAATCGCTATTGAAAATAAACAGCATTGTAAAAATTTGAAAAACCAATTGTAAAACATATAAGTGGAACTACTCAATATTAATCCTTTAAGATCGTTGAAGTTTAGAAAGAAATTACATTTTCATTTAATATAAGTATCGAATTCAGCTCAAAATAACACTTTTCTCTGAAACAAAGAAGCAAATAAGTTGTGAAACCTGCCAAAAAGTTTCTTTGGATTAAGAATCCTTCTGATATATTTTTGTATCAATTAATTAAAACTCAAACCCAAAGGAGAAAAAAATGTCAAAAGTAATTTACACAATTCTGTTTC
>JBATSB010000086.1:0-15278 GCA_049293015.1 Ignavibacteria bacterium
ATAATATTTAATATTTAAAATTTAATATTTTAAATTTATTAAACCAGTTCGCTTTTGTTTACAACATTCTTAAAATATTCATAAGTAATTTTCAGACCTTCTGCTCTTGGAACTGTCGGTTCCCAACCTAATAATTCTTTTGCTCTTGTAATGTCAGGCTGTCTTTGTTTAGGATCGTCAGTTGGAAGTGGCTTATAAATTATTTTCTGATCAGTACCTGTTAATTTAATTATCTCTTCAGCAAATTCTTTAATTGTGATCTCGTCAGGATTTCCAACATTGACAGGATTGACATAGTCACTTAAAAGTAATCTGTAAATTCCTTCAACAAGATCATCAACATAACAGAAAGACCTTGTCTGGCTTCCGTCACCGAATACTGTAATGTCTTCGCCTCTGATCGCCTGTCCAAAGAAAGCAGGCAAAGCTCTGCCGTCATTGAGTCTCATTCTCGGACCGTATGTATTAAAAATTCTGATGATCCTTGTTTCAAGTCCGTGATAAGTATGATAAGCCATTGTGATCGCTTCCATAAATCTTTTTGCTTCATCATAAACTCCACGGGGACCGATCGGATTTACGTTGCCCCAGTATTCTTCATTCTGCGGATGAACCATAGGATCACCATAGATTTCTGAAGTAGAAGCGATCAGAAACCTTGCTTTCTTTTCTTTTGCAAGACCGAGAAGATTGTGAGTGCCAAGAGAGCCGACCTTCAATGTCTGAATAGGAATTTTCAGATAATCGATCGGACTGGCAGGTGAAGCAAAGTGTAAAATATAATCAAGCTTGCCGGGTACGTGGACGAATTTTGTAACGTCGTGAAAATAAAATTCAAATTCCTTAAGTGGGAATAGATGTTCTATATTTTTTTTAGAACCGGTTACTAGGTTATCCATTCCGATGACGTGATATCCTTCCTTTATAAATCTGTCGCATAAATGTGAGCCAAGAAATCCGGCTGCACCTGTTATAAGAATTCTTTTATGAGATGAATTATTTGATGACATTTAAAATTTTTAATATTTAATTTCGAATTATGTGGAAGCAATTTACAAAATATGCAGAAAAGTTTTCAGATATAAATAATTCTAACTTTTAATTTAATTACTCAATCAATAATTTGCGTCATGAAAAAAATCAATCCAATAGAAACAGATTCGGACAAAGTGAAATTACTTGAGACATTTGAAAATTCTTTCCCAGATAGAAATTATATGATAATTCACAGGGTAAATGAATTCACATCAGTATGTCCAAAAACCGGTCAGCCTGATTTTGGAGTACTGACAATTTCCTTTATTGCAAAGAAAAAATGTATTGAGCTGAAGTCTCTGAAATATTATCTGCAGGCATTCAGGAATGAGGGAATATTTTATGAGAATGTAACTAACCGAATTTTAGATGATCTTGTAAATGCATTAAAGCCAAAATGGATGGAAGTAAAAGGGGATTATAGCATTAGAGGCGGACTTAACTCTACAGTCATTGCAACATACGGAAAAAAATAATTTATTTTTAGAAAGTGGTCAGGAAGAGACATACGGACATGCTGCAAAATGACCATCTTCTTTTTCTTCAAGCTTAGGAATAAAATCTGCACATTCAGGTTTTGCGATCGGACATCGGGTTCTAAATCCACAGCCGCTTGGTTTATTCATGGGTGAAGGTACGTCTCCTTTAAGAATTATTCTTTCTTTATCTTTGAGTTTTGGATTAGGCAGTGGAACTGCTGACAGCAGAGCTTTACTGTAAGGATGAATCGGATGGTGATAAATTCTGTAACCGCCGCCGAGTTCGCAGATATTTCCAAGATACATAACTGCAATTCTGGAACTAATATGTTCAACTACTGAAAGATCATGAGCGATGAATAATAAAGTTAGATCAAATTCTTCCTGAAGCTCCTGTAAAAGATTAATAACCTGTGCCTGTATAGAAACGTCGAGTGCTGATACGGGTTCGTCAGCAATAATGATCTTTGGATTTGTTGACAATGCTCTTGCAATTCCAATCCTTTGTCTCTGACCTCCTGAAAATTCATGCGGATATCTTTTAGATTGCTCTGCCTGAAGTCCGACCCTTTCTAATAACCATGCAACCCTGTCTTCTCTTTCTTTTTTATTCATATTAGTATGATAGAGAAGCGGTTCTTCTATTATTTGTCCGACAGACATTCTAGCATTTAAAGAAGAGTATGGGTCCTGAAAGATCATTTGTAAAAGACCTCTGTGCTTTCTCATTTCACTTCTGGAGAGTTTATTCAGATCGATCTCACCTTCGTCAGTTTTCAGCCAGACTTCACCTTCTATCTCCACATCAGGTGAAGAAAATCTGAGAATATTTATTACAGCTTTACCGACAGTAGATTTTCCGCATCCGGATTCTCCAACAAGTCCAAGGGTTTCGCCTTTTTTTATTTCAAGAGAAATTCCGTCAACAGCTTTGACCTCAGCAACTTTTTTTAAAAATAAACCTCCCGTCACAGGAAATTTTACTTTCAGGTTTTTTATTTCTAATATATTTTCAGGTTTCAATTAAATAATTATCTGATTTCAAAAATAATATTTGGATATATAAAAATTATTAAATCAATTTTCATTTTCATACAAATGACATCTGACAAACCGATTACTTTCGATCTCTATAAGTTCGGGCTCAATTTCAAAACATTTATCAAAAGCTTTTGTACATCTGGTATTGAATTTACAGGCTTTTGGCAATTCAAGAATGTGAGGAATATTTCCCGGAATTGCTTTTAGCTCTTCAAGAGGAGAATCCGGATCCGGCAGTGAAGAAAGTAATCCGACAGTATATGGATGAAGAGGTTTCTCAAAAAGCGGACCTACTTCAGAAACTTCCTGAATCTTCCCGCCATACATTACAATAACTCTGTCACAAGTTTCGGCTACAACTCCAAGGTTATGCGTGATAAGAAGAATTGCAGCTTCTTCTCTTTCCTTTTTAAGTCTTAGCATAAGTTCAAGTATCTGAGCCTGAATAGTAACATCAAGTGCAGTGGTTGGTTCATCAGCAATAAGTAAAGACGGATGCAGTGAAAGAGCCATTGCGATCATAACTCTTTGTCTCATACCTCCGCTGAACTGATGCGGATAATCTTTTAATCTTTTTTCAGGTGAAGGAATACCGACTAAGGTCAGCATTTCAATTGCCTTTTTTGTTGCATCATCTTTTGAAATATCTTCATGATTTAATACAGCTTCCATGATCTGATCACCTATTTTCATTACAGGATTTAGTGAAGTCATAGGTTCCTGAAAGATCATAGAGATCTCATTGCCTCTGTATTTTTTCATTTCATCAAAGGAAATCTTCAGAAGATCTTTGCCTTTGAAAATGACTTCGCCGCTGACAATTTTTCCTGGTGGATCAGGGATAAGTCTAGTAATGGAATACGCTGTCACAGATTTACCAGAGCCAGATTCACCAACGATGCCTAAAACTTCACCTTCGTAAATATTAAAACTTACATCATCAATTGCTTTAGCAGGTACTTTATTTTTAAGATATTTATCTGAGTCATACAATTCTTTTAAAAGAGGATCAGTTAATTCTTTATGCAAAGATTTTTGCTTTTCAGTATCTTCAACAAAAAAATAAGTACGGAGATTTTTTATTTCAAGAAGCTTTTTCTTTTCCATTTAAAAAATTAATAAAATAATAAACTTTTAGATCTATGATTAATTCATACAAAATTTCTCAACACAATAAACTATAACAGCTGTACGGTAAGGTAGACTTTATAATTAAATTAAAATAATTATTTTATCTGAGCCTTGAATACACTTTAGGATCAAAAGCTTCTCTGATCGCTTCACCAATAAATACAATTGTAAGTAAAGTAAAAAACATTGCGAGTAAAGGAGTAACAATCAGCCACCAGTTATCAATATTACTTAATCCCTGTTGCATTAGCTGACCCCAGCTTGATGTCGGAGGTGGTAATCCAAATCCCAGAAAATCAAGCGATACAAGTGAAAATATATTAGCTACTATTGCAAACGGAGCATAGGAAATTACTGGTGTCAGTGAATTTGGTAAAATATGGCTGAATATAATTTTATTGTTTTTAGCACCCATAGATACAGCGGCAGATACGTAATCTCTGGCTTTCTCTCTGTAAAATTCTCCCCGCATATAATATGTAATACTTATCCATCCAAAAAGTGTAAGTATAAATATAAGTAAAATGAAATTCGGCTGAACGATAGAACTGATAATTATGATCACATATAAGAAGGGGAGAGTGCTCCATATCTCAATAATTCTGAGACCAAAAATATCGACTTTACCTCCATAAAATCCAAGCATTGAACCAACAATGATACCAACTATATAGGTAAAAAATGTGACAATTATAGAAAATGAAAGTCCGATATTAAATCCGTGAGCAAGTCTGGCAAATACATCTCTGCCTCTGTCATCAGTACCACACCAGTGTGTGGAAGACGGCGGTGTTGGTGGATTTCCTTCCATTTCATCTAAAAGATTTTCATTTGGACCGAAAGGATACAAAGGCAACATTACCCAGTTACCCTTATCTTCTTCTAAATACTGTTTCTTTAAAAGTCTGTAGTTTGCCTCACCCTGAAGATTCTGTCCGAGAGATTCAGCCGAATGATATTTGAATATTGGAAAATAAAATTCTCCGTTATAGCTAACTACCAGTGCGTCTCTTCCAATAAAGAACGGAAGTAAAAAAGAAAGTATGTATAATATTAAGATCAGTAAAAAAGAATAATAACCTCTTTTCAGTGTCTTAAATTTTTTCCATCTTTTCTGAAGGATTGATGTCGAAACGTTTTTCTCAGGTTTATTCTCTGACATAGAAAAATTTAATTGTTACATGAATTCAAAAACGGATTACTTAAATAGGGCTACTCAAATCTGATTATTTAAACCTGATCCTTGGATCTACTATTGCATAAATAATATCAGACAAAATATTTCCAAGTAGCAGTAAAAGTGTTGATATTACCAGTATTCCCATTACAACAGGATAATCTCTCTGGACTATAGAGTCAAAGCTTAGCAGTCCGATTCCATTGATATTAAAAACTCTTTCCACAAGAACACTGCCGGCTAATACGAGAGAAATTGCATGTCCAAGACCAGTAGAGATCGGGATAAGTGAATTTCTGAGTGCATGTCCGAAAATAACTCTTTTTTCTGAAAGACCTTTTGAAAAAGCTGTTCTGATATAATCCTGACTTAGATTTTCGATTACGGAATTTTTGGTTAAAATAGTAAGAGTTGCAAAGCTGCCAATTAAATAACTAATTACCGGTAAGACAGTATGGTTGATCTGATCTTTTACTTTTCCCATAAATGAAAGAGATTCAAAATCATCAGCTCTGAATCCACCCAGCGGAAATACATCCCAGAAACTTCCACCTCCGAGCAATACAAGCATCAAGGCACCAAATGCAAATCCGGGTATAGCATAGCCAATAAATACAAGTGCAGATGATACAAAATCAAAGGTTGATCCATTTTTAACAGCTTTATATACTCCTAAAGGAACACAGATAATATAAGTGAGAATAAATCCGATGAGACCAAAGTAAATGGATATGGGAAATCTGGAAAAAATCACATCTGTAACGGGTTCTGCATATACATATGATTTACCAAGATCAAATTTTAAAAGATTGGTAACCCAGATAGTATATCTTTCAGTAATGGGTTTATCAAATCCATAAAACTTATTCAGTTCATCAATAGCAGACTGCGGAATATTTTGAGTTGTATTACCTGAGCTTCCTGATTCAGTTCCTCCCTGAGTTCCGCCCATCCGCATTTTCATAATTTCCATTTCGATAGGACCACCCGGAACAAATTGTAATATCAGAAAAGTGATCAGTGTAATCCCAAAAAAAGTCGGAATTATTAGCAGGAATCTTCTTATAAAATAAGAAGTCATAAAATTATATATTTATTTCAAAAATAAAAAAAAACAAATAAAAAAAAACAGGCAGTATAAAAATACTGCCTGTATATAATTAATTTTCGTTCAGTTTAATTACTTCGCCATTGTTTTCTCTTCCGGCAACATCAATCCAGAATTTACTGTCCACTTCCTCTACAGGTAATTTCTTAGATTTATCTTTAACAGCTTCTTCATATGCTTCATTCTTTTTTGGGTCAACCCACCACATAGAAAATACTCCATAGTCTGTCGGACCGTAATATTCATCAAATCTGGATAAATACCATTTCGGAAATCCGAATTTATTATGCCATAATAATCTTGTGTAATCAGCTCCCCATCCATATACATATGGCTGCTGAGCAGAAATAATAGCATCAATTTCTCTGACCATCTTTACTCTTTTGGCTTTATCATATTCGAGATTATATTGTATAGCTAGTTCATCAACTCTATCACTCTTATAACCAGGCCAGTTAGTACTGTTTGGATCATCAGCAGTTTTAGAGATGTAACCAAAATCAAGAGAAGGAGGATTTTGTCCGGACCAGGCGACAGGTATTATGCTGAAACTTCTTTCATTACCGATTTTAAACTGAGTAGTACCGTCCACCTGTTTCAGATTTAACTTAACACCTGCTCTTTTAAGATCTTCCTGAAATATTGTCAAATATCTTTCCTGACTTGGCTGTGTATAGACCATATCAATTTCAAATATTTTACCTCCTTTGGATCTGTAACCTTCAGAGTTTTTATCTTTCCAGCCGGCTTCTTCCAAAAGCAAAATAGCGCTGTCAAGATTAAATGTCATCGTAGGATTGTTTGGATTTTCATAAACCGTTCCGGTGAATTGTGATTTAAGAGGTTTATATGAACTAAAGAATAATTTTTCATTGTACTTGTTTACATCATAAAGCATCTGAAAAGCTTTTCTGATCTTAATATCATCAAAAGGAGCTTTTCTCATATTTAAAGCTAATCCGGATAAGCCAACAGGATTCTGATTAAAAATCTTCTTTTTAACAATCAATCCTCTTTGAACTTCCTCTATATCTGTTCTTTCTGCCCACCACTGAGCTCTGTTAACAGAATAAATATCAATGTCACCTTTTTTAAATTTTTCAAACTGTAGTGATTCATCAGATACAACTTCAGTTTTCATAATGTCAAAATTATATAAACCAGTAGCAAATCTTTCTTTTTCTCCCCAATAATCATTTCTCCTTTTCATAGCAATGGATCTTCCTTTTACGACATCTTCCGGCATTACATAATACGGACCGCTTCCTGGTACTACATCATAATTAAATTTTTCCAGATATTCCGTAGCATTGACGCTTCCGATAAAGTGTGCAGGTAAAATTCTGAATCCGGCAGCTATTGAAAAAGAAATCCACCCGTCTTTATTTGATTTAAAAGAAACTATATATTTACTTTCCGCAACCGGATCCTGAAGATAGGATTTGTAGATCTCATCTCCACCTGTAAGTAATCCGGGGTCAACAGCAAGTTTCCAGGTTGCGAGAACATCCTCTGTTGTGACAGGTTTACCATCTGCCCATCTTGCATTAGGATTAATTCTGAATTTATATGTTCTTTTATCTTCAGAAATCTGCCAGTGAGAGGCAAGTCTCGGAGTATAATCTTCATTGATCGGATCCTGATCGAGTAGAGATTCATAGACCATTCTTTGCATGACTCTTGTATAATAAGAATTCTCATCTTTCCCATATAGTCTTAATGTAGCAGGAAAATCGGGAATAGACCAGGTGATAGATCCGCCTTTAACAGCTTTTGGATCCCCGATAAAATTATAAGTAGAAGTGGAAGTCCACCCTTCACCGGTAAAACCATCACCTCCCAGATCAGCAGAGACAGAAGGATCAGCTCCGGGAGGAGTGTCAAATTTTTTAATTGAGATTGGTTGTGTATTCGAACCGGAAGTAGTTTTCTTGTTGCCACTGTCTCCGCAAGAATAAAAAATCATTGAAAAAAATAATAGGAAAACAGAACAGACAATTGTCTTTTTGGTCATAGTTAAAATCTCCTTAGTGGTTTTGATAATTTTCAATATAAAAAATGCATTTATAAATTAATAGTTTTTTTAAAATACATTTACATTCAGGATAATATTTTTTATGGATGTTTTTAGGTATGAATTGGGGGTTGAGTTAAGAGTCAAACCGTTTTAACGGTTTGTAGCAGAGCGGAAATTAGAATTAGGTTATTGGAAACTATCTATTGGATGATAAATCTTTTTCGTGGAAAGTTTAATTTGGTGATGCAAATGGAATTAAGAAAGATATGCAAACCGTTTTAACGGTTTGTAGTTTATGGATTTTTATGAAATTTATTTGATAATAATTAACTATACAGTAAGTAATTTTTCTTTATGAAAGTTTTGCAAATAATTTTAATTTATTTTACTTTAAAAAGAATAAGAAATTTCCAATTAATTGATTGAATTAGGATTTATGAATTTTGTTTCAGCCTTCCACTAAATTTAAAATTGAAGATACCACATAATCTTTACTATTTTTTTCTAAAGTTAAGTCCGGTTAATTACTCGGCACAAACCGTTAAAACGGTTTAACACTAACACAAACCGTTAAAACGGTTTAACACCAACACAAACCGTTAAAACGGTTTATCCACATAAAAAATATCTCTGCTATGAAATTTTTTATAACTGTTAACTGTATATAATCATGTTTATTACATTTGTCAATCTTTATTAACTATTTTATTAAATAACAAATCAATATTTTAACACTTCAATTTAAATTATTAATTATTGTCCCGTATATTTTGTAATATGCATTTGGACATTTAACCCAGGAGATAATATGCATCTGAAAAAAATATTTACTTTATTGTTTATTTTTTCAATTTATGGAAATCTAACTTTTGCTCAACCCTTTGAATTACAAAATGCGTTTCCTAATACAACTTTCGATAATCCTCTTTATCTTACTCATTCTAATGACCAAACTAACAGAATATTTGTAGTCGAAAAAACAGGAAGTATTAAAGTTCTTCCTAATGATTCTTTAACTACTGATAACAGAACATTTCTTAATGTTACAAACAAAATTCTTACAGGAAGTGAAAGAGGTCTGCTAGGTCTGGCATTTCATCCTAACTATTCTTCTAATGGATATTTTTTTGTTAACTATACCAGATCAGGTGACGGAGCAACTGTAGTTTCCAGATTTAATGTAAGTTCTTCTGATCCGAATAAAGCAGATTCCCTGAGTGAACTTATTTTATTGACAATTGCTCAACCATTCTCTAATCATAATTGCGGAATGTTATTTTTTGGTATGGATGGTTATCTGCACATTGGTATGGGTGATGGCGGTAGCGGCGGTGATCCGGGTAACAGAGCTCAGAATCTGAATGAATTACTTGGTAAAATTCTCAGAATTAATGTAGATACAACTACTGCTCTTACAAATTATGGTATTCCAACTACCAATCCGTATGCTTCAGGTGGTGGCAGAGCTGAGATTTTTACTGTTGGAATGAGAAATCCCTGGAGAATGAGTGTTGATCCGGTTACAGGTGAAATTTGGTGCGGTGATGTAGGTCAAGATGCATGGGAAGAAATAGATATCATCGAAAATGGTAAAAATTACGGCTGGAGATGCTATGAAGGCAACAATCCTTATAATACCTCAGGATGTGCAGCAATAACAAATTATACATTTCCAATAAAAGTATATCAAAATGTTGGCTCAGATTGTTCTATCACTGGTGGATATGTTTACAGAGGTAGCAGAAGACCTGAACTGTACGGAAGATATATCTATGGTGACTATTGCAGCAGAAAAGTATGGAAGCTGAAATATGAAAATGGTGTTGTAACTGAAGACGAATTACTTTTAAATGCTGCCGGTAGTATCTTGTCCTGGGGCACTGATCAGAATAATGAATTATATATGTGCAGTGTTAACGGTATTGTTTACAGATTTAATAAAAGTGATCTTGTTGGTGTAAATAATAATAATATCGATATTCCAAATGCTTATACACTTGAACAGAATTTTCCAAATCCCTTTAATCCTGAAACTTCAATTAAATATTATTTACCTGAAATTTCAAATGTAAATCTTGTTGTCTTTGATGCAAATGGTAAACAAATTTCAACGCTAGTAAATACTAAACAAATCTCTGGCAGCTATAATATTAAATGGAATGGTAAAGATGCTTATGGAAATAATCTGCCAAGTGGTGTTTACTTTTATATCCTTACAGCAGGAAACAATTTCAGCCAGAGTAAGAAAATGCTTCTAATCAAATAATAAAGAATTGTTAGTAATTTAATATCAGGTTTTTCTGAGCTTAAAATTTAAAATCCGTCAGAGTTTATACTGCACCTGCAGTGACTCCGGCGGATTTTTGTTTTATATCAACTGTCTTCTGAATTAATAGTTAATCCAAAAATAATCAGTATTTATTTATCAAATCTCAGATTTTATTGGATCTAAAAAACCGGCTGACCAGTTTTGAAAAAATATGAAAAATAAGCTATATTTAATTTTTAGAATAATTTTTATGGACTTAACTCTATTTCGAAAATTTTTTCCTGTCTTTTATTCGAATAAATTTCTTTGCAATTAATATTCTCCGATCCTGTTAACTGACTTACAAAATTTATAAAATCATTTAACTCAATTGTGCTTTTGCAGTCAAAAACAATTTTACCGGTTTTGATTAGTATAGATCGCATAATATTCATGTCTGCAAGTTCAATATTCTTAAACCATATATTGTAAATGTACCGGTCAGGGTACATGCCATTAATTACAGAATAATATTTTTCTTTTTGTGATCCTGAGTAACTTGCTCCAAGATGCAGTGCAGCTTCTTTAGATGATGACATATTTGTTGATATAATAATAGAATGCTTATAATTTTCATTCATAAAATTTATTATATTGTGTGATTCAATCTGTTTGAAATAAAGTCCGGAAGTTTCAGTATAAAAAGTCTTTAATGAGAATAATAAAAACAATAAAAAGGCTGTTGATAATATTAAGTGCTTTTTTCTTTTCAAATATTCCGGGATAATCCCGGCGGTTAAATTTAATGCAGCATATAAGGAAAATACAGACAGCATAAGTGCCGGCAGCATATATCGAAATGTAAAATGCTTGGAAACAATTATTAACTGAACATTCATTGCTAAAAAAATCCCTGTCAAAAGATTATAATATTTATTTTTACGAATCTGAATTTTGAACCTGGGAATGAAACTTAAAATTAGAGCTGTAAATGCTAAAACATACGAAATCGTAAACAGGGGTTCATTTAGTAAAATCTTTTTAAGGTTTCCGAAAAAACTTGAGGTATCTATAATATCATCATTCCCCGTTCCGTACAATCCGCTGTTTATTGTAATTGATTTTATCCATGCAGCAAATTTAAATATCTGATCAAATGAAATTACCGTAGTTAAAAACAGGCAGAAAATAGTTGCTGTAATAGCAAGAAAATAAAACTTATAAGAAATTCTCCTGATCAGAAAAAAAGGTATCAGTAAAACCGGAAAAAAAGATATTTTTGTTGTTAATCCAAAGCCGCAGATTATTCCGAACACAATTATATATTTAAAATTATTTTTTACTTCTTTTTCATCTTTACATAAATAAAATATTATAAAAGCAATAAGCAGAAGAGTTGTAAAAATTATCAGGATCTCAGGGCTGATATTTATCAGGTCATAATAAATAGTTGCTGAACTCAATGGAGTTAACTGAAGAAATAATGCAGTATAAATATTTCCGGATATTTTATAAACTGTAATTCCTAAAATAAAAAGGGTTGCTGAAATCATCACAACAATAACTGAATTTATCCTACCAAGATAAAACTCCGGTCTTGAAATTACTTCATTTACAATGTCTCCGCTCTGACTCTGTATTGCATAAAAAAACTTTATTGTAATTGCTCCAATAATCTGAAGTGTAGTACCGGGATGATCAATATGCCCCACGCCATATCCGGAAAGTTGTGATAAATTCAGTGAATTTAAAAGATATACATAAGACGGATCGCGGTATAAAAAATATTCGCCGATGGAATGTTTTAAGTAAAGTGATATGAAAATTACTGAAACAGGTAATATCAGTAATATGAGGAGAGGAAAAGTTTTTTTCAAATATACTTTTTTTGAAATATAAATATATTAATAACAAAAAATAAGTTTGTTCTAAATTCAGCAGCCGTAAATATTTAATTGAATTAAATTTGTAAATTTAAATAAAAAATCAGTCTCAGTCTTTAAATGAATTTACACATTAACTGAAGTTACGCAAATAACAATATCTACAATAAAACGCATGAGACGCTCGTTTACAAACTCCATATTGGAAATGCAATTTTTAAGTTCAACTCTTTTTAGTAATAGTTCTTTCAAAAGCATCCGCTATAAAATTAAAAATGTGAAACTTATGTTAATTAATACTTTACTTTAAGTAACCTAATTATCTGTTATAAAAATATATTGGAAATTAAGTATAATTTTTATAATTTATACAAATTAAAAAATTGATCTAGCTTAATTTATACAATTTTGAATCATTTATTCTGAAATTGTAATTTCTGTATTCCTAATCTCAAATTTAAAACGCAATAAAATTTCATTTAAAGGAAAAAAAAATGGGTTAATTTTTTTAAAAAAAATTGATTCCGGATTTCTTTAAATTTTTAATAATTAAATTCTGAAAAATGAAAAAATTATTTACTGTTTTAATTCTAGTCTTTTTAAATGTCGGTTCAAATGCTCAGATAAATTCATTCCCTTATGTAGAAACAGGTGACAATCCGGTTGGATGGAATGCAGTTCAGGGAATTCCAATATGGAGTCTTGGTACATCTACAGTCAATCCGGCAGGATTGGTAAATGATGCTGCTCTTATATGTAATTTCTTTGCATATTCTCCGGGACCGGATGGTTTGATAATTTCTCCGATAATGGATTTTACAAATTTGACTCATCCTATTGTTCATTTTTATGTAGCATATGCTTCATATAATGATAATAATGATTCCATGCAGTTTCTTGTTTCAACAGATTTTGGAAATACCTTTGTTGACTTACCTGTTGCTTACAGGAAATCCTTTAATCAATCACCTTCTTATGCTACTGTTCCATCACAGGAAACTGCATATAGTCCAAATTCAACTTATCACTGGAGGCATGAAACAATAGATCTTAGCGCTTTTGCTGGTCAAAATTATCTTCTTTTTGCTTACAGAGGTGTTTGTGCTTATGGAAATAATTTGTTTATAGATAACTTTATTGCTGAGAATGCTGATGATTATTCTTCTGCTATAATTAATTCACCCGGAACTTATGTTTTGAATGAACTTTCATTTAACTTTAATTCTATTGGTCAGCCTGCTGCTGTAAAAGTTCTTGAAAATGATAATGCAGGTGGTGGATTTTTACAGGTTACTGAACATATTGACCAGGTCCCTGTCCCGTCTCTTGCTTCTCCTCAAATAAAACCGAATACAACTGCTACTACTGGAAATGGTTCTGTTTTTACTCCGGACTTCATAGCTACTGATAACTGGTTTACTGTTTCATATACAGGAGATGACTTAAATGGGGATGCAAATTATGATATTACGATTGACCTTTCATCATTTGGATCAGTTTCAGATCCAGCAAGATTATATATTGTAAAAAGGTCAGATTATACAAGTTCATGGGAATGTCTGAATACAGTTGTGACTGGAAACAGTCTGAAAGCTTCCGGACTTACTTCATTTTCAGATTTTGGAGTAGCAAGCTCTACTTCACTTAAGTTAGCATTAAAATTTTATCTCGAAGGCTTTTACGATGGGACGATTATGAACGCTGATACAGTAAAAGTAAATTTGAGAAGTCAGACATCACCTTATGCTATTGTTGACAATTCAAAAACTTTATTGAATTTTTTAGGAGAAGGTACTTTAGATTTTCCAAATGCAATATCAGGAACATGTTACTATTTTGAGGTTATTCACAGAAATCATACAAGAGTATTCAGTCATTCTACCTGTGAACAAATGAACAATCCTGTTACACCGTATGATTTTACAAATTCTGTATCTAAAACTTATGGAAATAACAGTGTATTTGTAGCCGGACCTAATGCAGGATATGCTTCATATACGGCCGATATAAATCAGGACGGATTAGTTGATCTCTCTGATTATTCTGTTATAAATAATGATGCATTTAATTTTTATTCAGGATACATTCCGTCAGATGTAAATGGAGATGGTGTTACTGAACTTTCAGACTTGACATATTGTGATAATAATACTTTTAATTTTATAAGTGCGATAGTTCCATAATTTTTTTCAAAAAAGTAATTTATATAATCTGCTCTTTTGTTAATCAGGGGAGCAGTTTTTTGTATACAATCATTGTGTAAAAATTTTTACTAATTTAAAAAGACTATTTGAATTTTAATATTATTTTAATTATGTTGCTATAACAAAATATATTACGGGATGTAAAAGTTGATTTTATTTTTATTAGTTTTCGGAATTATTTTTTAGTATTCGCTCACATACCTATACCCAAACTCTTACCTCTTAAGTAGATTTAAATCATCATAACCTGTAATATTTAATTCGTTTGAATTTGTTATTTATATAATAAGCTAAAATGAAAATCGAAATCTCTAAATTACATTTCAAAAAAAATTTAAATTATAAATTATATTAAGATTTATTTTATAATTAATTCATTTTCCGGAAAGGAGGAATATCGGAAAATGATCTGTAATAAAAGTCTTTTAATTTTAATTTTACCTCATGAAAAATCGGACGATATGGTTATTTAGCTGAATTAATTAGCTTTAATTTTAAAAAAAATTAATTAACTATTTTTAATCTAAACCCAAATTCGTTATGAAAAAAATTATTTTAACACTTTTCTATGTCTGTTTATTTGTATCCGTAACAGACAATTCATATTCACAGGATACCCCTGCACCAGAGAATCAAAATACAGACTTATTAAAGTATTTAAATGAACCAAATGTTAAAATTAATAAAAACCAAACAGATAATCCCAGAGCTTTAGTTACAGTTATAGTTGGAAATAATTCAACTTCATCTAATGCCAGGGCACCACAGGGAAGCCGGTTATTTAATAACATTAAAACAATTGTAACTGCTTCTGAAATGACAGCTTCAGGATTTGTTGGTCCTGTGACCTCAATTGGATGGAGATGGAATGTACCATTCCCTCCTGCTGCTGCAGCACCATTATCTCAAACTTTAACCACAACAGGAAATATTAGAGTTTATATGAAGGATACTA
>JBATSB010000087.1:0-1953 GCA_049293015.1 Ignavibacteria bacterium
AGGGACAATAAAAAAAGAAGTTGTGGGTCAAGCAACAACGACTAAAAGTATAACCACTACAGAATTAAAAAACTCATTTGTTGATGCCGTCGCACCTGATGTTATTATAAATACTGAAGGCAAAGATAAAATATATGGTTTGCCATTATCGATTGATACCTTGGCCATGTACTATAACAAGGATTTATTAAATAATGCCGGTATTCCTGAATTATCAAAATACTGGAACAAAGATTTTCAGCAACAAGTTAAAAAATTAACCAAACAAGATGTTCGAGGTGAATTAATTCAATCCGGAGTTGCTTTAGGGGGTTCAAAGAATATTGAACGCTCGGCCGATATTTTGTCAGCTTTAATGATGCAAAACGGAGCGGTGATGATGCAAGGAAACTCTGTGACCTTTCAAGAAATCCCTGCGGTTTTTCGAGATCGTGGCTATAATCCAGGAATAGAGGCGATACGTTTTTATAGTGATTTCGCTAATCCAGCGAAAGAGGTCTATAGCTGGAATAGTACATTAGATAATTCTTTGCAACATTTTATTAATGGTAAATTGGCAATCTTCTTTGGATATTCATATCACCTGCCGATGATTCAATCCCAGGCCCCAAAATTAAATTTTGGTATAGCGCCTTTACCTCAAATTGAAGGCAATACCGCTGAAGCTAATTCCGCAAACTACTGGGTTGAGACAGTCTCAGCTAAAAGTAAGTATCAAGGCGAAGCTTGGGATTTTGTTCAATTTATGACTACTAAACCAGATCAGGCAAAAAAATATTTAGATCAAGTTCATAAGCCAACAGCCTTACGTTCGTTATTACAAAACCAACTTCAAGATGAATCACTTAAAGTTTTCGCCTCCCAAGTTTTGACGGCACGTAATTGGTATCGCGGTAAAGATGTGGTAGCGGCTGAAGCGGCCATGAATGAAATGATTGATGGCGTGGTTGCTAATTCTGAACAAATTGAGAAAGTTGTTAATTTGGCAGTGAGCCGAATTCAGCAAACAGTAAATCGATAGTTTAAGCTTTAAAGATATATGAAAAAAATTCTCTTGATAGTAATGTTTCTTGGGATAATAATGGGTGGAGTTTTTATGGCATCCGAAACACGTGCCCTTTCTTTACTTGATGATACATTAATTCAAGAGGCAGAGTGCACGGGTAAATGCACATTAAACTCATTTATTTCTTTGGGAATTAATTTGAGCAATATTATTTTAGGAGTTGTCGGTGCTTTGACGTTAGTAATGTTTATTTACGGTGGGGTTGTATTAGTGCTGTCAGGTGGTAATTCAGAAAAAGTAACCAAGGGAAAAGAAATAATTTTAGGATCCGTCGTTGGATTGTTAATTGTGTTTGGAAGTTACTCGATTATAAGTTTTGTTATTAATGATGTCTTTGAAGCAAAAGTGAATGGTCAAAATGCGTTTACCGGTGAGGCGCCGAAAGATACGTATATTAAACAGACTGAGAATGCTTGTTCAAAGCAAGGCGGAACTTGTAAGAAACCATGCGCGTTGGGAGATACTACGTTAAATGATAGTGGTTATTGTGGCAAAACTAGTCAATTTTGTTGTAAGACCGGTAGTACTGAATGTGCTAATAATGGATTCGAAACTTGTGCTGCTGCTTGTGGTGGTACGGGTACTGATTGTGTTATTTCTGGCAAAACTTGTTCTGGATCAGTGCCACAAAGGTGTTGTCGTTTGGGCGCAGGATGTTCTTATTGATATTTCTATACATGCCCTTTTTTAACAAAACCCCAATCCTTTTAGATGAAGAAACCTTGGCCGAACAATTACGCCGCCGTCGTCAGGCATCCGGACTAAAATTAGAAGAAGCGAGTAAGCGTTTGAAGATAAAAGTTGCCTATTTAGATGCCCTAGAAAAAGGCCGGTACGATTTATTGCCGAGTGGGGTCTATGGACGCAATTTTTTAAGAGAATATGCT
>JBATSB010000088.1:0-24326 GCA_049293015.1 Ignavibacteria bacterium
TGTCTGAACCATGATTAATGGATTGAAGGATTTCTAGATTTATGACTGCTAAAATATAGTGGCTGTTTATGAAATCAGGTAATCCTGAAATCAGGAGAATCAAGGTAATGTCTGAACCATGATTAAAGGATTGAAGGATTTCTTGATTTATGACTGCTAAAAAATAACGGCTGTTTATGAAATCAGGTAATCCTGAAATCAGGTGAATCAAGGTTCAGACATGATTAAAGGATTGAAGGATTTCTAGATTTATGACTGCTAAAAAATAGTGACTGTTTATGAAATCAAGTAATCCTGAAATCAGGTGAATCAAGGTAATGTCTGAACCATGATTAAAGGATTGAAGGATTTCTAGATTTATGACTGCTAAAAAATAACGGCTGTTTATGAAATCAGGTAATCCTGAAATCAGGTGAATCAAGGTTCAGACAAAATATAAATTGTAAACTTGAATTTAGAATTTTTATAAATTCCATTTTTTTTTATTTTGTAGAAGTAAGTTTTGTTAATTAATTAAATGGAGGAAATATGAAGTACGAAGAATTAACCCACAGAATAATTGGATGTGCAATTGAAGTTCATAAGCATCTTGGAAATGGATTTCAGGAAGTAATTTATCAAAGAGCATTATTCCAAGAATTTATCATTCAAAGAATTGACAGTGAACGTGAAAAGGAAATTCCAATTCACTATAAAGGTCATGACATCGGTACCAGAAGAGTAGATTTTTTTATAGATGATAAGATAATGGTTGAGATCAAAGCAATTATCAAATTGGAAGATGTACATCTTGCACAAGCACTAAATTATCTTGAAGCTTATAATATGGAAATAGGATTACTTTTAAATTTTGGGGCAAAAAGTTTAGAATTTAAACGATTACATAATAATAAAATTATTTAATAGTCGAAGTATTCTGAATTTCTTTGTATTATAACTAAACGATTGAAGTATTTCTTAAATTTTCTGAACCATGATTAATAGATTGAAGGATTTCTTGATTTATGACTGCTGAAAAATAGTGGCTGTTTATGAAATCAGGTAATCCTGAAATCAGGTGAATCAAGGTTCAGACATGATTAAAGGATTGAAGGATTTCTAGATTTATGACTGCTAAAAAATAGTGGCTGTTTATGAAATCAGGTAATCCTGAAATCAGGTGAATCAAGGTAATGTCTGAACCATGATTAAAGGATTGAAGGATTTCTTGATTTATGACTGCTAAAAAATAGTGGCTGTTTATGAAATCAGGTAATCCTGTAATCAGGTTAATCAAGGTAATGTCTGAACCATGATTAAAGGATTGAAGGATTTCTTGATTTATGACTGCTAATAAATAGTGGCTGTTTATGAAATCAGGTAATCCTGAATTCAGGTGAATCAAGGTTCAGACAAAATATAAACTGTCTGTCGTTCTATTGTTCTCAGAATCATGGTGGTCAAAAAGTTCTATCTAATGAATTTTCAAATTCAAAGTCTGCATCAAATCTTTTTGAAACAGCAACATTGGTTCAATCTCAAATTCGGTCTTGAATAGTACATTTTTTAGCACTAAATTTAATTCATTTTAAAAAGAGACAATCATCATGAACGAAGGTAAAGATATAATAAGTATAATATTAGGAGTTCCATTGTTTTGTCTTGCAGCCTGGCTGATCTGGCAATTAAAAAGGTTTGAAGGTTTTTTAGATGATTATGATTACAGGGATTATAAGAAAAATAAGAAGAAAAATAAATAGTTCATATGGAATATATAGCTTTGACATTCTATGCAATTGTAGTTTTAGTGCTTATTTGTATTTCACACATTTTTTCCTATGGATGGAAACACTTCAAAGACAGTTTTAAATTATAGCATTTCTAAAACTTCCGAAACAAATTTAATTTACATATAAAGATATCTTCTTGTAAATATTTCAAATTATTTTAATTATTAGATAGATTGAAATGATTTTATACCTAGTAAAACAATTGTTAGATCTTTAAATAAAAACGAGTTAAGTACAGTAAATCTCTCTGAAGGTACTGCGTGCATCTGCCACTACTTGTGTTACAGGTTTATTTACTGCCGCTGACAGTCGTTCTTAACTCGCTTTCGAATGATTTAAAGTTGTAAATTTAAAATTAATATTTTTCTGAATTCAAATGTATTAATAAAATTAGTATATCAGATTCAAAATTGAGGAAGTGCTACATCAATATCTAATTCGACTTCCGGTAAGACCGATCTCTCCCGGAAGAACACTTCCCCAACTTAATCGGAGTTTTTTTGAATCATTATCAAAATAATAATTTAGATCTATTTTAAAAAGTACGGAATAACTAACACAAATCTGCCCGCTAATTTAGTTAATAAAAATTTTGCTATAATCATTTGTAAAGATTTACAATTTTTACAAAAATATCTGACATGTCAGTTTATTTAACGTGCCTCTCTTCTTAGGTTATTGGAGGTGAAAAAGTTTGCATAGAAATTAGAATCAAAACATATTAATATATTCCCAAAGTTTTTTATTTCACCAACAATTGCTTGAGATAAATGTTTGAAAATAGTATAAATAACATAACTTACAAGGACATCAATGACCTTCTCTATAGTAAACAAGAAAGAGAAGGACAACGGTTGGATTACAAAAGAGAGTTTCATACTAACAGTAAGGAATTTGCTAAAGACGTTACCGCTTTTGCTAACTCTAACGGTGGATATATTATTTACGGTATTGACGAAAAACAAAAAATTGTAATTGGAATTACTGACAATGTAGGTAATGGAAAAATTGAAGATTGGATTTCTAATGTATTAAACACTAACATTAGCAAATCCATAGATTATGAAGTAAAGTTCATAAACATAAACGAAGAAAATGAACCTCAATTTGTTGTAGTTCTCTATATAAAAGAAAGTAATGAAAAGCCAATTTATGTTACGAGTGACAATAAAAGTAATTGCTATATCAGAAAAGGAACTTCAGTGTTTTCCGCCAAACCAAATGAAATTAGAGAAATGTATTTGAAATCAATTTCAACTTACGAACAAGGACCAGCAAACATAAACCAGAAGGCAAAAGGAAATAATAATTTACAGGTTGCAGTTAATCAAGGGACAATTATCAAGACGGATAAAGTTGTTAGAAAAAATAAAGTTGTAACAAATCCAGACATTCATATATCACAAGAACAAGCAAAAAAAATTAAAGAAACAATAAATTCAATTGTTGAGATATATGAGCATTTAGGTAAGTTTAAAAACAGTAGCGACAAAGGAAAATGTTTTGCTCAAACTTGGAAATCTTTCTACAATAGATTTAATCTAACATCATATTTTCTTTTACCCAAAGACAAATTTGAAGAAGCATTAAGTTGGTTACAAAAAGATATAGCATTTAACCATAGACCAAAACTAAGAAAAGCAAATAATTTACAATGGAAAAAGGATATTTTCGGAGCAATTTATGCAAAAGCTCAAAATCAATTAAATTTGGACAAGGAAGGACTATACCTATTTGCGTTTGAGAAACTAAAACTTAAAGAACCAATAACTTCTTTAAAAGACCTTAGTGACATAAGACTTCAAAAACTTTACAAAATAGTATTTAAACAATGATTTAAGATTGACAATAACAGCATCTAAAAAGTGTTTTTGTTTAAATTTGTATTAACTTTATCCCCCTCCACTACCCTAACCTCCTCCTCCGTCAATCCATACAACTCATAAACCATACGGTCGATCTCTGCTTCAAGGGATGTCGTGTCTTTGTTTTGCTTTTTGGATTCTAAGATTTTATCGACTAAGTTTATGAAAGGTGTTTTATCTTTTTCATCAATTTCAGGAATTGGGATTTGTTCAACATACTGAGGCTTTACTTCAATGTATCCGCCACTTCTGATTACACAAATACTTTTGAGGAAATGCCAGGCAACTTTAGAATTTAGAATAGCTAATAAATATTTATCATCCGTCGGAAAGAATACTGCAGGAGCATTTATATAAGCACCAGTTAAGTCTAAAGCAAATTTATTTGTGTTTTGTAAATTTGGAAAAACAATTTTCGGCTGTTCAAATAAATTATAATATGAACAGTTTCTTAGCTCCCACCAATACTCTCCCTTGTCATATCTTTTTTTGGCTGCTTCTGAATACGGCATTAAGTGATTAATAATTTCCAAATAATTTGATTTCATTTTATTTAAAGCGTCTTCTTCATCAGAAATTTCAAAATTTAAACTTGTCGATTTATTTTGAAAAGCAATTATAATTTTTGTTGGGTCAGGAGTTAACCATTTACTTAAGTCTTTACCTTCATAAATTGGTTTTAAAATTGAAGAATCAATTATATAATTTCCTAAAATGAAAGCTTCATTTAAACCAGTAATTATCCCACGATATGACTTTCCATATATGTCAAATAATGACTTATGTTTTTTTATTTTTGCTAAAAGATCAGATTCTAAATTTGATAAAAAATTCCATGCAGAATCATTTAATGAAGATTGTTTGATTTCAATAAAAGTACTATCATCATTTATAATATTCTTTGTCTTAAAATTATCTTTGTTAAATTTAAAATATTTGAATGAAGCTGAATTATAGTTTTTTATTGCACTCAAAATAATTGGATAAGTAGTTGCTTCATCAAAAACTACAACATCGGTAAAATCAATATACCTTCTCAATTGAAAATGCTTTACAATAAATTCTCTTAAGACGGCACCTGCAGTTGTTTTGTCAAAAGTATTATTTACAAATGTAAACATACCTGACATTTTTAGAATATTATAACTCATTTCATAAAAGTAAGAAAATAAATCTCCACCGGATACATACACTTCATAATTATCCTTTAAATACTCTTTTAAAAATCCTAATGACTCTTGTCGAATATAAGGAGGGTTAGAGATCACCACATCAAACCCTTCATACTCGCCATCTTCATTCAGCACTTCGGGGAATTCGAATCTCCATTCGAATGCATTCCTGTAGATTGCATTTGAGCGGATGTCTTCGACTTCGGTATTCAGCTTTATGATCTCTTTCTGAAGCTTTTTCTTTTTTACATCTTTATCTTTCAGATCTTTTTTTGACTGATCGAAGAGCTCAGACTGGTTCTCCATATTATCAAGTTCACTTTTCAGCTTATTCAGCTTTACAAGCTTGGGATCATTTTTACTGATAGTGGTGCGGATGTCGCTCTTGAGAGAATTTATAAGCCTGTCAATTTCCTTTTTCTTATTTCTGTTCTTTTCATTTTTATAATCCCTCACATTTTCCCTGTACTGCTCGACTATGTCTTTTACATTCTGTCCGTATTTACTGAGATTTGCATCGAGCGCAAACCGGCTGATAAGAGAATTCCCGCATTTGATGTTGATGTCGATATTGGGAAGCGTCTCGAGTTCAGTCGACACCACCCCCTCCTTGAATTTATAGGAAACATTTTCATGCTCCCCCTCCTTGTTTTTAAGGAGGGGGCCGGGGGGAGGTTCGTCAGAGCGAGAGCCGGGGAAAGGTTCGTCAGAGCGAGAGCCGGAGAGAGGTTCGACAGATTGAGATTCAGAAGGATATTTATAATAAGCATTCTTCAAAAGCTCTATCCACAGTCTCAGCCTGCAGATCTTCACAGAGTTTTGATTTATATCCACACCGAAGAGACAGTTTTCAATGATCTTTTGCTTTTCATGAAAGAGCGTACTCTGAAATTTCTGTATGTCTGGTCTGACTTTGAATCCCTTACTAGTATTGACATCAGACACCTTGTATTCAAAAATGTCACCGTGCCTGTCAGTGATGATGAGTTCGTCCTGCTCAATGGAAATGTCATAGTCAGTCAGACGCGTGCCAGTGTCGTCGGCGAGAATTCCAAGTTCGGATTTCACGGCAATGATCTCATTCAGCGATGACACAAGAAAATGCCCGCTGCCGACTGCAGGGTCGCAGATCTTTATAGAATTCACGACTTCATTGAATTCGAGAATATCCCTGCTGTTCCTTTTGTCTGCCATGAAATTTTTCAGATCGTCGAAGCTGTCGGTATTCCATTTATATTTATCCTTGAACTTCTGCACAATAGCCGGACGAATCGCTTCACGGCACATATACATTGTAATAAATCCGGGAGTAAAAATAGAGCCGTCCTTATATCCGTTGATCTTTTCAAAAACTTTGCCGAGCACTGAAGCATTGATGAGAGTCTTGTTACTTTCCTGAATGTCTTCGGAAGATTCACCTGCGAAATCATAAGCATCGAGAAATTTCAGAAGATATTCGAGTGATGAAAGACTGTTGGTAATTTTTTTAATGCCTTTAAGAATAGTAGTGCTGATCAGATCGAGAGTAAGCGAATCATTAAGCTGGCTGATGTTTATTGCATCTTTTTCGAGATTGCTGATCTCAAATAAAGTACTGTTGAGATACGGGATGAGTTCGAATTTCTTTTTTACATCGGAATCTCTTTCACCTGAAGGGACAGCCAATACATGATGAAACAGAGAGAAGACCTCATCGAAATCTTTGAGCATTTCCTTATTCAGGAATTTGTATTGCTGATCATTACTGTGATAATAGAGAAGCTGTGCTTCGAGAAGTTTGAGAAAAAGAATTCTGTTGATCCATGTGATACAAAGCTCGAGAGCGATATTAAAATTTTTTTCGTCTTTATTTTCCCCATATATATTACTCTCAGAAACTCTGTCAGCGGAATCGAGAATGCTGAGTTTGCTGATGGTATTTTCGATCAGAGATCCGGCATCGCGATTATCTTTTTCTTTCCTTCGGATAATATTTTTACTTCCTTCGTTTACTTCTTCCAGACCAATGATGTGAAGGAGCTCTTTATAGAATTTTTCATCGAGCTTATTACTGTCGTCTGCAGCGGAGATTCTAAGGAGATGATTTGGTGACAGGAGTTTGAAAAGAGAGATCAGCTTTTTTTCTTTATCAGGGTTGTTGCTATTCAGTGCATCTTCATAATCTCTCATATCAAAATACGTCACAGGAATTTCATCTTCGATACTGTCAATAAATGGCTTTGCAATATCATTATAAAAAAGGTTAGTATCTCCCATGACCTTCTGACCTTGCCTCCATTCCTTATACTGATCGACAAATTTCTTATTTCTGTAAAAGTATTTCTCAAAGATGGATGCATCGAAAATAAACCATTCGTTGATATTGGTGGCGATGCAGTATTTTATGTCAATATTATTTTCATCGACTCTTTCATTCAGATAGTAGAGTACAAGTTCCTGAAAAGCTTTTGAGTTTGGATTAATGCCTGAGATCATTTCTGTTTTGTTACCCGGTCGTTTGGTTTCAATGATCACGCCGACGTTGTCTTTGTTTGTTTTCCCTGTATGAATTACAAGATCTTTATAATCTTTTGTATTAATTTCATATTCACCTTTATAATAAGTATTGACGAGAAAGTCTCTTATGTGAGTTTTCTGATTTTCTTCTCTTTCGGCGATGTCTATTTTATTTAAGAGTTCGCGGAGATTATTTTTGAATTTATCAAATTCATCTCTGACGGGTCTTTGCTTAAGGAAAGATTTGCTTAAGGATTTTTTTGGAGGATGCAGGGATAGGATCATCTGCGCTCCATTGGTGAATATTTAGAAAGTAAATTTTGTATGTTATTTTTCAATACGTTCTTTAATTGAGGAAATTGAGTTTGAAAAATATATAAATAAAGAGATTTGTTCAATGTTCAAAAATCTTAACCAGGATTTACATGATTTCTGGACTTATGAATTTTAAAGATATCGATTCAGTGAAATCAGTTTAATCAGCGTCATCAGTGGTTCAGATAAAAGAGTTTAGAGAGCACGAGACTTTTTGGAAATATAAAAATCCGGAATATCAATTGAGTTTTCGTGATGAATGGATTCCGGCTGAGAGCATGCCGGAATGACAAAAATGGAGCATGCCGGAATGACAAAAATGGAGCATGCCGGAATGACAAAAATGGAGCATGCCGGAATGACAAAATTGGGAGCATGCCGGAATGACAAAAATGGAGCATGCCGGAATGACAAAAATGGAGCATGCCGGAATGTCAAAATTTGCAAAAAAACAAAAGTATTTTACTAACTATTTTCCATTATAAATCATATAGCACCAATTTTTATTTTGAAAAAAATACCATCGAAAACTAATTAGATGATTAATAACGCAGAAGCAATTCTTACTAACTTAAATTTAAAGTATGTCTTGCTATAATTAACCAATTTAAATTATGTGAAAACATAATTGAATTCTGTTACCGTTAACCAAACTTTTCCACATTTCTCAAACTTTTCTGTTAAGTATCACAATAGGATTTCTAATTGCTTTAAAATTAAATTAATTGGAGAGATTCAGCAGGGACGGTCATTATTCAAAATCGGAGATTTTCATTTAGCAATCATAATAGTATATGCGTCTTTTGTAATTCTTATGACCCTGATCATTTAATTTATCGAAATAAATACTTAAAATATAAAGGTCAGAGCATTAAGTAATTTAGACTTCTGATCTTTAGAATTAGTCAGGTTATCAATTCATCAATATAATTTTTATTGAACTCAACGTTCCTGATATTTAATAATATAACTGTCATAAAGGAATATTTTGAAAAAATTAATTACAGCATTATTTCTCTTTTTATTTTTATTGCAATTTAATACATATGCCCAGTGGGTAAACATCTCAGCCGGATTGGGAAATAAACAAATTTATTCACTCTCGTCTAATAGCACTAATCTATTTGCTGGAACATTTAATTATGGTCTTTATAAATCGTCTGATGACGGACTAAACTGGACTCAGGCAGGTATAACATTAAATAACCGGGTTGTCTTTGCTATGACAATTTTCGGAAATTATTTATATGCAGGAACTGACATAGGAATATGGAGATCTTCAAATAACGGTGCATACTGGAGTTTGAGCGGTATAAATAATAACACTATTTATTCACTTGCTTCCAACCAAAGCCGAGTATTCGCCGGACTTCATGTTTCAAGTTTATTTTATTCGTCGGGTGGAACCAGTTGGTTTATAAGTTCACTGAATGTAAACGATATAAAATCAATTGCAGTAAATGAAAATTTTATACTTGCCGGTGCAGGTAATAATGCAGGAGTTTATTTGTCAAATAATAACGGCAATAACTGGTCTTCAACTTCTTTAAATAACAAATCAGTTTATTCATTAGCATTAAATGGTAATTATGCATACGCCGGAACTGGCGGCGGTGTATATTATTCCATAGACAGCGGATATACCTGGACCCGTTCAACACTGAATAATGATCTGATTTATTCGCTGGCTGTCATCGGTAATAATGTTTATGCAGGTACTGAATTTAATGGCGTATTCCTGTCCACCAACAACGGATTGAACTGGTCTCAGTTTAATGACGGTTTACCAGCCGGTATATCTGTATTTGCTTTGTACACATATAATAATTATTTATATGCAGGAACTTCGGTAAACAGTATATACAGAACAACTGTTAGCGGACTTCCTGCAACATTGGATATGAATATTTTCATTCAGGGTTTCTATAATTCAGTTACTGATATAATGACCGGTGATACTGTAATAGTAAACTTAAGAAATTCCTCTCCACCTTATGCATTTGAAGATAATGCGCAATCATTTGTAAGTTCATCCGGACTTGGCACATTTATTTTTTCAGATATTACCAATGGAGTTAATTATTATTTGCAGGTAATTCACCGTAATTCAATTGAGACATGGAGCAGTTCAGGTAATGCTTTTTCATCAGAGATATTGACTTATGATTTCACACCTGCGGCAAATAACGCATATGGAAGTAATCAGATTCAGGTTGATAATTTTCCGGTTGAGTTTGCACTATTCAGCGGTGATGTGAATCAGGACGGTACGATTGATCTTGCTGATGGAAGTCTGATAGACAATGATGCATTTAATTTTGCTACAGGATATATTCCGACAGATGTAAACGGTGACGGGATAATCGATTTGGCTGATGCTGTGTTTGCAGATAATAATGGATTTAATTTTGTAGGGAAGATCACACCTTAAAAGCAGTTACGAGTTACGAATTAAAAATCAGGTATTAGTAATTGTGATTAAAATGACCTGCATAAATACTTTGCAGGTCTTTTTTTATTAATTCTATGACAGTTAGTTTGTATAATTTAATTTTTTTAAAATGACAGTAGTCATATTAATTGGAGGACTTTTAATTTATCTTTTCACGAATCTTTAAATAAATTAAATATGAAAAAAATCATTTTAACCACTGGATTGATCATGTTTCTTTGCGCATCATTATTCGCACAGGACAGATTGACAAATGGTTCGGAATTGTGTTCACAAAAAAAGATGAACAATCCGAACATCACAAATTTATTTAATTTTGATTCCCCAAATTTACCGGTGCATAGCTTTGATGTGCTGGATTACAAAATTTATGTAGATATTAGAAATTGTTTTATCTCACCTTATCCCAACAGCTTCACGGGAAATGTAACTGTTAAGTTCAGAGTTGACAGTACATTGAATTCAATAAAATTAAATGCGGTAAATACTTCCATTATTGTAAACTCGGTGAGTATGTCCGGAGTCAGCTTTACTCATTCTTCAAATGTATTAACAATAAATCTTGACAGAACTTATGCTGTAGGAGAGACAGCAGAAGTAAAGGTCAATTACTCACACATAGATGTAACAGATAATGCATTCTATGCAAGTGGTGGATTTGTCTTTACAGACTGTGAGCCCGAAGGTGCAAGAAAGTGGTTTCCCTGTTATGACAAACCAAGTGACAAAGCAACTGTAGATATAACTGCCAGAGTAAAAGGTAATGTAAAACTCGGCTCTAACGGCAGACTGAATGACTCGCTTGTCACAGGTGATACTGCTTACTATCACTGGATCAGCAGAGATCCCGTATCTACATACTTAGTCGTGCTTACAGGAAAAGTAAATTATAATCTGAATATAGTTTACTGGCATAAGATCTCAAATCCGTCTGACAGTGTTCCCCTCAGATTTTATTATAACAGCGGTGAGAATATTACAAATATGAAAACAAAAGTTCCTCTGATGATGACACTTTTTTCAGAAAAATTCGGAGAACATCCTTTTGAGAAAAACGGATTTGCCACATTGAACTCACAGTTCACTTGGGGCGGTATGGAAAATCAGACTCTGACAAGTCTTTGTCAAAACTGCTGGAATGAAAATATTATATCACATGAATTAGCTCATCAGTGGTTTGGCGATATGATAACCTGCGGTACATGGGCTGATATCTGGCTCAATGAAGGTTTTGCCACTTATCTTGAAGCGATCTGGTATGAAAATACCGGCGGATATTCTGCATATAAAAATGATATTGTAAATGATGCAAACAGTTATCTTTCCGGGAATCCGGGCTGGGCTATGTATAATCCTTCATGGGCAATCGTCACTCCAAGCACAAGCGAACTTTTCAATACCCAAATAACATATTATAAAGGTGCATGTGTACTTCATATGCTGAGATATACTCTCGGTGATAGTCTTTTTTTTGATGTGGTAAAATCTTATGCAACTGACACTCTTGGAGGATTTAAATACAATTCTGCAGTTACCGATGACTTTACTGCAAAGATAAGTGCGGCTGCAGGTGAGGATCTGTCATGGTTTATAAATCAATGGGTAAAAGAACCTAACCATCCGGTGTATCAAAATTATTATAGTTTTCTTAATACCGGCGGTAGTAACTGGAATGTGAATTTTATTTCAAGGCAGACTCAGACTAATTCAGTATTTCATAAAATGCCGATAGTTATAAAAGTAGCATTTGCAACCGGACCGGATACAAGCATCAAAGTAATGAATGATGCAAATTATCAGACCTTTGTATTCAATTTCAACAGACAGCCGACCGGTCTTACCTTTGATCCGAATAATGATATTGTGCTTAAGCAGGGAACAACAACTCAGCAGTCAGTTTCCTCAAAAACTCTTACACTTAATATTTTTGTTCAGGGATTTTATGATGAAAGTACAAACAGTATGATTCAGGATACAGGAAAAGTATTTCTAAGAAATACATCTTCACCTTATGAATTGATAGATTCAGCAGCGGCAGTTTTGAATTCTGCAGGTACAGGTGTCTTTACTTTTTCAAATATTTTTAATGACGCTCCTTATTATATACAGTTCAAACACAGAAATACAATTGAGACATGGAGCAGTTCACCGGGTCAGATGTTTACGGGGTCGGTATTGAATTATAATTTTACAGATCTGATAACAAAAGCATACGGCAGTAACATGATACAGATAGATCAATCACCTGTAAAGTTTGGGGTTTACAGCGGTGATGTTGATCAGAATGGTATTATAGATCTGGCTGACGGAAGTCTTATCGACAATGATGCTGCAAATTTTGCTCTTGGTTATCTTACATCGGATGTGAACGGAGATGGTCTGGTTGATCTACCGGATGCAGTATTTGCAGATAATAATGGGTTTAATTTTGTAGTGAAGATCACTCCTTAAGAGCAGTTACGAATTACGAGTTACAAATATTTAAAGTATTCAATGAAAATATACGAAAGCTTTGTCTAATATTTAAAAGCAAGATTTAGAATAATTGATAAGTTTTCCCCCCTTAAAAAAGAAGGAGCGAAGGGGGTTGTTGCCGAAAGAAATAGTACAACGAATTGAAATAAACTGAGCAACATAAACGGTGCAGTAAAAATGAATCTACCCGCCGCAAGCAGCGGGGTATCAAATTGTTCTAAATTATAAATCATTTCGCCACAAGTGGCGGGGAATTAAACCCAAAATAGATTAAACTCAATTTTACAAACACCTCCCAGCCTCCTCTTTGGTCGAGGTTGTCTCAAAAGTAAGAAAACACGCTCTTTATAAATAATTTATATGTGATTCTGAGCTAAATTTTTTCCACTTTTCCAATCGAGAAATTGGAACCGAGCGGACTTTTGAGACAGTCTCGGACAAAGGGGAGGAGCAATTATTTTTAAATTATAATTTTTGGTTCAGTCTATGCAAATGTATGAATTAAGAATTTGAACCATGTTGGAGTTTATACTCCCGTCAGAGTCTCCAGTGATTATCGGGGACTCGGACGTACCTGATTGAAGGAATCACGATATTACAAAGGAGACTCTGAAAATGAATTGAATAAATCCTATGATTTTTTTTATCTGAATTTTATTGTTAATTCTAGTATATTGTAAAACTAAAATTATTTTTTAAAAAATCTATTTTACATTCAGAAAGGAAAACATGAAGACAATTTCAATTACAATCTTAGTGGTTCTGTTACTGGCAATTTGCGTTACCGGATTTATAATGGATAAATCTGGGATAAGGAAAGATGCACTAACAGTTCCTTCTCCATTGGAAATTCAAACTGTCTCCGATAATGAATTACCCGATAATGAAAGTAATCTTCAAAACTCGGACTGGTACTCAACTGCAATGAATAATATTTCTGAAATGGAATATTATATTACCTCCGACAATTCCTCAGATGAAAATAATAATTACGTTTCGAGTAACCGAGCAAACAATATGAGATTCATTTATCACAAAGACGGTTTCACGGCAAAGACCAGAACTGATAAGATCCCGCTTTTTGATGTGAATGATAAAACTATTATGGAGAAAGATAAAAAGTATAAAAAAGTTGATGATTGGAAAATTGATTTTAAAATTATGAATGAAGAATTAATAATTAAGAATTCAGAGCTTCAGGCATCAGGAAATAAAGCATTCATAGAAAATGATAAATTAAGAATTGATTATACAAACACCAAAGAAGGCATGCGTCAGGATTTCATTGTAAAGACAAAGCCCGAAGGTGATGGAAAGTTAAAGGTAAATATAAATGCTGAGACTGAATTGAAAATGATAGTCGGAGCAGATGCGCTTATGTTTAAGGATGATAAAGGAAATGATAAGATGAGATATTCTTCACTTAAAGTGTGGGACGCAACCGGCAAAGAGCTGAGAGCATACTTTGAGAAGAATGAATTACAAATTACAAATTTCAAATTACAAGAAGAGAATAGATCGGACAAAAATATTTGTAATTTGAAATCTGAAATTTGCAATTCATTTTCTATCGTTGTCAACGACGAAGACGCAGTATATCCTGTAACGATCGATCCTGTCTCTGATGCACCTGACTGGACAATAGACAACAATCAGGCAAATTCCAATCTGGGCTGGAGTGTTGCTTCCGCAGGTGATGTGAACGGAGACGGATACGGAGACGTAGTAGTCGGCGCGCCGTATTTTGATAACGGACAGACAGATGAAGGAAAAGCTTATGTTTTTCACGGCTCTGCCACAGGGCTTTCTACATTTGCAAACTGGGTTTATGAAAATGATACAGCGGATTCTCATTTCGGATGGAGCGTTTCAACAGCAGGTGATGTGAACGGAGACGGATACAGTGATGTGATAATCGGTGCACCTGACTGGGATAATACAGGAAAAGCTTACGTATTTCACGGATCATTCACAGGTTTATCTGTTTCAAATAACTGGCTAAAAAGTATTAACCAGTCTAATGCAAAATTTGGATATTCAGTATCTACTGCAGGTGATATAAATAATGACGGATACAGTGATGTGATCGTCGGTGCGCCACTTTCAAATGATGGTCAGTCGAATGAAGGTCGTGCAAATATTTATCTGGGAAGCAGCTCAGGATTAAGTACTGTCATTCATAAAAGATTAGAAATTAATTCCGTAAATGCAAACTTTGGACACTCAGTATCCTTTGCAGGAGATGTGAATGGTGACGGATACAGTGATGTGATAATCGGTGCGCCGAAATTCACAAATGATCAGAATGAGGAAGGAAGAGCTTACATATACAAAGGATCATCCTCAGGAATTGACACCATCGCATTTTGGTTTACAGAAAGCAATCAGGCTCAGAGTATGTTTGGAGTAAGTGTTTCAACTGCAGGTGATGTAAACGGTGACGGACTTAGTGATGTGATAACAGGAGCAAGTTTGTATGAGGATGATGCAAATACATCAGAAGGACATGCATTTGTGTATTATGGGAATGCTGCTTCGATGTCAGCAACAGCAGACTGGTCAAAGGATCAAAATCAGGCATTAGGATTTTTCGGACACAGCGTGAGCACAGCAGGAGATGTGAACGGTGACGGGTATGCCGATATAATAGCCGGCGGATACGGAATAGAAAACGGAGAGAATGAAGAAGGAAGAGCTTATATATTTTTTGGTTCATCTACGGGACCTTCAATCATCGCAGACTGGAGAGGTGATGGCAATCAGATTTCTGCATATTACGGATATTGTGTTGCAACGGCAGGAGATGTGAATGGTGATGGATTCAGTGATGTAATTGCGGGTTCTACACAATATGATAACGGACAGAACAATGAAGGAAGAGCATTTCTGTATTACGGATATGCTGACGGATTGCGTCCGATTGTGAACTGGGAATATGAGATAAATCAGGATTCTGCTCTTTTTGGTGGAAGTGTTTCTTCTGCCGGTGATGTAAATGGCGATGGGTATTCTGATGTAATTGTTGGAGCAAATGCTTATTCTAACGGAGAAAGTGGCGAAGGTGGTGCTTTTATTTTTCATGGCTCACCTTCCGGATTATCAAATTTTCCAAACTGGACAACTGAAAGTAATCAGGCACAAGCTTATTTTGGTGAGAGTGTTTCAACTGCAGGTGATGTAAACGGTGACGGATATTCGGATGTATTAGTTGGAGCTGATGAATATAGTAATGGAGAAAATAGAGAAGGAGGTGTTTTTGTTTTTTATGGCTCAAATTCAGGACTTTCAATTTCCCCAAACTGGACTGCCGAAAGTAATCAGGATTCTGCTCTTTTTGGTGGAAGTGTTTCTTCTGCAGGTGATGTAAACGGAGATGGGTATAGTGATGTCATCGTTGGTGCCAGTAATTTTAATGGTGGTCAAATTTATGAAGGACGAGCATTTGTATACTACGGTTCATCAGCAGGTTTATCGACAAGTGCTGCCTGGACTGCGGAAAGCAATCAGGCAGGAGCTTTTTTTGGCAGGAGTGTTTCATCTGCGGGCGATGTAAATGGTGATGGATATAGTGATGTCATCGTTGGTGCCATTAATTTTAATGGTGGTCAATCTAATGAAGGACGAGCATTTGTATACTACGGTTCATCAGCAGGTTTATCGACAAGTGCTGCCTGGACTGCGGAAAGCAATCAATCAGGAGCTTTTTTTGGTAATAGTGTTGCCTCTGCAGGAGATGTAAACGGTGACGGATATTCGGATGTAATTGTTGGAGCAGATAGTTATGATAACGGAGAAAATGATGAAGGACGGGCTTTTGTATATCACGGTTCATTAGCGGGTTTATCGGCAAGTGCTAACTGGACTGCGGAAAGCAATCAGGCAGGAGCTGATTTTAGTAAGAGTGTTTCTTCTGCGGGTGATGTAAACGGAGACGGATATTCTGATGTAATTATCGGAGCATTTAGAGATGGGAACGGACAAAATGAAGAAGGACGGGCATATGTTTATTATGGTTCTGTTACAGGATTATCAGTTGCTGAAAACTGGACTGGGGAAAGTAATCAGGCATTCGCACGTTTTGGATTGAGTGTTTCTTCTTCAGGCGATGTAAACGGCGATGGTTATTCTGATGTAATAATCGGTTCATATCAATTTGATAATGGTCAAACTAATGAAGGTAGGGCTTTTGTTTATTACGGAAACAGAAAAGGTGGACTGCTTTCAACAGTTCAGCAGTATAAACCCGGGACAAATAATATAGTTGGTCCGGGAGGAATTACCGGATTTGACGGTAATGTAAAACTGAATCTTTTTGGCAAAAACCCATACGGAAGAAGTAAGGGGAAAATTGTATTTGAACATAAGTCAAATGGTCTGCCATTTTCCGGTAACAAAATTACTTACAGCACACTTTCTTCAGGTTCAGGAAATATGACAGATCTTGGAACTTCAGGAGCTCAACTAAACAAAGAGGTTACAGGTTTACTAACGAATAAAGAGTATAAGTGGAGAGCAAGGGTTCAGTATGATCTTGCAAAAAATCCTTATCAGAAATTCGGTCCGTGGAAATATTACAATAACTATTCTGCAGTTCCGGGCGGAAATTTCAAACCAAAAGTCGCGACTTTATTAAAACAACTCAATCTTACAATGCTGATTCAGGGATTTTATAATTCAGGATCTAATGCTATGATTGGGGATACAGTAAAAGTATATTTAAGGAATAGTTTATCGCCATATGCAAAAACGGATTCAGCAAAGTCGTTTGTAAATTCTTCAGGACAGGGTACTTTCCTTTTTTCAAATGCAACTAACGGAACAAACTATTATTTAGATCTACGGCACAGAAACTCAATTGAAACATGGAGTAAAACCTTGCAGTCATTCACTTCAAATTCAATGACTTACAATTTCACAAATGCCAGTACAAAGGCTTTTGGTGATAATGAAATTAACATAGATGCGTCACCTGTAAAATACGGAATCTACAGCGGCGATGTAAATCAGGACGGAACGATAGATATTTCAGACGGAAGTCTGATCGATAATGATGCTTTTAATTTTGCATCAGGATACTTACCGGCTGATGCGAACGGAGACGGATTTGTCGATGTGGCAGATGCGGTATTTGCTGATAATAATGGGTTTAATTTTGTTGGGAAAGTAACGCCTTAAAAATAGTTACGAATTTCGATGAAATTAAAATAAAGAATTAAAATCCAAAGTCTCTATTTATAGAGGTTTTGGATTTTTTTTTCGCAGAGTCAAGTGTTCTTTGGACTATGCGTATACTTATTACTTTATTGGGTACATGAAAGCATTTCAATACCACTGCATAAAATATTCAATTCTTGAAAGCAAACGTTCAAGTCGCCTACAAAGTGAAATCTTTTTTGAGCAAATTAACAGTCATATTTTGCTGTTTATTTATAAAAAATTTTGAATTACTTTTCGTTAAAATATTTTAAAACATTAAATCCAAAACTATGAAGAATCTCTACATAACACCGAGGAACTTCATCCTACCTGCCATCTTCCTGTTGGTATTACTTTTTCTCATAACAACAAAATCAGAATCAAACTGGATAAGACAGGAGACAAGGATAAATAATCCTCAACTTATTTCAAACTCACACGAAACAACAGAACCGGAAAGTGTGAGTGATTCACTTCCTCCGGGAATTAACGACGATTGGCTTAACAATCTTGTAGATGAAAACGGAAACCCTGTTTTTGAAGGAAGAAAAGAAGAGCCGGAAACCGATGCAATGCAAAGAAAAGTTTTCAACGGACTTGCCGCAAATTCTCAGTATGGATATTCCATAAGTTCTGCCGGTGATGTCAACGGAGACGGATTTGATGATATCATAATCGGAGCATCGTACTATAATACAAATGCCGGGAGAGCTTATATTTATTATGGTGGTCAGAATATGAATACCGTTCCCGATGTAATAATGACTGGAGCTGCAAATGACTTCTTTGGAAACTCGGTTTCGACAGCAGACGATGTAAACGGTGACGGATATGCTGATGTGATCGTCGGAGCGAATGGATATTCTACAAACACAGGAAGGGCATATGTATTTTTTGGCGGAGCTTTAATGAACAATGTTGCAGATGTTACAATGACAGGTGGAGCAGCAGGCTATAAATTTGGTATATCAGTTTCATCAGCGGGAGATGTAAATGGCGACGGATATTCTGATGTAATTGTTGGTGCGAATGGATATTTAACAAATACCGGGATAGCATATATATTCTATGGCGGCTTATCGATGAATAATGTAGAAGATGTTATATTGTCGGAAGGTTCAACAAATATCTTTTACGGTACCTCAGTTTCAACTGCAGGTGATGTAAACGGCGACGGATATTCTGATGTGATTGTCGGTGCGTTTGGATACTCATCAAATGCAGGGAGAGCGTATATATACATTGGAGGAGCATCAATGAATACTTTTGCTGCTGTTACATTGAATCCCGAGGCAGCGGGTAGCTTCTTTGGTTATTCGGTTTCATCGGCAGGAGATGTAAACGGTGACGGATATTCGGATGTTATTGTCGGTGCGTATGGTTATTCTTCATCTACCGGAAGGTCATACATTTTCTACGGAGGATTTATCATGAATAATTTTAAAGATGTCACATTGACAGGCGAGACAACAGGCGACCAGTTTGGAAGATCGGTTTCATCAGCAGGTGACATAAACGGTGACGGGTATTCGGATGTGATTGCAGGTGCCTGGAATCATTCAACAGCAACAGGAAAGGCATATATATTCTTTGGTGGAACTTCAATGAATAATGGTTCAGACGTTACTATGACAGGCGAGGCAGCAAACAATCAGCATGGCTGGTCGGTTTCGTCAGCAGGTGATGTAAATGGAGACGGATACTCAGATGTGATTGTCGGTGCGAATGGCTATTCGGGAAATACCGGACGGGTTTATCTATATGATTACTTTTTGAAGAACGAAATTATAAATGATCTTACAATGACAGGTGAAGCTGCAAATGATTATTTTGGAGCATCTGTTTCGTCAGCAGGTGATGTAAACGGCGACGGATATTCTGATGTGATTGTCGGTGCAAATAGATATTCGGGAAATAAAGGAAGAGTGTACATATACTTTGGGGGAGTTCTTTTGAACAATATTGCAGATGTTGTAATCACAGGAGATCCTTCATCATCCCTTTTTGGCATTTCAGTTTCATCAGCGGGTGATGTTAATGGTGATGGATTTTCAGATGTGATTGTAGGCGCAAGTGACTATGGAGTTGCTACAGGCAGGGCATACATTTTTTTTGGAGGAACTTCGATGGATAACGTTGAAGATGTTATTTTGACAGGCGAAGCATTCGATAATAACTTTGGTTATTCAGTTTCGTCTGCAGGCGATGTAAACGGTGACGGATATGCTGATGTGATTGTCGGTGCAAATCGTTATTCTTCATCCAGAGGCAGGATATACATTTACTTTGGAGGAGCCACGATGGATAATGATGCTGACTTTAAGGTAGCTAGTGACTTAATAAATAACGAATTTGGTTATTCAGTTTCGTCTGCAGGTGACGTAAATGATGACGGATTTTCGGATGTGATTGTCGGAGCATATGGATATCAGTCAAATACCGGTAGTTCTTATGTATATTTCGGAGGAACTTCAATGGATAGTATTGCTGATGTTAATATGACCGGGGAGGTAGCAGGTGATCGATTTGGGAATTCGGTTGCATCCGCTGGTGACGTTAACGGCGATGGATATTCGGATGTGATTGTCGGAGCGTTTCGTAATTCCACTAATTCAGGAAGAGCCTATGTGTTTTTTGGCGGAGTCTCAATGAACAATACAGCAGATGTTACGATGACAGGTGAAGCAATAGCTAACTTCTTTGGCAATTCAGTCTCGTCGGTTGGAGATGTAAATGGCGACGGATATTCGGATGTAATTGCAGGTGCGCAACTTTATTCATCAATAGGAAGAGCATACATATTCTTTGGCGGAAATTCAATGGACGGAGTTGCCGATATCATAATGACAGGTGAGTCAACAAATAGCTCATTTGGTTATTCAGTTTCATCAACCGGAGATGTAAATGGTGACGGATATCCTGATTTTACTGTCGGTGCGCCGGGTGTTCAAGGCCGGGCATATATCTTTACCAGCTCCGCTATATCTGTCAAACCGATCCTGATCCATGTCAGAGATGTGCCAAACGATCAGGGTGGAAAATTAGAACTTAAGTGGGCAAGAAGCGCTAATGATGGCAACGGCATTAACTCGATTACATCATATTCAATCTTCAGAAGCCTTCCGCCTAGCGGAGGAAATTTTGCGTGGCAGGAAATTGCAATCGTAAATGCAAGAATGCTTCCATTCTATTCTTATCTTGAAGATACACCTTTTGATTCTACTTCTGGAAATCAGGGTTCTTTGTATTACAGGATCAGAGCTAACACTTCAAGTCCAGTTTCTTTCTATTATTCTGCCATTCTTCACGGACGCAGTATAGATAACATTTCTCCGCCAATAGTATCTCCTTTTACGGCAGCTCAATCGGGAATCAATGTAAGGCTGGACTGGGGAAATAATTCAGCGCCGGATCTATTGAACTATATTCTTTTCAGGAGCACTTCTCAATCTATAAACCCATTTACAGAACCAGTTTTCGCAACTACTACAGATTTAACTTATCTTGATACATTTCCATTAAGCGGGTTGTATTATTACTTCATAGTAGCTCAGGACATTCACAATAATAAAAGTCCTGTAGCAGTTACTGAAAGTCCTAACATAAAATTAAATCTTACGATGTTCATAGAAGGTTTTTATAATGCGGGTAGTAATTCGCAGATCAGTGATGCTATTAATGTCGAACTAAGAAATTCTGTTTCTCCATTTGGAATTGCTGATCAAACTACTGCTGTAGTAAATTCAAATGGTACAGTTCAGTTGAAATTTGCAAATGCATTAAGCGGTAATTATTATTTTGCCATTAAGCACAGAAATGCTGTTGAGACATGGAGTAATGCTCCTATAGCTTTTTCATATTCGACTCCTGTGAATTTTGATCTTTCAGCTTCCTTGTCACAGGCATACGGAAGTAATCAAATTCAGACAGATATTTCTCCTGTTCGCTTTGCAATTTATAGCGGTGATGTAAATCAGGATGGTATTGTTGATGTAGCTGATGCGAGTGACATAGACAACGATGCATTTAATTTTGCATCAGGATATTTACCTACTGATGTGAATGGTGATGAAGTTATTGATCTTGCTGATGCTGTGTTTGCTGATAATAATGGTTTTAATTTTGTAGGGAAAGTAACGCCTTAAAAATAGTTACGAATTTGTGCCATAGTTGATGTTCTGCAAAGTTCGACAAATCGTCAGCACAGAATAATCAATTATTGGATGCTAAAATTCAAATCACCAACATGCAGCTTTGTTGTTGGAGAGGAATAAGTTTTATGAACTTCCTGATGTATTCTGCATAATATTCTCCAAACTATTTGGGATAGCCTGCAAAATCCATAATCAAAGAATACGAATTTGTATTGAATTTATTTTTAACAAATAAAATCATAGTTTGACACAAATAAATTTCAATTGATTTACAAAACCATACCGTTAATTTTAATTCTTATATTCTCAGTTTATGTGAACAATTATTTGTTTTCTTACTTATTATTTAAAAGTAATCAGGAAGAAATTATTTCAGATTATTGTGAAAAGGTAGTTGAAAAATGTGACGGTAAATGTTATTTACTTAAATCAATTGAAAAAAATGATAAAACAGCATCTGAAAAAAATGAAACTCTCAAAGAAAATGTTAACCCCGTACTTTTTTTTCAGAAAGTAAAAAGTAATCAGAAAACTATAAACAAATCAATTCTGCTTTTTCAATATTATTCAATGCAAACATCAGACGGTTTTTCATTTCCTGAAGATAATCCCCCTAAGATCTAATCTCAGTTTTATCCTTTTTCGATTCTTAAAAATTTCAAAAGACCGGATTACGTCCGAATGTCTATTGCTAAAAATTTTAAATTAATAATTATTCAATATTATGAAAAAAATTCATTTATTATCCATTATACTTTTTTTTGCTTTAATATTTCAGTCTTGCTCTGAAGATTCAGTTACTAACAACGTCGCGCCTCCCGTGAATGAAAACCTTACTTTGTTAGGTACTCAATATACGAACGGCATGAAAGTAAACCTGTACAGCGATACGATTCTTTTTGTTGGATACAATAATATATTTATAGAAGTGAGAGATTCAATAACAGAAACAATTGTAAATGATGCTCTTATTCAAATAACGCCAATGATGGATATGGGTAGTATGCAACATTCATCTCCTTATGATAATCCTTCAAGTTCGAATGCTGTAAATGGAAAATTTCCATGTGATGTCGTCTTAATCATGCCATCAACAGCGGGCAACTGGACCTTGGACGTATATGTTCATAACCATATCAATAATGCTGATGGTGATGTTTTATTCCCTTTGACAGTAACAAATCCGGCATTACCAACTTTAAAATCCAAAATTGTAAATGGTGTTACGTATTTTATTTCTATGGTTGAGCCCTCAAAACCAATTGTAGGTGTAAATGATCTAATGTTAAAAGTAAATAAAAGAGTAGACATGATGAATTTCCCAAATGATTCTGCATATACATATACTGTATTTCCGTGGATGCCATCAATGGGTCACAGTTCCCCTAACAATGTAAATCCTGTTTATACTACTAAAGGAATGTATGACGGAGATGTTAATTTTACAATGACAGGTGACTGGAGAGTCACAATGCATTTTGTTGAAAGTCCTCAGGATTCAGTATCTTTTGATCTGTTATTTTAGAATACTATAAAAAAGGGGGAGGTAAACTTCCCCTTTAATTTATAATTATGAATTTCAAAAACGCTGTACTACTTATCGGTTTTTTATTTCTATTTTATAATTCCGTCATTTATGGACAGACATCTGACAGTACCTATAATCATTATAAAGTTACTAAGGATATTAATGTAAACAGAATAGATTTCGCTCAGGAAGAGTTTGGATTTGTAAAAAGCAGTAATTTAAATTCCACTGAAGATATTCTTAACAGGTTTGGAGTATCCTTTATAAGAAGAGGTAATTATGCACCGGAGCCGGTGATAAGAGGATTAAATACTAATCAGATAGATGTAACTGTTAATGGAATGAAAGTCATGTCTGCATGTACGGATAAAATGGATCCAGTGACTTCTTACGTAGAAACAGAAAATCTGGGGGAAGTGGAAATAGAATCCGGTACAGGAGATGGAAGTTTCTTATCAAAATCAGGAGGCAGAATAGATCTCGGACTTTATAAACCTGTCTTTTCAAAAAGTTTTAAATATTACGGAAATTTCAAATCAGGATATCAGTTCGCTTCGGATAATTATAAAGGAAGTCTGAATTTGAATTTGTCAAATGATTTTTTTACAGCAAATGTAAATGGTTCTTACAACATTGGCGGAGATTATAAAACCGGTGGAGGGACTAAAGTCTGGAATTCAGGGTTCGAAAAATATAATATTTCCCTAAACGGATCCTATAAAATAAATGAAAACAATTTTATTAATTTAAACGGAATTATTGATGATGCATATGATATAGGATTTCCTGCCTTATTGATGGATGTAGGTTCAGCTAAAGCCAGGATCATTGGTCTGGATTATCAGTCAGGTAATTTTTTAAATTTTTTTAGAAATTTTGATTTAAAAGTTTATTACAATAATAT
>JBATSB010000089.1:0-1722 GCA_049293015.1 Ignavibacteria bacterium
CGGATGACGCGACAGGTTCGACGGATGGCTCGGCGAAGTTGACGGATGACGCGACAGGTTCGACGGATGGCTCGGCGAAGTTGACGGATGACGCGACAGGTTCGACGAATTGCTCGGCGAAGTTGACGGATGACGCGACAGGTTCGACGAATTGCTCGGCAAAGTTGACGGATGACGCGACAGGTTCGAAATATAACTTTACGGGTTCAATTTATAATTTATTTGATCTGAAGAAAGATAAAACAATTGCACCTGGGAGTAAAACAGTTTTAATATTAAATAAATAAAAAGGAAAAATAAAAATGAAGAAAAAAATATGAATTAAAAAATTAAAAAAAAGAATAATATAAAGATGGAAGAACTTTTGTAATTTTAATTCGCGAAGAAAAGGAATTCCATTCCAAAAAACAAGAAACTATTTCATTAACTAAATTTAAAAAAAATGAAGTCAAACTTCTTTCCCAGACGGGAGGGTGATTTGCACTCTTACGAGACAAATTTCCTGGAGAAATTGAATTCCTATTCGGCTGAGCTTGGTATCTCAGCGCAGGATATGGAAAAAGTAACAACTGTATTAGAGTCACATAAAGCCGCATTCGTAAGTATGAATGCAAAAAGAGCAGATTCCAGATCGGCAACTGAGGGAAATGCTCTGAAAAAAGCTGAAGCAATAGAAGAGATAAGACGAATGGCAAAAGTGATCAGGGGTTCGCAAAAATATACCACTGAGATCGGAACTGCCATCGGACTTATCGGCGCAGAAATACCGGCACTAAATCAACACACAAGTAAACCCGAGCTGCATGCAATTGTGGACGGCATGCAGGTCATCATCAGATTCAAAAAGAACGGTGCAGACGGTATAAACCTGTATTCAAAGACCGGCAGCGAACAGGATTTCAAATTCCTGTCTATCGACACTGCCTCGCCTTATACAGATTCACGCGAAAAGGCAGATCTTTCCAAGCCCGAAAAGCGCGAATACTACGCATTCTATTTTGAAGATGATGTGGAAGTAGGAATGAGATCTGATATCCTTAGCATTGTGGTTCCTTGATGCGTGGAGATGTTGGATACTGAATGTATGATTTATATGAAGGATAAGAATTATTGAAAGTTATGAATATTTAAAGAAATACTTTTTCCTATCCTCTTCTGCAGAATATTTGCGGAGGAGGATTCAGGAAAAGGTTTAATTAATTACAAATTTCAAATTACAAATTACAAATATTTTATTAATAATTATTGAAATTGTTGTTGTTAGTGAGTTTGACAAAATTAACCAACAACAAACGAAAACCTGACTAAGCAGGTGTTAAATTATTAAAAATAAATATTAAAAACTTAAAGGAGAATATTATGTCAAAAGGAAAAAATCAACATGTCTCGCAGAATAAAGAAGAATGGGATGATTGGTGTGGAAATAACAAAGGTATCATTCGTTTGAAAGATACAAATGATGCTGTGAGAACAGTGTTTAAAAAAGTAATGAGTATAGCAAAGAAGCCGAAAAGCGATCTGACATTTAAAAATAAACAACGGAAAATTATAAGACATGAGCTCTTTTATATAAGATAATTGTCCTATTTGGAAGAGGGATATGAAGCATTAAGAATCATGTAATTATTCTCTGCCGGAGTAATATTTAACTCATACTTCGACAGAGAATGTTTTTTTATACTTGAGGATGAGGGTGTGTTTTGTTAGAACCTCACCCCCGGC
>JBATSB010000090.1:0-32601 GCA_049293015.1 Ignavibacteria bacterium
TCAATGTATAATGTTCGATGTACAATTGAACATTGAAAATTGATCATTCAAAATTAAAAAGCCGTAGGATGAAGAATCCTGCGGCTTTTTCTTTTAATTCCAAATTACGAATTTCAAATTACAAATATCTTTTGTTTATAGTATGTTGAATAATTTACTAATATATTTACTATGTAAAATTAAAACATATACTATTTAAAATTTACTATTTAAAATTTACTATTTAAAATTTAAAATTTAAAATTTAGAATTTAGAATTTAAAATTGATCATTGCTCTTTGTTAGAATTTTGTTAGAATAAAAATTACATTTGTTATGAAAATAAGAAGTGTTTTATAATTATTAAATACTTTCTAATATTAACAAATCAATTTCATTAAATTTAAAAATCTAAATTTTACATATAAACACTAAAAAGATAATAGGATTTTTAAACAATTAAATCTATATTTGCAAAGAGTTTTTCTTTAACCTAAATAAAATTACATTATGAAAAAATTAGTATTACTCGTTTGTTTTTTACTTGTTTCATCGTTGAGTTACTCTCAGTTAATTGAAGAAAATTTCGATTACACAACTTCTGATCCTTTAACATCACATGGTTGGACACAAATCGCAGCAATTGCAACAAATCCAATTCTTGTAACTAACCCTGGTTTAACTTATACAGATTATGCCGGCTCAGGTATGGGAAATGCAGCAACTTTGATAAACACTGGTCAGGATGTTTATAAAGATTTTACTTCAAATCAAACTTCAGGAAGCGTTTATACCTCTATGATGGTGAATGTAACCACAGCCAGAACAGGCGATTATTTTGCAGCATATTTTCCATCTACAAGCACTACTGCACAAACTGGCAGACTTTATGCACAGGATTCAGCAGGATTTGTAGCATTTGGAATCAGCAAAACTACTGCCGGATCAGGTGGAATTTTTTACGGTAATGCAGATTTTGTACCAGGAACTACTTATGTTATAGTTCTCAAATACACTTTCAATATCGGTTCAACAACAGATGATGATATCACTCTTTATGTTTTTGACGGAACGATCCCATCAACAGAGCCCGGAACAACTTATGTAGGACCAGTAACTGGTACTGCTACAGATCTTGCTGATCTTGGTAGATTAACTTTGAGACAAGGTACTACAGCTTCAGCTCCAAATGTTATAGTTGATGGAATTTATACTGAAACTTCATGGAATAATTCTGTACTTCCTGTTGAGCTTTCATCATTCACATCAAATATCAATAACAGAGACGTAACTTTAAACTGGAGTACTTCTTCAGAAGTTAATAATTCAGGATTTGATATTGAAAGATCTTCAAATGGAACTTGGTCAAAAGTTGGAAACGTAACCGGTAACGGTACATCAACTGTTGGACATAACTATTCTTATACAGACAGAAACTTAGCATCAGGTAACTACAGCTACAGACTAAAGCAAGTTGACTACAACGGTAACTTCGAATATCACAATTTAAGCAATGAAGTAATCGTCGGAGTTCCTGTGAATTATGACTTATCACAAAACTATCCTAATCCTTTCAATCCTTCTACATCTATCAGCTTTAACATTCCAACAGATGGAATTGTAAGTCTGAAAGTATTTGATATGTCAGGTAAAGAAGTATCTGTACTTGTTAATGAAGTAAAAACTGCAGGATATTATTCTGTGAATTTTAATGCTTCTAACTATTCAAGTGGTATCTATTTTTATGAATTAAGAGCTGATAATTTCTCTTCAGTCAAGAAAATGATGCTCGTAAAATAATGTTCAATGTATAATGTTCGATGTACAATTGAACATTGAAAATTGATCATTTAAAATTAAATAAAGCCGTTGGATGAAGAATCCTGCGGCTTTTTCTTTTAATTACAAATTTCAAATTACAAATTTCAAATATAAATTTTTTAGCAAAGGAAAATACTATTTACCTGCTAACTATTAACTAATAACTATTAACTATTAACTATAAGTAATTTTTTAATATATAAGAGATATATTTTAATAAGTATCAATTTTTTTAAAAAATTTACAATAAAATATTATTTCTATTATTGATTTATTAACATATAAATTATAATTTGTATATAAAACCAAACAAGATTTTTATACAATAATCAAATATTTTATTAACTAAATAATTAACCTCAATGAAAAAAATTATTTTACTCTTATGTTTCTTTTTTATTTCAACTGCTTCACATTCTCAGTTATTAGTCGAAAATTTTGACTATCCGCTTGGAGATTCACTTACACAGCATAACTGGACATCTTTTTCCGGTACAGGTTTTGGTTTGTTTGTAACAAGTCCCGGTCTTTCATTCCCAAGTTACCCCGGATCAGGAGTTGGTTTATCAACAACATTAACTCTTACTACTGCATCAGCACAGGATGTTTACAGATCTTTTTCATCAAATCCCAGTTCAGGAAATGTTTACGCTTCATTTATGGTAAGAATTGATACTGCTGCCTTGCTAGGAAATTATTTTGTTTCTTTTTTACCATCAAATTCAACTACTAATTATTATGGAAGAGTTTTTGCTAAAGAGGATGGAAATGGAAATGTAGCATTTGGTGTCAGCAAAAATTCAACTACATCTTTTCCTGAAACTTATACAAGTGCAGTTTACGCAAAAGGTACCACATACTTGCTGGTCTTAAAATATAAATTTAATACAGGTACAAATGACGATGATGAAGTAAGTTTATTTGTATTTGATTCAGCAATGCCAAATACAGAACCAGCACCAACAGTTGGACCAATTACTACAACCCAGCCTGATGTTTCACCAAATATCGGAAGAATTGCTTTGAGACAGGGAGTAACTGGAACTACAATAATAACACCCGGAGCAGTTGTTGACGGAATAAGAGTTACGCAGGGTTGGATGCCTTCTATCTGGAGCTTTAAGCTTGGAATTCAGGGGTTATTTAATGGTAGCACTTTAAATATTAGTGATACTACAAATATTTATGTTAGAAATAATTTTTCACCATATCTGCTCGTAGATTCTGCTTCATCTATAATAAATTCTGCTACATTGACAGGAAATTATGCATTTAATTATGCACCAAGCGGAACTTACTATTTTGAAGTTAAATACCGAAATAGCCCTATCTACAGAAATGGTATTACTACCTGGTCAAAATCAGGAGGTGAGGCGTTATCAAGTTCTGGAGGAAGTTATGACTTTACAACAGCAGCTGTAAAAGCATATGGAAGTAATCAGATATTAATGGGTACTACATATAATATATATAATGGAGATGTAACTCAGGATGGTGTCGTTGACCTTACAGACGGTTCTAGTATTGATAATGATGCATTTAACTTTGCTAGCGGTTACCTGAGTACAGATCTTACAGGTGATGATGTCGTCGATTTAGCTGATGCTACAATAGCTGATAACAACGCCGGAAATTTTGTAAGTGTGATAACTCCTTAAATAAATTTTTTATTTGTAAATTTTAAATTTAAATAAAGAGTGAGAATAATTTAATTCTCACTCTTTTGATTTTAAATCAAAGGTCTTTTATGAATAAAATACTGATATTAATTTTTTATTTATTCTTTACTGGAATTTCATACGGAGTTAATCCTGAATATATTCTAAAAGCCGGAAATGCAGTTCAGACAAGTGCTAATTCTCTTGAGTTTGATATAGTTATGATTCATACAAACAGTTCAAATTCAACATTTGAATATGCAGGAGGACAGTATTTTTTTGATTTCAATTTAAATATCAGTAATGGCGGTGCACTAATATATTCCATTGTAGATTCAGATCTACCATTAGAGCTTCAGCCCAGAAACCCACTTGTTTATACTTCCGGAGGTGAAATGCAGCTCAGACTTTCTACTAATGTCATTCCTTCTCCCGGTCAGGGATTTGTTATCAGTGATCTTCTTCCCGGAACAAAATTAGTAAGGATGAAACTAATGACAAATTCAGGTTCATTTGACGTGCAGTATTTTTCTTTAAGATGGAGAAACGGTCCCGCAAATCCATATACAAAAATTTATTCCTTTGAAAATTCTGTGTTTACAGAAATTACAGATACTTCAAACCATTCTATAGATTCACTTAATCATCCTTTACCAATTGAGCTGACTGCTTTTAATTCTGTAATAAATGGTAATAATACAGAACTTAAATGGAGTACAAACAGCGAATTGAATAATTTCGGTTTTGAAATTGAAAGAAAGGAATCAACAGAACAGTCTTTTAAAAAAATTGGATTCATTCAGGGAGCAGGTACTTCAAATATTATAATAAACTATTCTTATACTGATAAATATCTTTCTTCAGGTACATATAATTACCGGCTTAAACAAATAGATTATAATGGAAATTTTACATATTTTGAACTTGATAATTTTGTAAATATTGGAATTCCTTCAGTTTGTAATCTTGAGCAGAATTTTCCAAATCCATTTAATCCTGAAACTATTATTCGATATCAGTTATCTTCGGAAAGAAATGTTTCTTTAAAAATATATAGTAATCTTGGTAAAGAAATAATTCAGCTTGTGAAATCTTTTCAGCCAGCCGGCTCTTATGCTATAAAATTTGATGGAAACAACTTATCAGGGGGTGTTTATTTTTACAGACTGGAAGCAGGGGATTACATTGAAACAAAACGTATGTTACTTGTAAAATAGTGACATATGTTTTTATTATAAAAAAGGAATCTATTGATTCAGAAAAATTTTATTTTCGAATACAAAAAAATGAATTGGTAATTTGTTTTATTTTCCTTAATATGACATAGAATTTTTTTATAAAAAAATATTCAGTAATAAATTCAACATTATTTAATTCTGATTTAATCTGTTCTTATAAATACTTTTCCTACTTATTCCTGAATTTTATCTCAATCTTATTTTTTATTCATTATGGATATAGCAATTTTATTTAAAATTTTTATCAAATCAAAAATAATTTAAAAAATTAACTTAATAAAAAAATGAAAAGTAATTACAAAGTATTCTCAAAGTTGGTTGTATTGTTACTAATGCTGTTTCTTACAAACAGTAATTTAAAAAGTACTACCCACACTGTAACTGTAGAAAATTTTATGTTCACTCCTGCAAATTTAAATGTAAGTGTTGGTGATACTGTTAAATGGCAGTGGATTAGCGGCTCTCATACTACAACCTGTAATGGTGTATTTCCTGGCACGTCTCTTCCAGCAGGTGCAGCAGCATGGGATTCACCTATTAACAGCGGTAATACTGTCTATATGTATCCTGTCACAGTTGCCGGAGATTATATCTATAAATGCCAGCCGCATGCTCCTGATATGGGCGGAATGATTACAGCTTCATCAGGCAATAGTTCTATTTTACTGACAGAAAATTTTGATTATCCCGCAGGTGATTCCTTAGGTGCTCACGGATGGGTTTCTTTCAGCGGCGGCTCGACAAATGTTTTGTCTGTAACCAGCCCAGGGTTAGTTTATTCCGGATATAGATTATCAAATATAGGAAATGCAACAACTTTAACTACAAGCGGACAGGACGCTTATACAGATTTTAGTTCTGTGGATAGTACCGGAGATCTGTATGTTTCATTTATGGTTAATTTAACATCAGCACAGGCAACAGCAGGATACTTCGAAGCTTTCCTTCCTTCTACCAGTACTACACTTTATACAGCAAGATTTTATGCTAAAGATGTAGCAGGTCAGTATCAGTTCGGTTTAAGCAAATCTACTGAAGCTGCGGGTGGTATATTTTATACAACCGATTCTTATAATTATGGCACAACATATCTGGTTGTTGTTAAATATAAAAGAAATCCGGGAACTGCAGATGATGAAATGTTTGCATATATATTTAATAGTGGAGTACCATCCACAGAACCAAGCACTCCAAATATCGGACCGGTTACCGGAACAGCTACTGATGGTCCAATCGGTAGAGTTGCATTAAGACAAGGTACTGCTGCATCAGCCCCTGAGTTAAGAATAGATGGAATTCAGGCATCAAAATCGTGGAGTGACTTTGCTACTTCGATCACAAATTATGAAAACATAGTTTCAGACAGTTATGAGTTGTATCAAAATTACCCAAATCCATTTAACCCATCTACAACGATCAAATTTAACATTGCAGAAAAGGGATTTGTAAATCTTGCAGTATTCAATGCTCTTGGACAAGAAGTACAAAATTTGGTCAGCGATTCGAAAGAGTCAGGTCTTTATTCTGTTACTTTTAACGGAAGTAATTTAAATTCAGGTATTTATTTTTATAAACTTACTTTTTCCGGAAATAATGGTAATACATATTCTGAGACTAAAAAATTGTTGTTAATAAAATAAACTGATTTTTTTTGAAAAAGAAAATCAAAATATTGTTAAGTTTCCTAATTTGTTCAGTTTGCGTTTTTACTTCTGTAAAAACGCATTCTGCAACATTCATTATAGATGTTGGGAATAAAGGGGTTTCTCCTTTAAATATTAATGCTGTTGTAGGTGATACAATTATCTGGCAGATTATCAATGATGGAGAATTTCAATTGATCTGTGACGGAAATTATCCGGGTACAAGCATTCCTGCAGGTGCCCCTCAATTTAATTTTTTATTAAATGGAACACAACCTTCATATTCGTATATTTTAAGTGTCAAAGGAAATTATAATTATAAATATATTTTTAATTCTATTGAATTGATCGGTAAAATATATGCAGGCGCTCCTTTGCCGGTTGAGTTAAATGACTTTGTAGCAACAACAATAAAAAATGAAGTCATACTTGACTGGAGTACAAGCGGTGAAATTAATAATGACAGGTTTGAAGTTCAAAGGATTGAGATTACAGATATGACTGATTTTAATCCTGAATTTTTAGTGTTTAATACAGTAGGAATAATAGAAGGTAATGGTACTTCGAATGAAATTCATCATTATAAGTTTACTGACAGAAATCTGAAATCAGGAGTATATTTATACAGATTAAAGCAAATTGATTTTAACAGTAACTTTTTATTTCACATACTTTCTGATGAAATAAATATCGGGATACCAAACCGTTTTATTGTAAAGCAGAATTATCCAAACCCATTTAACCCTGCTACTAAGATAACTTTTGAGATTCCGGAGGATGGTAATGTAAAAGTGGTTATATATTCTTCAAATGGAAGTGAGTTGAAGACATTAAATAATTCTGTAATGAAAGGCGGTTATCATTCATTTGATTTTAGCGGTTCTGATATTTCCAGTGGTGTTTATTTTTATAAAATAATTTATAGTTCTCCAAATTATGTTAAGTCGGTTACAAAAAAAATGCTGCTGCTGAAATAAAAAATTTATGATCTATCGATAAAAAATTTAAAAAAGAACTCAATAATAATTATTATTGAGTTCTTTTTTTGTATATAAATATTTTTAACATAAAAAAAAGTCTCAGAAATAAACACTGAGACTTTTTGTGCGGAAGGGGAGAGATTCGAACTCTCGGTACAGTTTGACCCGTACGACGGTTTAGCAAACCGTTGGTTTCAGCCACTCACCCACCCTTCCGGATATTTCAGCTGAATTTTTACAACACAAATATATTGCTTTCAAACTGTGAATGCAATGAAAGAAATTATTTTAAAGAAGTGATATCACTATATACTACAAATATCATAAACCCAATTAATATTGCAAATCCTACATTCTGCAAAATTAACTGAACTTTATATGGTACCGGTTTTCTAACTATCGCTTCATACAAAAGCAGCATAAAATGTCCGCCGTCTAATGCGGGAAATGGTAAAATGTTTATGACTGCAAGTGAAATTGAAAGTAAAGCTATGAATCCGAGAAAAGTGTAAATACCACCTTCTGCAGATTGAGCAGAGACCTGAGCAATTTTTATTGGTCCGCCAATAGCTTTTTTGAATGCAATATCACCTCTGAATATTTTAGCAATTGTCTTAAAAAACAATTCAATACCCATATAATACATATCATAAATTGCCTTCGGAGCTGCAGTAAAAATATTGTATTTTATTTCTTTTGTAGGTCCTGTGTATTTTGCTGCTATCATTATTCCGATAGTTGAATCAGCTGAAGGAGTGATTACACAGTTTAAATTCTCATTGTTTCTGATCCAATGAATCTCATTTTCATTATTTACACTGCTTCTGATTAGATCTGTAAGCTGCTGAGGATTTTTAATTTCAGTATTGTTATAAGAAATTATAACATCACCTTTCTGAAGTCCACATTTAGCAGCAGGCATATCTGCAACTACATCATTGATCTCAGGCTGGATACCTTCAGGATAAATTCCAAAGTTTTTTTCCGTAAGATCACCGGTTTTATCTTTAGGAATAGAAACGATTGATTCTGAACCATTCCTCGATATTAAGAAGTCTAGATTCTCACCAAGATTTTCAAAATAAAGTTTTGCCTGAACGTCTTCCCAGGAATTAACTTCGTTATTATTAATTTTCAGAATCTTATCTCCTGTAACAAGTTCTGACACTGCTGCCGGAGAGTTTATTCCTATATATCCAATAGTAGTAGTATCTGTTAAGGTTTTACCTTTTATAAGTGTTAAGGAATAAAAAATTATAAATGCGAGAAGAAAATTCATTATAACGCCCGCAGTGATAACGATCATCCTTTTCCAGACAGGTTTTGCTCTGTATTCCCATGGCTGAGGTTCTTTGGAAATAAAATCCTTATCCATGCTTTCGTCTATCATCCCGGAAACTTTTACATAGCCTCCGATAGGGAATGCGCAAATTCTGTAATCGGTATTGTCATCAAGTATAACTTCATCACTTAATGAACCAAATGTAAATCCGTTGATTTTATTGTATCCAAATAATCTGTAACCAATTCCCAAAGCAAATACCTCTGCCCTCATTCCTGTCATTCTTGCAGCAATAAAGTGTCCGAACTCATGTATAAATACAAGAATTCCAATTACGATGAGAAAGTAAAATGTTGTTGTTAAAAATTCCATTTATATATTAAACAGTAAAGATAAAATTTATTAATTAAAAATTAGAGTTAAAAAAACTTCTCTTTTAAATTTATTTAAATTGCTAATAATCTGTTTCTAATCATTCTGTCTGCATCTAAAATATTTTCAAGGTTGATTTCGGAGGAATATTCTGTCAGGTTTAATTCATTCTCAATAATTTCAGGTATTTGAGAAAATCCGATTTTATTATTTAAAAATAGTTCTACTGCTACTTCATTTGCAGCGTTTAATACAGTCGGGAAAATTCCTCCTGATTCAAGTGACTCGACTGCGAGTTTAAGACATTTGAATTTGTTAATATCAGGCGGCTCAAAAGTTAAATTAAATTTTTCCATAAATGACATTTTTGGAAAGTTATTTTCAATTCTATCCGGATAAGTAAGTGCATACTGAATTGGAAGTTTCATATCAGGAATTCCAAGCTGAGCTTTTACAGAACCGTCATTGAATTCTACCATAGAATGTATTATAGACTGAGGGTGTATAACAACTGAAATCTGATCAGGTGACAGGTCAAACAGCCATTTTGCTTCAATTATTTCCAGTCCTTTATTCATCATCGTAGCCGAATCTATAGATATCTTTTTTCCCATATTCCAGTTAGGGTGTGCTAATGCATCCTTGATAGAAGCTTTGTTCATCTCATCTAATGATTTATGTAGAAATGGACCACCGGAGGCTGTTAAAATAATTCCGGCCACATTTTTTTTTGATTCTCCTGTGAGACATTGAAAAATTGCTGAATGTTCACTATCTATAGGTATTAATTTGCATGATTTTTCTTTTAGTAATTTATTGACAATTTCACCTGCAACTACTAAAGTTTCTTTATTTGCTAAAGCTATTTTTCGGTTTGGTTTAATTGCTTTAATGGTTGGTTCGAGTCCTGAAATTCCAACCAATGAGGAAATTAATAAATTGAAATCATCTCTTTCCGCTAATTCTAATAATCCTGATTTTCCTTCAAAAATATGCAGATCTTTAAAATCATATTTCCTTTTGAATTCTTCACAACATTTTTTATTAGTAACAGCAACTCCAATGGGTGAGTATTTCTTTATTTGTTTTGCGAGTAAATCAATATTAGTATTTGTAGTGAGGTATAGTACGGAATATTCATTACCTTTGATGATTAAATTATCGATTACTTCAAGTGAATTACATCCAATTGAACCGGTCGATCCAAAAATACAAACTTTTACTGACATTTAGCTTTTATTTTGCTGCTGAATAAATAAAAAACTCAAGAAATTTAATTCTTGAGTTTTAGAATTATGCACTTAAAATAAATATTAATGAATTAATTTAAGTATTTATTAATAATTTTTACAAAATCTTCTTTTTTTCTAGAACCTACAATTGTTTCAGCAATTTTTCCATTTTTATCGATAATGAATGTAGTTGGCACAGCTTCAAGATTATTTCCAGAAGCTTCACCAAAAGCATCTACAACTTCCTGATTACCGTCCAGCACTGTATAAGATACAGGTTTAGATTTTAAGAAATCAGAAACTTTTGCAGATTTATCCTGCTGGAATACATTCATTCCGATCATTCTGAAGTCTTTATCATTCATTTCATCGGAAATACTTGAAAGGTCAGGCATTTCTTTTATGCAAGGTCCGCACCATGTAGCCCAGAAATTCAACAATACAACTTTACCTTTGAGATCGTTCAGAGATGTTTTTTTACCATTTTCTGTCCATATAACATTTGGAGATACTTTTTTACCTGAAGATTTTTCAACACCTTCTACAGTATATAAATTAGGTGTAGAAGAATTAGTGCTCGGAGTCTCAGTATTAGATGTTTGAGTTTGTTTTGTTTCAACAGTTTTAGTTTCTTTTTTCTGGGTAGTTTCGGATTCAGAAGAATCTTTTCCACAAGAAATTAATAATGCTGAGATTACAAATATAGTAAAACTTAAAATGATTTTTTTCATGTTAATTTTTATTTATTTAAAATTAGTAAGTGTGCTATGAATTTCTTCAGGTTCCATATCAGAGTATGATGAACAAATTACTTCATCTGCAAACCAAATGATAGGATTTAAATTATCAACTTTTGAACAATTTATCCAATTCTCGCCGTTATTAATTGATTTTTTAACTTTTTCACAAATTGTCAAATTATTTCTTTTTTGTAAATTATTCATAGATGTCTGAAAGGTATAAATTCTAACGTTACCTTTCATATGAATTATGTGAGCAGTTTTTTCACCTTCTTCTTCGGAACAGAATCCCCCTATTAGAATAGCTTCTTTCACATTAGGTATATAAACTTTGAAGTCCAGATACTGATTCATGTCATTCGATAATTCTTTAGCATCATTAGTCTTAAATTGAATATCGTTTTTTCCGTTTTTTAAATTATTAAATACTTTTTTCGAAACAGTAACGATATCATTTTTTGCATATATTGTTTGTTCCTCACTTAAAAAACTATTTACTGCAAATGCAGAAATTATAAGTAGCACAAATACTATAGAAGCATAAGTTAGATTTCGTTGCAGATTTGATTTCTGAATGGACATTTGAGTGTTTATCATGTCTTCAGAATTTTTTTGAACAGAACGTTTCCCAGTTGCCTTTATATAATCATCAATTCCTTTTTCAACATTTTTATATAAATATACAGGAGTTTCGATATTATTACCAAGTCTGGCTTTAAATATTTCCTTGGTAGCTTTTTCAATTTCATATCGGTTTCTGAAATCTGTGTTGTTCTCAATTAAATCTTTTATCAATTCTAATTCACTCTCATCAGTAATTTCATTATCGATGTAAGCAGTAATCAGTTCATATTTTAATTCGGGATTACTTGAAGAATCCATTTCTGGATTTGTCGGGTTGTTTGGTGTATCAGACATTTAAAAAAGTATAAAGTTTATATAATTATAAATTTGATTTTAAATTTATTTTATGAGATTACTTTCCACGTCATATCCTCTTTTTCTGGCATATTCCATAAGCTTTTGCTGAAGGACTTTCCTGCCTCTGTGCAATCTGCTTCTTACAGTACCTATTGGACATTGAACAAATTCAGCAATTTCTTCATAACTCAAACCTTCAAGATCACAAAGTATAACTACAGTTTTGAAATCATCCTGTAAAGAATTAAGTGCTGTTAAAAGTTCGTCATCAAGTAATTTAGAAAAAACTTTCTCCTGAAGGTCGGTTGAATCAATTTTCGAAGATCTTATGGTATCATAAAAATTTTCTATTTCTCCATAATCAACTTTCCCAGGTTCTTTTTGTCTCTTTCTGTACTTATTAATGAACAAATTTTTCATTATGCGAAACAGCCACGCTTTACAGTTAGTTCCTTTCTCGAACTTATCAAAAAACCTGAATGCTCTTAAATAAGTTTCCTGAAGCAGGTCATCTGCATCAAGTTTATTGCCTGTTAATTTATAAGCATAATTATGAATCATTTTCATATGAGGCATTGCTTCAGCATCAAAGTCTGCTTTTCTTTTAAGAAGCTCCTCTTCTGAAATTTCTTCAGGAATATCATCTGAATTTTCATCTGAGTTTTCGTCAGAGTTTTCATCTGAGTTTTCCTCTGAATTGTCATCAGAACTATCCTCAGAATTATTGTCAGAAGAATCATCAACATTACTGTTTAACTCGTCTTCCTTTTCGCCAATAATCTGTGAATCAAAATCTTCATTCAGATCATTGTTTTCTTGAGATTCCGATTTATTTTTTTTAGAATTTTCGTTAGAATTTGTCATTTTTCAAATTGAAATAAACTAATTATTAATAGAACATAATTCAATACAGAATTATGTTTAAACAGTTTTAAAAATACCTAATTTTTTATCGTTTGATTAATGAGAAAAAAATCAGAAATGGTAGAGAATAGAAATAGAGAATTTTAATTAATGAAATGAGGGCGAACAACGGGGCTCGAACCCGCGACATTCAGAACCACAATCTGACGCTCTGCCAACTGAGCTATGCTCGCCATAATGTTGTGACAAATTAACTTAATCAAATATATTTTTCAATTACTATTTGACTGGATAACAAAAAAAAATCCCTTTTAAAAAGGGATTTTGCTCGACAGGCAGGACTTGAACCTGCAACCCTTCGGTTAACAGCCGAATGCTCCACCATTGAGCTACTGTCGAGTGAATTAGCAATATAAATACAAGAGGATTTTTAATCAATGAATAAATAAAAAATATTTTAGATTTTAGGAAATTTTATATAATTTCCACCACGGTGTTTTTGGACTTGAATGATGTTCAAAATGATATCCGAAAAAATAACAACTCAACATTGCCCATAAATGATTCTTCTTTTGGGATCTTGCAAAATGAGGAGAATGCAAGCTATTTTCAGGATGTCTGTGTGGTAAATATGTTCCAAAATAAAAAAGTTGAAGTGTGCTAAGGATAGGAGGAATGAGCCAGAATGTTATTACATTTGTTTTGTTAAAATATAAAATTAATATATTAAAAAGAATTGCCATAATTAAAATCTGACCAATTGACGTATAATTCTTAAGGAATTTTATCCACCAAAATAAAAAATTTTGTGAATTAACATTAAAGTCAGGATCATCTTCTGAAGTAGGAGATCTGTGATGTATCAAATGATTTTTAAGAAGAGCTTTAAAATTAATTCCTGCAAATAAAAAAGAAGTAACAAATCCGACAGTGTTATTTATATATTTATTTTTGCTTACATTCCTGTGCATTGCGTCATGAGCAGTGATAAACATTCCCGTACAAAGATAAGTCTGTAATAGTAAGCGAATGTATATAGTCGGATCTGATAACGAAATTTCAGAAATTGTCAAAAGATAGAATAAATGTATTATCCATGAAAAAATTATAGCACCTGCAATTAAAATTCCCATATTAACAATTAAAATTATTTATTATTTTATATTCTTGTAAAGATTCAATTTATATTTCATTAAAAAAATTCAATTTTGAATTCACCTTTAACAGTATCAGAATTATCCAGAGACTTAAAAAATACTATTGAAAGAAATTTTGATTACGTTTTTGTACTAGGTGAAATTTCAAATTTTAAAAGACATTTTTCAGGGCATTTATATTTTTTACTGAAAGACAGTAAAGCACAGATCAATGCTGTAATATGGAAAGCCAGAGCTGATCTTTTAAATTTTTCACCAATTGACGGTATGAAAGTACTTCTAAAAGGTAGAATCACATTATATGAAACAAGAGGTAGTTACCAGATTGATATATTCAGTATTCAGCCGGCAGGGGAGGGTGAACTTCAAATTGCTTTTGAAAATCTAAAAAGAAAATTAGAAAAAGAAGGATTGTTTGACTCGAAATATAAAAAGTCTCTTCCTGAATTTCCTGAAAGAGTAGCTGTGATTACTTCAGAGACTGGTGCTGCAATTCAGGATTTTTTAAAAGTAACAGAAAGACGCTATCCTGTTGTAACAATATATTTAATAAATGCCGGTATGCAGGGAACTGGCTCTGCTGAAAGTGTCTGCAAAGCTATTGCTTCCGCAAATAAAATTAAAGATAAACCTGAGATTATTGTTATTACCAGAGGCGGAGGTTCTATTGAAGATTTATGGACTTTTAATGAAGAAAAAGTTGCACGTGCTGTATTTGCTTCAGAAATACCTGTTGTATCTGCTATTGGACATGAAGTAGATTTTACGATTTGTGATTTTACAGCAGATGTAAGAGCTTCTACTCCTTCTGCTGCTGCTGAACTGATTTTTCCGGTACTCTTAAATATTCAACTTAGTTTAAATGATATTGAAAATAATTTTAAACGGAAAGTTTTAACTGAAATAAGGGATTTAAAATCGGACTTAAATAAAATTGAAAATAATTATTATTTTAAAAAGCCTGCTGATATGTTAATTGAGTATAAAATGAATCTTGACAACATTGAACAAGAAATAGCTGTCGCTTCAAAAAGAAAAATAAATGATCTTAAAATCAAAATCGAAAGAATTAGTACAGAAATTAAGAATATTCAGGTTAGAAATATTATCAACTTGAAGAACATTTTAAACTCAAATGAAAAATTGTTAAATTCATTAAATCCTGAAAATGTATTGAAAAGGGGATTTGCAATTATTAAAAAAGAAGACAAAATAATTTCCTTTAAAAAGCAACTTAAACTTAACGATAATATACAGATAAATTTTAATGACGGTAAAGCAGATGCCGTAATTGATAAACTATAATAAAATTATGAAAAAGAAAAAAGAAGATACATTTGGAAACAATTTTAAAAAACTTGAAGAGATTCTTGAAAAACTTGAATCAGGGATCGAAGATCATTCGCTTGAAGAAATAATTAAAAACTATCAGGAGGGGATAAATTTAATTAATATCTGTCGGAAGAAACTTGATGAAGCTGAATTGAAAATTGAAAAAATAAGCACTGAACAAGATAATTAAAAATTGTATATTTGTAACAAATTTTATTGATAATGGATTATAATATTAATAATACAAAATTTCTAAAGGATATTGATTATCCTAAAGATCTTAAGAAACTAAATCTGATGAATCTCAGAGAACTTGCTGATGAAGTCCGTGAGTATTTAATTGATACAATTTCCAGAATTGGCGGTCATCTCGGAGCTTCTTTAGGTGTATGTGAACTTACGCTGGCTCTTCACTATGTATTTAATACACCGGACGACAAGATCATCTGGGATGTAGGTCATCAGGGTTATATTCATAAAATATTAACCGGAAGAAAAGAACTGTTAAAAACGATCAGACAGAAAAATGGGATTAGCGGATTTCTTAAAAGAAGCGAAAGTGAATATGATGTGTTCGGAGCCGGTCATGCAACTACATCAATTTCTGCTGCACTTGGAATTGCTACTGCCAGAGATTTTTCGAATAAAAATTTCAAAGTTATATCTGTAATAGGTGACGGATCCATGACAGGAGGAATGGCTTATGAAGCTATGAATAATATCGGACTTTTGAAAAAAGATATTATTGTTATTTTAAATGACAATAAAATGTCGATAGCACCTAATGTCTGGTCACTTCAGAATTATTTTAATGATCTGATGACAAATGATACTTATAATAAATTCAGAAGCAAAGTATGGGAATTAACAGATGTATTTGATAAAAAGAATAGTGACAGATTAAGAAAAGTTGGTTCGAAGATAGAAGGAAGTATTAAAAGTGTAGTCACTCCCGGAATGCTTTTTGAAGCTCTAGGATTCAGATATTTTGGTCCTGTAAATGGTCATAATGTTGTTAATCTTGTGAAGATGCTTGAAGAGCTTAAGAGAATGTCCGGACCTATACTACTTCATATTATTTCTGAAAAAGGAAAAGGACCTACTTATGCTACAGACCATCCTCAGAAGATACATGCATTAAATCCATTTGATAAATCTACAGGTATTGAGCATAAAAAATCTACAGTCTCAACTTATACAAAAGAATTCGGAACTGCACTTGTAGAACTTGCCAAAAAAGATAAAAAAATAATTGCAGTCAATGCAGCCATGCCAGACGGAACAGGCTTGAACTTTATGCAGAATGAAATTCCTGACAGATATTTTGATGTAGGTATCGCCGAACAGCATGCTGTAACTTTCTGCGCAGGACTTGCTACTGAAGGATATACACCAGTTGCTGCGATTTATTCTACTTTTTTACAAAGAGCATTTGATCAGATCATTCATGATGTAGCAACTCAAAAGCTTCCTGTCATTTTTGTTCTTGACAGAGGAGGACTTGTAGGTGCAGATGGTCCGACTCATCATGGAGTTTTTGATCTCACATATTTAAGACTTATTCCTGGAATGGTTTTGATGTCTCCAAAAGATGAGAATGAACTGAGAAATATGTTATATACTGCGACAAAATATAAAAGAGGTCCGGTAGCAATCAGATATCCAAGGGGTAACGCTTTAGGTGTGAAAAAAGGAGAGTTCGAATTAATGGAAATTGGAAAAGGCGAAATAGTTAAGAAAGGTAAAGACGTTGCTATATTAGCAATTGGAAATATGGTTAAAAATTCTCTTGACTCAGAAAAATATCTTGAAGAATATGGTATTAACGCAGAAATAATTAACGCGAGATTTGTTAAACCGTTAGACAGAGAATTAATGTATGATGTATTTAAAAGATTTGACAAGATAATTACAATAGAAGACAATACTATTGTAGGTGGATTTGGCAGTGCTGTAGCTGAGTTTGCTGCTGAAAACAATCTTAAGAGTGATATTCTAATTCACGGAATCCCTGACAGATTTATTGATCATGCAAAACCTGAAGAACTTCATGAGGATCTGAGAATTGATGCAAAAGGTATTGCTGAAGTAGTAAAAGAATTTTTATCAAAAGAAAAAATTCATGAAAAAGTATAATTATATTTATCAATCTCTCATAATTCTTATCAGCATGGCTTTCTTTCAAAGCTGTAGTGATAGCTCTGTTCAGAATGTAGAGCAAAGTGAATTAATATTTAATCATAACGGAATCATCGAAGAAGTAGGTGGAGACTGCTCTGCAGTTCAGGTTAGAACAAGAAGTTTTGGTGAGTTTGAGCTTTCAGATTTTTCCAAACTCAGATTCGAATTTAATGGAACATCTGATGCAGATCTTTCAAGTATATCTTTATTCTATTTTGAAAATGAAGAAATAGTTTATATTGTTAATCTTACAAACAGAGATGAAATTAATTCTACAAAAAATATTGAAATAAATTCTCCGGGTTTAAGCAGAGAAATTTTTTCAAGAGTTACTTTGAAATCGTCAGTATGCACAGGTCAGGTATTTTATCTGTCGTTTAAAGACCTGAAAATATTCGCTTACAGGCAATAAACCTATCTATGGAAATTACAAATCTCATTTTAAATAACGTACAATCTCCCGAAGTTAAAAATAATTTCAACAAATTATCTAATGACAAGAAAGTCTATGTAGAGACTTACGGATGTCAGATGAATTTTTCGGATACAGAAATTGTGCTAAGTGTATTAAGCAATAAAGGATATAATGAAACTTCAGATATTAATGAGTCCGATGTTATTTTATTAAATACATGCAGTATCAGAGAAAATGCTGAGAACAGAATATACAGCAGACTTGGAGATCTTATAAAATATAAGAAGAAAAATCCTGAACTTGTTATTGGTATTCTCGGCTGTATGGCAGAAAGATTAAGAGATGATCTACTTAAAAAAAAGAAAATTGTAGATATAATTGTTGGTCCCGATGAATACAGAAAGGTGCCTGAATTAATTGAAAACTCAATTGAGAAAAATGAAAAAGGGATAGCGGTTAAATTATCACGAACCGAAACTTATGATGACATTACTCCTTTGAGGCGTGAAGGTATAACTGCCTGGCTGTCAATTATGAGGGGCTGTGATAAGTTCTGTTCATTCTGTGTAGTACCTTTTACAAGAGGGAGAGAGCGGAGCAGAAATTTAAATAACATAGTCGATGAAACTAAAAGATTGTACAATGAAGGTGTCAGTGACATTTGGCTGCTTGGACAGAATGTAAATTCTTACAGACATGAAGATAAAGATTTTGCAGATCTTCTCAGATCAGTTGCTGTCGCAGTTCCTGAAATGAGAGTCAGATATACGACTTCTCATCCATACGATCTTTCTGTCAAACTTCTTGATACGATGGCAGAGTTTGATAACATTTGTAAATATATTCATCTTCCGATTCAATCAGGTTCTGACAGAGTTTTAAAAAATATGAACAGGTTATATTCAGTGAAAGAATATATGAAGGTAATGTTAAAAGCAAGAGAGATGATGCCCGGGATTGGACTTTCTACAGATATAATTTCATGTTTTCCGGGAGAGACTGAAGATGAACATCAAATGACAATGGATGTAATTAAGGAAATTGAATATGACAGTGCTTTTACTTTTGTCTATTCACCAAGAGAAAATACTAAAGCATTTGAGCTTAAAGATAAATTAGATGAAGAAACGAAGAAGAAAAGATTGGATGAAATAATTACAATACAGCGCGAGATCTCTTTTAAAATTAACTCTTCATTAAAAGGTAAAGTAATGGAAGTACTGGTCGAATCACTTAGCAAAAAATCAAATGAGGAATTTATGGGAAGAACTGATTGTAATAAATCGGTTATTATTCCAAGAAATTATAATGCTGTGAATGAATCCGGCAGTTTAATAAATGACGGAGCAATCAATACAGGTGATCTTGTTAAAGTAGAAATTACCGGTGCCAACTCTGCTACTTTGTTTGGTAATCCTGTTTATACCTTAAAGAATTCTAACTCGAATATTTAAAGTATTGCTGAATTTAATTTCAATATTTTTTTTTAATACCGCAGGTTTTCTTATAAGACTCTTTCCTTTGAAATTCATTCAACGCACTGGAAAATGTTTAGGGCTGTTTTTTTTTATCTGATTCCTATCAGAAAAAAAGTAGCTTATAGTAATCTGGACCTTTGTTATCCTGATAAAGACCAATCATTTAAAAAATCAATCGTCAGGGAAAATTATATTAATCTTGGAATTGATCTACTGGAGTTTTTTTATATTCCTGATCTAACAATTGAAAGAATAAATAAAACTTCTGAATTTCATGATCTGAATGTTATAGAAGATGCAAAGATGAAAGGTAATGGGACTCTTTTTTTAAGCGGACATTATTCGAACTGGGAATTTATAGCTTTTTCATTCTCAAAATTATTTAAATACAGTTTAAAGATAATTGCCAAACCTCAGGGCAGCAGATCATTAAATGAAAAAATTAATTCTTACCGGTCACTTGGCGGTAACGAGATAATCCAGACAGGTATTTCATTGAGAGCTATTTTTAAAAGTCTCGATCAGAATGATTTTATATGCTTCCTCATTGATCAATCTGCTCATCCGGACTATTCAGTATACGTAAATTTTTTAGGTCAGAAAACAGCTTGTTTTTCAGGACCTGCAAAAATCGCACTTAAAAAAAGATGTGAACTGATTTTGGGATATGGCATCAGAGATAATAATTATAAATATGATATTACTTTTCCAAAATTGATTACAGCGATATTGTAAATTATAATGAAGAAAATATTATACTTCTTACTCAAAGGATACAAACAGAATTTGAAAAAATTGTTTTAGCAGATCCGGGACAATGGCTCTGGCTGCATAAAAGATTTAAACATGTCAGAAATTAATAAACCGGTAAAAAAAATATTAATTATTCAAACTGCATTTTTAGGAGATGTAATTCTTACTATTCCTTTGATACAGGAAATTAAGAAAAAGTATCCTGATTCCATAATTGACTTTTTATGTATTCCATCGACATCAGATCTTTTAAAAAATAATCCGGCTATAAGGGAGCTTATTCCTTATGATAAAAGAAATACCGGTTTCAGAGGACTTGTTGAGATCATAAAAAAGATAAGAGGGGAATCTTATGATCATCTAATCTCGCCTCACAGATCATTCAGATCAGCTTTAATAAGCTATTTTTCAAAATCAGGCATGACAATCTCGTTTGATAAATCTGCATTTAGTTTTTTATATGATGAAAAAATAAATTATGAAACAGGAATTCATGAGATTCAGAGAAATTTAAAACTGCTGTCACCATTAGGGATTAAAGTTAACAATATTGTAAGACCTGAATTATTTATTAATATTCAGGAGAAAAGAAAAATTGACAGTATTTTTTATGAATACAGGATAAGAGAAAATGAAAAGATACTTACTATAGCTCCAGGTACTATTTGGTTTACAAAGAGATTCCCTGAGGAAAAATTTATAAAACTTTGTAATCTGTTAACTGAAATAAATTCAAGGATATTTATAATAGGAAGCAAAGAAGATAAAACGATTTCAGATTTTATTGTGAATAATTCCAAATTCAGAAATTTTATAAATCTTGCAGGTACTTTATCGGTTATGGAATCTGCTGAACTTATCAAAAGATCAGAATTATTAGTTTCTAATGACTCTGCACCAATGCATATCGCGAATTCAGTAGAAACAGATGTTTGTGCGATATTCGGAGCAACTGTTCCTGAATTTGGATTTTTTCCTTACGGAAAAAGAGATACTATATTTCAAATTAATGATTTGAAATGCAGACCCTGCAGTATTCACGGAGGTAACAAATGTCCGATCAAAACTTTTGTTTGTATGTATAATCTGGATGAAAAAGATATTGCAGATTACTTGATTAAAAGATTAAGCTAAATATTCTTTTAACCTGTTTTTTATTTCATCAGAATTTAAGACCGATTCACTTTTATTCATTTCATTGATTATCTCAGTAACTGCTGCTTTTCCGTCTTCCTTTTTAACATCTGATAAAAATCCGTCAAAAAGAGTTTCACCGTTTAAAGCACTGTTGATCTCAAATTCTTTGTTGTGTTCCGTCAGTTCTGTATAATATACTACTTTGAATTTTCTGTTAAATTCTTTTTCTCTGTATATTTCGAACATTGTTTTGTCAGATTCAAAAGCCATTATTTATTTTATGCTGTTTTCAAAAATTCTTTTAATGTATTTCCCCATCATATCAAATTCAATATTAACAGAATTATTTATTTCCAGATATTGAAAAATAGTTTTAATATATGTAAATGGGATTATAGCAATTTTTATTATTATTTTATTTTCATTTTCTTCCATTATATCCGCAATCGTAAGACTAACACCATTTATACATATCGAACCAATTTTAATAATATAATCTCTGAATTTAGAATCAAATTCTATTAGAAACTCATGCGAATCAATATTCTTAATTATTTCAACTACCTTTCCGGTAGTATCTATATGACCCTGCACAAGATGTCCGTCAAGTTTTGAATCTACAGACATTGCTTTTTCCAAGTTGACATGACTTCCTTTTCTTAGTTCTCCCAAATTAGTTTTAATCAAGGTCTCTTTTACGGCAGTAAACTTAATGGTATTCTCTGCAATATCTGTGACTGTAAGGCAAACACCATTTACTGCAATACTATCACCTGACTTTAAACAATTTGTAAAATCAGATTCGACTGAAGATATCTCAAAAATAATACTGTCACCAGTTGTAGTATCTGAAACAACTTCACCTATATTTTGAATTATACCTGTAAACAATTATTATATTTAATTAAAATATCTGTGCCAATTCTTTTTGTAAACTCAGTCGTTAAATCAACAGAATTTTCTAATGAGGTTATTTCAATTCCATCAAAAGGGGATATCCCTTTTCCTGTTATTCTAGGTGCAATAAAAAAATAAATATCATCAAACAAATTTTCTTTTATAAATTGTGAAAAAAGAACTGAGCCTCCTTCGACAAGTATGCTGCTTACATTGAATCCATGCAATAGTTTTAAAATACTTTTCAATTTAAAAATCCTATGATCATTAACCATAAAAAGTAAATTCTTCTTACCTTTATTTTTCTCTGCTGATTTTTTTGTGATAACAAAAGTCTTGTCTATATTATGATCAGAAAAAATTTTCAGATTCTGTGACAGAGAATTATCCCGATCTATGACAATTCTCAAAGGATCTCTTCCTTTTATATCACGAACATTTAAAGACGGATCATCTTTCAAAGCAGTATTCTTACCAATTAAAACCGCATCATATTCACTTCGCATTTTATGAACAAACTTTCTGGAATCCGATCCTGTAATATATTTAGACTCAAAATTATTTAGTGCAATAATACCGTCAATGCTTTGAGCAATTTTCAAAGTTACATAAGGCAAATTTTTTGTTACAAATTTTATGAAGAATTTATTTAACTCAATACATTCTTTTTCGAGAATACCGGTCTTAACTTTAATACCTGATTTTTTTAGAATTTCAATACCTTTTCCATTTACTTCCGAATAAGGATCTTTCATTCCAATAAATACTTCTTTGACTTTTTTCGAAACTAAAAATTCTGCACATGAAGGTGTCTTTCCAATATGAGCACAGGGTTCAAGATTTACATACACACTTGCACCTTTTATTTTGAATCCTTTTTTCTCAGCATCTGCAACAGCATTTGTCTCAGCATGAGCTTCGCCAAATTTCTTATGATAACCTTTTCCAATAATCTGATTATTTTTAACAACTACTGAACCAACAAGAGGATTTGGAGAAACCATACCTTTTCCTTTCTTTGCTAGTCCTATACATACTCTCATAAATCTTTCATCGTGAGTCATCGTTTATAATCAAATTTCTTATTTGTGGAAATAACTTTTTTAAGTTTATTTATTACGCTATCGGGATTATTTCTGTAATAAACATAACTTTTCGAATCTAATCTTGAAGTTTTAAATATTTTTTCTGCTCTGTTAAAAAAATCTGAATCATGTGAATATATATCTTTGAATCCATCAAGTTCAAAAAATACTTTTCTTTTTCCAAACAATGTCCCAAGCATTACACAATCATTTACATGAATCATTTTATTAATATCCGATGCGTCCGGAACAAACATATCCTCCTCATTCCCAATAAATTCAGCACCCGAACATAGCAGATCTATATATTTGTTTTTATGCATAAAATTTATTCTTTCCTGAATGTGATCATGCTTGTATTCATCATCAGAATCTAAAAAAGTAATATATTCTCCCGTAGAAATAAAAATACCTGAATTAAGTGAAAGTGGCTGTTTTCGGTTTGAGTGTCGTAAATATTTTATATTATCATGATCTTTTATTTCTGGTATTATTTCAGTTTCAATACTATCAGTACTTCCATCATCAACAATAATTATTTCAATATCAACATATGATTGTTCAAGTACGGATGACAATGCTCGATAGTAAAATTTCCGGCTGTTAAATAAAGTTAAAATTACTGAGACCTCAAAATTTCGATTACCTGTCCTCATTTCCAGCTCACTTCCTGAGCGCTCTTAGGGATCTTAATTTTGAAATTTAATTTATCGTTATTGAATTCTTCACTATTGTATGTCAGCCAAATGGATTGTTTCTCTTCAGGTCTTATGACAGTTATTTTTTTTGGAAAATGAATGCCGTCGTTTTCATAAAAATTTTCATATTTGATTTCTAATTTAACTTTTCCTTTGTCTCCGTATTTACCAAGCTTTTTTACGAAATAATTTTCCTTGTCGATCCAGAATTTTTTTACTTCATTATTATCAGTAAGTACTGCTACATATTCATTCTCAGTTTCAAGTATTTCCACATTTTCATATTTCTCATCAGCGAAATAATATTTTCCTGAAAAGGAATTTATGATTTCATCAAATTCGATTTTAATCTTCATGATTATACTCAGATTACTTCCGGTAGAAGAACCTTTTATCACTCTGTTATCCATTACATTATAATAAATGAAATTTTCTCTGGTGATCAATAGATTAGCAACATCAATACCGAAAGGACCTTCCAGTTTAGTAAATATACTATCTGGTTTTTTAATGCTTACTGTTATCGAGCCTGTGTTATTTAGCTGAGGTGAATCAATTGAAATTTCGCCGTAAGCATCAAGTCCTGTAAGTTTCATTGAATTTTCATTCACTTTATTTTTAATAAACTCAAATGAAACTTTTGAATCAGTTGTATTCTGAGAAGCAGTACATGAAATAAAATAAACTGCAGTGAATATTAATAATAAATATTTAAATATGTTTAGCATTCTCAAGTTTACATTCTGAAATAAATCTTTTTAAAATATTTGCAGAGAGAGGAACGTCCGGATCTTCAAATCTTTCAGGGTGCCACTGAACTCCAATCAAAAATGGTTTACCGGATCTATCTGCATATTCAATCCCTTCAATAACTCCATCATCAGATTTTGCATTTATCCTGAGACCTTCTCCAAGCCTGTCTATCGACTGATGATGATTAGAATTTACATTTGATCTTTCAATAACGGTTATTTTATAAAGCAAAGTATCTTTTAAAATAATTACATCATGAAATCTGGATTCTGTAGAAGAGATTTCTTTATGATTTACATTCCGAATTTCTGGAAGATCGAATATGAGACTGCCTCTGAAAAAAACATTAATTAACTGCAGCCCTCTGCAGATTCCAAGTACAGGTTTATCAGCTTTCACTGCAGATTCCATAAGACGTAATTCAAACCCATCTCTTTCAGGATTATAAGTTCCTTTGGTTTCTTTAGTGTCCCAGTCGCAATAGAGTTCAGGATAAATATCAACGCCGCCGGTTAATATTAGTCCGTCACATTTGTTGAAATATTTATACCCTTCCTCAGGAAAAAAATAATCCAATACAATAAATTCCACTTCAAAATATTTCAACCATTTTTCGAATTTATCAAAATTTTTATCTGTACGGCTAATTCCTATTCTCATTACTTAAGCTCTGTATTATAAATATGTTTACTAATCAAATCAGATCCTGCAATAAACTTTCATTTTCAGTCAATTCAATCTCCATGTTAAGATAATACACAGGGAAGTTGTTGATGAAATCTGTGAACTTATTTATTTTTATGAAATCCTTGCCCGTTGTTATAAAGACTGAGTCCTTTTTATAAAAGGATATTAATTTTTCAATATCACTTTGTGAATATTCATGATGATCTTTGAAAATTAATTCATTTAAAATATCTATACCCTTATTTTTTAAGGTATATCTGAAGGAATCAGGTCTGGCAATTCCTGAGAAAATTACTGCCGGTCTTTTATCAGGTTTTAAAATAGTATTTTTATGATCTATTAAATATTCAGTTTTATATTTTATTTTAATAACTTTTGAATTAGAATTTAGAGCTGAATATTGATCGGAAATTTTTGATTTTTCACTTTCTTTAAAATTGAGAATGATAAGATCTGCTCTGCTTAAATTAGTAAATTTTTCTCTGAGTAAGCCAGAAGGTAATGTGTGCTTATAGAAAAAATTATTACTGTACAAATCAGCTGCATCAATCATTACTAAATCTTTATCCCTGTGAATTTTTCTATGCTGAAATGCATCATCAAGTAAAATAACGTCAGGATGAAAATTTTTCATAATTACATTTGCAGCTTTACATCTGTCTGCTGAAGATACTACGAAGAATAATTTCGGAAATTCTTTTATTAGTTCAAAAGAGATAAGAGCCGGTTCATCACCGGTTTGTAAAGTGTCCTGATTTACAGATGTCCCGTCAGAAACAATTACAAGATCTTTTGATTTCCTGCCGTACCCTCTGGAAATAATGCCGACTTTTTTTCCGGATTTCAAAAACAATTTTGCAAGAAATATCACCATTGGTGTTTTGCCGGTACCACCTGTACTGATATTCCCAATAGAAATGATCTTTACGTCAGGTTTATAAATACTTAAAAATTTTTTGTTATAAAGATAATTTCGTATATCCATTATAAATGAATAAAGAATTGAAAAAGGTATTAGCAATTTTCTAAGAAAACTAACTTTATTCATTATCCAAGCTCCGCGGATAGTTTTGATTTAAAATCTTCTAAAACATCATCATAAAGAAATTCACTGTAATTGTATTTATTTCCAAATGTTATAATGCATTTGCTGAATGGAAACGGAATTTCAAATTTATCCCAGCTTTTCTCAAGTATCTTTTTATTCTCATAAAATATTCTCACAGGGATTATAGGAACATTACTCTTATTGGAAATTATTAGCGGACCGTTTTTTATCTGACCAGCAGGTCCTCTTGGACCATCAGGTGTGATGATTGCATTTCTTCCGGACTTAACTAACTCTATCAATTTATCAACTGCTTCTTTACCTCCTTTTGAACTTGAACCTCTTACAACTTCATACTTCCACATATTCAGAAGTTTGCTTAGTATAGCACCATCTTTGCTTTGTGATACTAAAGCTGCCGGATTTTTATTTTTAAAAATATACCAACCTGTTAACATTTTTGAATGCCAGAATATAAAGATGGAATTTCCAAGTTGATCAGGTTCATTGATGATTTCAATTCTTAAAGTTTTAATATACAGATCTATTATAAATGGAAGAAATTTCAATCCAAGAAAATTATAAAACTTTTTCATAACTATTCATATTAATTCAGTTTAATTCAGATTATTTATCCATCAGTTCAGATATCAATATCGCTGCATTCTTTGATGCATCTTTCTCTGTTAGTACTCTTTTTAAATCCTTAAAGTCAGCAAGCATTTTATTTCTGTAATCAGAGTCATTAATTATTTTCATTCCTTCTTTGAAAATATCATCAGGCTGCATTGCTTCTTGAAGAAATTCTTTTACTGCGGACTTACCAAGAAGAATATTTATCATTGCAATATGATCGACTTTTATAAGTCTTTTACCAATGGCGTAATTGAATGCACCGGTTTTATATACTACACAAAATGGAGTTCCAAGTAATGCACACTCCATAGTCGAAGTACCTGACTTTGTAATTATTAGATCAGAATTAAGAATAGTTTTATAATTTATATCGTCATTTCCTTCTGATCTTACGAGACGGAAGTCATGTCCTTTTAAAAAGTTTTTGTAATACATTATGTCGAAATTTTCAGAACAGATAATATTGATATTACAGTCAATTTCTTTTTTAAATAATTCAGCAGTTTTTATCATTACTGGGAGCATTAAGTTTATCTCATCTTTTCGGCTGCCCGGCATGAAACTGATTGATAATTTATCATTCTCTGACTTATTATTTTCAGATAAAAATTTTTCCATTTTCTTAATAAGAGGATGACCGGTAAATTTTGCAGATACATTTTCCTTTTTATAAAAATCCACTTCAAATGGAAATACTACAAGCATAAGATCAATACATTGTCTTATTATTTTTACACGGCTTTTATGCCAAGCCCAGAGCTGAGGTGAAATGTAATATACAATTTTGCCTTTGTATTTTTTTCTGATACCTGTTGCTATCTTTAAATTAAATCCAGGGAAATCAATTAGTATCACAATGTCCGGATCAAATTCTAAAATGAATTTACATGTGTTGTCTATTATTCCTTTTAACTTTTTAATATTTCTTATCACTGATGAAAAACCAATATAGCTTACTTCACTTTTGTCATAGATAAGTTGAGTGCCTGCAGAACTAAGTTCTGAACCGCCAATGCCTTTTATGATCGCATCTGAATAAATATTTTTTAAATCATTTATCAAAAATGCAGCATGCATGTCGCCTGATGACTCACCTGCAATAATAAAAATTTTTTTTGGAACTGAAGTCAAATGAAAAAATAATTTGTATTAATTTGAATCGGATTAATTTTATTAACTCATGATCTTCTCAGCAGAATCCTCTCCTGAGTTTACAGCACCTTCCATAAATCCCTGCCAGTCTGCAACATGCTCACCTGCAAAATAAATATTCTCGGTATTTTCCCTGAGTGCAGGCATGATCCCAAACCACTGACCTTTTCCGTAAAGAGCATATGCACCTTTTGAAAATTCATCATCTCCCCAGTAATAATTTAAATTGTCTTCAACATATCCCGATACATCTCCCATTGCTGTTTTTAAAGTTTCAGTAATGACCTTGATCCTTTCTTCTTTTACCATTTTTGAAAGTATATCTGCTTTGTCGCCGACAGCATAAGTTATCAGTACTCCTTTAGGTGAATTTTGATTTTTTGTGGCGTGATAAAAATAATGAGTATATGTGTCAGTAAGAATGCTAAATGATTCATCCTTCCAGAACCTTTCTTTGAAAATGGTAGCTGATTTTATAATTCTGCTGTACTGTAAAGCATTTACTGCTTCGATCTTTTCAGGAGACAGTGCAGGAGTAAAGTTTATTTTACTCATTGCAAATGTTGGAACAGTGCAAATTAGTTTATCACAAGTAAAGACTTTTCCATTGCTGCATTTAATTTTTACTTTCCCTGAACTGTCAATATCAGTAACTTTATGGTCGAGCAGAATATTTTCCATTCCAATTTTATCAGCCATTTTTTCAGCGATTCGCTTATTGCCGCCTTTAACTTTAAAATCCATTTCATTGTATTCATTAGACTCTGCATATTCAGCAAGAGCAGAATAAGCTGATACAAATCTTATAGATTCTCCAAAGTCAGTACTGTCGGCATATTCTCTTATGTCCAGATCTTTTTCAGGAATTTCATGATTCATTAAAAATCTCCACCAGTCCATTTTATCCAGAACAATTTTTTGCTCTTCTGTTAGATTTTTATAATCAGCAAGGATTTTTTCAAATTTGATTTTCCAGTCAGGTGTCCAATCCCAACTTTCCGGATCATAGAACTTTCCTTTGTAAATCAATCTGTCTTTGAATCTGTTATCTTCCATTTCAAGATTAAATTCATTACACAGACCTTTGATCCTTTCATGTGAACCACCGATCCATTCAGCACCAAATTCAATTACCAGATCGTCATTTGATCCGTCTGAAATATTATGAGAATAAACTCTTCCACCAATTCTTTTTCGGGCTTCAAGTATTATAACATCAAATCCATTCTCTCTTAGCTTCATTCCCGCTGCAAGTCCTGAAAAACCGGCTCCGAGTATTACGACAGTTGGTTTTGAATTTAGATTTAAGGAAAATACTTTTGGTGCAATGAGAGTACCTGCAGCAATTAAAGATGACTGCTTAAGAAATTCGCGTCTTGATGTCATAGGCTTAATAATTTTTTCATCAAAATACCTAATTGAAGTAAATTTAAAAACTCATTCCTGATATTTAATATTGAAATTAAAGATTCTAAAAATTTATACATTCAAATTGGAAATAAAGAATATTAAATTGCACTTACAAAAAAAACAACTTGCCTGAAATAATATCAGTATCGGTAAAAGAGATGCCTTACAGTATTCATCAAACAGAAATGAAGGAGTTTGCAAAAAATATCTTCAGCAGAAAGTTTGCAGATACAGAAAGACTTATGCCAGTTTTTGAAAATTCTGAAATAGATAAAAGAAATTTATGTGTCTCCTTAGATTATTTTAAAAAGAAAAAATCTTTTGCTGAAAAAAATTCAGATTATCTTAATCTTACGATCAGATATTCTTCTGAAGTAATTAAGGAATGTGCATTGAAAGCAGGTTTTGATCTGCAGAGCATAACTGATTTTATTTATATTTCATCAACAGGAATTTCGACTCCAAGTCCTGATGCATATATTATCAATGAGTTAAAACTGAATAAAAATATAAACAGATTTCCTCTCTGGGGACTTGGCTGTGCAGGAGGAGTTTCAGGAATTGCTAAAGCTAATACTTTGGCAAAAGCAAATCCCGACGCAGTAGTATTGATTGTAACATCAGAATTATGTTCGCTGACTTTTTTAAATGATGACTTTTCGAAAAGTAATTTTATAGCGACCAGTTTATTTTCAGACGGTGTTGCAGCAGTGTTAGTAGTTGGTGACAATTTTAAGTCGAATAATGAAAATAATTTTCGGTTAAAAATAAAAGATTCCAGAAGCAGAATCTATGATGAGACACTAGATGTAATGGGATGGGATGTGACAGATGACGGTTTAAAAGTTGTATTTTCTAAGGATATTCCAAATATAGTAGAGAATAATCTCAAGCCTGATATAATAGAATTTTTATCTGAGAATGAACTAAATATTAATGACATTAAAAATTTCATTACACATCCGGGCGGTATAAAAGTTATCGATGCATATGTAAAGTGTCTTAATATTGATAAAGCAAGACTTTCAAATACAAAGTCTGTATTGAGAAGCCATGGGAATATGTCGTCTGCAACTGTACTATATGTCTTAGACAGATTTATTAATACTGGATTTCAAGAAGGACACGGATTAATGACTTCATTAGGACCCGGATTTTCAAGCGAAATGGTATTACTGAAAATTGAATAAATTAGGCATAAATAATTAATGATACTCTTTCCTATAATTATATCAATTGTGATACTTCAGAGATTGACTGAGCTTGTCATTTCGAAAAGAAATGAAAAATGGCTTTTGGCAAACGGTGCTGTTGAATATGGTGGTAGTCATTATAAATATATTGTGTTGCTGCACACATTGTTTTTTCTTTCAATGATATTTGAATTTTATTTTATAAAAAGAGAGAGTGAATTCAATGTAATTAATTATTTCTTTTTGGTATTTTTCCTCATTCTTCAAACAGCTAGAATATCGGTACTTTTTTCACTCGGTAAATACTGGAATACTAAAATATATAGGATTCCGAATTCACCGCTTATAAAAACAGGATTGTATAAATATCTTAAACATCCTAACTATGCAATAGTGATATGTGAATTATTTGCAATTCCAATGATATTTGATCTTTATTATACTGCCATAATTTTTTCAGTATTAAATGGAGTAATGTTATATTTCAGGATCAGCGAAGAAAATAAAGTTTTAGTTAATTAATAATAATATAAAATGAAAATAAGATTAAAAGAAATTTGTCACGGCAGAAGCGGTGACAAAGGCGATGCAGCTAACATTGGACTAATCGCTTATAAAAAAGAAGATTATGAGGTTATCAAAAGGGAAGTAACTTCAGAGCGAGTAAAGAAATTTTTTGAAGGCATTTGCAAAGGTGAAGTGATACGATATGAGCTTCCCAATATTAATGCATTAAATTTTTTACTCAACAACACACTAGGCGGGGGCGGAACAGTTTCACTGATGTTAGATGCTCAGGGAAAAACTTTGGCATCAGCTTTATTAAAAATGGAAATAGAAAAATAATTTAAATTAAACTTATAAAAAATGTTTGAACAGCAAAAGTACAGATTAAAGGATTCGAAAGATAAAATAGATTCATTACGGAGGTTTCTTTGAAATCGATAACAAGATTTCTAAAATAAAAGAATTAGATTCTCAGACTACAGTTGAGAATTTTTGGGAAGACAACAAAGCCGCACAAAAGATCCTTCAGGAAATTTCTAATCTGAAAAAATGGGTAGAGGAATTTCAGGGAGTTGAAACTAAATTCAATGACATTAACGGTTTGATAGAAATTGCAGAATCTGAAAAAGATGAATCACTTACAGATGAAATTGAAAAGGACATAGATATTTTTGAAAAGGAACTTGATGAAGTTGAATTTAAAAATATGCTCTCTGACAAAGATGATATAAGAGATGCTATCATTACAATCAATTCAGGTGCAGGCGGAACAGAGTCTCAGGACTGGGCTGAAATGCTTTTGAGAATGTATCTCAGATATTGTGAAAAGAATGGTCTGAATGCATTGCTGATAGACAGATTAGATGGCGATGGTGCCGGTATTAAAAGTGCTACTGTCGAAGTCAAGGGTGAGTTTGCTTACGGATATCTCAAAGCTGAAAATGGTGTTCACAGACTTGTCAGGATCTCTCCGTTTGATTCAAATAAGAAAAGACATACTTCATTTGCTGCTGTGTATGTAAGTCCTGTAATTGATGATGAAATTGAAATCGAATTAAATCCTGCTGACATGAAGATAGATACTTTTCGTGCAGGTGGAGCAGGTGGTCAGAATGTAAATAAAGTAGAAACTGCAATTCGAATTACACATGCACCTTCAGGAATAGTAGTACAATGTCAGAATGAGCGTTCACAGAATCAGAATAAAATGAATGCAATAAAGATGCTGAAGTCAAAACTTTATATGCTTGAAAAGGAAAAAGAACTTGCAAGATTACAGACCATTGAAAACACAAAGAAAAAAATTGAGTGGGGGAGTCAAATTAGAAGTTATGTTTTTCATCCTTACAATA
>JBATSB010000091.1:0-3404 GCA_049293015.1 Ignavibacteria bacterium
ATATTATTGAGTATCTGAATTGTCTCATCTACTGTAGTCGGATCCACCATGATCTTCTGGAATCTTCTGTCGAGTGCTCCGTCTTTTTCAATGTATTGTCTGTATTCATTAAGTGTAGTCGCACCAATACATTGCAGATCTCCTCTTGCAAGAGCCGGCTTGAAAATATTTGAAGCATCGAGTGAACCGCTTGCGCCGCCCGCACCAACTATCGTATGAAGTTCGTCTATAAATAAAATGACATCTCTTGCTTTCTCAAGTTCATTCATCACAGCTTTCATTCTTTCTTCAAACTGCCCTCTGTATTTAGTACCGGCTACAAGTGCAGCGAGATCAAGAGTGACAACTCTTTTATTATGTAAAACACGTGAAACATTTTTATTGATAATTCTTAGTGCAAGTCCTTCTGCAATCGCAGTCTTTCCTACACCGGGTTCGCCGATGAGTACTGGATTATTCTTCTTCCTTCTGCTCAAAACCTGAGCGACTCTTTCGATCTCTTTTTCACGTCCGACAATAGGGTCAAGTTTATTTTCTATTGCCATTTTGGTAAGGTCTCTCCCAAAATTATCAAGAACTGGGGTTTTACTTCTTTCCTGTTTTTTTTCAGAAGAAGTTTTTGAGCCGGGCTGATTACCGGTTGGTTTTCCGCTGAGAATGTTCATGAGTTCAGATTTAACCGCTTCATAGTTTATATTAAACTGATGAAGTATCTGCGCAGCAAGATTATCATCTTCTCTTAAAATAGATAAAAGTAAATGCTCTGTTCCGATAATATCGGATTTGAAAATCTTTGCTTCGAGATATGTGATCTTCAGAACTTTCTCTGCTTGTTTTGTAAGCGGTATATTACCGACAGTCAAAGTGCCGCCTGATTGTCTGACGGTATCTTCAATTGTCTTTTTTATTTTAAAAGCGTCTACCCCGAGATTTTTAAATATTTTGATGGCTATTCCTTCACCCTCTCTTATAATTCCCAGTAACAGATGCTCCGTCCCGATGTAATCATGACCGAGACGAATTGCTTCTTCTCTGCTTAATCTGATAACATCCTGAACTCTGCTTGAAAAATTGCTGTCCATTTTTATTCTGATTTAGTTTATTATTTGGGGAATAGTTAATACAAATTCAGTCTTATATTGCATTAAATATGGATCCTGTTATATCTTTTTTGTTTTTTTTATAGGTTAAATATATTAAAAAACTTATAAACAATTAATGTATTTAAACAATTGTATTAATAGTGTTAAAAAAGTTTTTATTAAAATTTAAATTCAAAAAAAAACCGGAGCAATATCTCCGGCTTAATAACTTATTGAGAATTTACCGAAGATTATGCATTCTCAGCTTCTTCTTTTTTACAATATTTATTGAATACGTTTGCAATTAAATTAGCAACTGTATTCGCATCATTATTTTCAATGTCCATTCGGTTGATCATTTGAACGATCTCACCGTCTTTAAGCATTGCCATTTGTGGTGATGAAGGCGGAAATCCTGTGAAGAAATTTCTTGCTTCAGTTACTGCATCTTTTTCCATTCCTGCGAAAACTGTTACAAGATTATCTGGCATTGCATTATTATTTTTTGCCCAGTCAACTGCAATGGATAATCCGGGTCTTGCCTTACCTGCTGCACATCCACAGACAGAATTTACAAAGATAAATGTTGTTCCTTCTTTGCTTAATTCTTTTTTAACTTCGTCTGATGACATTAATTCTTTGAAACCAATTCCTGTAACTTCTTCGCGCATCGGCTGAACCATTATTGGATCGTACATTTATAATTTTCCTTTCGTGATTTTATTCTTAATTGTTTTAAAAATTTGATTAGTAATTTATTGAGTAAGTTTTTAACATTCTGTTTTTAATAAAAAGTTCATTATTTTAAAAATTTATTGAACCAGTTCTTTCTAAGCTGTACAAGTTCTTTTCTATGCTTGGTTAAATAATGATCTCCGTCTTTTATTATTTCAAGTTGGCATTTATTTCCATTCTTTTTAAAAAGCTCATACATATCAAGTGAATCCTGATGTGATACTTTGTCATCACCTGTACCATGTATAAGTAATATCTCTGTTTCTTTATTTATTTTTTTATAAAAATGAACTGCTGATCTTTCTTTTTTTCTTTTTTCAAATTCGGTTTCATTTTTACTTCCAAACAATTTATTGTAAGCTTTTGCAATTCCGTCTTTGTCTTTTTCACTTCTGATAATATCCGCAAGTCCCGAGACAATTACAGAGCATTTTATTTTATCTGTCAGTGTCAATACCTTATAAGTCATCATCCCACCTCTGCTCCAACCTTCCATGCCGATTTTGGTATTGTCACATTCGGGAATTTCATCTGCAAGTTTCATCAGATTCAAAATATCATTAATATCTTTTCCGCCGAATTCATCTTCGTCCCTGTATTGTGAAGCAAGTACTGTATATCCCCATGAAACTATTTCTCCGAACATTCCTTTGGCAATAAACTCATCTATTCTCCCGTCGTTTTCATGTCCGCCTCTGTTCCAGATAATCAGCGGGAGTTTCTTTTCAATATTTTTTGGCTTAGCAAAATAACCTTCGACTTCAATTCCATCCGAGTCATAGGTGATCTTATAAACTTCTGTTTCATCGACTGTTTTTTTACCCCAGCCATTTTCAATAAATTTAAGCTGTTGTGAATTTAGTACGATCTCAGATCTGGATAAGATCATTTAGATTCAGTATTCTCAAAGAGCTTATAGTAACCGAGTTTCAGATCAAACTCCTGTCCGGTTTTATACATCTTTTCGTTTGGAGAGGGGAGTACATTTTCGATTTGAATCTTAGCCCAGCAGCCGCCCTGATAATCAAGTATTTTTGCTTCGTAAAGTTCACTGCCGTCATATTCGACAGTATAGACTTTGCCGACTTCCGGTGCATTTTTTAAAATGTGTGTATGCTTCATAAAAATAAATTTAGGCATAATTTAATAATTTGAATACTTTTATATAAGGCAAAGTTTAAGAAAATTTTTATTTTAAATTAATAATCATTTGAGCTTTGTAAGAATGTATATATTGGGTATTGGTTTACGCAGTGCCAATGCGATTTTGCACAACCTCCCCCCGCCCCCTCCTTTGAAAAAGCAAGGAGGGGGAGAAGAGCTTTTACATAAAAAAATTCCGCAAAAAAATTTAATCTCAGAAGGATATTTTAATCTAAAATATTTGTAATTTGAAATTCGTAATTTGAAATTGAATTGAAAATCCCGCAGAGAAATTCTCATTCTCTGCGGGAAAGTTATTGCTCTAAAAATTCTTAAATCCTAATTTTTAATTTCTAATTACTTGAGAAGCATCATCTTTCTCACCTGCTCAAAATCTCCCGCCTTTATCTTGTAATAATAAATACCGCTTGAGAGATCAGCTCC
>JBATSB010000092.1:0-2834 GCA_049293015.1 Ignavibacteria bacterium
TATTTGTAATTTGAAATTCGTAATTTGGAATTAAAAGAAAAAGCCGCAGGATTCTTCATCCTACGGCTTTTTAATTTTGAATGATCAATTTTCAATGTTCAATTGTACATCGAACATTATACATTGAACATTATTTTACGAGCATCATCTTCTTTGTAGCTGAGAAGTTTCCTGCTGTAATGTTATAGAAATATGCACCACTCGACAAATTAGATGCATTGAAGTTTACAGAATGATATCCTGCAACTAATGCTTCATTAACAAGCGTCATTACTTCCCTTCCTGTCATGTCAAATATCTTTATGCTTACAAGTCCATCTTTTGGAAGAGCATAATTGATCTTCGTTGATGGATTGAAAGGATTCGGATAGTTTTGTGAAAGGTCATACTTTACAGGAACACCAACATTAACTTCGCTGCTTAAGTTGAAATATTCGAAGTTACCGTTGAAGTCTATTTGCTTTAATCTGTAATTGTAGCTTCCGGTTGCTAAGTTTTTTTCGGTAAATGTATAGCTGTGAGGCGCTGTCGATGTTCCGTTACCTGCAACATTTCCAACTTTAGTCCATGTACCATTTGATGATCTTTCGATATCAAAACCGGAATTGTTAAGCTCAGAAGCAGTTGACCAGTTCAGTGTAACATCTCTGTTGTTTACTGAAGCTGAAAAAGCAGACAACTCTACCGGAAGTGTAGTGACATCATATTCATAAGCTCCTATAGTAGGCATAAAGGCGCTTCTTACTTCACCTAACAAATCAGTTGTAATTCCTGGGATTGGCATAGCAACTAACAAAAGAGGTGAAGTTCCATTTAAAGGAATCAAATAATTTGGCGGTGCAAGCGCATAAACCGGATCAGCACTTATTGAATTTGCATCCTGCGGAACTGGAGTAAAAGCTCCCTGCCACAATGGTAATGTAGCAAAGAAAGTTGTTGCAAGTGAAGTTATACCAAGCGCACCAACTACCATCTGAGGATTCGCCACGGGGTAATAATAGTCATTATAATCCAGGACAGCCGGACCGAACTGGTATGTCGATGTAGGCATTTGAATACAGACTTTTAGTAATGCTGCATTATTAGAAGTAAGATCAACATAAATAGAATTATTTTTCACTGTAGTATTTGAATCACCTGCTATGGCAACTCTAATGCCACCACTTGTTTGTGTTGCATCAGCCGATGGTGCAGGGTCTATATCACCTGTCATATAAATTGAATTATAAGCAATAATATCTCCGCTTGTATTTCCACTGTGTCCGATGCCCCATCCAGCGTCACCTAAAGTTCCGTTTGTCAGCACGTCATAAATTTCATTATTTGCAACCAGGTTATTGGTAGGTTCACCTGAACGAGTAGAGGCACATAAGATTCCGACTGCAGAAAAAGTTCTTTCATCCTTAATACCGTGTACCTTATTATTTGTAATTGTATAATTGCCTCCTGTAGTAGTTGTTGGTGTAGCTGCCCATGATTCAGATCCAGCGCCTATACCGACTCTGTCAGCGCCGCCTGTTGTCCCGGCAAATGTACCGCCTACATTCTGTATTGTGTTATTCGAAATCAGACAAAAATCCTGAAACTGCGCAAAGATACCTACTTTTCCGATATTATCGAGCCCGGCTACATCAGGTCCAATGATATTACCCGTTATGATATTATTATCGCTTCTGTTTAAAGCAGCTCCTCCATGCAGGAGAATTCCATATCGACATTGAACTATTCTGTTATCAAGATACTGATTATTGTCATTATTTCTGCCTGCATTGTTACCGATAGTGGAAGATCCGGCGAGTATTCCAAAAGAGCTTAAAGTTGCAACACTAACCAATACACCTGATGACATTTCACAATTTCGGATTACGTTATTCTGCGCACCGGCTGTATCTGTTGCTGAAGAACCATTAGAAAGCCAAACGCATGTTGTATTTGTGGTAATCCCTGTATTTGAAATAGTAATATTTCTTCCGCTTCCTCCGATTCGTCCGTCAATTGTTACATTATCTGCACCGATCAACCGGATAATAGCTGCAGTTCCTAAAGCTCCTGTCACTGTTACAGGAGTTGTACATGTAACAATAACTGATGTATAACTGGCTGAACCTGTACCACTCGCGTTCAAAGCAGCAGTAGCAGTTTCAACTGTGCCGGCTATAATTTCAACAGTGACAGCTCCTGTGTGTGTACCTGCGTTGATAGCATCAAATGCATCCTTCAAAGTAGGATAAGTTCCCGCTCCGGGATTAACATTTACGTTTTGCGCATTTGCACTCAGTACAAAAGAAAAAATAAGTGCAAAAAGTGTAAATAAATTTTTCATGGTTTTTGGTTTTTAAGGTTAAAAAATGTTGTTTTTTAAAATTTGTTGAAGTTACGGAGTTTCGAACTTACTGAAGCTTTTTTATTTTTAATAATTCGGGCACGTCATCAAGAATTGAACAGCTGTACCGGCACAGCAATTTATAAATTTATTTTCATATTCTAAAATCTAAAATTTAGTCCTAAACCAACGGAAGTTCGATTTCAGAAACGAATCAAAACTTATATAAATGTAAAATAAATTCTAACAAAAACCTAACAAAGAGCAATGATCAATTTTAAATTTTAAATAGTAAATTTTAAATAGTAAATTTTAAATAGTATATGTTTTAATTTTACATAGTAAATATATTAGTAAATTATTCAACATAGTATAAACAAAAGCTATTTGTAATTTGAAATTCGTAATTTGGAATTAAAAGAAAAAGCCGCAGGATTCTTCATCCTACGGCTTTTTAATTTTGAATGATCAATTTTCAATGTTCAATTGTACATCGAACATTATACATTGA
>JBATSB010000093.1:0-14772 GCA_049293015.1 Ignavibacteria bacterium
GTAGCACTTACCAATATGTATTCAAACGCGAAGCAGTATATATTCAAAGCAGGTCCTGTCATTCTTTATCTTTCTTTATTGCTTTGGGTGCTGACTTATTTTCCAAATAATGATCCGGTGGTTAATGAATCTGGAAAGAGTGAAGATGAAATTGTTCAAATGAAAAATTCAGAAAGGATCACAACATCTTATGCATCTAAGATTGGTAATTTCATAGAGCCGCTAATGAAACCGCTCGGACTGGACTGGAGAGTGGGAGTTTCTCTTATTGCTACATTTGCTGCAAGAGAAGTATTTGTTAGCTCACTGACGCTGATCTTTAAAGTTACGGATACAGGAGATGACATACAGAGTTCTCTGTTAAGTGCAATGCGTAATGCTACTTTTGAAAATACGGATGTAAAAATATTTACAACTGCTACTACTGCCGGACTGATCGTATTTTTTGTTTTTGCACTTCAATGTCTTTCCACTGTTGCAATTTCAAAAAAGGAGACAGGAAGCTGGCGGATACCGGCTTTGCAGATTATTGCATTTACTTCTATAGCTTATATATTTGCATTTATTACAGTAAACGGTTTGCGGTTCTTTGGGATAAACTGATCAGACATTAAATCTGAAAAACACTACATCTCCGTCTGCTACAATGTACTCTTTTCCTTCGACTCTCATCAGACCTTTTTCTTTTACAGCACTTTCAGATCTCAGCTCTATCAGATCATTACATTTAATAATTTCAGCTCTGATAAATCCTTTTTCAAAATCTGTATGTATCTCACCTGCTGCCTGAGGAGCTTTCAAATTTGTCGGAATAGTCCATGCATGAACTTCTTTTTCACCGGCTGTGAAAAATGTAATAAGATTTAAAAGTTCATATCCTTTCTTTATAAGCTTGTCTAATCCGGACATATCAAGTCCCATTTCCTTTAAAAATTCTGTCTTCTCTTCTTTAGATTCAAGTTGAGATATTTCAGATTCAATCTGAACAGATAGAATTAGAAACTCAGCATTTTCTTTTTCGGAAATACTTTTCACTAATTCCGAATACTGATTACCGTTTAGATTATTGTCATCTACATTAGCAACATACAGCACAGGTTTATCTGAAAGTAAATGAAGCTCTCTGATAATTTCAGATTCTTCTTCATTAAGATCTTTAGTAAAATATTTTGCAAGTCGAGAACCGGATAAATGATCTTTCAATCTGTTCAGCAGATCTACTTCCATCTTTGCTTTTTTATCGCCGCTCTTTAAGCCTTTACCTGCTTTGTCTAATCTTTTATCAATAGTATCAATATCTTTAAGAATGAGTTCGGTTTCAATAATCTCGATATCCCCTTTCGGATCGATCTTACCTTCGACATGAACAATATTATCATCATCAAAACATCTGACAATATGAATAATAGCTTCTACTTCTCTTATATGAGAAAGGAACTGATTTCCGAGACCTTCGCCTTTTGACGCACCTTTTACAAGTCCTGCAATATCGACGAACTCAATTGTAGCAGGTACAATTTTCTTTGGATTAAAAAGTTCGACAAGATCTGTAACTCTATGATCAGGAACTATAACTGTTCCAACGTTTGGATCAATGGTACAAAAAGGATAATTAGCTGCTTCAGCATTTTGTGAAGAAGTGATAGCATTAAATAAAGTTGACTTGCCTACATTTGGCAGACCAACAATTCCGCATCTGAATGACATTTTATATGTTTATATTATATGAATAAATTAAATAGAATTAAATATGTGATACCAAAGAACATTGGGATAGTAAAGTTATCATCTATCTTTAATGGGATCAGTTCAAAAGCTGTTGTTAAAAATAATGTGATAGTTGCAATAACTAACTCAGCATTTGTGTCTGTAATTTTTGGAGTCAGCAAAACAATTATCATTCCTGAAACAAAAAATCCTATACTTCCTTCAAGAGTCTTATTTCCGATTTTTGTTTTGCCAAATATCTTTCCGCTGAATGCGGCAAAGGTGTCACTGAAAACAAGCACCAGCATTGACATAACAGCAACGGGTTTTGGAAACACTATTACACAAATTAAAAATGCAAAGACAAGATAAGTACCTCCGGTGAATATTGCTTTTTTTCCACCGACCTCATGAGACCTTAAAATATTTCCGAAGATCTTCATAAATAAACCCTGAAAACCCGGATGTTTGAATCTGTAATAATCTATAGCAATCATGAGTATTGTCTGTACTGAAAGAAACCAAATGAAAAATTCTCTGCTGCCAAAAAATATATAAGCAATTGGAATTATCGATGAGAAAAGGTGAATGCCTTTTCTGAATAATTCATTTTTAAGATCGATCTTTTTAGTACTTTCCAAATGTCAAAAAAAAAGCGAGTTAAAATCTCGCTTTTTATTATATAAATTATTTTGAAGTTTAATTTGCAAGTGCAATGTCACCGGGTGCGAATTTGTCATCCTCGACTTTTTTCTTTTTTCCTTTTGAAAGTTCACCGTCATTTTTTAACTCTTCATTTTTTTCAGGTTTTTCATACGGCGGCAATTCTTCACCTCTCATTATCATATCAATTTCAAAAGAATCAAGAGTTTCTCTTTCTAAAAGTGCATCTGACATTATATGAAGTTTGTCAATATTCTCATTAAGAAGTCTTTCTGCTTTATCCATACCTGACTGAATTATTCTTTTAATTTCGTCATCTATAAGAATCTGGGTTGATTCACTGTAATCTCTGTGCTGGTTTATCTCTCTTCCCAGAAAAATCTCTTCCTGTTTCTGACCGTAAGAAATTGGTCCGAGCTTTTCACTCATTCCAAATTCACAGACCATTCTTCTTGCCATGCTCGTTGCTCTGTCAATATCGTTACTTGCACCTGTAGTATATTCATTGAAGATTAATTTCTCTGCAGCTCTTCCTCCCATTGCATATGCGAGCATAGCTTCGAGATACTCTTTTGAATATGTGTGCTTTTCATCTATTGGTAGATATGTGGTTACTCCGAGAGCTCTTCCTCTAGGAATTATTGTAACTTTATGAACCGGATCTGATTCAGGGATCATCTTTGCTACAATTACGTGTCCGCTTTCATGATAAGCGGTTGTCTTTTTTTCTTTATCTGAAATTATTAAACTTCTTCTTGCAGTTCCCATCATCACTTTATCTTTGGCTTCTTCAAAGTCATTCATAGTTACATTATCTGAATTCCTTCTGGCTGCTAATAAAGCTGCTTCATTTACTAAGTTAGCTATATCTGCTCCTGAAAATCCGGGAGTTCCTTTTGCAAGAATATCTATACTTATATCATTTGCTAAAGGAGTTTTTCTGGTATGGACTTTCAAAATACCTTCACGACCTTTTACATCAGGTCTGTCAACAACTACTTGTCTGTCAAATCTTCCCGGTCTTAATAATGCCGGATCGAGTATGTCAGGTCTGTTAGTTGCTGCAATTATAATTACACCGTTATTCTGTTCGAAACCATCCATCTCAATAAGAAGCTGATTAAGAGTTTGTTCTCTTTCATCATGTCCGCCGCCGAGACCTGCGCCTCTGTGTCTTCCGACTGCATCGATCTCATCTATGAAAATTATACACGGGGCATTTTTTTTACCCTGTTCAAAAAGATCTCTTACTCTTGATGCTCCCACACCTACAAACATTTCTACAAAGTCAGCACCTGAGATTGAAAAGAATGGTACACCTGCTTCACCTGCTACAGCTCTTGCCAGTAAAGTTTTACCTGTACCCGGAGGTCCTAATAAAAGCACCCCTCTCGGTATCTTTCCACCGAGCTTTTGAAATTTAGCGGGAGTTTTTAAAAATTCTATGATCTCTGATAATTCTTCTTTGGCTTCATCAGCACCGGCTACATCATCAAATGTTACTTTAGTACCGGTCTCGCTCAGAAGTTTTGCTTTGGATTTTCCGAATGAAAAAATATTCTTTCCGCCTCCTGCTCCGCCTGACTGCATTCTTCTCATTATAATTATCCAGAATGCTATGATCAGTATCCAGGGCAATGCTCCTAGTAAAGGAGCAAGCCATCCGCCGTCATCTTTCTCAATATTAAACTGTAATCCGCTGTCAGTCCATGTCTTTACAACATTATCATCGATATTGGTATATGGAAGGAGTACGTTAAATTTATCTATTGTAACAGATCTTCCGCCAACAGTTATAGTTTCAGGAGATTTTAACTTTCCAAGAAATTCATAATTATTGTCAGATTTTTTTATAACTGCACTTTCAATTTTTTTATCATTTAGAAAAGTCAGATACTGGTCGTATTTTAATTCTGAATATTTTCCTTCACTTCCTTTTGTATAAACCATGATCAGAAAAAAGCCGATCAGTATTGCACTCCAGCCTAATACGATCTTAAATACTCTGTTCCAGTTGAATTCTTCGTTGTTATTATTTTTTTTTGGAATTTTATTGTTAGTCATTTTTTTTTTGGATTTAACTTTTTAACACATATATAGCATTTAAATTCCTGTATTTCTGCGCATAGTCCAGCCCGTAACCTACTACAAATTTGTTGTCAATCTCAAATCCAATGTAATCGATTTTGAAATTTAGATTGGAAACATTTTTTTTAAAAAGCAGACTTGCAAATTTAAGAGTAGCCGGTTTATGTTTTTCGATCAATTTTTTTATAAAGATCACAGATAAACCTGAATCTACTATATCTTCCACTACGATAATATCTTTGTCTTTTATTTCGCAGTTAAGTTCTTTCAGCATTCTTACTTGACCAGAAGTGATTTTTTCGTCTCCGTAGCTTGAAAGTTTCAAAAAATCAATTTCACAGTCAATTTTTAATTCACGTATTATATCCGAAAGAAATATAAAAGAACCGTTTAATATACCAATAAATATTGGTTTTTTTCCTTTGTAATCCTTATTGATCTGATTTGCGATCTGTTTAACTCTTTTTTGAATTTTATCTTTTGAAATAAAACTTTTTAATTCACTCTGATCTTTTCGGGGCAAATTTCTGTAATTTTTAAATTAGGGAAAATCTTTAAAATTAAAAAAACCCACTGAATATTTATACAATGGGTTTTATTAAAAAATAAATTGTCAATTAAATATTCTCTTCGGCAAGTATTCTTTTATTCTTTCTGATTGCTCTTTCTTTATCCATCTTTTTTTCCACTGATGGTTTTGTAAAGAACATTCTTCTTCTGAATTCTTTTAACAAGCCTGACTTCTCATACTTTTTTTTGAATCTTTTCAGAGCTTTATCAATAGACTCACCGTCCTGTACTAGTACTTTTAACAAATTATTTACCTCTTTTCTTTTAAAAATTTTATAAATATAATTAATTTCGATTTTTATTACAATGAAAGTTTAAATAAGTTTTTGAAAAGAGTTCAGCTCCGTTCAAAAACGTTGGAATTGCCTCTAAGGCTCAAAGACTCAAAGTTTAAAAACTTTATATATAAGCTTCATTGAGCCTTCGAGTCTTGGAGGCAACCTTGTAAGTAAACTTTAATTTTTGTTTTAATACAGTCTGGGTGCTTGGTAACGAGCGGGAATGAGTTTACAAAATTCTTAGAACTGTTTAAAACTCTCCTGTTTCAGCTTTTCTGCCTGCTTATGAGAATCCTGAAAATCCTTCATATTCAGTACTTTGTCATAATATAAAATTGCCGTTGATCTGTTTCCTTTTATATCATTCAGCATTCCCTGAAGAAGATATATAAAAGCAGTAAAGGCATGTTCATTTTCCTTGTCAATTTCTTTTGTAATTTCTTCAGCAGTATTAATATATTTTTCTGACTCGAGTAACCTGTTCAGCTTTGCATAGCTTAAAGCTGTATAATAATTTGATTCTCTTTTCAGATATTTACCATTATATCCTTTGATGCCGCTGTCACATTTTTCTGTAACTTCTTTCCAACCTGACAATGCTTCATTCCATTTACCGAGACCTGCATAGCTGTTAAAAAGATATTTCTCAAAAGTTGGATTCTCGGGGTATTCTTCATGAAGTTTCATTGAGTATAATTCAGTCTCAAGATAATTTTTTTCATAAATGAGATTCAGATATGCCAGTACAAATTTTGCTTCAGTTTTTGCATAGACAGAATTTTCGGATGTCTCTTTTATCTGCGCCAGACCTTTCAGCTTATCCCCTTTCGGGAAAATTATCATTAGTGGTTTTACAACCGGATATCTTTCGGGAATATAATCTGCAAAATAATTATACAGACCGACTCCAAATATAACCTCTTTATTATTTTTATTAAGTTCATGTGCCTTCTGAAGAAGATTAAGAGCTTCCTTACCGTCTTCAGCAGCTTTGAGCCAGCTCTCTCGGATACTGTTTACAAGTCCTCTGTATCCTAGAGCTCCTCCTTTATAAAACATTGCCATATCATCATTCTCATTTTTATCAAGTTTTATATCACAGACTTCTATTACTTTATCTACTCTTTTTTCAAATTCATCATCGAGAAATTCATTTTCCCTGTCCACATTAATTTTCCACCAGTCTACCATTGTAAGAAAAAAATATCCTGCCGGACTAGACGGATCATTAACAATTACCTGATTGAATTCTACTTCTGCTGAATCAAACCTGAGATGATATACATGGTCTATACCCCTTAATATTTTTTCTTCATTTGATTGAGCAGGAGATATCTGAAAAAAAACTGTGATTAATAAAATTGAGAGGAAAGTAATTTTTATATTAAAACATTTTTTTAGCATTTATTACAATAATTATTTATCAAAATAGTATTAAAATAGCTTTTTAAAAATACAGATAAAAAAAGACAGCTTATTTAATAAACTGTCTTTTTTGTTTCTGAACTATTTAATTCCTATCTATAGAAAAAGTTCCGAATATTTTTGAAAAATTGTTTATGGAGTAATTGCAGAAATAAAATTGGCTGCATTATTGTCAGCTGCCACTGCATCTGCAAGATCTACCAATCCATCTCCGTTTAGATCTGTCACTACATATCCGCCAGCAAAATTAAAGCTGTCATTATCAATGTCAGACTGATCAGCTAAATCAATTATTCCATCCTTATTAACATCTCCACTATATATACAATACTTTGAAGCAACAAGAACTGAGTTACTTCCATATGTTTTACTCTGTGAAGTTGTAAAATCATATGTCGATGTCATTCCCATTGTTACAGCATGTCCACCGGTCTGACTCCATGAATTCAGAGTATTTCTGTGATCTAACTGAATGTAATATGTGCCTGTAGTAACACTTTGAAATACACATGAAGCTGTGAGGCTTTTTCCGTTTAAAACTGAAGTAGATGAATCTATGAGATTGTATGGACTTGAATTACTTCTCAAATATGCTGTCAGTGTATCGGATTCATTTAAAGTTGCTCCATTATACATTGCTTCAGGTGCAACAACAATATTCATCTGAGTATAAGCCTGACCTGAATTTATTTTAATATTATCTAAATAAAAATTATTTCCATATCCACTCTTTGCTCTGAATCTGACTCGGTCAGTTCCAGCCGGAAGAGACCACTGCTTAGTTGCCCATTCATTTGCTTCAGGTACAAATTCGCTACCATCAACACCGGTAGTATTCATTGCATAATCACCTGTAGCTCCGTCATATCCAAATAACTCAACTAATGTAAGCCAGGTAGTGCCTGCATTTGTTGAATATTGAATGGTTATAGAATCTTTGTCAGTAGAGTTGTAAGGTGCATAAGCATAATCATACTCAATATTTCCTGTACCCGAAATCGGAGTAAATGCGGGTCCGTTAAGATACTGATAAGGTGTACTTGTATTAGCACTCCAGAAATCATAAAAAGATGATCCGCCTTCTGTACCGTATCCAGTTACATTCGCATCACGGCTCCATCGCTGAGTACCTGTTCCTGTTCTTGTCCAGCCTGCAGGAGGGAAAGTTGTTGATGAAAAATCCTGCTGCATTGTAATTGAAAATGAACCTACAAATGGTGTAATTGTACCTGACTTTACATCATTTGAAGTGTTGCCGTCCCCTGATATATAAACCGAATCCTTTATAGTATAAACTGTTCCTGCATTAAATGTCCATGGATCAAAATTTACTGAAGTTGAACTTGCAGCTCCAAGATTAATATTCTTAGTACTAGAATAAGTACCAGGTGTAATTTTTCTTGTCACAGTAAATGATGCTGCGCCTCCACCGTTGTTATTTGCAACTGTTCCACTCGGAATAATTGTAACTGTCGGATAATAAACTGTCCCCTGATCGCCTATTGATAAAGCTTCAACGTCAATCTGCTCTATAGTTGGAGTATATGAATAATTAAAATTCATTTTATATATATTACTAGTCTGTTGTGAAATGATAACTCCTCTTTTAGGAACTATGACTCCTGCTCCGGCATTTGCCATACCAGAAGCACCTATAAGCCAGTTTACTCCTCCATTTGTTGTCAGAGAAGAATTTGAACCATAATTTCCTGTGTAAACTACAGTCGGATCTTCTGAACAAAATCCTGATGCCCATCCGCTGAAACCTGTTGTGAAAGTTGTTGCCCAGTTTGAACCAGAATTTGTGGATTTATATATTGTGGATCCGGGCCATTCTGTACCAAAAAATAAATCTACATCAAATACAGTATTGCACATAGAAGGAATCTCACTTGCTGCTGCTGTAAGCTTGCTATCAAAAGTTATTCCTCCGTCAGTTGACATAATAAATTTTGCCTGTCCGTTACTAGTAACTCCATCTCCTACCGTTATTATATTTGAATTTCCCCATTTTACTATAATGTCACAAGGACTTCTAAAACTTGAATCATTCTTTCCACCTATAATGCTTGTACTTATTTTTGTAAATGTAGAACCAATATCTGTTGATTTATAAAATCCAGAATCATCAGGTGCAAAATAAAACAAACTAGGATCGTTTTGATCCATCTCAAGAGGCTGACCGTAATTACTGAAATTTGCACTGAAACTTGTAGTCCATGTAGCTCCGTAATTTGTTGTTTTTGTTATTCTGTCGGGATTTGATGTAATTGCGCAAACCCATATATTTGTATCAAGAGGACTTACATAAAATGAATGTGCTGAACCGCCGCCAGTTACACTACCAATATTTGTCCAGTTCTCCCCGCTGTTTCTTGAAACATATACTGTACTTCCCTGCACCAAAAAGATAGTGTTGTTATTATAAGGATGCATGCAGAGATTATTTCCAATACCTCCGCTTGCAGTAAGCTTTTGAGTCCAGCTTCTTGAAAGTGTAGCACCGGTAGGCATTGACCAAGTTGTACCGCCGTTAGTTGTATAAATAATTACATTGTTTAAACTACTGACTGCCCAGCCATTATTCGTATCATAATAAAATATATCCACAAGATTTGCCATCATTGGATTAATTTCAAAGTTATAATAATCGCTGCTGCCTGATTTATTATTTCTGATAAATCCGCCGCCGCCGCATACATGAACGTCATTACTTGAAGTTCCTGTCACACCAGTAAAATCTGAAATTCCTTTTGTTTCTACTGAATCCCATATGCCGCTGCTGTTATAAAATAATGAACCGTTTTCTCCAGTAGCTACTGCATAGGATCCGAATAATTTTACATCGGTAAAATTGTTTGTTGTTCCTGAACTTTGAGAAGTCCAGCTTGCACCTCCATCTGAGGTTACATAATTTACACCGTTATTTCCGACTACTCTTCCGTTATTTGCATCACTGAAATCTATTCCGTTAAGATCATCTGCACCAATTCCAGAATTACTTGAAGTCCAGTTTACTCCGCCGTTTATTGTTTTTCTTAATATTCCTGATTGACCACATACATAACCAGTATTTGCATCTACAAAATCTATTGAATAAAGATCAACTGATACTCCTACAAGATAAGGTACTACTGCAGAACTTGTCTTTTGAGTTTTATAAACTGTACTGTTATCTGCTGCTATCCATACGTCATTTCCAAATGATGTTACATCGTTCATGTCTAAAGCTCCGTTTGGAAACGAAACCCAGACACTACCGCCTGAAGCTGATCTGTATAACTGACCTGCATCACCGACGGCTATGACATTAATTCCGTCAGGAGTTGTTACACTGTTGAAACCCTGAGAGATTGCCAGTTCTGTGAACATAAAAATTCCAAATAGGCAAAGAACAGAGAAAGCAATAATTTTCTTGCTCATGTTTTAATTGTTTTTTTAGATTTATAAAATTTTTGAATGGTTTAAAATACTCTATATCTTTTTAAATATCAATTAAGAACTGATTTTTATTAAATATTGTATACAAACCAAATTTGGATAGAAGATTCAAAAATACATCGAACAGATTTTCAGAGATCCATTCTGACATCTTAAGTAATGTCGAATTTATTTTTATACATAAACTAATTTCTAAAAATCATATTATGCATAAATTGCAAACTATATTTTTTTTATGAAAACGAAATTTTTATTATTTCTACTCTTTACTATTACTATTTTTACATTTTCAGATAAAATATTTGCGCAGATAGAAAATGTTCCCCTTACAGACCCTGTATATAATTTCTTAAAAGAAATGCGGGTAAAAAGAATAATAACGGATTATAATGATGATGATCCGAATATGTCAAGATTCCAGGTAGCTGACAGGCTGAAGACCATGTATAAAAAAAAGGATCAGCTTACAAAGACTGAAAATGAGATCCTTAAAAAATATATGATAGAGTTTGTACCGGAAGAACTGAACAGTATGACCACTACATCTTTATTTGGCGGCAATACAGGAGCTTCTGACGGATTAAAAGGATTGGTGACTGATAAGCAGAAGTATCTTTTTGCTTACCAGAAAAACAAAAATAACATTTTTATAAATGTTATTGGTAATCTGTTTTATGTGAATGGATTAAAACCTACTACAAAATCTAACTCATGGTTATTTGACGGAGGTATTGATATCAGGGGAAGTTTGTTTGAAAAACTTGGATATAATTTATCTGTTGCAAAAGGTGGAGCTGCGGGTGATTCTGTTCTAATTGCTTCTGCTTATCCTCAAATTACATCCACTTTTAAGTATGTCGAGAATATTGAGAATATAATTAATTATGATTTCACAAACGGCTACATTAAGTACTATACAAGTCCATCTGAAGGCATGGATCTTTCAATTCAAATTGGAAGAGAGCAGCTTAAGTATGGTCTGGGATACAGTAAAAGATTGGCATTGTCGGGAGATGCACCAAATATGGATTTTCTGAAATTCAATTTTAAATACGGAATAGTAAATTTCTCATCAATTTTCGGATCAACTATCGGAGAATTCACACCTGTTAGAGATCTCAGATATACAAAATATTTCACAGCCAACAGACTTAAGCTTTCTTTTGATAAATTGTTTGATGTTGGAATCGGTGAGACTATTATTTCTTCAAGGGGAATTGAACTTGGGTACCTGAACCCGCTTTTATTTTATAAATTTGCTGAAATGTCACTACAGGACAGGGATAACGGAACTTTGTTCTTTGATGTTCAAACTCATTTCTTAAAGGACTTAGAATTTCAGGGCACGTTCTTTTTGGATGAAAATATACTTAGCAATTTATCCGACCTTGAAAAACAGACAAATAAAACTGCATACCAGCTTGGATTTTATTGGTATGAACCTGTAGGGTTTAGAAATTTTTCTCTGATTTTTGAATACACAAAGATCAGACCTTATGTATATACACATTTTGATCCGGAAAATATTTACACAGGATTTGGTGTAATACTCGGTCATCCGATAGGTCCAAACGCAGACCAGCTTTTTGTTAAAATGAACTATAATTTTTCAGCAAGAGTCAGCGCTAATATGGAATTTCAGAAAACGAGAAAAGGTGAGAATGTATATAATTCAAATGGAGATGTTGTCATAAATGTGGGTGGCAGCGTATATGATACGTTTGTAGCAGGCAGAGACTCAGATATAGCTTACTTTCTGGACGGTATAAGAGTAAATGATTACAGTGTAAGATTCAATTTAGTATATGAACCTCTTTTGAATTATACTTTTGATCTTAATTATGTTTATAATATCAGTAAGAATCTGACAGATGGAAATAACATTGATCAAAGTTTTGCTTTTGTCAGGTTTAATATTGGATATTAAAAAAATATCAGAAAAAATAAACAGGAATCTATTCTGATATTAATTTATAACTAAACATAAATATTTATTCCAAAAGTTTTAACCAAAGAGTATTTATTTTATCAATAGCATCCGCTTCGTCTCAACAAACTCACCCGCCTCTATTTTATAAAAATAAACCCCACTCGTTAAATTACTTCCGTCAAACTCAACCTGATAACTTCCGGCATTTTGCTTTTCATTCACTAAAGTCGAAACTTCATTTCCCAAGACATTAAATACTTTCAACTCCGTATTACCCGTAACTCGCAATTCGTAATTGATAACTGTTTTCGGATTAAAGGGGTTTGGATAATTTTGTGAAAGAGAAAATTGATTTGGAATTTCATTTGATATCAGTTGTATGCCGACTTGCTGCGAGTATTTTATCGTTGCGTAGTCTTTTTCTGTTCCTATTCCTGTGCTGAAACCCGTTACATAAACATTGCCTGAAGCGTCTAACGCAAGGGAATATGCATTGTCAAAATCATTTCCCGGACCGTTATATCTTTGAACCCACTGCTCAACTCCCGATGAATTGTATTTTATTGTTGCATAGTCGCTTGAGCTCACTCCTGTTATATAAACATTTTCTGAGATATCAACTGCAAGAGAAATTGCAATGTCACCAACATTTCCCGGTCCGTTATATCTTTGAACCCACTGTTGGACACCCGATGAATTGTATTTTATCGTTGCGTAGTCATTACTTGTTCCGTTTCCAAAGCTGTGGCCCGTTACATAAACATTGCCTGAGTTATCAACTGCAAGAGACCTTGCAATGTCAGCACCATTTCCCGGACCATTATATCTTTGAACCCACTGCTCAACGCCTGATGAATTGTATTTTATCGTTGCGTAGTCTTCAGTTCCAGACCCACTGCTGCTATTGCTCCCGCCCGTTACATAAACATTGCCTGAAGCGTCAAGTGCAAGGGAATATGTATAGTCACCACCATTCCCCGGACCGTTATATCTTTGAACCCACTGCTCGACGCCTGCGGAATTGTATTTTATCGTTGCGTAGTCAGAAACTGTTCCGCTTCCCCCGGTTACATAAACATTGCCTGAAGTGTCAACTGCAAGGGACCATGCATTGTCATTGGATTCATTTCCGGGACTATTATATCTTTGAGCCCACTGTTGGACGCCCGATGAATTGTATTTTATTGTTGCGTAGTCAAAACCTGTTCCGTTTACCCCAAAACTCGAGCCAGTCACATAAACATTACCTGAGTCATCAACTGCAAGGGAACGTGGATCGTCACCACTACTAGCCGGTCCATCATATCTTTGAGCCCACTGTTGGACGCCTGACGAATTGTATTTTATTGTTGCATAGTCACTCAATCCGTCAAGACTACTACCCGTTACATAAACATTGCCTGAGTTATCAACTGCAATGGAATATGCATTGTCATAGGAATTCCCCGGTCCGTTATATCGTGCTTCCCACTGCTGGATACCCGATGAGTTGTATTTTATCGTTGAGTAGTCTCCTGCTGTTCCGCTTCCAAAGCTCCCGCCCGTTACATAAACATTGCCTGAATTATCAACTGCAATGGAATATGCATCGTCATAATCATTTCCCGGTCAGTTATATCGTGCAACCCACTCTTGTGTAACCTGAGAATAAAGATTGCTAAAAAGCAAAAGAAAGAATAAAACAATTAAGTTTTTCATGATTATTTTGATTTAAGTTTATGAAAAATTTATTTTAATAAAAGCATTCTCTTCGTCTCAACAAACTCGCCCGCTTCTATTTTATAAAAATAAACTCCGCTCGTAAAAATACTTCCGTCAAAATCAACCTGATAACTTCCGGCATTTTGTTTTTCATTCACTATAACCGCAACTTCATTTCCAAGAACATCAAAGACTTTAAGTAAAACATAATTTGTGTTTAGTAATTCGTAATTAATTTTTGTACTTGGATTGAAAGGATTAGGATAGTTTTGCGACAAAGAAAACTGATTTGGAATTTCGTTTGATATCGGCTGAATGGCAACCATCTGCGAGTATTTTATCGTTGCGTAGTCATAATTTGATCCGCTTCCAAAGCTCTCGCCTGTTACATAAACATTGCCTGATGCGTCAACTGCAATGGAACGTGCATAATCACTACTATTTCCCGGACCATGATACCTCTGAACCCACTCCTCGACGCCTGATGAATTATATTTGAGCGTTGCGTAGTCATTACCTGTTCCGCTTCCTCCAGGGCTGTATCCAGTTACATAAACATTTCCTGAGTCGTTAACTGAAAGGGCAGTTGCATAATCACTATTATTTCCCGGACCGTTATATCTTTGAACCCATAGCTGAACACCTGTGGAATTGTATTTTATAGTTGCGTAATCTTCAGTTCCAGCCAAACTGCCGCTTCTGCTGGCTCCGGTTACATAAACATTGCCTGAGCCGTCAACTGCAAGGGAATATGCTATATCTCCACTATTTCCCGGTCCGTTATATCTGGCAACCCACTGCTGGTCGCCAGATGAATTGTATTTGAGCGTTGCGTAGTCTTCACTTCCGGACAAACTGCCGCTTTTGCTCCAGCCCGTTACATAAACATTACCTGAGCCGTCAACTTTAAGGGAATAAGTCACATCTTCATCATTTCCCGGTCCGTTATATCTGGCAACCCACTGCTGG
>JBATSB010000094.1:0-16179 GCA_049293015.1 Ignavibacteria bacterium
TTTCATTTTTAAAATGGAAAGTAAGAATCAATGTAATCATTTTAATCAGCGAAATCAGCGGTTCAGACAAAATGGATAAGTTTCGTTTAGATCCCCGACAAAAACATTCGGGGATGACGAAAGAGGAGCACGAGGGAATGACAAATTTTTAGAAGAGCAATTACAAATTACAAATTAGAAATTACAAATTACAAATAAGAAGAGCACAATTCATTATAATTTGGAAGTGAATTCCCCCTTAAAAAAGGGGGATTGAAGGGGGTTGTTGTGGAAAAGAGATAGAACGAATATAAGAAATATATTAAATCATATACATTATTTAAATCAGCTAATTCAAAGTTCAGACAACTTATTACGTCAATTTAAGAATTGATTCAAAAAATTAATAAATCTAATTTTACAACATTCATTCAAAAAACAACTAACTATCATGTTCAAAAAATTTACATTTTTTATTTTATTTACATTTTTTATTTCCACATATTCATATTCACAAAAAGTGGAAACCGATGCACAAAAGCTGGCTATCGAACTTGCAAATCCTGTTGCTAATCTGATCAGTGTACCGTTTCAGAATAATACAGTCTGGGGAATTGGTCAACTCAACGGTACTCAGAATGTATTAAATTTTCAGCCGGTAATTCCGATTGCAATTTCAAAAGATATAAATCTAATCAACAGAGTAATTCTCCCGATGGTAACGCAGTATAATGTCACCGGACTCGGACAGACTCAGAATTCTCTTGGTGATATGGTTTACAGTATTTTTGTTTCTCCAAATTCAAAAAAACTTATATGGGGAATTGGACCGGTCATGTCCATTCCGACAGCTACAAATAAACTCACCGGCTCGGGAAGATTCAGTGTCGGTCCAACAGGCGTCATATTAAAACAATCCAATGGATGGACATTCGGAGCATTGATAAATCAATACTGGTCAGTAGGCGGAGATCCGGCAAGAGGAAATCAGACAGTCGGATATTTGCAGCCATTTCTGAATTATAACTGGAAAGGCGGCGGCGGTGTGACTCTCAATGCTGAAATGACACAAAACTGGAAGATCAAAAGGACACAGTCATATTTGAATTTTTTAATAACAGGAATTACAAAATTAGGGAAGTTCCCTGTATCATTAGGTGTCGGACCGAGAATTCCGCTTTCAGGATTACCTGAATCAAAGGGCTCATTTGGTATCAGAGGTTTGGCTACTTTTATTTTTCCAAAGTAATCATTAATCGCCTCAAAATTTTTGAATTGCCTCAAAGTCTCCAAGACTCGAAGTTTAAAAGCATTAAAAATTTTTTCCTTCGAGCCTTCGAGTCTTAGAGGCAAACTCAAACTCTGAAAATATGTGAGCTACCTCAAAGTCTCCAAGACTCGAAGTTTAAAAGCATTAGAAATTTTTTCCTTCGAGTCTTTGTGGCAAACCCAAAAACAGCCTCAGTTCTATTTACTTAAAGTTTTTCTCTAAAAAATAAAAAAAGCTTTTTCTTTGAGTCTTTGAGGCAAGTTTTTTCACAAATGCCTGAATTTTAATTTTTTATCACGGCTGATATTTACTATTTTTATGTGGAAAATATGATGAGCCATGACACGAAAATTATTTGGAAGAATTTGCTTAACAGCAATTATGTACTTGTACTCTGCAGCAATATCACCGCTGTTTTCTCAGGACACTTTGAAAACTGGTGACACGACAGACCTTAGAAATTTTTACCGTGAGGAAATGCTGCTGGAAAGTTTCGATCCCGAAGCTGAAGAACCTGCCGTACTCGATAATCTCGAAAACCTCCGGCGAAATCCACTTGACTTAAATAAGATCACTTATGAAGAACTGGATCTGATACCTTTTGTAAGTTCCGTAATGGCACGCAGGATTATTGATTACAAAAATGAAATAGGTAAGTTCAAATCCAAACGTGAACTTTTAAAGATCGAAGGTATGTCAATCGAACTTTACGATATGATCAAGATCTATCTCATTGTAAGGAGATCAAAGACTGACGTCATTATCGATGAGACGGGAGTCAAATATAACACATCTGAAATTACTTTTTTTGATAAATTAAGTACACGAGTCAGATCAAGATTCCTGCAGGATCTGCAGACCAAAGCCGGATACATTTCCCAAAAGTATGAAGGTACAAAACCCAAACTCTATACTTCTGTAAATTCAAAATTTGGAAAGTCCGGAAAATCAAATAATTATCTCAAAATAAATCTCACTCTTGAAAAAGATCCGGGTGAAAAATATATAAATGATTTTACGTCGGGTTATATAGAAGGAGGAGGTTTTGGGATCCTGAAAAAATTCATAGCCGGGGATTACTCATTGAATTTTGGACAGGGTCTTACATTGTCAAACTCCAGCTATTTCTCAAAAGGCATTGACGCAGTGAGTCCGTTGAAAAGAAAAGGAAAGGGAATAGACGGATATTCCTCTGTGAATGAATCTCAATTTTTCAGAGGCGCATCTGTAAGTCTTGAGCAGAATAATTTTTATCTGGATCTGTTTTATTCTGATAATTATTTGGACGCAACTGTAGATGAATTTTCAGAAGAAGTATCTACTTTTTATATCGACGGATATCACAGGACTTCTTCCGAGATAAACCGAAAGAATTCAGTTAAAGAAAATTTATTTGGCGGAAGAGTTTCATACACCAATGGACTACTGAGGACAGGCATTACATACTGGTCGGGAAAATATTCATTGTCAGTTGTTAAAGATACTCTAATGGAATTATTTAAATTCAGCGGAGACAAAGCATCTTCACTTGGAGCAGATTATGATGTACTATATAAAAATATGAATGCATTCGGTGAATGGACTTATTCAAACTCAGGTGCAGTTGCATCGATCAATTCAGTATCATTTTCATTTCCCGGATTGGCTCAGCTTGTCATGTCATACAGAATTTATCCTTATGATTTTATTTCAGTTCATTCATCCGGGTTTGGTGAACGAGGCGGAGAGACAAATAATGAAAGAGGTTTTTACACAGGACTGACTTTGAAGCCTTTGAAAGGACTTGTGCTGAATGCATATTTTGATCAGTTCAAAATTCCATACAGGTCATATTTGAATCCGCTGCCTGTTTCAGGGAATGATCTTTTATTCAATGCCGACTGGCGCGCTCAAAAAGGATTTGTAATTAATCTGAAAATAAAGAGTGAGAGAAAAGAGGACATACAGACTATACAGAATTTAAATCTTCAGGATATAACGATCACCGACCGGAGAAGTCAGTTCAATTCGAGATTAGGATTTATTTATCAAATGACAAATGCGCTTAGATTAAGGAGCAGATTTGAATATGTAAACGTAAAGTATGATATGTCCGGTGCAAGTAGTAAAGGAAGATTGTTTTATTCTGATATGAGACTGATGCCTTTTCCGGGAATTATTTTTGACATGAGAATAATTTATTTTGATACAGAAAATTACGACAGCCGGATTTATGAATATGAAAATGATATAAAAGGGATCATGACAAATGTTGCTCTTTATGGAAAAGGCAGAAGATGGTATGCAGTCTTGCGGTATAAACCTTTTTCTTTGTTTGAAATATCGGCTAAGTATTCAGAGACTTATACTGACGGAGTGAAAACTGTCGGCAGCGGATATGATATGATAGAAGGTGATATTGTTAACAGGTTGAATGTTGGGGTGGAAATTAATTTTTAATAAATTCATCCAATTTGAACGAGCAAAAAAAATAACCTGCGGTGATAAATTGCAGAAGGTGTGTTTGAAACGAAGTTTCAATTTCAATGGCGTATCCAAACTGGACAGACTGTACGAAAACGTTGGAAATGCCTCTAAGGTTCTAAGACTCAAAGTTTAGAACCTTTAAAAATAATCTTCTTTGAGCCTTTGAGTCTTGGAGGCAACTTTGAAAGTAAACTTTAATTTGTGATTTCGGAAAGCCTGGGAGTTTGGATACGAGCGAAACAGATTTTCATCTTGCCGATTAAAAATAAGTAAAAGCAGATAAAATATTCAGACAGTCTCCAGATATTTATGAACCATGCCGATTGCTGCAGATCCTTCACCCACAGCCGCTGCCACACGTTTACCCGAACCTGAACGGATATCACCGGCGGCAAAAACTCCGGGTATATTTGTTTCCAAAAGGAACGGGTCACGTTCAAGTGTCCATTCATTTACAATATTTTTTCTGTTATGCAGATCCGGACCTGTAAATATATAACCTTTTTCATCAGTTTCTATGATTCCTTTTAGTATTTCTGTTCTTGGAGCTGCTCCGATAAAAATAAATACAGCAGAGGTATCCATCTCTTTGATCTTATCTTCATTCTTACAGCGAAGAAAAATCTTTTCAAGTTTATTGGTGCCGGAAACAGAATCTACTTCTGTGTCAGTTAATACTATAATATTCGGTGTTGCCTGAATTCTATCAACCGGATAACTTGACATTGCCTTACTTAGTGAATCAGCTCTAATTATTATTGTAACCGATTTAGCATATCTGGAAAAAAACAATGCGCCCTGACCGGCAGAGTTAGCGCCACCAAGGACGCAGACATCCTGATCTTTATACAGAGCAGCTTCAGTCATTGCAGCTCCGTAATAAACACCTGTACCTATAAATTTTTCAATGCCTTCTTTTTCGAACATTCTGACTGAAACACCTGCAGTAAAAACAACTGCATATGAAGATACCTCAATACCATTTTTGAGTTTTAATGTTTTATACGGCTGATCGATCTTTATTGAAACCACTTCCTGTGTAAGGAGCTCAGCACCAAATCTTTTTGCCTGAGTTACGGCTCTTCTTGCAAGATCTGCTCCGCTGATACCGGTCGGGAATCCAAGATAATTTTCAATTTGAGAACTTGTACCTGCCTGCCCGCCCGGTGCATTCTGTTCTATAATAAGAGTCTTCAGACCTTCAGAAGCTCCATAAACTGCAGCGGCAAGACCAGCAGGTCCTGCACCAACAATAATCAGATCATAAAACTGCAGTTTTGCTTTTGTTTGTAAACCAACTTTCTCGGCAATTTCATTATTTGAAGGATTAACTAAAGAAGTCCCGTCCGGAAATAAAATAACCGGCAGATTGTTAATGTCACCTGATAATGAAAGTGCCAGATCTTTCATCTCTTCATCTATGTCAATATCTGTCCACTGATATGGAATTAAATTTCTTGAAAGAAATTCTTTTGCGGAGTAGCAAACACTTGACCATCTTGTGCCCAGAACTCTAATTCCGTCATAAGGCAGACGAATATTGGCAGACCATTCATAAAGAAGGTCATCTAAAACCGGGTATAATTTTTCCTCAGGCGGATTCCATGGTTTCAGCAGATAAAAATCCAGCTTGATATCATTAATTGCTTTTATAGCAGCATCAATATCAGAATATGCAGTAAGCAAGACCAGTTTTGCTTCAGGAAAAATTTTTTTAGCTTTTTCAAGAAATTCTATTCCCTGCATTTCCGGCATTCTCTGATCAGAAATAAATAAAGCTACAGTTTCATTTTTCTGATTTAACTTAGCAATGACTTCGAGTGCTTCTGTTGCTGAATCGGATGCATTCACTCTGTATTCATCGCGGTACTTACTTCTTACATCCCGAAGAATTGCATGAAGTACCTGTTCATCATCATCGACAATGAATATATATGGAAGTTTCATTGATTATAATTTTTTAATTTCTGATACAGGAAAATTAATTTTAAACTCTGTATTTCCCGGTTTTGAATTTACTGAAATTTCACCGTTATGATTTTTAATAATTCTGTTTACAAGATCTAATCCAATGCCTGTACCTTCCCCGACTTTTTTAGTAGTAAAAAACGGATCAAATATTCTTGAAATAATATCCGGTGGAATCCCTGAACCATTGTCAGACAATTTTACAATAAAGTTTTTATCGCTGCAGATAGTCTCAATGACCAGCTCTCCGTTTTTTTCAAGAGCATAAATTGAATTGTCTATTAGATTTGTCCAGACCTGATTAAGCTCTCCAATATATGCATTCACTTCGACAGGTTTTTCGCAGTATAATTTTTTTACTGTAATATTCTTTTCTCTGAGCTTGTATCCAAGAAGTGTAAGTGTATTGTCAATATCTTTGTGAATGTCAGTCGGCTGAAGTTCATTTGCCTGGTCCATATGAACATGACTTTTGATCGCTCCAACAAGATGTGAAATGCGCGAAGAAGCTTCCTCCAGATCTTTTAATATTTTTTTTGAACTAAGTAAATTTTCAAGCCAATGTACCATGTGGCTGAAAGTTTCTTTATTAAATTCTTTACAAAAGTCATCAAGATCAATTGCACAAAATCCTGACTCAGCAAAGGTTTCACCTGCGATCTTATCATCAGAAAATCCTTTTTGTTTCAGCCAGTTATTAATTTCATCTTCAAGATCCATTCTTTCACTAAGACTGAGTTTTTGTTTATCCGCTCTCACAACTTCTTTTTTCTCAACTAATTCTCTTACCATCTTTATCTGTTCCGGTTTAATATTATATCCAAGAAGTTCTTCTGTAAGTCTGTAATTATTTTTAAGACGTTTGTCGAGTTCTGATGAAATTCTGTTAATAGCTGAAGCTGGATTATTAAGTTCATGTGCAATACCTGCAGCCAGTTTTCCAAGAGCATTCACTTTCTCATGTTGTAATTTCACGGTTGCAAAAGTCCTGGCTCTTTCAGTCATATAGCCGATCAGTCGCTGTACAAAATCAGGATTCAATTGCTCTAGTTCAGAAAAATGATCTTTGTGAAGCTCTAACCTTTTAACATTTCCAACAGCATGAGCAAACCCGGGGGAAGATTTCATTCTTGAATAAGGGATTAGTCCTCCTATCCCTCCCGTTGCATTATCATTTTCAAAAGTATAAAAATGAACCTGAGTTCCATTGATTTCAATGTTATAATTAACTTTACCCTCCACTATTATCCACATAAAATCAATCGGGTCACCTTTTTTGTTGATCTGAAATCCGTCTTCAAATTCTGTGTATTCCGAATTATCAAGTATCCACTGCAGATGTTCGTCAGGCAGATCTTTAAGCCCGATTATTTTTTTTAAATCCGATATTGTAATATTGCCTTTTTCCATTTTTAAAAATTTTAAAAGCTTTTAAATTTTTTTAACTGAACTGATTAAATTATAGTTTTAAAAAATTATCAGAACAGGTAAAATGTAATAGAAGTAAAATAAGTTAATTTTCAGTCTGATGAAATATACTCTTTTAATCTGAAGAGATAATAATTCCCAGTCCGGGTTTGAACCACATAGACACATAGTGACATAGACATATAGTATCTTTAGAATTTTTGGACTTTTAGACTTTTAGGTTTAGGAATATTTAGGATTAAGGACTTTGAATAAATTATCAGAGAATAATGGTATGTAAGTAATTTAACAGTTGATGGATTTGAAATATAAGAACTAAATTTCCAAGAATTTAAAATCGAATCACAACTCTAATATTCTTTTAAGCAGTTCGTGTTTTCTATCTGCATATTTATCATTTCCTCTGATAGTTTTAATTCTTCGGCTGCATTTAATATATGCATACTCAATTTCTTTTTTTGCATTTGACAGATTTGCAGATTCGAGCAGTACAGACAATGTATAATAGAAAGGGAAACGGCTCCATTCACCGTCATTTTTTCTGAAGTTTTTCAAAACGGACATCCCGCTGTTAAGTTTATTTGCATAACTGCCGTAACCACCTGCGGACATATTTCTCCACAGGGAAACTGTGCAAGGACCGCAGCAAAATGTACCTTCATGCTTTCCGGCTTTTTCATTATCTATAAATATTTTTATAAATCTTTTATTAGAATCATCAAGTTCAGGCATTTTCAAGGTAGTATGTTTTTTCAGAATGTTTAAAGCTCTTCCAGCCTCCTGTGCATGAATGTGTTTCAGCGAAGCAGGTGATGTAAGTCTTTCACCTGTAAATGTTCGCAGTTCTGAATTCCAGTCTTTATCTGTGATTCCAAAACTTCCGTTATAAGAATACTTAGTGTCGTATCTTGTTAATATCCACTTTACAGTTTCATCTACATTATATTTCTTATAGTCCATTTTATAAAAATACACTTCATTTATATTTTCTATAGTTGATGCAAGACTTCTTTTGTTTAATAGTTTTGATTTAGTCATTTTAAATTAGTCAAAATTTATTTTTACATCTTTCCAGTAAAATTATTTATTATAATATACAATTGCAAGAAGAAGATTTGATTTGGTTGGTATCCTTCCAAAACGTTTCAATCGCCTCAAAGAGTCGAAGACTCTAAGTTAAAAAACTCAAGGACTCGAAAACTTAAAATTAATTCATTACTATAAAATCTTTCTTTGAGCCTTCGAGTCTTTGAGGCATACTAATAAATTTTGAATTCGGATAGTGTTAAAAATATAACTTTAAAAATCTTTCTTTGAGCCTTCGAGTCTTTGAGGCATACTAATAAATTTTGAATTCGGACAGTCTGGGAGTTTGGATAAGACGAGGGAAGATATAATTGCAAGAAAAAGTTTTAATTGGGTTGACTTGTTGAAATAAACCTACATTTCATATATCTCTTGGATAAGGTATATTTACAATCTGAAAATTGTTACTAAGTTAATCAGTTACTAACTGAATCCCAATAGTGAATGGCAAAAAAATCTACTAAAATTTTCATACTGGATACAAACGTAATCCTACATGACTCTTCATGTATTTTACAATTCAAGGAAAACGACATTATCATTCCTCTCACAGTCATAGAGGAACTTGATCATTTCAAAAGAGGCAGTCAGGTAATTAATCTGAATGCGCGTGAATTTGCAAGGACACTGGACTCGATGACAGGATCTGCTTTATTTAACGGAGGTGTATCGCTCGGCAAAGGCAGAGGTAAGGTTCGGATCGCAATTACCAAAGGTCTTCTGAATGAGATCAGGGAAATGTTTATTGACGATACTCCCGATCACAGGATATTAAGTACAGCTCTTGAAATTCACAATAAAAACAAGAACCGCTCTGTGATACTTGTCAGTAAGGACGTGAATCTGCGGATGAAGGCAAAAGCAATCGGCATTCCGGCTGAAGATTATACGACTGACATGATTGGCAGTGTAGAAGAGCTTTACAGCGGTAAAGAGATCATAGATGATTTTGATGACGAGATTTTAATGAAGCTTTATCAGTCGCCGTTTGAAGTACCAATTGAGATTATTAAAAAAGAACTCAACGGTGAGCTGCTGCCGAATAAGTTTTATATATTAAGGAATAACAGCAGATCAGTACTGGCGCATTATGATCCGATAAAAGAAGTAATGAGGAAGGTAGATAAGATTGATATTTATGGAATAAAATCACGAAACGCTGAACAGACCTTTGCTACAGATGCATTGATCAATACTGAAATTCCGCTTGTATCAATGACAGGAAAAGCCGGTACTGGTAAGACATTACTGGCTATTGCATCTGCGCTGCAGGTGAGGAAAAATTACAGACAGATTTTTATAGCAAGACCAGTTGTGCCTTTGAGTAATAAAGACATCGGATATCTACCGGGCGACATTGAAGATAAACTTGCACCATACATGCAACCGCTTTGGGACAATATCAAAGTGATTCAGGATCAGTATTCTGAAACCGATAAACAGCATCAGACAATTTCACAGCTTATAAAAGATCAGAAGCTTGTGATAGAACCGCTTAGTTATATTCGCGGAAGGAGTCTTCAGAGAATTTTTTTCATAGTGGATGAAGCGCAAAACCTTACTCCGCATGAGATAAAAACAATTATTACCAGGGCAGGTGAAGGTTCAAAGATTGTATTTACAGGCGATGTATATCAGATCGATCATCCGTATTTAGATTCACAATCTAACGGACTATCGTATTTAATTGAACATTTCAAAGGTCAGAAACTTTACGCTCATGTAAATTTATTAAAAGGCGAAAGATCTGAACTTGCAGAGCTTGCAAGCAATTTGCTTTAAATAAAAATTTTGTCTATTATACTATTGTCATGATCCGGGAAATTTCGAATTTACAACTCTAATACCCATCATTTCATTTAATATGCTCATGAAACATCTACATAATTTTTAAAAAATCAAACACAATAAATGCATACCGCAAAATTTGAAGATCTGAATTTGTCTGTTGAAATTCAGAAAGCAGTAAAAGATATGGGATTCGAAGAAGCGACTCCTATACAGACACAATCCATTCCTGTAATAATGGAAGGAAGGGACGTACTGGGACAGGCGCAGACAGGCACAGGAAAGACAGCTTCCTTTGCAATTCCAATTATAGAAAATATAAAATCCGATTCCAAAAAAATACAGGCAGCAGTACTTTGTCCTACAAGGGAACTTGCCATTCAGGTTGCTGAAGAATTCAGTGAATTACTTAAATACAAAAAAAATGTAAAGGTTATTCCTGTATATGGAGGTCAGTCAATTGACAGACAGATCAAAGCATTGAGATCAGGTGTTCAGATTATCATCGCTACACCGGGCAGACTTCTTGATCACATAAACAGAAAGACTGTTGATCTTTCAGATGTAAACTTTATAGTATTAGATGAAGCTGATGAAATGCTCGACATGGGATTTCGTGATGACATCGAAAGTATTATTAAGTCATCTTCAGAAAACAGGCAGACTGTTTTTTTCTCAGCGACCATTCCGCCAGAGATTGCAAAGCTTTCCAAAAAATATCTCGTCGATCCTGTACATATAAAGGTAATTCACAAAGAGCTGACAGTTCCTAAAGTGACACAATATTATTTAGACATTAAGACGACTGGAAAGCTTGAAGTGCTTACAAGAATTGTTGACATATATGATCCCGAACTGACACTGGTATTTTGTAACACAAAGCGGATGGTAGATGATCTTGTATCTCATCTTCAGGCGAGAGGATATCTTGCAGAAGGTCTTCACGGAGATATGAAGCAAATGAGCCGTGACAGGGTAATGGCAAAATTCAGAAGCAGAACGCTGGACATTCTTGTGGCAACTGACGTAGCTGCAAGAGGAATTGATGTAGATGAAATAGATGCAGTGATAAATTATGACATGCCACAGGATGAGGAATATTATGTACACAGGATTGGAAGGACAGCAAGAGCCGGCAGAGAAGGACATGCATTTACTTTTGTGAGAGGAAAGGAATTCAGAAAGCTAAAGGACATTGAAAAATATACAAAGACACCGATAAATAAATTACCGATTCCGACAGTAAAAGATGTAGAAGAGGTGCGGGCAAAATATACTATCGAAGAAATTTCAACTGTGATAAAAACTGACAAAGATTTTCATCAGCATGACTTTATTATAGAAAATCTTTTAAGTGAAAATTTTTCACAGGAGGACATTTCATCGGCATTGCTGAAATTACATTTAGGTAAAAATAATGAAGCGGAGTATGTTGCCATTCCAGAACCTTCATACAGGAAATATGATGATGACCGTTCAGACAGAAACAAATCACGTGGTAAAGAAAGAAGAGGAGAACGCGGCAAAGATAGAGATAGAGGCAGAGACAGAAAAGACAGCAAAAGAAATGACAGAAGTGACAGAACTGATAGAAATGACAGAAGGGGAGACGGTGGCAGAAAAAGTTATATTGATCCCGATCTTAAAAGACTTTTCATTAACATTGGAAAAAATGCCGGTATAATGCCTAAAGATGTATTAGGCGCAATAGCAGGAGAGGCAGGCATTCCCGGATCAGCGGTTGGTGAGATCTCAATATATGACAGGTACTGTTTTGTAAATGTAGATAAAAAATATTCAGACAAGGTCGTCAAGATCATGAATAACAGTCAGATAAAAGGAAATAAAATATTTGTAGAATACGCCGCAGATAAAAAATAAAACTGTAATTAATTTTTATGTTCAACAAACCGCAGAGTCCGAAGATCACGTGACTCTGCGGATACAATGATTTTTTTGTGTTCAAGATACCGCAGAGTCTGAATAACATGTGACTCTGCTGATGCAATAATCAAATTTTAAGTTCAACAAACCGCAGAGTCCGAATAACACGTGACTCTGCTTTTACTTATGAGTAATTCTTTGAAGACCGGTAATTTCAAAGTGATAATATTTGACATGGACGGAGTTTTAATTGACTCTGAGCCTGCATATAAAGTTATGAATATGGAACATTTCTCAGAGCTTGGTTTCAAAATGTATGAGAATGAATATGACGGTTATGTTGGTATGTCTTCTTTACGAATGTGGGATAGAATCAAAACTAAATATAGTTTGAATCAGAGTGTTGAAGAATTAATGTCTTCAGAAAAAGTCAGGATGTATAAAGTTCTTAGTTCGGATCTTATTTCAAAACCGATAGATGGAATTAAGGAACTTATAGATTCTTTTAATAAAAAAAATTACAGACTATGCGTAGCTTCATCTTCACCAAAAGATAATATAAAATTAGTATTAGACAGACATAGTTTAGAAAAGCATTTTGATTTTATTGTAAGCGGGGAAGAAGTAGCTAACGGAAAACCATCGCCGGATATTTTTTTTAAAGTTTCTGATCATTTTCAATCATCATCGGATAATTGCTATGTAATAGAAGATTCATTCAACGGTGTGAGTGCTGCAAAAGCCGCTGGAATGAAATGTATTGGTTTCAGAAATTTAAATTCGGGAATGCAGGATATTTCAAAAGCTGATCTGATAATCAGCAGTTTTTCAAAAACTGAGATCGACAATATTTTGAAATTCATAGAAGATTAATTTTTTAAAATGTCACGGATCAAAGATATTAAATTCAAAGACAGACACAGTAGAGACATACTAATCAGAAATGCTGTGCCTGATGACGCTGAGCTGATCAATAAAATTAAAATAGATATAATTGATGAAAGATACTTTATGCTCCGCGAACCTTTTGAAGCAACATACACAAAGGAAAAAACTGCTGAAGAAATAATTTACAACACAGAAAATGAAGGAGCGCTTTACATTGTTGCTGAACATAATTCAATAGTAGTCGGTGAACTTGATTTCACCAATGGCTCATTATTCCGAACTAAACATTGCGGATCTTTTACTGTCTTCATTTCAAAGGACTATAGAGATTCCGGTGTTGGTACACATTTAATAAAAGCACTAATTGCCTGGGCGGAAAAAGATTCCCTCATAGAAAAAATTACTTTGAATGCATTCTCTATAAATACACGCGCTATAAAATTATATGAGAAATGCGGATTTATGATCGAAGGTTATTGTCCAAAAGATATGAAACTTGATGACGGTACTTATATTGACAGCGTACTCATGTATAAATTTGTAAAATAATTATCGAAACTTAATGAATCATAAAGCAATTCTGCCTGCTCTTGGAGGCTTTTTCTTTTTGGCTCTTTCCAGTGTCTTTGTAAAACTTATCTCTGAGTTTGGAACAAATACTGAATGGATAGTTTTTATTCAGTATGGAACTTCACTTTTGATAATTACTGTGATCACATCTTTCAAAAAATTCAAACCAATAAAAACCGGTCAGATAAAACTTCATCTCGTCAGAGGAATAACAGGAATGTTCGGTTTTACATGCTTTGTGATCTGCGTGAGAAAGACAAACATTGTGGACGGAACTTTGCTTTTGAATTCTGCACCTCTTTTTATTCCCATAATCGCATTGATATGGTTAAGAAAAAAAATGGATCCAAGGATCTGGCTCGGAATAATTATAGGATTTATAGGAATAATATTTATCATTCATCCCGTAACTGGTGATCTATTGGAAATGGGAGAAATGTACGGAGTAGCCTCGGGAATTTTTCTTGCTGTTGCTTTGATAGCAATGAAAGAGTTATCAAGAACAGAAACATTTGAAGCAGTTATATTTTATTTTTCATTAATAGCTACTACCTGCACACTTCCATTTGCAATTTTGAACTGGATAACACCTCCGGCTATTGTCTGGGTATATGGAATTTCAACAGGAATAGCATTTATGTTATATCTGTTTTTATTGCAGCATGCTTACAAATTTGAAGAAGCCGGAAAGCTTGCACCATTTAATTATTCGGCTGTAGTTTTTACTGTGATATTTAATATAATAATTTTTAACAGTTTCCCTGATCTGATCTCAATTGCAGGAATTGTTCTTGTTACGGCAGGCGGGATAATGGCGATCATTTATCATTCAAAATAATCCCACATTTTAAATTTAATTTTTATTTCAGGCAAAGATTTTATCGGAACAAAAATTCCAAAGGTCCTGTCTTATCAATCATATTCAACATTTCACTCAACGAGATCTTTACTTCCTGTATTCCAAATACATAAGGTGCTGCCTGATAAGGATTGAAAGTTATGATCAGACTGTCGCTTTTTATATTCCATACTTTGAAATTGTTTGCGTCGGGAGAAGTACCAAGTTTTATCATGTCAAAAATATTTTCATTCCCTTGTGAATAGGCATAAGCTTCAAGCTCCTTTTGTGTAAAAGACGAAATGAATTTCAGATATTCTGAGTCTTCTCTGAAAAGATCTTTTAACTCAAGCTGACCTGTTGAGATAGTGCTGTAATTAAATGAAGAATCATTTGTCATTGGATGCGCCATGCCTGAGATATTACTGAACATTGTGAACTTAACCGATAAAAAAGTACCGCCTGTAATTTCAGTTTCAGATGTAATCTTAAATGAATTTGCTTCACCTTCTTTTGAACCATCTTTAACTTCCTTTAACTGTATTTTAAAACTCTCTATATAATTCTCTACAAACTTATTTATTGCAGTATTAATATCCTGTGCAATTCCTCTAACTCCCATCAGTGCTTCAGGTCCAAAATCCACCTGAGGATATGTTACGTCCGTCATGTTATTTAATTTCTCATTCTTATCAATTTCATTTTTGTATGTAATATTCATTTGCTGAGCTGAAACAGATATACTGAATGTGAAAAATATTATTATAATTATTATTGATCTCATAATCTGATTTTTAATAAATTGATTTACGTATTTTCTAATCCTATTTAAATTTTCACTTAAAGATTTTTTGTATTAAAAGTATTCCCTTGTGTGACATCACCTGTATCAAATCCTTTTTTAAACCATCTCACTCTCTGCTCAGAAGTACCATGTGTAAATGCATCCGGCACTACATGTCCCTGAGACTGCTTTTGTAAACGGTCATCACCGATAGCTGCGGCTGCATTTAATGCTTCTGTAATATCTCCGGGTTCGAGAATTCCTTTCATTTCTTCCGCATGATTTGCCCAGACCCCTGCATAAAAATCAGCCTGCAATTCTACTCTGACACTGAGCTGATTATATTCCGATTCAGATAATCTTCTGCGCTGGCTCTGCACCTGATCATGAATACCGAGAAGATTTTGCACGTGATGTCCGACTTCATGAGCGATCACATAAGCCATTGCAAAATCACCCGGAGCTTTAAATTTATTCTTTAGCTCCTGATAGAAACTCAGATCTATATATAATTTCTGATCAGCCGGACAATAAAAAGGTCCTGTCTGTGAACTTGCATATCCGCATCCTGACTGAGTCGAACCTGTAAACATCACAAGGGTTGGTTTCACATATTCTCTGCCGTATTTCTCTCTGAATATTTTACTCCATACATCTTCAGTATCCTTTAGCACTACAGAAACAAATTGTGCAAGCTCATCTTCTCCTGCAGAAGGTTTATGCTGCTGCTGTGTCTGCTGTGGCTGAATATCCACCTGCTGCAAAAACTGCAGCGGATCTCCGCCAAGCATCCATACTAAAAGAAGCATTATTATTGTTCCAAGACATCCGATGCCGCCTACGGTTTTTCCCGTACTCCTTCTGCGGTCATCTACGTTCGAACTTTGCTCACGACCTTTCCACTCCATAATGTATAATTAAAATTTATATGGTTTTTGATTTGCTAAAATTAGTTTAAATAATTTTTATTCAAAATGTTAATTTAGATGCAAAAAAATATAAAGTTTCATTTGTAAATATGGAACAAAAAAAAAGACAGTCTGAATTAACAAACTGCCTTTGTAATTTTAAATATTAAATTTTAAATATCAAATACTTTACTTCGTACATTGAACATTGAACATTGAACATTGAACATTGAACATTGAACATTGAACATTGAACATTGAACATTGAACATTGAACATTGAACATTGAACATTGAACATTGAACATTGAACATTGAACATT
>JBATSB010000095.1:0-40000 GCA_049293015.1 Ignavibacteria bacterium
AGGTACTAACCCTGTTCCAAACTCATAATGAACTGTTACTATACCCTCAGGAATAGAAAATTCCTTTACATTTGAGTTGGAAATTGTTTTCTGAGGATTAAAAAGGAAAAGTGATAAAGCTAATAAAACTAATACAACTGCGAAAATAGAGAATTTGATTTTCATTTTCATTTTCATTTAAGTTTAAAATAAGTTAATTGATTGAGCTAAAGTGCTTGAAATACCTTATGGTGCTCTTGACATAATTACCTCCTTCTAGTTTCAATGTTCACATAACATAAATAAACATGGATTAGAATACAAATAGATTTTTTCTCAAAGGTTGCTCAAGACGAACTTTTTATAAGCATTTATCTTTGTTAAAATTTGATATGCTAATACGATAATTTATCAATCTATTAATTACCTCATATTAAGTGTTTCAATTTAATATGATACCCACTCATCTCCTAAAAAATTAATATCAGATGTATAATTTTCTTGTGGCTTTTTAAATGGTGAAAGGATTTTAGGAGGTCTGAATAAAAGCATTTTATGATTCTTGTTTCCGATTCTCACCAATGAATTAAATGGTTTTAGATTTATCAATTCATCAGCTTTCACTTGTAAGGAACTTGCCAGTGTTTGAGCATCATCTCCGTCATTTTGAAATATAACTTTTACATGACACCGCAAGATCATTGCTTTGAAAAATGGATCAAGTAAAGTAAAGGTATGTCCGGCAAAATTAAAACTGAAATTAAATTTTCTGCCTTCAGCTAAAAATCTTCCAAAGTGTTCCTGAATAAATAAATGAAATTCATCGCAATAAAAAAATAACGGGTTACCTCCAATCTTTGCTTCATGGAGATAAAATGATTTTACCTGATTGGTAATAAGACAACCTAAGAATGATGTAGCTTCATCATCAAGACCTTCACAATTTATAAGTACAACTTTTTTATTTTCAATAATGTGGTGTAAATCAAAATCATTTTTCATGGATAAAAAAGGTCTTATGTTCAGGTCATCGTAATACAATGATAATCTCGCCGTAATTCGTTTACAACTTTCCCTTGCTTCCCAATTTGCTTTATCAAAATTTTTCCAAAAATGGTCAGTAGTACCGGCAAAATCTTTTCTTAGCAATGAATCATCAAGAAATTCCATTAAATGTTTAATTGTCAGTTCATTATCTGAAAAAACCCTTAAAGCATTTTTCACAATCCGGGTCATCAAAGCAGTTATTTCTACTTGTTTAGGACTTACTTCCTTTACTGCCGCATTAATAAGTTGAATCAATTCTTTGGCATTTTCAGACCAATTAAGATAACCTCTTGATAATGGGTTCAAAGAAATAGGATTATTCTTATCTATATACATCAATCGATCTTTCGGAACTAATGAAGCAATTTGTTCAATTAGATTTCCGTTAGGATCAAGTACTACACAGGCATTGTCTATTTCATTTCTGATTAAGTGAGAAAGAAATGAAGTTTTACCCATACCGCTTGAACCAATACATAATAGATGTTTATATCTGTCGGTTTGTTTTACAAGTAAGTTTCCTTCGTTACAATCTAAAGCGATTCCTAATTTGATCAATCCCTTTCCTTTTTATTTTGTCGTAAATCAAAAATATTTGATTTTGACTGTGCCTTTTTCTCATTAGCTTCAGCTTCCCGTTCATCTGCTTCGGCATATTTATATTTTGTTTCTGCTTTCATTTTTTCTAATTCCTGTTTGACCATTTCAGATCTTGTTTGGAAATTAATGTCATCGGTTGAGCCAGGACTTAAGGCGTTTATTAACACAAATGCTTGTGATGGATTAATATTGTTCATATCCATTTCCTCAATAATTTTATCAAGTAATCCGGCTCTAGCTTTATTAAATGTAGAATCATCATTCATTTTTACTTCCAATACTTTTGTTCTAACATCATTCATCTTTTCCTGCATAGCTAATTCACGTTCCCGAATATTGATCTGAGACCTCATACTATCTATCTCCACTAATTTTTGATCTAAGTCAGCTTGCTTGAGTTTTATATCAAGTTTTAGTTCTGAGATTTGATGTTTATACTGAGCTGAGACCAAATCTAACCGTAATCTTGATTCTTCAATTTGAGTTTTAAGATCATTGTATTTGATCTCTGTTAAAGCTTTAATTTTTTCATAACTCAGAACTGCATCAGCTTGAAATTCTGCTAAAGAAGAGCCGGCACTTCGAACAGCTTCAATATAGCTTGTCATTATATGCACTCGTTCCACGTCTAGCAAAAGTCGTCTGTTTCCCCATCCTTTAAAAAATACCGGACCCGGCTTTGTCATAAGATATGTCATTTGAGAAACCATTCCGTCTAAAGTTACATTGGACAGATCTATTTCATTAACATTGTGTTGAATTTCTAAATCATTTGAGTTTTTCATTAGGCTTGATGAATTTAATTCTAAATTTGATTTTTTATTATGTTTTAAATTTTTAACATTCGGCAGAAAACTTTCTTTAACTTTAGAATCAATATATGTTTTACTTGCAGCATAAAACAAGAGAGCAGTTATAGAGCCGGAAATAATTGTAGCGAGTCCCCAAAATGAATCTACAAAAAACATTCCTAAGAAAATTACTACATTATACAGTGAATCTATAATGTAGATTATTAATCCTAACAGCAAAAATAAAAGCAAAGCGTAAACCATCATTTTTTCTTTTTCTTTTTCTTTGAGTTTTTATTTTTCTTTTCAACTGGTGGAGGTGGATTGTAAAATTTAGGTTCAAAATATCTATAATCAATATATGTCCCTTCTTGTTTATATTTATAGACTTCAATTTTTTCAGTAAGGACAAGATTAATTACCATATCAAGATCCGGCATGATACTAATTTTTACATCGTATGGAAATTTAACATGGAAAGTTCTTCTCCATTTATATGGTAATTTATAAAAGTATGAATAATAAAGATACAGAGAGCCGGGAGCTGCAAAATAGTTTCCATTGACCAAAGCATAATCTAAATCATCTGACATTTCAAATGTATAAAATGTATTTGCTTCAAGTTTAAATGTTGGAAGTTCTGATGGTTCATAATATACTGTTTCCCTCCAATATGTAGGTTCATAATTTTCGTACGTCTGATATACTCCTACAAACAGTAATAAAGCAGTGATAGCTGCAAATAAGTATGCAAAGAATTGTATTCTTAGACGTAAATAAAATTTGAGCCCGCCGAAAAGCGTATATTTTCCAAATCCTCGGTTTTGCCAAATTTGTTTTAATATGGAAAAGTCATTTGCCAAATGAATTTATAAATTTAAAACCAGTTCCAAAATCTTTTTTAATACTCCCAATAATGAAAACTGAAAACTTTAAAGTTGAAATATCAGGCTGTGGAAAACCTAATTTCTTTGCCAATATTAGCCACATATTATAGAATTCAATATCCTGAGCCAAGCGTAAATATTTTTCTCTTTTACCTAAAATATGATTGAACCAGTCTGATTTTTTTGCTTCAACTTCCAGAAAAGTAAGTTTGTATTTTTTATTTGTTGTGTCATGGAGAACTAATAATGCATCCGGTCTAAGCCAGACTTTCTGTTCACCAAATTTTGGATATAACAGTGCCTTAAAATTTTCCAGCTTCATTGCCTGAATGAAACTTTCTGTATTTTGAAGTTCATTAATCATTCCCTTTCCGGAAATTTTAACCGGAAGAATATCTGTATTAAATCCTTGTGCTTTAAGAATTGGTAAGGTTTTGTCGGAAGTCGAATATACGCTGTCCATACGCTTTTCAAGCCAGCCTTTATGACAAAGAAAGTCTAAGCTTTTTTGTGAACTAAATCGTGCATAGGTTGATCTGATTTTTGTAAACTGTTTTTTATGGACATATTTTAACATTCGTACATAATAAAGCATCTCGTACGTAGCTTTTAATGACTTATTTGTCGGACTTTTCTGCTGAATAAATAACAGGTCTTGTTCAGCTTCTTTTAATAGAACCAAATTATTCATTCTTCAAAATGAAGCAAAAAGATATTGTTTTATTTATGCGGTGAAATGGCACTTCAATAATATATTTTAAAATTCCTAAATTTTAAGTTTTAAATTTTACTATTGGTAAAAAATAATTCTATCTGTAATAAACTTAAATTTTATTTAGCCTTTTAATCTTCCAATAAATATCTGTCTATTAATACTGTACCGTCATATACATATATCCACCAATGACCATTATCAAATACTTTGACATATGTAATATCTAAATTGATTGAGTGAAAACTTGATTCATTATTTTTTACAATGGATTCTTTAAATAATGAAGTTTGTAAAGATAGGATAATAATTAATAGAGTAAAAAAAATTGTTGGTTTCATAATTCTTAGAATTTTATTTAATAAATTTTCAGTAACCTAAGAATAGTACTAAGCGAAACCAAATAGATTTTTTGTAAAAGGTTGTTTAAAACAAGACCAAGAAATAATTTAAAATCAGATGATTATTGTTTTTTTAAGATAAATTAGATAATTTAAATTAACATATGGTGTGAAAGGTTGTTTATGGTAAACAATCTATAATAAATAATTTTTGATTTGAACAAATATTATGAAACATAAATTTATTGATGTTCTTAAAACATTTACCCAGACTGATATTGATGATTTTGGTGATTTTTTAGATTCTCCTTTTTTAAATAAAAGTAAGAAGGTTACAAAACTTTATAAAGTTTTGTTAGAATTTTATCCAAATTTTGAAGAATCGGATTTATCAGATGAAAAAATAAATAACATCTTAAACCCTCTACTACCTTTTAACAAATCAACAATAAAAGCTCTATTTTCAAATCTCTATACAAAATCAAAAGAATACTTTAAAATTAAAAACTTTTTAAATAGAAGAGTTGAGTCTTCAGACTTTTTGAGAGATGAACTATTTAAAAGGAAATTATTTAGAGAAATAGAAAATAACATCGACGAGGTGGAAACATCTCTAAAAAATGATTGTAATATAAATGCCGATTATTTTATAAACAGATTTAAAATCGCAAACGATAAAGCTAATCTTTCTCACATCTTCTCCCCTAAATCTAATATCAAATCTGTAAATACAGATTCTGAATATATCTTAGAAAGAGGAAAATACCTAGTGTATTTCTTCATTGCTGAAATTATAAGAGAATATGATAATCTTATAACAATAGCCAAAACTTTTAGTTTGCTGAATGAAGAGAATCTAATTTTTCAATTGTTTTCGAAAATTAATTTAACAGAAATTTTGGATTTTGTAATTGCTCACGAAAAAGATAAAAAATATATTTCCGTGTTTGAGATTTATAATGCATTACTGTATTCAATTTTGAATTTTGAAAATGAAAGCAGTTATTTTAAATATAAGAAAGTTTTAATTCAGAACATCGATTCTATCAGTAAAGATGAAATACGATTTCATTTCCGAGGACTTATAAAAAATTGTTTATTAAGAAGAGAAATTAGTTCAGATTCAAAATATATTGACAATGAACTCTTCAAACTTTATAATTTTATTTTAGAAAATGGGTTTTATAAATCTTCAATGTCAGAGTATCTTACTTTTGATTTGTATAGGAATGTTTTAGTATTGGCACTTCGCCAAAAAAAGTTTAAATGGGTTTTAGAATTTATTAAGAATTATAATCTTGTAGTTGATCCAAAGAAGAAAAAAAATATATACAATTATAGTTTTGCGGAATATTACTTCACTAGGAAAAATTACAAAAGTGCTCTTAGTTATTTTCAAAAAATAAAAAACGATGAGTTTATTATAAAAATGGATATGAGAAATCAAATGTTAATAGCAAATTACGAACTGTGTAATTTTGAAGCAGCACTTTCGATGATAGATTCTTATTCTTTTTTTTTATCTTATGATCGTACTTTGTCATCAAGCAAAAAAAATTTATATAAGAATTTTGTCAAGATAGTTAAATTGCTTATTCAATATAATACATCTCCAAACATAACATCAAATACAGAAATTGAATTATTTTCCAACAATGATATTCCTTTTAAAGAATGGGTTCTTGAAAAAGTTATAGAAACATATAATACTCAAAAAAATAAAGATCCATTTAAGAAAAAATCCAACATCACTTACATACGTCAATTTTTGGCTTCATAAGATCGCATTATTATAGATATATAAATCGTTTATAAATTAAGTATTTACTTCAAACGTCAATTAATTATCGATTTTATATCAAACCTTATCCAAGGATCTATAAAATAAAATATTTATATTTATATTTATATTTATTGTCATACAATTATTATAATTCAATAAAATTGTAGATTCTAAATTTACGCTTTTCTTTTCTATTGGTTAATAAATTATAGGACTTACGAAAAATTTACGCTTCCGTTTAATAGGCGTTAGCCTTATCATATCTCGAACGCTTGACACTCTTTACGATGACAAGCCAGTGAGAGAAATCGTTATCCAATGTTTAATTTCAAATGACGATAACGATATTATGATAAGCTTAATCGGGTTGGCAACGGGGTTCTCTCTCTCTTCTCTCTCTTCTCTCTCTTCTCTCTCTTCTCTCTCTTCTCTACTTACTCTCTACTCTTACTCTCTACTCTTCTTACTCTTCTTACTCTTCTTACTCTTCTAACTTTCTTCTCTTCTTACTCTACTTACTCTTACATCTCTTACTCTTCTTACTCTCTCATCTCATACTATTCTTACTTACTCTACTCTACTTACTCTTACTCATCTAACTTTCTTCTCTTCTTACTCTACTTACTCTTACATCTCTTACTCTTCTTACTTACTCTCTCATCTCTCAACCTTAATACAACAACATACAACTAACTACCAACTAACTTCAAATTTTTTCTCAACTTTATATCAACACTTACATTCTAAATACATTTTCATTTCACAACTTCAATCATCTATCAATATATTCCAATCTACATAAACCCAACTATTCATTCTCCCTAAACCTTATCTCAAAATTCAAACTCTTATAATAGCTCTTTCTAATCGAAGCATAAAAATGCTCACCCTATTAGTATACTCAATCATAAATCAATCTCTATTTACACCTTTTCAATATCTGCAAATCTTCTCTTCTGATCTTATCATAAATATTACCTATATATTTATCCCAACAATCTCTGTTAATGACAACATGTTCTCCATTGACATTATTCCAACAGATAACATATCCATTTACTCCTGTATGACTTTCTATACTCAAATTCTCTACTTTAATTCCATGCTTACTTAACCATTTACAAACTAATTTTTCAAACTCTTTTATTTCCTTTCTTGTCACTGTCATATAAAAAATTTAAAGCAGTATTTAAATTCAAAGACAATCTGCTTACTTGCCTCTAAAAATAAAAAAAGCAACGGGAGCTCACCGAAGTCACAGGTGGAGATTTTGCAAAGCAAAATACTACCTTGACTGAGGAAGGGCTGTTGCTAAAATTTTATATGAGGCAAGTTATTTTTGAGTAACTTCATTTCAAGAAACATCATTTAGGCGAATGTCATTGGGTGGTGTGATATTACTATCAAGCGAAAAATTAATATTATTATACTCACCAATTTACTAACGATTTTATAACTAATTTTTTAAATTTTCTGAGAGAAAATCTATTAATTCAGGAGAATAAATCGTTGTTGAATCAACATTAATATTACAGAGAGATTTCAAAGATTCAATTTCTAATTCAACTGGGTGGTTATCAAAAGCAATAAACTGATTGTAAGTTTTTAACTTGTCAGTTTCTTTATTTCGACTAATATACCTTTCATATCTTTTTTTCTGAGGGGCATCTACAAAAATAGATATACAATAATCCGATAATCCATTTAAGATTTCAAAAATTGTTTTATGCCTTACACCTTCAATAATTATTGAATATTTATTTTCAATAAAATGATTTATTACATCTTTGGAAAATTGCTCTGGATTAGTTCTAACCAAGTTTTTCCCAACATCCTGCAAAGTTTTTCTGTCCGTAGGCAAGTTATTATTTTGGCAATAATTCAACAAATAAATTCCAAAGGAAGCAATAGGGAATCCAAATTGTTTCGAAATTAAATTTGCAGTATAGGTTTTACCTGAACTTATACGACCACATATTACAATAAGTGATTTAATTTTCATTAGTTTTTTTAAACAAAGAATTTGAAGATCCATCTCTTAGTAAAGTCCATGCTGTTCTATCAGTCTTATAAGCTTTGAAAGGCTTTAATTTTATTACTTTTTTCACTTCGATTAAAGTTGCGTATTTTGACTTATTCCTTTTACTCCAAAATAAGACATCATAAGATGAACAAATTAATTGTCCATACTTAATTTCGATTTCATTTAAAACATTTTTATTAACAACATGAAAAAATTTAACATTGCCTGCAACAAAAGCTCCTTTTACTAGTCCTCCTGATTCCTTAATTATTATGATATCTCCTTTTACAACTCTCCGATAAGGACTAATTTTGTTTATAGAAAATCTAGACTCAATTTTTTTTTCACAATTCAGTATTAGAGACAAAAAAGGTTCATTACAAATTGCCAGATGAATTCCAATGTTATGATCAATCAAAAACTTCTCAATGGTTTTGCTCCATTTTAGATCTTCTTTCAATTGCTTAACAACGTTTTTAATCAATTTGTCTTTCCATTTCATGATATAGCCAGTCTAAATAATTATTAAATTCTTTTTTTTCTAATTCAGTTATTGCTTTTATGAATTCTACTACATATTGTAATTCTTTTGAACTAGATTTACCATTGTTGATCTCATCAATTAGTTGAATAAATTTTTCAGAATTATTGACTTTGAAAACCCTGTTTCCTGAAGTCCAGATATTTGCTAAACTTCTTCTTTTGTCTCTGGTGCTTACTGTAGGAAGAATATCACCTTTGATCAAATGAGAAAATTTCAAATCAGATTGTTTATGTTCACCTTGATTCTCTTTTACTCTAATTCTAACAGTGTCAATTTCTCTTTCTATCCAATCAACATTTTGATTTTCAAGTATTGGTCGATCATTTTTATTAATGTGAACTTTGCGGAATAATGCCAAATCACTTTTTCTCCAGAAGGGAAGGGTATCTTTGATCCCAGCGGCACGAAATGCATTAAACTCAAAGAAGGGCATTGCATAATGCAATTTTTGAGAATATAAATTTTCTAAACACAGACCATTTTGCTGGCAAAACGAAAACCATTCAATTCTCTCCTTATCAACATCAGGTCTTGTATTAATGGGAGGTAAACTGATTCCAACAATTCCACCTGTTTCCACACATTGTGCAGCTAGCCACATGAATTGATAAAAAAAAGGCGAATACCATGGTGGATCCATAATAACACTGTGATATTTCCCAATAGTTTGGGGTGAGACTTTAAAAATATCTGCTTCAAGAATTTGAAACCGCTTCTTATCAATATTTAGTTTTGTTAAACCTCTTACAATTGGTTTATTTCTTTCAACTAAAGTAACTTGTTGTGGAATATCTTTTATACATGCAGTTGCAAATAAAGTGGGCATACCTAGAAATAATATTCTATCAGAAACAGAATTTAGTTCTTGAACCATATTGATTAAGTAGTTCAAACTTGCTGTCGAATTACGCCATTCAAAATCTAAAGGGTGTGGTATTTTTAGAAACTCAAAATAACCCATGTACTTTTTTAGGTATAGTTGGGGGTCTTCAATATTATTAATATGTTTAGATTGTGTTTTTTGCTTTTCAATTGCAGACCACATATCGGCACGTTTGTGCAACTTTTTCACTTTTTCTAATTTTTCAAGTGAATTTTTCAATTGAATTGGATCCAGTCCATTCATACTTTTTGATATAAATTCAAAAGTACGTGGTTGTTTGCAAAGCCGTAAAATTAAACTATTGATATATGAAGATGGCATAATTAATATTTTTTTAATAAAATTTCAGTAATTGGTTTTTTCAATTGTTCGAAAGAAAATCTTTTCAATAATTCTTTTTTCCAAAATTCAATTGCAATGAATTGTCCTTTGATCATATCAGCAAATCCATCATTCATTCTTGAAACAACAGGGGTAAATTCAAATATTTTCAAAGGGATGATTCGAAGTGGTAACATCTCATCAATAGCTTGAGCTGTATCAAGAAATTTGGGAATCGCCATTTCAAAATTTGTATCTGTGTTTGCAGTAAGTGTAATATAGCAATACAAATCCAAATTAATTTCAATTAACCTTTTACACAATTCAAACTGGTTGATGTATAGTACAGGGTCTGCTTTTGTGTTCAAAGAAAACGAGCGTTCATCTACTCCTTTGAAACAGCAAACTCGGGAATACATTTTATAAGATTTCATTAAATCTATTTGTTGATTATTAAGAAAACGCCACAAGTAATCATTGCTTAAATTATCATCGGACCATAAAAAGACTTTGTTCTCTAGCCCCCTATTAATTAACACTTCCATCATCCAAGGAATCCATTCAGGTGTTAAATCAGGTTGCCCTCCAGTAAGATCTATCATTGGAGGCGGATTCTCTTGTGCTAGATACATTTTAATTAATTCATCACATGTAAGATATGAAGCTTTTTTAGTATCTCCTGCTAATAAACTATAGTCAACAAAACAATACCAACACCTCCAATTGCAAACAGAGTTTTGAAATACTTGAGCTCGAATTTCATTTCCATGATCGATTTTAAGAGCTTTAGATGCGGGCAAAATGGGTAAAGGATTATTTGGCCAGTTTTCGGATACATCCAATCTAAAATGTCTGATTCTTCCAAATCCCTTACAATTTGTTGGTTCAGTGAAATCTTTTTCTTGTTCTGAACCTTCAAAATTTGTAATCAATAATGATTTGTTTGACAAAGATATTGCCTTACTTCGTAGAGCTGACGAAAACTTTTCTGTATCAATATTTTTCACTTTCAAAATCTTTTTTAATTAAATTTTCCTAAAATTTGACATCCTAATTTTTCTTCAAAATTTTTAGTGTAATTCAGGTATTCGTTCTTCTATAAATTTCATAACTAGATTAGTACAAAATTCCAATTGCACTTTTGTCAATTCTTGCTCTTTAGGAATATTGTGCCATGTTGATAAACACTTTCGACAACAAGTTGCAGTTGCGTGCTGTGCGTAATTGATGATGTTATCTTTACCCAAGGGAGTCTGTTGACCATCCCAATCAGTATATAATCCTATTCTCTTTTTAAGTAATAGTATAGTTTCTAGACGTAATTCACTTTTTTTCTTTTTTAGTGAGTTTTCAATAGCAAGTTTATCAATATTCATTTTCCAAAAAACCTCTCGGATTAATTCTTTACTGAGCGATTTAAAAATAAACTTAGAATCATTGATGTCATTTTGATACATACGATCCCAATCAATTGAATCATTACCACATTCATAACATACTCCTTGTTTACCGTACTTTTTTTCGGCTTTTTTCATGAACCGGCTGAAACAATGTAAATCATCTTCACAATTTGTTGAGCTACAGGTAATTTCTAGCGGCTTTAATTCTGAAGAATTTAAATTTTCAAGCTTTACTCGTTTAAATGTTTTTTCCATAATATATTAGTTTGATATTGCAGTATTTAAAAGATTTTGATCCATCGGACTTAATTTTTCTATTGGAATTTTCTTTTTTAAAAAATTAGATGCTAAAACAAATGGATTAGGTTCATTGATTTGTAATTTAGATGCTGTACTCCACCAGTTTTCTCCTTGATTACTTAATCTAAATGCTAAGTAATTTGAGAGAAAATCTTCTCTTACTTTTTCATCTTTTGCAATTCGTTTGACAGCACTTTTTAAATTTTTTAAATCCCATTGTGCAGTCTCAACACATTTTTCTGCCAATACTTCAGCCTGATTATTTCCAAACAAAACTTGGTTTGCAAAAGCATTTGCCTCTAGTTCCTCAATTGAATCATCATTTGAAAATGGAGTTAGCTCTTCGGTTTCAATAACTGAAGTATTGATTTTTTGAAGATGTCTAAAAATATGATACAACTCATGTAATAAATCAAAAATCCATCTAGCATGCGATGTAGTATTTTGTTTTAATATAATTATATGTTTCCCTTCTATATTCCACGATGCACCATGAAATACACCAGAATCATTCAGTGGCAATACACAAATTCCTAAATCCCATACATAGTGTAATAAATTTTCAAATTCAATTTTTTTGTACTGTCTAATAAAATTTGTTTTAAACTCATTAATATCTTCTGGATAATCTCTCTTTTTTGTTTTATTGATTTTTAAAATAATTTGAGCTAGGTAATATGCATAATGTGAATATGCTTTTATTTGATTAATATTCGTATTGGAAGGTTTTTTGAAATATGCAGTAGCCGGAATGTCTTTTATTTTTAAATTTGAGTTACTCCAAATTTCATCCAAACTCCAACCATAAATACTTCCAACATAATTTGCTGTTTCATCAAGTAACATTCCAGGTGAGTCTAAGGTGTGCTTATTCAGAGCTTTCTGCAATCTAGCAGGAATAATCTTTCGTGTTAATAAGTTTGTATCAATTCCAGTTTTACTTAATCTTTTCAAAAGAAAAGGAAAACTTTTTTCTACTTTTTCCATTCCCATCACTGATTCTTCATTAGCTAAATCTTTTAATGAATATCCCATTGCCGCAAGAATTTTTCTTAAAGTTGCAAAGCCAACATCTGTATGACCTTGTTCTATCCTTGAAATGGTTTGTGGTGTTATGCCAGCTCTTTCGGCTAGTTCATTACTCTTAATTCCTTTCTTTTCACGAAGTCGTTTGATTTTTGTTCCTATTAATAATGATTGTTCCTCAGATCTTTCTGCAAGATATTTTCCAAATTCTTTATCAGTCATTACTCTCAGAGAGTCCCAAGGAATTTCGAAAGGATGTGGACTCGCAGGAATAACAATTTCAAATGGGCTAAAACTAAGTTTTGCCCATTCAATATCTGAGATTCCAAATGGAATGAGTCTATCCTTCGGGATTTTAATAGCATCTCCATTTTCAAAATTAACTAATAAACTATCATTAGCAAATTCTGCATTATTGATTTTTTGATAAGAAGTATTATTCCAAGGTTTCATTATTGTTATTATTTTTTAGATTTTAATTTTCTAGGTGGATGCATCCGATCAAACTCATCGCAAATTTCATCTAGGTTCTGCTCTATAAATTCTTTAACATCTTTTGATATTGTCGCTCCGTATCGGGGAGCTATCAAAGGTAAATCTACTGATATTTCTGTTTCTTTAAACCTTACATGGCAATGAGGTGGCGGATGGTCATCAATATAAATATGAATAGTAAATTTTTTTGTTTTTAATATTTTCATTAATTAAATTTAACATGTGCTGGAGGTATTTTATTAACATTTATGTTAATTTATAATTTTGATAGTTAACATACAAGTTATTTTTTTTTATATTCTTCAGATTATTTAAATAAATCAAAAGCCACTCAATAATAAGTGGCTTTGCTGTGTTAAACAGCTTTAGAAATGAAATGCTTGAATTTTTAGAAATGTATGTTTCGAAGTTATGTGAAATGTATTCATGCTTTGTGTCTTTCCTTTACCTCTGTATATGCTTCACAAAATTCACAATATGTTTGAGTCTGTTCATAATCGACTTCAGTCGGTGACAGACAACTTACACATACATAATCTGATTCTTTTAAGAGAGAGTCCAGGAACTCATCATCTTCTTTTGAAAGAGCTATTTTATCATCCATGACATTTTGTTAGATTAAACATTTTTCTTTAAATGAAAAGTATGATGTTTTTGTGATTATGAGGTGATCTAATACAGCAATTCCCATAATCTTTCCGGCATCAACTAATCGTTTTGTAATTTTAATATCCTCTTCACTAGGATTTACTTCTCCTGACGGATGGTTATGAGATAGTATAATATGAGCTGCGTGCCTTCTAATGGCTATTTCAAAGGTCTCACGGGGGTGTACAAGGGAAGCTGTAAGTGTACCGACACTTATTTCATCAATGGCAATTAAATTGTTTCGTGAATCAAGACTACAGATAATAAAGCGTTCTTTGTAATGTTCTGAAATCGAATTTTTAATCTGCTCATATAAAATGTCCGGCGAAGTAATTGCATTAAAGTTTTTATAAGGAGTTTGATATTCCTGAAATCGTTTGGAAATTTCCAAGCAAGCAACTATTTTTCCGGCTTGTGACTTACCAATTCCTTTTATTGATTCTAACTCTTGCAAAGTAGCAGATTGAATATTTTCAATTGTCTTGAATTTTGCAAACACTTCCTGAGCAATTGAAATACTTTGATCAGTTCCGATAATAAGGGCAAGTAATTCTACATTGGATAAGTACTTACCACCCAAAGCTGACAATCGATAGATCGGTCTATCTTTGATTGGTAGATCGCATACTTTTATTGACATAACACACATCCTTTCTCTTTAACAGATTCTTTATTTTCTAATACTAACTGTAAAACCTTTTCAACATCTGATATAACATGTAATACCGCTGACTGAGGAGAAAGCTCTAATTCTTTAGCATAGCTTTCAATATAGCGATATGAGTTACCCAAATGTTTATCACCGTCTTTTCCAACAATCCGGCAAAGTGCCTGAGCGGAAACTTCAGCCACAATTTCCTGAAAAGGATCTTGCCCTCGCTTTAAATTACCAATAACTTTTTCATGTGCTACATGGCATAGCTCATGATAGAAGGTTGATTCCTCCGCAGTTGCTAATGCAATCAACTTCTTGTTAGAAGAATAATACCCATAATGATCAGTATTACCGGGCACTGCTTTGACATCAATACCCCATTCAGTTGCTTTATCCATCAGCGGATGCTCCGGCAATTGTAAGCGTTCATAAGCAAGCATTTCGCCTTCAGTATCTTCTGCACGAAAGACATTAGCAGTAGTAAACCCAACCAATCGAGATACTTCCTCCTTTGTATTCTCATCGGTTACTTTCTTAAAACAGGGTACTAAGATTTGAAATGACTTTGCCCCTTTTTTGACATGTCGATTCACTTCAATCCATTGCCTGAATCCACGTGCATCTTCAGTTCCACTAATAAACATCAGAAGATGATTTAACAAACTCCATTTGGAACTTGGAATATTTATTATCGGAAATATCGAATAGGCAATTTTCTCCGGTATATTTCCCTCATGAAATTCTTTGATTATCAAATCAAGAACTTCTTTTACTTTTGGTAACATATATTTATTTCCTTAATGACGGATATTTAATCACCGAAAGCGTCCGTCTTAACGCTATCCGGCATAGTCTCAAAAGCGTCTGGGAGCCCGCCTGTGTCAAGGTGGAGAGCGAAGCTACTACCTTGATACAGGAAGGGCTGACGCTATAATTAATAAGACCGGATAGTGTTAAGATATTTTAATTTGGTAAGGTGCTATTCCATACTTTCATTACTGTGGTTCTTTCTTTAATTTTAGTTTGACAGTTCTTTAGAATGGGTATTTTAATGCCGGTAAATCTGTGCAACAGATCACAACAATCCGAACTTATCATCTATTTCTTTGTAAAGAATGTTGCATACTTCTTTAGCAATCCTATATCTTTTTCGACTGGGAAATTGTTCAGGAAACTTTACAAGTATTTCTTTGACAGTTCTAATAATTCGCATTCGCTCTTCAAATCGTGCAAAGGCTGTTTCATTAAAATTCTTTTCTTGGTTAACTTCATTAAACATATTAGTTAATTACTTTGACTAAATTTCCAGTTGGTTTATACCATACTGGTTCATGCAATCGATGAAAATTGTGAAAGGCGGTAAAGCGATAGCGGTTTTCGGGTAAGTGTTTGCAATAGTTGTGGATAAGATTTTTGACAAGTCTTTGTACTTCTTGAATATGAGAGGAAACTTTTGGTTCGCCATACTGCTGAGGTCTTAAGAAAACATCAAACCAAATATCGGTATAGATAAACAATACAGTGAACTGATTTACATTATGCGATTTGTTTTTCTCAATTTGTTTAAACATTTCTTCATATCGTTTAATCTTTTCATTAAAAACTCTGTCTACAGTTTTCTTTCGTTCAATCTCAACCAACAAAAATTGTGTTAACTCTTTTCGATGGGTTGATTCAATTCTGATAAGAATATCCGGCAAAACTCCATAGAAACTACTATCATATCGAAAAGTAAATTTTTTATGAGGAAAATTTTTCAGGAAGGATAATGCGACATCGTACTTCATACTTTCATGCATTACATTGTGAGGAGATTTCTGATATTTTTTATATTTGTATTCATCCGTTCTGCCAATATATTTTGCTCCTTTTTTAGTGAGGCAATAAAACACTTCACGACTTTTATTAAATGGTTTTCCGATTGGTTCAATTTTTTCTATTAAATTCTCAGCTATATATTCCTTAAATAGTTTTCTCGTAAACAACAATGAACCCTTATAAGTCTTAGCTGTCGGTGAATATAAATTATTCAAAGTTGCCACTCCGCCAATATCTAATAAATTATTTAATAATTGTTTTCGGGTTGTCATGGTAAAAAAATAGTTAAATTATTATATTGTCAGAAAAAAAATGACATATATTAAAACAAAATGCGGTACTTTTAACACAGATGGATTATTGACTATTAATAAAAGTAATAATATTGCTGATGTAGGATTTGGAGGATGGGCAGTTATATTACGTTACAACTCAAAAAAAGAGGATTTTAAATTTCCGTGTAAAACTGAAGCTGAAGCAGATGAATGTATTGCGGAAATAAATAAATACTTAGATTCAGGTCAAATCGGTATTATCTCTAAAGGTTAAATGTAACTTATATCTTTACATTATTATTTTATAACTATTTTTACATTTTAAAAACAGAAGGACTACTTAGAATGTTAAGTAGCCCTACTTAGTATTGAAATTATTTGATTTTACAATTACTCTTTCCTGATTATTTTTATTAAAATTATTTTATTATGTGGCTATTCCTCCGTAAGGATGGCAAACCCTTTTTATATTGTCCGAGAATATATTATTGCGAGGCGATTAAAAGGGGTTTGCTGTCCTTCGGAAAACTTTAGTTTTTACGAGGACGTAATAGCCACACAATTGTATAATTTGCCTTATTTATTTAGGTCAAATCAGTATATTTAAATTATTAGAAATATAGAAATGCATATATTATTTTGTATAAGTTTAGGTATTTACATATACTTATGTTTGGTACTATACTAATCTTATATTTTCAATAATAATAATGACACGAAAAAATTTGAAAAATGAAAATGCCCCCTTTTATTTTGAAATCTTATATGCAGGTATAGAGTTTTTAAGTCTTCTTGAAAAAAACCCGGAAACTATAAAAATAGAAGTTAAACCAGATAGAATATACGGTTCGAAAAGAAGGATTGAAGATTTAACTAAATATTTTAAAGATGGTCATGTAGAAGTTATTCAAATAAAACATACTCTCCATCCTAACACTAAATTTGGATTTGCTGATCTATGGACTGCAATTCCTTCCCTGAACTCCTCAATAAAATCTCAACGCAAGGAAGGAAAAAACATATTTAAATTTCTTAAGAGTTGGCGTGAACATAGCAAAAAAAGCAAATCAGTCTTTTTGACAATTGTGAGTAATAAAACTCCAACTAGTGGACTTACCGTTTTTCTAAATGATATTCGAAAATTGCGCAACAAGAAATTATCTTGGAAGGTTTTTCAAGCTCGGTATTCTTCAGAAATCCAGAGCATTCAATCTAATTGCAGTGAAAAACCTATTACAAGTCAAAAAGAACTTCAAAGTTTCCTTGAAACATTTCGATTCCAAAAAATTCCAGATTTAATTGGATTGGAAAAAAAACTTGGAGATCAACTTAAAAAGCAAGGTGTGGTTAGAGATGAAGGTCTTAACGCTTTCATCAATAGAATTAATAAGACATTTGTTTCAAACCAAATTGAGGTATTACCATTACAAGTTCTTGAGCTAATTGATAGATTAAATACTGGACTGATTCAAGAAATTGCCGCACCACAAAACTATATCGAGCGACCTGATTTGGAATCCAAAATCAAAAATGCCATTGAAGCAAAGAAAAAAGATGGAGGGTATATTTTTTTATTTGCTCCCTCAGGCTCTGGAAAAACCGTTCTCCTTTCTAGGCTTGCAGAAAAAGAAACAGATTTTTTCCCCTATTTTTGTAGAATTCGTCCTTTCGAGGCGATAAAGGGTAAAACAGGATATTCCAATGATAATCGTCTAAAAAGTTCTTGGTTTAAATCAGACATAATTCAAAGATGTTATGAGTTTGGTCTCATCCCTATGTCGGTTGGGATAAATGATAGCGAGGACTTTATAGATAAGACATTTGACGTAGCTTTACGAACACTAAGCATGAAAGCGTTAGAAAGACCTGAAAAGAAAATTGTTTTTATCGTTGATGCTTTGGATCAAATAGAAACGGATAAATATAAGGGCAGATCTGTTATTGATGCTATTCCTCAAATCAATTACCCCGGAATTGTATTTCTCCTTAGTACATGGGGAGAAAAATATTTACCACAATCTATAAAGAACTTATCAGAAAAATTAAAGAAACAAATTGGTATAGATTTATATTTCAACGAGAAAGAAATCAAAAAGTATTTAAGCCAAAGTAATGTAAACCTAACCCAAGATCAAATTGCTATTATCAAAAAACAGACTTCTGGATTAGCGATCTCTCTATTCTATCTTAGCAATAGATTTAAAAGACAAAAGGATCCAGATGAGATAATACATTCTATTTCACGATATTCTGAAGTTTTTGATTGGTATAAACCCATTTGGAATAGCTTCAGTGACTATGAAAAAGAATGTTTAGGATATCTATGTTTCCATTTTGCTTCTATTAAAAGAGATGGATTACAGCCAATGATTCATGGTCTGAATACTGCTGCTTACAATCATCTTCTGAAAACAGTAGATCATTTTCTTGATACTACTCATGGTTTCCTTGAGCCTTATCATGATAGCTTTAGAAGATTTGTCGTAAACAAACTAATAGCTGATAGGAAAGCTTATCATAAGAAACTTGCAACATATTATTCCAAGAACTTGCATTTACCCTACGCTCGAAAATATTTAACAAAGCATCTTGAAATTATCGGAATTAAAGAACCAATAGTAAAGTCGATATTTGATAAACTCCATCGAATTGATTTCTTTAAAAAAATACTGAGGTCAAATTTAGACGATCGTACTAAAGTTGAAATCGGGAAAAGTTTTGTAGATTATTTTTATGTTTCTAAAAATGTTGAACAGTTAGTAAAGTATGCAATTATTTCAAGCAATATCTATACAGTGACTTATGATAGTGATGTTTTTGAAAAAGCAAAAATAGGGACAGAAAAATTTATTGCAGAAATCGAAGAAGAGCTAATGCTTCCAAGAGGAAATCAATCTTGGTATAAGCGGGAATGGGTTTTTAAGCGATTAGCCCTTGGAAATATTCTAATTGAAAAAAAAGATAAAGCTTGTCAAATTCTTGCGCATAGATTTATTGATGATGGACTGTTTAGACTTTCATTAGATCCCGAACTATTGTGGGGTGAAGAGGCTAAACATGATTTCTGGGATAATGTTAAAGTTATAACTTGTTCATTAATTAATGCGCATCAGTATAAACGGGCCTTAACTTTCATCAAAAAGAGAATCGCATTCTCAAAACCAAACTCACACTTAGAAGGACTAAAAGGAAGTCTTTTATCAACGATTCACTTACAAAATCTAAGAATCAACAAACAAGAAACACTTAGATCAATTTCAAAATCTTCAAGAACAGAACGTCTATTAACATATTTGGAGCTGGCAAAGAAAGGTTTAGAAATTTCTGATGAGCAGGATTTTAAAAACCTGCTTAAAGATGAGACAATAGAAAGATTTATTTATAATGATTCGGACAATCCACAATACTTGGACCTAGCTGAAGCTTTATTCATATTTGATATCAAGAATCAAGAAAAAAGAATTTTACGTCTATTAAACAAAGTAAAAACCGAACTTCCTTATTGTCGTCACAGCTATATAAATTGGGGATATCCAGGAAACCCCCGCCAAATATTTTTAAGATGGATTTCCTTAAAAAGTTTGATAGACAATACTTTTAACTTAAATGAATTTTATTCTAAATCACTTAAAGATAGATTCTCAAAGTCTAATGATTATTCGGAATATGAGAATGCCGAGTTTACAAAAATTTTATCTTTTGAATTAGAATTAGCAAAAAACAGATTGTTACTTCGTGCAAAAAAGATAAGATGGAAAGTATTTTGGAACACATTCAAAGATACTTTGCAATTGTACCAGCAAAAAATAGAAAAATTAAATGAGATTAAGGATAATGATTTTTCAAATTCCAAAAAAGGTCTATATCCATATAATGATGATCTACTTGATTTAATAAAAGATAATTTGCTCATAATTAACTTCCGATTTCCTAGTAAATTATTGTCAGCGTTAAATATAATTGAAAATATTTTTGGTTTAGAATATCTCTTCAAACGAGTTGATATACTTGAAACTTTAATAGAGTGGACCCGATCAAAAATACCTGGGGTTAAAGAAAAATTAGTGAGTTATATAGCAAAGTCATTAGAATTACGTCAAGAAGAAGAACTAGGTAATCTGGATAAGAGTAGTAACTTGCGTGCGCTAGCAGTTCTGGCTGCGTCTCATGATTTCAATACTTTAGCTGAAAACATCTATAATAAAAGTTTAAAATATTCTCGAGGTTTATGGATCAAAGGTGATTACCGTTTCTCTTGTCTTATAGACTCCCTCAGAACTCAAAAAGAAAATGATTTTAAACTCATTTTAAAATACATTCAACGAGTTTCAAATATTGTGGAAAGTGTATGGTATTGGAAATTGGACTTTCTAGAATCTGCTACTTATTCTAATTTTGAAATGGCTTTGGATTTTCTATATTTATTTGTTATCAAAAACGAATCTAATCAAAATGATGCTCTACGAAGAGTAATTTCAACATACATTAAGCGTTATCCATACCAATCTGTACATTCTATTTTACCTCTATTATCTTTAATGGATCTCAAGGAAGAAAATTCTTCTGAATTTCTAGAAAACATAACTGATATATATATAGACCTTTTGAATTGGTCTATGGCTAACAACGATATAGGTGTGGCAAATGAATTATCACTTCAATATTTCCAAATTGTTAAAAAGTACGTCGAGCCAAGAAGTAGAATAAACTTATTGAAAAATTTTATCACCATATTACTTCCATATTCTGAATTAAAAAATTTTAGAAATAATATTAATAAATATTTGAAGCAACTTCAGCAAGAAGGATATAAACCGGTTGAGAAAAAAAACTCCGATTTCAAGGCAAGTTATGAAGGACTTAATATTAAGAAACTGCAAAGCACAGCGCGAAGAGGGAATATTGATATTGTTTTGAAGGTATTGGATGAATTTACAAAAACACAAAGCTATTATACCGAGAGATTAGTTTCAGAATTAGTTCCATTTCTTAGTAATACAGATTTACAGATTATTCGGAAGTGGGGTTTAGATAATAAAATTAAGTTGGAAAGCCCTGAACTATATACCGCAATTATGAAAAAAGCAGTACTTGCAGGTAATAGATTAATCTTAAATAGAACCCAATCCGAAATACTACAATTTATAAAGGGTTCTGAACATAGATATCAAATCACTGAAATGATTAAGAAATTAGATACTGTAGACTTTCCAAAGAAGAATTCATTTATGAGAAAACTATTATTGATAAGTATAAGAATATTATCCGGAAGTGGTTACTTAACTGAATTTTTTGTTTACTCTTCAGATAGTATAGATAGACACTTTAATGAACTAAAAAGATTTTCCTTCGACGTATGGAAAAGTATTATAGAAAGATCAATTCGTTTATCAATATCAAAATGAAAACAATTCAATTCTTAACAAAATATTTGAGCTCTCCAATAATGGCACACCGAGATTTAGCTCTCTTGAGTTTATTTAATGAAGCAAAATCAAATCCGCAGGTTATAAAACAGCTTGGTTTAAATTTAACTTCGGTAAATTTTGACGTCGTTTTAAATAGTTTAAGAATATTGCAAGCACTTAGTTTTAGGAACTCAAGAAAGGTAAAACCGTTGTTGAAAAAAATAGCCATCCTTATGAACAATGCTACTCACTTTGGTATAATTAATTTATGCATAAATATTTTGGGCAATTTAGAAAAAGTTAAAGCTACAGAAGAATTAATTTTAAAAAAAGTGACACCTAAAATAAATGGAACGAAAAGCACTGAATGGTTTTCTGATAATTGTGAACACTCTCTTGAATACATTTTGGGTGGCAAAAAATATAAATATGAACTCTCTCATATTTGTAGAGCTTTTAGATATGATTGTAAAAAGGCATCTAAGCAAGTTTTCAAAATCATGAAAATTCTAGGGTACAAAAAAGGTATGAAATATTGGAAGGAAAGACCTCAACGTTGGCGTAACGATTTTGAAGGGAATTATTACGAAACTCGAATTCAATATTTTGCAAGACACGCTATCCAAATATTTTTGCTATGGTGTATAAATAACTTGTCGATCTCTCGCGAAATGTGGGAAGATTTAAGAAATTATGAGCGAAATTGGGATGCCTCTATACCATCCTTATTAGTTCAAGAAAAACCGGACTTAATCAAATTTACTGATTTCAATGTGCAGACAGATGTTTGGTTAAAAAGTAGGATCAAGAAAGAGGATGCATATGAACTTCTTCTCCCAAATTGTGAATGGATTCCTTTGTACGAGAATACGAAATTAAGATATGATGATAAATCCTTTGATCGATATGTAACTACTTGCTTTATTCGTATGCCTTTAAAAGGGCTATCTAAAAAAATTGAATTCTCACCTGTACACTATACCTGCAGTAATTGTTATATTAATGAGTTACCAATTGAAGCAAAAAAAGCAGGATTGCTTTCTAATGACAGTCATGTTGGTAACGATTTCTTAGAAAACAAATTAATTCCTTCGTATGGAATCGTTTCTAAAAATTTTGATAATTATGTAAAAGTTTTCCCAGCACCAGAAATAGTAGAATACTTCAAGTTAAAGCAAAAAAAGAACTCTCTTGAATATTACAAAGGTAATGAACTTATTATTAACTGCATCAATTGGAAAAGCGGATACTATAGGAATATTGGAAACAGGGCGGAGGAAAAATTTGAATTAGCAAATCACGGTCAGCTATTAATGATTAAGACAAAATATCTAAAGAAATACCTCAAAGAAAATGATATTGAATTGATTGCTGTTGGAAGCATCTGGAAGAGAAAAAACGATAATTGGGGAGGAGGCTATGAACGAATGGAGAAGTATTCAAAATACAAATGGTTTCCTTTTGAAATAGTAAAGTTATAATCAAGAAATTGACTTACTAAACTTATTAATCAAATCCTTTTTTGTTTTTCCCATATTCGACGTATAGGATCAAGATAAAGTATCTTTACCTTTTCATCTATTATTGAGTCCTCTATAACAATTTTATTCCCCTCGTGAATAAAAGGAGCAGTAATTGAAAAGGATTCACCTTCAAAGGATATTGCATCTAGTTTAATTATTTCAATTCTATCAGGTGAGTCAGTCGCCGTTTGAAAAGGTTTAGTAGGATCCGGCTTCGCCATCCATGCTTCCGATATACTAATTAAACGTATAGCTCCTGTATTCACGACTTCTTGTGCTACTTGCCGAAATCCCATATATTTCTCAGATCTATCCTTTAAATCCAAAGACATTCTGATTTGGTTACCGTCGGGAAGTATAAGAATAACTATTTGGATGTGATGTCCGTCCTTAACTAAAATTTTCTTAGCAAGTTCAAAATAAAATTCTGCAATACTCAGTAATGTTGAATTATTGGGATCAGGAATATTTGTGCTTTCTGTTATGCCATATCTCTTACGAGCAATTTCTATATCTCCTTTTGTTGTTTCATTTAGAGTTTTCTGTCCTTCAATGTGCTCATTTGTTGCAAGTTTAATGAAAATTATTCTATTTTCAATAAATGAAGCCATTATTGGTAATCTACCATCAATAGGTTGTGTGTAATCAAACGAACTTTCGACTCCCAGTACATCGTGAGCATCCTTAATTAAGTTCGTTAAGAAACCGTAGATATACGCAAGTGCATCAAGCAATTCATACTTTGTAAGGTTTGAGGAAACCCACCTTCGTTCTATTGAAAGAATACCAGTTTCAATGACCTGATTAGGAATATTTTGAAGATTGATATTTGATGCTATTTCCTCAGTTGTTAAAAAAGGTGAAACTTTAAACTCAACAACTGGTGGCTCTTCCCAGTTAGAAAGGATACAAACTTTTACACAGCTGTAAGTCTCCAAATCACCTTCTTTCTCTATATGATTTCGGGATTCAATGCACCAGCGCATTACCGAGTCATTTTTCATTTTAGCCTGCCAAATCCCATACCAAGATTCAAAATCAAGGAACTTTGATTTGCTTTTTTGAAGTACCCATGTGATGCTTCTCAGATATGTAATACAAGCATTTAAATTAATTCTGAAATCATCCGGCCTAAAATAGTTCTCTGCGGTTTTTAACCATAAGCGACTTGCATCTTCAAGTCGTTGGTGAACAGTCAATAGAGGGCAGACTTCCCTTTTACATATTATCATTTGTTTAGTACTATTTTAAATAAAAATTTGTAGATAATTTTATTTTTTTATCAAAGGTCAAAGTTTAAATAGAAGTTAGATATTGCAATCAATTGAGAATTGCTAAAACATTAATCAAGTTTCTTGGAAGTTGCTTTTTTAATTTCTAATGCAATGTCCCTCCTTGTTACTTTGATCACATTGTCAAATATCTCTTGAACAAAAGGAGCAACAAAATATTGAGAATTTTCTTCTGGAATGAGTCCTATGTCTAAACCTCGAACCTCTGATTTAAATAATAAGAATCATTTAAAATATTTGCAATACTCATTTTTTGAACAGATTCAAAATTCTAGATTTGCTTTCTTAACTCGGTTAATAAAAAACTGTGAAAATAATTCTTTCCACAGTTTATTAATATACTATTATTTGAATAATAGCAAAAACTTATTTCAAAAGAATCATCCTCTTCGTCTCACTAAATCCCTCCGTCTCAAGCTTATAAAAATAAACTCCGCTCGAAAAATTACTGCCGTCAAATACTGCATTGTATGTGCCGGGCTGTAGCTTTTCATTTATAAGTTCGGTGATCTTCCTGCCGAGTGCATCATAGATATTCAGTCTTACATCAGATGAATTCCTAATGTCGAATTTGATATTTGTGACAGGATTAAATGGGTTTGGATAATTCTGATGCAGCTCGAACTTATCGGGGATGATATTATTGATCGGGAGAATTCCTACAGGTTCGTCTGGTGGGATGAAGCCGTGCTGAAATGTTCTGTATCTGTCATGCCCATACATAGGCCAAGGAAAATTTTCTGTGGTGTAAGAAACTCCCGGAAAAGTCCATGCATATAATCCGCAACCATCTCCTCCATTGATAAATCCATTGGTAGTAAATAACATATCAGCCTGTCCGTCATTATTCAAATCACAAAATGTCGGCGCAGATGCAGGAAGTCCAATAGGTCTCAAAGGTGACCAGCTTAACTCCTGAGCATCAGTATTCCAAAAGCTAAGATAACCTCTTAATCCCATTCCACCAAGTGTATCCTGATTTCCGGGGAAAGAAACAAAACAATATTTATCGGTAAGTTTTCCTATTGAAGATGATCTGTATTGAACTATCGGAGAGATAACTGGAAAACCGGGCAGTAAACTCCCATTATTGTTTTCTGCAAAGATCTGAAAAAATGTATTCCCATATATAAAAAAATAATCAGAATTGGTAAAGTTTCCTGCTGTTAAACTTTCGTTATAATCTATTGCATTTCTATTATTTTGAATTTCTATTTCACCGGTATTATTAAAAATTGTAAACCTGGATTTATATGTATTGATCATTCCGTTTGGTGTATAATTTGAGATTACTGCGAATTTATATTCATTATCACTTTTATAAATTACCGGATTATTAAATCTATCAAAATAATAATTGGAATCAGAAACAATAGGAGAAAAACTAAGATCACCATCAGGATTTAAAATAAATATCATATTAGAATCTAAACCCGGTGCTTTCCTACATGGAAAAATCATTTCAGGAATATTATCATTATTCAGATCTCCAATTGCAAAAGTACTTATAAATGTTCTTTCTCCAATATCAATAAATTTTGGCCACCCATTTCTAACGGTACCGTCATGATTTAATACATATATTTTATTTTGTTTCACGGTTATAATTTCTAATTTTCCATTGTTCTCAAAATCGTAAAGTGATATTATACTTCCAAGTGATGTTGTGGGGTGTGGAAGATATACAGGAAAACCAGGTAAGTAATTTCCTTTGTAATCAAATACATATAAAGAATCAGCTCTGACGACCAGGTCTATTGTACCGTCACCGTTTATATCTCCTGCTGCTGTTTCAATATAACTTGTAAAACAGTTTACCAATTTAGGAAAATTTGCAAGAATTTTTCCTTTATTATCAATTAAAAATATTTTTCCTATCGCTGAATTTACATTAACACCAACAAATATTCTTTTCTCATTGTCTTCTCCAAAATTAGCAACAATTGCTGAAGATCCAGTTTGATAACATATCTCAATACTGTCTAAAACAATTGGAAACCCATCCATTAAAACCGGCGGACTCTGGGAATATGTGTTTTGATTTACAAAAAGGAAAATAATTGCAATTATAATTATTTTTTTCATTTTAATGGAATTTTATAAAAATATTTTCCTGAAGCGAATAAATTACCGTTCGAATATTTAAAGCGATTTACGTTTAAATAATTGAGATTTTGTTTCCAATTAATTCCATTATTTGTTGTTATGTAGCTTTCACCTGACACATTTCCATCTTCAAGATTTCTCATTCCACCTATCAATCCTGTTTTTTCATCAATAAAGATTATACTAAGAGCTTCATATCCGGGCTGTATTGTAAAACTATATTCTTTCCATGTTAATCCGCCGTTAATAGTCTTTAAATAGGATAATTTACTTGAATCTTTTAAAAAAGATTGTACTGAAACAAAACCAATCATAGAATCTAAAAAGTAAATTTTCCAACAAATCTCACCCGGTGTTTGACCTATATAATTCTCATTCCAACTATCACCGCCATCTGAAGTAAAAAGTATTACAGTTTTTGCCTCATAATAATTTTCTGAACTTTTTCCACCAACAATAATTCCTTTCTGATGGTTGAAGAAATAACAATCCACTAGTAAACTTACTTGGTCAATTTTTTTTGATGTCCAGGTGGTTCCTCCATTACTTGATTTTATAAAGTGAGCTGGAGTAAAATATCTGCCACATCCATATATATTAAGACTATCTAAAATAAATAGACCACAAATTCCTTTTGGTTTGTCTCCAATAAATTCTTCTTTTTTCTGCCAATTAAAACCACCGTTTGTAGTATACATTAATATATTTGAGTCAAGAGTTCCAACAAAACCATTTAATGAATCAATAAATCCAATAGATCGAAAAACATTAAAATCATTTTCAAATATGGAATTCCATGTATCAGCTCCATCCGTTGTTTTATAAATTTTTTTTAATGAATCAATTCCTCTTATTAACCAACCAGTATTTTCATTTACAAAGTAAAAATCATCTAGTTTCATTTTACTATTTGGAATTTGATTCTTATTGCTGTTAACCGTCTTTTTTGTAAAATTGCAACCGAAAATAATTATAGAAAATGAGATACAAAAAAGTAAAAATTTATTTATTTCCTTATTCAAATAATTTAAACTTAATTTTTAAAATAAGTCCGATTAGGAACATAATCGGACTTAAGCTGCACACCTATTCCGGAGTACCAACATTAACATGTGTAACAGGGAGTATTGGAATGCCACCAGAAATTACAACATCAACAGTAGGACCAGGTCCAAAACCAAACTTAGTAGCATTAACTTGGTATGTACCATCTGGGAAAACCGACCCATTTGCGGAAAACCTAGCTAAACCATTTCCATCAGAAATACGTGGACTGTTAAACTGTTCTACTCCATTTTTTTTTATACGAACAGTAGCATCTTCTACCAGACCAGTCCCAAATTCATAATGAACATATACATCCCATGAAATCATGGCATTACTATCGTTGCTTTTGGACTGATTACTAAAAATTACGATTAATGCGATTACTGCGAATGACAGTAACATTACAGAAGTGCGTTTCATTTTAAAACTCCTTCTAATTAATTTAATTAATAAAATTGTTTTTTGTAGTACTAAAAAATTGTGAAAAATTGTATTTCATTTTTTTTATAGCGGTATTATTATAGCGTCCTCCTTTCGTTGGATTTAAAATTTCATTTTTAAAATTAATTCCTCATAAATATGAACAAATACAATATAGTCATACACATAAAATTGAGGAAAAGTGTGAGAAAAACATATTGGTGCTCTTGATATAATCAACTCATTTGCATTTAAAATAAAATTATTATAATTAAAATATTATCTTACAAAGTAATAAAATCTTTTAAAGTCTTTTTTCCAAAGAATTAGATTCTGCATGAATTCTTACCCCTATTTGAGGGATTCTTCTAGTAATTTCTTTTATATCTATAGGAGTTATTACATCTGCAGATATGTCTTCAGGTTTTTTTGCAACGAAATCATAATCATAAATTCCATCATCAGGTTCTTTTTTATATTGCCTTGCAACTAATTCCGGGTTGGACCAACCACTCGTATTAGTTTTTCCGTTTGCTAAAATTTCTAAAGTAGGTGGTTTTGTTTTTAGAATGTTTAATTCAATTGAAATTATTTTGTAAATTTTAGTTCTCATTTTTTATATATATAATTTTCTAGTAAAATTCTTTGAATAAATTTAGGGGCAACATTGATTAATCTGGAATCAAATTATTAAAAAGTTTTATATATTATCATTCATCCAATCATTTACAGATTTATTTAAACCGGCCGTAGCCCAATCATTACTTGTAATATTGATTACCAAAATTCGATCATTATTATCTGTTAATTCTATAAGTTCATCTACAACATTTACTTCTGATTTATTAGTAACTACTAAAAAGACCGAATATAAAGGCTTTGTATATTTGCCCAAAGATTTTATATATTTAATTACATTTTGATAGTCCGAAGAGGATTCAGGAGACCCAAGATCATAAGAAATTAATAGACAATTCATATTAGTATATTTTTTTAAAAAGTTTATTTAATTAAAAATCATGTGTGCTAAAATTTTATTGTTGTAAATTACATAGAATTAATTAGCACACATCTTTTTAACTTTCCCAATCTTCCCCATTATCAAACTCCATGTTTCGCCTTTCTTGACCATTCCATAGAATTTTACAATGAGCATTTCTTCCGTTTGGTGAACCAGCGGCAAAGAAATGCACATGTTGTAGATCTCTCCATTGAGCTGGAACATCTTTTGTGACATTGCCTTCATTTGAATTCCAGTTTAGTGCATGTTCGCCATTACAATTTATTGACATACTTGAAACTTCATCAGGTATAAACTTTACTTGCCATCCCATATGTTTTATTTTTAATTTAATGCATACTCTATGTTTTCGGTTTTCTGCATCCCCGTTAAAAGAGTAATTAATCTAAATTAATTGATACAAATATAAAAGAGTTTAATTGAAATTACATACTACACTTTTTTGAAAATGTCGCTTTATTTTTTATATACATTTACATTTAAAAAATGGAATTACTTAGAATTGCCATTAACCCACAATACATGAAAAAGTGCTATAAAGTATGCATTTCAGGTAATCACTAGTAAATTTAAGTTTAAGTTTTTAACCCCTTGACTTAAATTCCATTCTCATGCTATAAGTTAAAGTCTTACTTTAAAAAAAGTATAATCCAAAACACAAAATATTAAGAATATTTTTGTCGAAAGTTTATAATAGTATATTCAAAACTTTCACAAATTGTATTGAAAGAAAATTGCTTATATCCCTATTCAATTTCAATCTCACCTATATTTTCCAAGATTTTATTTTTCACTTTTTTACACTTTATATTCTTTTTTTTTAAAAATACTATTTAAAAAAATAAATACAAATATCATATATACTTAATGTAAAATGAAAATTTATTTTACACTAATATCAAAAAATTAGAATCAAATAATCAAATTGAGAATATTCCTCTTTGTCTAACAGATTAATATTTACCTATCAAAAGATCTTTCGATACATTTCTTGAAAATAAATCAAACAAACTAAATTATTAATTAAACTAAATGAGGTAAAAAATGGATTACAAAAGATTTACATGTAAAGAGTGTGGTATGGTAATTAATAAAAGTGCCACTTACCAAGGAACAATGGATTGCCCTGGAAAACATGGACAAATGATTAGTAAAGAATGGAAAGAGACTTTTTTCTACGGTGCTTTAATTGCTTTTTTTATAATTTTATTTTTTGTTTCAGTGTGGTTTGGAAAAACGTTTTTACTTGGGGATTAGTTTCTTGTAAAGTAAAAACAATTTTTTAAATTAATAGCCGATAATAATTATCGGCTTTTTATTTTTTTTATTTCCTTCAATAGGTCTAGAATACCATTTAAATTATGTTGTAGTTCACAATAATCTTTTAAATTAATTTTCAATTCTTGTTCCTTTACTTTTAAAGATTCATTAACATTTCTTTTCTCTGAATCATCTATTGGCTTGGTAAGTTTATTTTTCAAATCTTTAATTTCTTCTAATAAGTATCCATTTTTACTTTTCAGTTTACCCATTTCAAGAAAAACTTTATAATATAGTTTTTGAAAATCATAATAGTCGTTATTCCTTTGACCTAACTCTAAATCTATTTGTTTAATATATACATTTGTAATATCTCTAAAGGCATCTTTTGAAATATTATCTTTTTTAAACTGTAAAAATAAAATTACGAAAAAATAAAATATAATAAGCAAACATAAACTAGCAAACGAAAAAATAAAGAATGTAATTTCAATTTGGTTGAATCTTTGGTAAAGTATTATAGAAATAAATACAAAAACAATAAATATAATAAAAATGAAAAATGCATTTAAAAAATTTCTACCATTCATATTTGTTTTAGTTTTAAAAGAATTAATTTAAAAAGGATTACTTTTACAAATCTTCAATTGCAAAGAGCATATTTTGATATTTCATTGTTTGTGATTTATTAAATATCTCGATTTTAGCACCTTCAATTATATCGTCTCTAATTAATATCATTCCATATGTCTGCGATGATATTTGAGAACAATTATTAAAAATCAATTCTTCATCAATTTGTAGAACTGACATATATGAATTAATTTCATCCGAATTAATATTTTTTTTACGAAGTATTTGAAAGTCAACACATGGATTTTTCATGTCCGACTTGGAATTTACTTTTTTATATATTGAAACTTCTGAGACTCTATCAAGACCTTCATAATCAGTCCCCTCTATAAAAAGCTTTTCAATAATAAAAAATGAATATTGTCCACCTAAAAACATTAGATGAAATCTAATATCAAACAAATAATTACTCCATTCTAAATTTTCATAAATTAATGGAGATGCTAATTTTAATTTTATAGCTCTAATATTTTTGTAGTTTTTTGAATAATCTAAGTTTTTCTTTACAAGTTTAATATAAAAACTATCTTGACTAATTGAACTATTTTGATCTTTCAATTCAAAAGAAGGTCTATTGTTGGAAAATAATATTTCCGGAACGTAACCAAATTTATCAAAATTTTGATTCGAATTATCAATATTTCCAAACATTAAATTTGCCAACAAACAAGCATATGAGCCTGGGGTTTTTTCACCTTCTGACCAAACTGAAAAATTTGCAATATTAAAAAGCATTAATATTTGTTTTGGGTCTAAATTATCAATCTTTTCATCAATACTTTCATGCGGTATATAATTTTTATTTGAGATATACAACCTTTTCCTAGAATTAATAATATCAAAATGTATTTCGGGATGTCTTAAGATTGAGGATATTGGAAAATGTGAAAACATTCCAGAGTCATATTTCCGGTTATTGATTCGCTCTTTTGAGTTCGAAAATGGAGTTAAATCTAAGTTATTCAAAATGACTTTCTCCATAAGTTCACGATATTTCTCATCACAATTGATAAAACAATATCTTATTGTATCTTCAAAACTGGAACACACAATATTATCCTCAAGTTTTGCAGTACCTTTGAAAAGAAAAGTATCTTTGTAAATATTCATTTCGGTAGAGAAATGATAAATGAATTTTGGAGTTTTATTTTTTAAATTATTAAATGATAAATTCAAACCGCAAAGTTTAGATACCATATACGCAAATGATCTTGGCTTATCAATTATAGAAAAAATTATTTCAGCAATTGGTTCATCTGAAGAATGAACTCCTAAATGTTTATTTACATAAATTGACCGTACCATACTTGCAAGTTGATTCGAGCTTACATAATCTTTACTCATTCTTGACTCGCTCATTAATTGTGAAGGGAAACCTACTTTTTCGAATCTTAATAGGTTGAAAGTATAATATTTTTTGAATAGTGAATTTAAATAAATTTCATCTGAAGCTAAGGAATATACAAATATGTGGGGAGGCTTGATTTCTCCATTAGAAGAATTTGAAATTATTTCACTAGAATTAGCTGCTTCAGTAAACATTTTCACTGCATCCAATGAATTATCGTTCATTAAAACAATTAATCCAATTTTTAACTCCTTAAAAATGTTGAGATAACTGTCAAAGTTTAATATGTCTTTAAAAAAAACAGGTATATTTAATTGAGATTCCTCTAAATATTTTGTATTCGAAATTTTTACTTTTATATTTTTATCTCGAATCGGATAAAATTTCCAAATTCCATCACAAATCTCACTTTGAATCTTAGGATCCGATGTTAAAATAACAATTTTGTTTTCTATCAAATTGTTAATTTCCGTATTACTCATCTTCAATGTAAAGTTTAATGTCATCCAAATAGATTGTATTATGTAATAGATATAACTTCCATTTCCTGCAATTAATATTTTTTCTTTTCCACTACAAATGATAAATTTCATAAAGTCATATACATTTCTATCGGGATTCTTCGGCATCAAATCTAATAGTTTTAGTTTAAATTCTTCATCAGTTTTATATTTTTGTTTTTTATTATGTAAATTATTATTGATATTTGTTAGTGCCCAACAAAAAATCATTTGAGATATTTCAACACCTTCAACCTGTTGACTATCAATAGTAAAAACTGCTCTATCGTAAGTTGTTGAAGTAAGAAATTCAAATGCTGTTGCACTATTTACAGATAAGATTAATTTTTGCTTAAAATATAATGTTGATAAATTTAATGACAAATTTGAATCCGGAGTTGAGTTAACAATTACCTGTGAGTTTTCACATCTTGCATAAGATAAAATTGTATTTTTATTAGCATCACCTTTGATACATAATAATCCAATATTTAAATTAAATTTATCTGCTAGATTATAAATTCCAATTGTTTTATCTTCTGCAATATTAAAAGATGATGAAAACCTAAAGTCATTTTTTTCAATAACAATAATTCGTCTAGATATAAGTTGCAATTCAAGTTGTTTATTAACAATCAAATCATAATCTGAAATATCAATTAATTCATCATCCTTGTGATTATCATTATCTGGATGAATAGACTCAACATTATATCCTTCTGGATGAATATCGAAAAAGCAATTTTCTATTAATTGACTTCCTAAAGTGCCAATACCTATTACAACCATATGATCATTTATACTTGGTAAAATAGCATTTCCTAATCTGTGAGAAGAAAAATTAAAAAAGGTTGCATTTAAAATTCTTATTTTTATAAAATATGGAGCTACGATTGCAGTTAACGAAGCAAACCAAAAACTGTAAAATGCTACACTATAAATAAAGTGACGTTCTGAAATCTCAATATTACCTCTTAAAATGAAACTTGAAATTGTTAATGTGGTGAATAATACAGCACTTAAAATAAGAAGTGGATTATCCAAAATTAAGGATTTTTGAAAATTGTACCAGTAAATATATATTTGATCATTTTCAATCACCTTATTTGTTCTTCTTTGAATTCTAGATTTCAAACTATGAAAAGTTAATGAAAATATCCCGATTACATAAAACAGAAAGACAGAAAGAATAAATTGATTTATAATATATGTTGTATAAAAACCTTTCTTATTTTGAGGTGAATCATCTTTAATTAAAGATAAAGAATCTTTGAAAAAGTTTTCTTTAAAATTAACAGCGTTTACTTTTGTATAATAGTTATTTAAATGTGATTCTATTGTTATTGGTTTAATAATTTCTAATAAACCTGCATATATTAAAATCATTATAATAATAAGAATAATTATTATAAACATTAGCCTAACTTGATTATCACTAAAAAATCTTAATCTTTTATCTTCATCTTCAACATGATATTTGGGTAACAGTTTAGATACTACTATATAATATAGTACTAGAACAATTAAAGTAGAAAAATTTAAAATTAAACAGTCAATAAAGATTAATTGATAACTGTTTTGAGTAGTATTTATTAATTCAGCATATGGCAAGATAAATAAAAATAAAATTGTCAATGTAAGAACTATTCGATAACCATTCTTTATTTTTTTTGCGTGAATTTGAATTTTTCTTTCCCGAATTTTCTTTAATCTTTCTGAATAATAGATTTTATAATGAGTCATTTAATCAAAAAGTAATTAATAATATTAATACAAAGTTTTAAAATGACCTCTATGAATGTTTTTAAAATCAATTTAATTTGACTATTATAATTTTTACAAATCTTTTGAAATTATGTTATTAGAATCAATTAGCTTTCGATTTACCACAATGCTATTGAACTTTTAGTTCTATCTACCTAATTAAATTGTTTTCAAAACTTCAGTATAAATTATAAGTATTAATTATTCATCAAAAGGATAAATATTTACCAATCTACCATCTTCATCATATACATATACCCACCAGATCCCATCCTTAAAAATAAGTTCATAACTAAAAGTTACATTTGTTAAACTTTCAACCTGGGCTTCTTTTTGATTAATTGTTGCATTTACTGCATTAAAATTAATTGAGAGTGCAAGGCAAACTGAGCAAAGTATTACATAAATTATTTTTTTCATTTTCTATACTTTAAATTTTAGAATAAAACAATGTTAAGAAATATGAAAAAGTAATGTTATTAACACTTTTTTGAAATTGTCGCTTTTATTTTAGAAATAAATCATAAAATATTTTAAGTCATTGAAGGATATATTAGAAATGTATAACTTTTAATTTAAAATTTGTCGTTTATTTATGCAGAATATAATTTCAATTTTGAAAGATTTGTTACCTAGAGAGATCTGTAATTTAAAGCGTTTTATTTGTTCCCCATACCATAATAAAAGTAATAAAATAATAATTCTTTTTGATGAGCTTAGAAAATTCTATCCAAGTTTTAAAAGTGGAAAATTAAATAAGGAATATTTATATCAAATAATTTCTCCCGGATTGAAATTTAATGATTCTACATTTAGAAGTTTAATTGCTGATTTACATCTTTTAATCGAACGATTCCTAATTATTGAGCAATTATTTGATAGCGGAATTGAAAAAGAAATCTTTTTAATGAAATCATTGATAAATAAAGGGCATAGTAATCAATTTTATTTGAATTTGAAGAGGACTTTGAATTTGCTCGAAAAAAATGGTGAAGATAGTAATTATCATTACTCAAAAAGTTTGATTGAATTGTGTAAATTTAACAACTGTATTATAAATGAAAGTCAAAAGACAAGAGTTGATGTAACAGGCAATGTAGAAATATTAAAAAATTATATTATTTACTTAATAAATTTTTTTATATGTGAGTTAATAAATTCACATTTAAAACTCTATATTAAAGGTCAAAAGTTTAACGTTTTTGAAACTTCATTTTCGATAAAAATAATAAATACTATTGACATAGCTAAACTTTCTTCAATTGTAAAAGAAGTTGACAATAATAACTTTATGTTAGACCTTTATTTAAAACTTTTCTACGCTTTTCAAAATCCAGAAAGTATACAAGGTTATATTGATTATAAATCATTTGTATCTAAACATTTTAAACAGCTTAGTAAAGATGAACAATCTTACCATTACTCAATGCTAATTTCCTATTGCGTAATTAAAACTACTTCAAACAACATTAAAAATACTAACGACATTGAACTCTTTGGATTGTATAACACTTTTTTAAAGGAAAAGTTATTTTTTGATGAAAAGTCTAATTATATTGATGAGGGCTTGTTTAGAAACATATTAATATTAGCATTACGTCTACTTAAATTCGATTGGACTGATAACTTTATATCAGAATATTCACAATACCTTCATCCTGAGAAAATGCAGAACATTGTGAATCTATCTTATGCTGAATTTTTTTATCATAAAGGAACAATAAAAAAGAATAAAGAAAATTTAGATATTGCCTTTGAACACTTAACTAAAATTAATGAGGATTCATTTATTATTAAATATGATATAAAAATTCTTTATTTAATGTTGTATTATGATTTAGGATACATTGAAAATTTGTTATGCCTTTTAAAAAATTATAGACAATTTTTATGTAGAAATAAACTAGTTCCAAAAGAAAGGAAAACAAAACTTTATAAATTTTTAAATATTCTTGAAAAAATGATTTATTTAAATGAGGGTGATCCAAATGTTGATGCCACAGACTTGAACTCGGAAATTATTAATTTTCAAAATTTTAACTATCAAGGTTGGTTAATAAATAAAATACAAAAATTTACAAATGATTCAATATATACAAAAGCAAATCAAAGTAAATTAATTAAGTAATATTTTTTTACTCTTAAAACAACAATCTTCCTTAAGACAAAAATTTTATGTTTTCATATAATTTGATTTTCAATGTTCATTTGCGAAAATAATTTATAATAATATAAATTCTTATAAATATGATTTTTCGTTCCAGAATCGTTCTCAAGAATATAAACTCAACACATTACATAGAATTAAAAACCCTGTAAAGTCTTATCTTTACAGGGTTTAATTCTCGAGCTGGTGATCTGAATTGAACAGACGACCTGCTGATTACGAATCATATTTATACCTTCGATAACATCAAAATTTAGCTGTTTTTACACTTTTACTCCGTCCAGAATCGATTATTTTGGGCTTTTTTATTGCAAAACTGCTAACAAAACTGCTAACACTTTAGCCAAGAGTTAGATATTAATTTTATAATTATTAATTATTATTCTTAGCTTTAAACAGATAACTGGTTTGACTCTTAAATCAGGATTCGGCTCGAACGTCTTTTGTCGTACTTAATTCAATACTGTACATATTTACTTCACAGAATATTTGGACTATTGTTTTAGAGTTTTATAAAATTCTAATTTCTATTAAACACCAAAATAAAATCCTTCTGCAATTTTAATAAACTTGCTATTTTTATATTTCCATAATTCATAACCCCCACCTTCATAGTATCCTACATCAATTAGTATTTCATCTAAACCATCATTATCATAGTCGCAAATTCCAATAATCTTACGGTATTCAAAAACCTCCCGGGGAGTGGTAAAAAATTCAATCACTTTTGCGTCATAATTCATTACATAATTTGAATTAATATAATCACTTTCACTTTGTCTCAAATATGTTACAAAATATTCTGCTTCTGATTTATTGCAGAAACTCCCTCTAAAAAAAATTATATCTTCATTATTAACTTCCGTTATATATTCTTTCTCAAAGTTCGAAGATTCTTTACGGTACACTTCAAAGTTTTTTACATCCTGAAGTATCCTTTGTTTAAACCCAATTGGAATCCCACTAATCATGGGTGTAAAGTTTATTTTTTCAAAAAGAGAATCCTTCGATATTATAACTAAGTTTTTATACTTTTCCGGGTACTCATAACTGCTGTATTTACAAAGATTAGTTTTATTTGAAATAAGCGGATAAAATTCTTCAAACATTCCATAGAAGTTATAGATAGTATATCCAGAAACAGATTCACTTGTTAAATTTTCAGAACAAGAGATAAAATATTTTTCTCCGATTTTTATATTGGTAAAATCTTTAAATTCATCCTGCAGATTATCAAAAATAACATTATCTCCATATTTTTTGGATAAAAAATCCAACTTTTCTTGTAAATACTCTGGAGAAAATTTCGAATTTTTTAAAGTTTCACTAATAAGAATTCCTTCCTTCTCTATTTCTCCCAAATAAACCTGAGAATAGGTAGTATTAAAGTTTAAGAAAAATAATAGTAAAAAAATGTAAGTAATAATTTTTTTCATAAATTTAATTTTATAATATCATTATATAATTCTTCTTTGAAATTTAGAAGTAACCTTAAATAAATCTTTATGATAATTCCTAATTTATTTTGAATTTTCAATTCACAAAAATTTCAGGAATAAATTTTATTTTAACTGAATTTTAAAACTATTAAGGATTATTAAATTACAAAGTTATTTTAATGCTTTTCCTGGTATAATATATATGACTAGTCAACTTAAATTATTTATTAATCATGAACAAATATTTTATAAAAGTACCATACAGCTATACCCAATACGCAGAACTCACTGGAATTGTCTACGCAGAAAACGAAGAAGAGGCTGAAGAACTCGCATGTGATGACTGGAACATCCATGAAGAATCTTATGATGACAAAGATTCATCAGGAGATTCAGATTACGACTATGACGATATGACTGTATCACTCGAAGAATCAGATATACCTTTACAGGATATACCTCAAAGAAATACTGCAAATCATTTTAACTCAGTAGAATCAAATCTGCCAAACTATTTCCTCGAAGATTTACCGGCATTAGCCGAAATATAATTTCGAACAGCAACAACAAACCTAAATTTAAAAACTAAAAATCAAAGGAGTAAAAAATGTGGGACCAAGAATCAGGCTCAGGAACAACTGTTGCCGATAAGACCATAGTAAAATGTAACGGAAATAAATATGATGTAACAAATACATCAGGCATAGCGCTTGTAGAGAAAATCAAATCCATCGCCCGGGAAAATCAGATAGGCAAGTTTGATATTTTTGATGCTGACGGCAGATCCATTTCAAGCACTGATGTAGAAAACGGTGAATTCACTGATCCTATCGCAATCGTCCGCTATAACGTGGCTGCATAATAACACGACACTTTTCTAACGACTACTAAATTAACATATCAACAGGAGCAGGTGTATTCACACTTGCTCCATCTTTTTAAAAATTAAAACCAATAAATGGAAAACATCAAATCATTTATAACCGAAATAAATTCAGGCGATACAGTTGACATTACAGAATTTCAAAACACACTTGAACACACCATAACCAAAGAACTTACATTCAATGATGTCTATTCAAAGTTGATAGCATCAAAACAAGATACGATCAAAGTAAAAGAAATAGTAATCGAGTCTGAAATAGATTTTATTAGTTCGGCTAAGTATTTAAAAACTGTATTTGAAACACAGTTAAAAGAAGCTATTGATAAAGTCAATGATTTATATAATCGTGAGCTGCTGAGTTTACAGAGTTACTACCGGAACAAATTAGCCGGCGAAGGTCTGATGAATCTGATTAAAGTTTTAAACGAAAATGATTATTCGATTGTGATCATGAACTCTCGGATCTATGCATACAAATATTACAAGCCTGAACATCAGGTATGCGAAGGACATTTTCAATCAGGTACAATTTATGACTACCATGAACGCGTATGTAACTTAAAAGGTGTGTACATAAATTTACTGCATCCTAAAATAACTAACGGCACTGTTATGATTTCAACCGATGACAGACATCCAAATGCTAACGGTAGTGGTT
>JBATSB010000096.1:0-19991 GCA_049293015.1 Ignavibacteria bacterium
CTTCATTTACAAGAGACATTACTTCTTTACCTGACATATCAAATATCTTCATGCTTACTAGTCCATCTGTAGGAAGAGCATAATTGATCTTCGTTGATGGATTGAAAGGATTTGGATAGTTTTGTGAAAGGTCATACTTTACAGGAATTCCGACAATAACTTCATTACTTAAGTTGTAATATTCGAAGTTACCATTGAAATCAACCTGCTTCAGTCTGTAGCTGTATGAACCTGATGCTAAGTTTCTGTCTGTATAAGAATAACTGTTTGGAGTAGTTGAAGTACCGTTACCTGATACGTTTCCTACTTTTGACCAAGTACCTGAGACTGATGATCTTTCGATATCAAATCCTGAGTTATTGATCTCTGAAGCTGTAGTCCAGTTAAGAGTTACATTACTTCCGCTTGTTGTAGATACGAAAGAAGATAATTCAACAGGAAGAGGTTCTGATCCGCCGATTGCAAAATCAGAGAAATCTGTAAGACCTGTTACTTTTAATGCATTACCAACAACTGTTGTATTCTGACATTCCCATGATCCTGTAGCGTCAGTTCTTTTCATTACATATAATTTCAATGGATCGATAAAAACTAATCCATCAAGATCGATAGTGATGTCATAAGTTGCATAACCTGACTGATCATTTCCGTCATAAGTAACAGAAAACCAGTAATCATGATAAGCATTAGAAGGTGTGAAAATGGATCCGTCACCTGAAGTCGCAGCACCGTTTACAGCAATAGTCTGACCCGGATTATTATTTGTATATTGTGAAATAAAAGCAGTTCCACCGTTTGGATTGTCTGATTCATTGTATGAATTAAATACACCATTACCATAATATGAAGCTATATTATCATTTGTTTCAAAAACAGCTTTTTCATTCTTTTTAACACTAGCAGAGGATTGAATTCCTGCTGGAGGTGGTGCTGGAAGTGTAACGAAATCGAGTGTAACTAAGATATTACAATTGTAAGATCCAGGAGCAGTTACATTATCTATACACAAACTGTTTGGCTGTGAGACGATAACGTTATCTACAAAAGCATTATTTCCAAAATCAGAAACTCCAACGAAACCAATGACAACGTTACTCATATTTCCTACATTGGAAAGATCTACAGTTTCATGTCTCCATTGAGAAGCTAAAGTAGGTGTATAACCTGCACCATTTGGTGGTAAAGTTGCCAGCGAAGGATCTGAATCCCATGATTTGTTATATGAAGTGGCTGCAGGACTAAAAGTCACACCACCGTCAGTGGAAACCATTACTCTTAATGTATCACTTTCACCTCCGGTATAAGTCTTGTAAGCAACATAAAAATCAAGAACAGGATTTGACATTCCGGTAAAATCCATTTCAGGTGATCTTAATGTCAAATAAGCTCCATTAGCGATACTGTAAAAATTAGCTCTGGCTGCATTATCCGCTGCCACTCCATCAGGATTTACACAAGGTAGTAATCCCCATGCAGCATTCCCGAATGTAGTCCATCCTGTTGCCAGTGTAAAAGTCTCAGTATATGGGAATGTAGAAATTTTATCAAAAACCGTTACTAATATTGTAGTTGTGTCATTAGCTGGATTTATATCACCGACTAAAGCTGTAAATGCTTTAATAGTATATGAACCGGCTGATAGTGGAACAAATGCATTACCACCGCTGAACACAACGTTTTCTGTTCCACTGGTTAAAATAGGTCCAACTGTATTGACAGGACCAACCTGTGGACCGGCATTTACTGTATAGTATACCGGAACAACATTTTGAGTCGGTACACCATAATTTGTTACAGTTGCAGTCATATCATATCCTTTTCCAGCAGATATTATCTTTAAAGGATTACCAAAAAATGCTGCCGATACTCCGACATCATCTCCGGGAGGAGGTGGTATTAATGTAGATATATCATCTATTCTGACTGCATCACCATCATTATCTCTGTGTCTGAAAGCAATATATACAGGTGTACCTGTATAAGCTCCTAAAGCAACAGCAAATCTTCCATAGGTTGCTGCTGTAGGATAATTTACTCCATCTATCAAAGTCAGTAAAGGTGTAAAACTTCCTTTTGCAGTATCAGTAGTAGACACTAATACTGTAAAAGTATCAACATATACAGTTGTAAATGATTGTCTAAACCAAAAAACCAGACTATCATTTGCAATTGGAGTAAATTGAGGAGTCTTCAGATAATTTTCACTTCCGGTAGCAGAACCAAAATTTGATAATGCACATGCGGGAGTAGTTCTGAAGGAAGCAGTACTTCTAGAGTAAGCACCGCCTGATCCTAAATATGTTGCACGTGTCCATCCGGTCGGTGGAAATGTAACACCGGTAAAGCTTTCATTAAGCTGAGCAAAGGAATCATTGCCTATCATAGCAAATAATACCATTGTAAAAATCAAAAGTAATTTTTTCATGATTTTAAATTTTGTTTAATTAATAAAAAGTTTGTTAATGTTAATGTTGAGAAGACTTGTTTATAACTTTGTTGCAGATTAGATTTTTTTAAGTAACTCAGATCTGTCTTCCTTGGGAAATCTGAATTAATTTTCTTTTCTAATATATTAGGTAAAGTAAAAAAATCTAATTGAATCTCCTTTCGTAGTTTTAATTATAATTTTTAAATGGTTTAATAAAAAAATATTTATACAATCTAACAATAAATGTATACAATAAAAATAAAAAAATTCTAACTTAAATCCACCTTGACACAATGTTCAATGTTCAATGTTCAATGTTCAATGTTCAATGTTCATTGTTCAATGTTTATAGTTTATTGTACAAATAATTATTTAAAGGAATAAAACTGCAGCATAGATTACTGATTCATTACTATTTACATGAAGTTTGATGAACTTCTAATTTTAAATAATAAAAAAACAGGGTAAAAAATCTACCCTGTTTTTATTTATTGCAAAATAACTGATAAATATTTTATGGAATTATTGCAGCAACAAAATTGTAAGCATTATTATCTGCATAAGTTGCATCAGTTACATCTACTACACCGTCATTGTTAACGTCAGTTTTTACATAACCGCTAACAAAATTATATGCATCATTATCAATATCACTTAAATCTGTAACGTCTATAACACCATCTTGAGTGACATCACCAGAATAGAAACTAGCTTCTCCGCCAATATTTACCATATTGTTTCCGAAAGCTTTATTTATATTTGTAGTAAAGTCATAAGAAGAAGAAAGTCCTGCAGGAGAAACGTTACCTGAGCTCCATGTTTCAAGTGCATTTCTGTGACTAAATCTTACATAATAAGGTCCAAGTCCGCCTTTTTCGAACACACCACTTAATACACCAGATCCGTTCATATAACCTTTCATAGCATCAACAACTGCATAAGGTGAAGTTGAGCCTCTAAGCTGAACATTTATAGTATCACCTGTTGCAAAAGGAGTCATAGCTTCTATTGAACCTGTAAAAGTAAATCCAACAGTTGTACATGACTGATTTAAGACACTTGCATTATTACCGTATTCAACTGCAAGCTGTGTATTTGAAGGTCCGAATAATGGTCCCGGATATGTTGACGTTAAAGGATTTGCAAATCTGTAATATGCAGCATTTCCTGCTGCTGTCTGAACTCCCATTGAATGAGTGTTAAGTAAATTTGTATTATAATATGTCAGGAATTGGCTTCCTGTTCTACCATCTGTTCCATCTGCAATCTGAACGATCATTCTTGAATTAGCTGATGCATTAGCATCCATTAATTCAATTACGACCTGGTAACTTACGTAATCATTAGCTTCTGGTACACCTCCAGCATATTCATATCCTCTGTCATAAGAAATTAAAAGCTGATAATCATTTATGACTTTATAACTTATCCTGCCGGATCCAATTCTGCTTGTACCTCTCCAGTCCATATCCATCCATAGTGGATAAATAGCTGGTCTGACAGTAGATGAAGTAGAAGGTGAGAAAGATGTTAATCCGGAATTATTTGCGAATCCAACAATACTGTTTGTAGCAACAAAGAATGAATCATATGAAACTCCGCCCAATCTGATCTTTTTGCCATTAAGCGCATTTCCAACTCTCCAGTATCCGTCATCTAATGAACCAGTAAAAGGAGCACTGGAAACATTCGCAGTGTCAACATAGAGACTAGTACTTCCGGAAGTATCTTTCCAGCAGAATGTCGGATAAGAAGGAGCACCAGTTGCTAAAGTATTTGCAAAGGAAATTCCATTCTGTGTTCCGTAATTTGCATCGACTGCATTAAATGAGCTTTTAAGTGTGTCGTTAGATCTATTTCCATCTGATCCAAGACTGCAATAAACTGTATTATTATAAGAACCGGCAGTAGGAACAAATGTACTGTCAAATGTAACAGTAATTGAAGCACCTACACCTAATGAAGCAATCATTTTAGTACTTGTATAAGGTACCGGACCTGTAATTTTGAAAGTAACCGGTATATTTGTCTGTGCTGCAGATCCAACATTCTGATAAGTAGCTTTTGGTGCTATTGTAGGTGTTGGTAATAGTAAATTTCCAGGAGCATTAATTGCAGTAGTTGCAATGTCACTGGAACCTGCAGGTGGTTCTAATGTCAATGCATCAATACCTATAAAATTACTGTTATTTCCTAATGGACCGCCGTCTACAACATTATATCTGATAGCAAATCGTCCAGTTGCTCCGGAAGTAGATACTGAATAAGATCTTAATTCCCAACCAGATGCTAATGGATTAGCCAAAAATCTGCCTAATTCTACCCAGCCTGCACTTTCAGGAGTGGAACCACCTGAAGCATTATACATTACTCTGACTGAATCAGGGAAAGGGTTACTGACTATGGATCTGCAATAGAATTTAATAAAATCGCCGGCAGAAACATTATTGGCAGGTAAAACTAACCAACTGTCAATGTTATTAGCACCTGTAACTACGTTATAATTTGCAGCTACATACCCTGTATCCGGACCATTAAATGCATTAAAAACTGCAATGGTACCCTGATACCATGTTGCAGTTAGACCCTGTGCACCACCGCCTCTGTAATAAACACCATAACCTCTGGCTTTTAGAGAGGTAGTGTCGTTTGCTCCGTCGAAATTATCTGTATAATAAGGAGCATCTAATTCCCTAGTTTCGACTGGAGTTGATTTGTCAAAAGTTCTAGGACCTCTCTGGTCCATTGGATTTCTGATGTTATCTGATGTTGCACTTACGTTGTCAGTTTTGTAATCTGATCTTCTACTTGGTTTATCATCGCTGGTATTGCTCATCGAGAAACCGAGAATAATTGAAGAGATTAAAAAAGCAAAAACAACCAAGAATGAAAAATTTTTTTTCATTTCATTTCCTTTCTTTTGGTTTAATTTATGTAAATTTTTTTAATTGGTTTTTGGAACTATTAAAATAAGTATTTTTGTTGTATAATTCAATTTTTTTTTCAATCACTTATTTCATAAAACAAAAAACCCCTTTAACAGTTTAGTTAAAGGGGTTTTTTTATTTTATTTATTCAATAACTTTTTTTAAATATTTATTCCACAGTTACACTTTTTGCCAGATTTCTTGGCTGATCTACATTACATCCTCTAGCTGTTGCTATATAATAGGAGAGAAACTGAAGCGGGATACTGTTTAATATCGGTGAAAATATCGGCAGTGTTTTTGGTACTCTCATGATAAAATCAGAATAAAGATTTATCTCTTCATCATTTTGAGTAGCAATAGTCAGTATCTTACCTTTTCTTGCTTTGATCTCTTCTATATTTGAAACTATTTTGTCATATGTTTTATCTTTTGGAGCAATAAATACCACCGGCATATTTTCGTCTATTAATGCTATCGGTCCGTGTTTCATTTCAGCAGCCGGATAACCTTCGGCATGAATGTATGAAATTTCCTTAAGCTTTAATGCACCTTCGAGAGCAACCGGAAAATTCAATCCCCTGCCGAGATATAAGAAATTTTTTGAATCTTTAAATTCTTCAGCTATAAATTTAAAATCATTTTTCCTTTCAATAATCTCATTGATTTTACCGGGTAATAATTTCAGCTCATCTGCAATTTCTTTTTTATCCTTTTCTGAAATTGTACCCTTAGCCTCACCTATCATTAAAGTAATCAAAATAAGAGACATCAACTGACAGGTAAATGCTTTAGTAGAAGCAACGCCGATCTCCGGTCCGGCATGAATGTACGTACCTGCATCCACTGCTCTTGCAATGGAACTGCCGACAGCATTTACAATACCGACTGCTGTTGCACCAAGCCTTTTTGCTTCTTTCAAAGCAGCCATAGTATCAGCAGTCTCGCCGCTCTGACTAATAAATATTACTACGTCATCTTTATTTATGATCGGGTTTCTGTATCTGAATTCTGAAGCATATTCCACTTCCGTGGGTATTCTGCAATATTCTTCAAAGAGATATTCCCCAACCAGTCCTGCATGCCAGGCAGTACCGCAAGCAATGATAATGATCCTTTTTGCATTAATTAGTTTATCTTTTACAGAATCAAGTCCGCCTATTTTTACTTCACCGGTATCAAAATTTATTCTGCCTCTGTATGTATTCTGAATAGCGTCCGGCTGTTCACAAATTTCCTTTAACATAAAATGTTCATAACCGCCTTTTTCAATTTCTTCCAGATCATAATCAATCCTCTGTATCTCTCTGAATATTTCTTTGTCTTTTGTAGTCTTGATCTTAAAACTATCTTTTCTCAGAACTGCCATTTCCCCGTCTTCCAGATATATCACATTTTTTGTAATATTTATTATTGCAGCTGCATCAGAAGAAACAATGATCTCATCTTTTCCAAGACCAAACATCAGCGGACTTCCGTTTCTTGCAATAATTATTTTATCAGGTTCGGATTTATTTAAGATCGCAATGCCGTATGCACCTTCGACTTCATTCAAAGAAATTCTTACAGCTTTCTCAAAATCATTATTTATTTTGAAATGATATTGAATAAGGTTTGCAAGTACTTCAGTATCAGTATCAGAACTGAAAGTAAAATTTTCCTTTTCTAATTTTTTCTTTAGAGTTTTGTAATTCTCAATAATTCCATTGTGCACGATTGCAATATTACCGGTCATGTCCATCTGTGGATGAGCGTTTATGTCATTCGGTTCACCGTGAGTCGCCCATCTTGTATGTCCGATACCGGTCTTGCCAGCTAAGATCTCTTTATCAAACTGTGATTCCAGTTCTTTTACTTTGCCCTTCTTTTTATAAGACAGAATATTGTCATGCTCATTTAAGATTGCAACACCTGCAGAATCATATCCGCGGTATTCAAGTCTTTTAAGTCCATCTATAATAAATTCCAGACATTCCCTGTTTCCTATATATCCTACTATTCCGCACATTTTTTTACTCCTTAAGTTAAGTTAGTTAAATAAGTAATATTAAGGTTTCAGATGTTAAATTAGTTTAATTAATTTATATAAAGATTAAGATTTTATTAATTAGTGCCGAAAAAGGGAGTCGAACCCTTACGAGATTTGAGTCTCGCTGGATTTTGAGTCCAGTGCGTCTACCAGTTCCGCCATTTCGGCAATAATCTCAACTCACGAAAAATTTAACGGGTAGAAATTAAGTATCATAAAAAGTTTATTCAACATATTAATTTCTCTGAAAATTTGTTTTAAATAATTTAAAAATTGAAATAGCAATTAAAAAAATTACAAATAACTGTTTTTCCAAAATCAAAAAAATCATTACAAATATCTTTAATATTTAAATCTATTTAATTAATTTGAGTGCTTGAATTACAAAACATATATCTCTTAATGCTGAGACCTTTAATATTCGGAATTATTTTTTTCGGATCGATCGGTTTTTTTATTTACTCAATCAGTAAATATCTTTCTTATATAAAGATGGGAAAGCCGGATAACCGATTCGGTGATATTCCAAAAAGGATCAGCAATACCATTAAGATAGCATTCCTTCAGACTAAACTTCTCAGAAGTAAACTCGCAGGTATTTTGCATCTGTTTATTTACTGGGGTTTTGTTATTCTGCTGATAGTAGTTTTAGAATCTATCATAGAAGGTTTCTTTCCTGAATTTTCATTTTCATTTCTCGGACCATTTTATAGTGTAATCACTTTCCTGCAGGATTTCTTTGGTGCACTCGTTCTTGTAACTGTAATTTTTTCGCTTTTCAGAAGATATATCGGAACTCCGAAAAGACTTCAGGTCGAAAGAGCTGCAAAGCTTGATGCTTCATTTATTCTGGTAATGATTGCAATTGTGATGATAACAATGTTTGGAATGAGCGTGGAAAGAATTTTACTCGGAGCATCTGAAGGTTACAGACCTGTCTCTGCTTTCATCGCAGGGTTTTTCACATCAGGCTCAGAGCCTGCATATGAATTTTTCTTCTGGGCACATATTATTGTCGTACTTGGATTTTTAAATTATCTGCCATACTCAAAACATTTTCATGTACTCTCTTCAGTTCCAAATACATTCTTTTCAAATTATGAAATTCCGTATCAGGGAATAGTTTTAAATCCAATCAATTTCGAAGATGAATCTATTGTACAATATGGAGCAAAAGATGTCGAAGACCTGACCTGGAAAAATTTACTGGACGGATATACATGTACTGAATGCGGAAGATGTACTTCCGTTTGTCCCGCGAATATTACAGGTAAACTTCTCAACCCAAAACTTATAGTTACAAAGATCAGAAAACGTACTTCTGAAAAAGGACCTGCTGTAATTGGTAAAATAGAAGATGATCCGGCTTTAAATAAAAATCTTGTTCATGATTATATTTCACCGGAAGAACTTTGGGCATGCACTACATGTATGGCATGCGTTCAGGAATGCCCGGTGATGATAGACCAAGTCACACCAATTATTGACATGAGAAGAGATCTTGTAATGATGGAGTCAGACTTCCCTGCCGAGATGAATACTGTATTCAGAAATCTAGAAAATAATGAATCTCCGTGGGCATTTGGTGCTGAGCAGAGAAATGACTGGATAGATGATCTCAGCGATGAACTTGCAAAAGAAGGAAAGGAAAATCATTTAAAAAAATTATCAAATATCGGAAGTGCTGACGAACTTGATGTTGTATTCTGGTCAGGCTGCGCAGGTGCTTTTGATAAAAGATACAGAAACGTAACCAAATCATTTGCTCAGCTTTTAAATAAAGCAGGCGTTAAATACGGAGTGCTGGGAAGTGAAGAAAAATGTACAGGTGATCCGGCCAGAAGACTCGGTAATGAATTTCTTGCACAGTCTTTTATTCAGCAAAATGCAGATACATTAAAAAAATTCAACGTTAAAAAAGTAGTCACAGCATGTCCTCACTGCATGCATACTTTAAAAAATGAGTATGGCAAATTCGGCGTGGATCTTGAAGTAACACATCACACAGAGTTTATTGACGATCTTGTTAAAGAAAAAAAATTATTACCTGTAAAGGAAAATAAAGAAACAGTTACTTATCATGATTCATGTTACCTTGGAAGATATAACAATATATATGAGCAGCCGCGAGAATCCATTAAAAGCATTCCGGGAATCAATGTAGTGGAAATGGCCAGATCAAAAGACAAAGGATTTTGCTGTGGTGCCGGAGGAGGAAGGATGTTTCTCGAAGAGACAGTAGGAAAAAGAGTAAATATAGAAAGGACTGAGGAAGCCTTAGAAACCGGAGCGAATACAATTGTATCAGCTTGTCCTTTTTGCATGACAATGTTAACAGACGGATTAAAGGAAAAAGAAAAGAGTGAAGAAGTAAAAGTGAAAGACGTCGCAGAGTTAGTACTTGAAAGTCTAGAGTAGAAATAAGTTTTTACATTTAAAATAATATTAATAAATTAAATATATAATAAGGAGAAATAATTAATGTCATATCTATTTACTTCTGAGTCAGTTTCAGAAGGACATCCGGATAAAGTTGCTGATCAGATTTCAGATGCGTTGATCGATAATTTTTTAGCGTTTGATCCAAATGCAAAAGTTGCATGTGAAACTTTAGTGACAACAGGTCAGGTAGTTTTAGCAGGTGAAGTAAACTCAAAGATCTATCTTGACGTGCAAAGCATAGCAAGAGGAGTAATTGAAAAGATCGGTTATACAAAAAGTGAATATAAATTTGATGCAGAGTCCTGCGGAGTTTTTTCGGGAATTCATGAGCAGTCAAAAGATATAAATCAGGGAGTAGTAAGAAGTAAGAAAGAAGATCAGGGAGCAGGAGATCAGGGAATGATGTTTGGCTATGCAACTAACGAAACCAAAAATTATATGCCGCTGCCGCTGGATCTTTCACATATATTACTTTATGAACTTGCTGAGATCAGAAGAGAAAATAAAGTAATGAAATATCTTAGACCTGATTCTAAATCGCAGGTAACTATTGAGTATGACGATAACAATAAACCAAAGAGCATTAAGACAATTGTTGTGTCTACTCAGCATGACGAGTTTAGCAGTGAAAAAGCAATGAGAAGCAAAATTGAAGCTGATGTAAAGAATATTCTTATTCCAAGAGTAAAAGCGAAGTATAAGAATTATGGTCAGCTTTTAAATGGTCACATTCAATATCATGTAAATCCGACCGGTAACTTTGTAATTGGCGGACCGCACGGCGACACCGGACTTACAGGCAGAAAGATCATCGTCGATACATACGGCGGCAAAGGTGCACACGGAGGCGGAGCATTCTCAGGAAAAGATCCTTCCAAAGTTGACAGGTCAGCAGCTTATGCTACCAGACACATTGCAAAAAATTTAGTTGCTGCAGGAGTATGTGAAGAAGTACTAGTTCAGGTTTCTTATGCAATCGGTGTTGCAAAACCAATGAATATATTTGTTAATACATATGGCACCAGCAAGATCGATAAAAAAGACAGTGAGATTTCCGAAGTAGTGGAAAAATTATTTGACATGAGACCATATTTTATTGAGCAAAGACTTAAATTAAGAAATCCGATTTACAGTGAGACAGCAGCTTACGGACACATGGGTAGAAAGAATGAAGTTGTAACCAAGACATTCAAGACTCCTGACGGAAAAGATAAAAAAGTAAAGGTCGAATTGTTTACATGGGAAAAACTTGATTACGTTGACAAAATTAAAAAAGCTTTTGGTATTAAGTAATCTGTAATTTTTTTGTTTTAAAAAATTAACAATTAAAATTTTGAGATATTGAATAATGAATAATTTTATACACGGTTTTTTTTATCCGTTTAAATGTATAAACTTATTTTTCAAATATCCTAAATTAATATTATATTCAATTGTTCCGATGGTGATCAATCTGATCATCTACGGAACAATTTTTTTTTATTCCTATAACTGGCTGATAGGCAGCTCTTCAGAAGTTCTGAATGACAATGTACCCAATAATTTGTTAGTAATAATATTCGGTTATTTTCTTAAAATATTTTCATTCTTATTAGTACTTCTCATTTGCTATTTCACTTTTGTAATATTCGGCGGACTTGTTTCAGCACCATTTAATGAGAGGATGTCAAAGCTGATCGAGATAAATGAATTTGGGATTCATCTTGAAAGCGGACTTTCATTTTCGAGGGAAACTTATTTCAGCATTAAAGAAGAATTAAAAAAAATACTATTTTATTTACTTTTCATAGTGCCGCTTTTTTTAATCAACTTCATACCTATGATAGGAAATACTATATCTCTTGTATTCGGAAGTCTTTTCTCATTTTTTTATAATGCGCTTGATTACATGGACTATCCTATGACAAGAAAGCTGACAGGATTCCGAAAAAAGCTTGGCATTATTTTATCTCAAAAAAAATCATCAATGGGATTCGGAGCAATGGCATTCATACTTACATTCATTCCCGTAATCAATGTCCTTGTCAATCCCCTGCTTGTAGTCTCAGGTACTTCACTTTTTTATAAAAATAAATATAACATTTCAGAAAAATGATAATTATTTCAGCTCATGCCGATACAAATTACAAAAGAGTAAGTTTGAAAATTGAAGACGATTTTTATATAGGATTTCTTGATAATTATGCAGGGGTTTATACTGCTATGAAAGCTTTTTTCAGCGGACAGATAAATTTCGATTATGTCAGAATGGAGCTTACTCCTGATGAAGAAATAGATATGAGAGGCGCACGTGAAGTAGCCAAAGAAGTAAGAAAAGAAGATCTAGTAATTGTAATAGATGTAACCGGTACTCCTACTGATAAAGATTTTGTCATCGAGAAATGTGCATCAGAAAAAGTGAGATCTTTTTTAAATACTGTGCTGACTGATTTCAGCTATGATATTTACAAAGACTGTCCCGATCCTGTTGCGAATATGGATGAAACTGATGTGTACAGACATAAAACAGACAACTGTTTTTTCCTAGGACTACCCTGTGGCGGAGGCGATTACAATTTTACAGAGACTCGATGTCCGGTCAGATCTATCGAAGAAGCTGCGAGAGCTTTGATAGAGATCTGCAGAAATTTTGAAAAGTTCTGAACTGATTTTTTAAATTATGGAATTAATCTATTTCCGTCAAATTAATATGAGTATAAGATTCACCAAATTAATTTTATAATACAAGAAATTCTGTTTTAAATAGAATACAGATTCAATTCTAATAGACCAAAGTTTGGCTTTATAATTCACAGGTCTTGTTTGAAACGGAGTTTCAATTTCATGTGCGTTCCCAATCAGGAGATTGGGAACGAGCACTAAGTTCTGAACAGCTATATTATTTCAGAATTTTCCTTAAAATAATTTTTATATGACTAAAAAAACTATTGTCATTTAACTATACTTGTTAAAAATTTTTCATAAAAATGTCTGACCCTGTTATAAATTTAGAAGTAGCAAAAAGTCTCGGTTTACTCGAAGATGAATATGAAAGGATCTTAAAAATTCTAGGTCGTACTCCGACATATACTGAGCTTGGTATTTTTTCAGTGATGTGGAGCGAGCATTGTTCATACAAAAATTCCATTCTTGAAATTAAAAAACTCCCTCGCAGCGGGAAGAGACTGCTTGTAAGTGCAGGTGATGAGAATGCAGGTTTGGTGGATATTGGAGACGGACTTGCTGTTGCTTTTAAGATCGAGTCTCACAATCACCCTTCTGCAGTCGAGCCGTATCAGGGAGCAGCAACAGGTGTCGGCGGAATTCTTCGTGATATTTTTACAATGGGAGCCAGACCGGTCGCCGCTTTAAATTCACTTAGATTCGGAAAAATTGATAATGAAAATAATTCAAATAATTCTAATAATTCAAAAGATGAACAGACGAAAAGAAATAAATTCCTTTTTAAAAATGTAGTCAAAGGCATCGGTGATTACGGTAACTGTTTCGGTGTACCGACTATCAGCGGTGAAGTCTATTTTGAAAACTGCTACAATGACAACCCTCTTGTCAATGCAATGGCAGTTGGAATTGTAAAACATGACGGTACTGCAACTGCTGAAGCAAGCGGTATAGGAAATCCGGTGTTCATAGTCGGTTCATCTACGGGTAAAGACGGTATTCATGGAGCGACATTTGCATCAGAGGAAATTTCTGAAGACTCTGAATCCAAGAGACCAAATGTACAGGTCGGTGATCCGTTCACTGAAAAGCTTTTACTCGAAGCAACTTTGGAATTAATAAAAAGCGGTGCTGTCGTAGGAATTCAGGATATGGGTGCTGCAGGTATTACCTGCTCTACAAGTGAAATGAGTGCAAAAGGGAAATGCGGAATGGAAATTAATCTTGACCTTGTACCTCTTAGAGATAAGGACATGACATCTTATGAGATTATGCTTTCAGAATCTCAGGAAAGAATGCTTGTTGTCATTGAAAAAGGAAAGGAGAATATTGCTAAAGATATTTTTGATAAATGGGATCTGAATTGTGTAGAGATCGGTAAAGTAATAAAAGAAGACAGGATAAAAATTTTTTACAAAGGTAAACTCGAAGCCGATGTACCTGCATTTGAACTTGTCCTTGGAGGCGGTGCTCCTGTAAATGTAAGAGAGATCAGCTTTCCAAAATATATTGATGAGAAAAGAAAATTCGATCCGGCAAGTATAAATGAACCCGATGATCTTAACGATATATTATTGAAACTTTTGGCATCACCAAATATCACTAATAAAAACTGGGTGTATGAACAGTACGATACACAGGTCAGGACAAATACAGTAATACTGCCGGGTGGAGATGCTTCTGTAATTAGAATTAAAGAAACCGAAAAAGCTCTTTCTGTTAAAGTCGATTGCAACGGTCGGTATGTCTATCTTAATCCATTTAAAGGAGGAATGATAGCTGTCTGCGAGAGTGCAAGGAATGTAGTCTGCACTGGTGCAAAACCAATTGCAATTACAAACTGTCTTAATTTTGGAAATCCATATAATCCTGAAGTTTATTATCAATTCTCTGAAGCTCTAAAAGGAATCGGTGATGCATGTAAAATTCTTGACACACCTGTAACGGGCGGTAATGTAAGTTTTTATAATCAGTCCAAAGATCATGCCGTCTACCCTACTCCTGTGATTGGAATGCTTGGCTTAATTGAAAATAAAGCAAACATTATGACAAGTCATTTTAAAAATGAAAATGATATTGTTATACTGATTAGTGGAATTGATCTGAACAATGTTAATGAAAAAAGTATAGGCAGCAGTGAATATTATAATCTTTTGTATGGAGAACCTCAGGGTGATGCACCGGACATAAATCCTGTTGTTGAGAAAGAAGTTCAGGAAATAATACTTGAACTTATTCAATCTAAGTTTATAAAATCTGCACATGATATTTCTGATGGTGGACTTGCAATTGCTCTTGCTGAATGTTGTATCATGGATAAAAATAATTCCATAGGCTGTGAAATAATTTACAATTTTAAATTAAGAAAAGACTTCGAATTATTTTCTGAATTCCAAAGTAGTTTCATAGTTTCAGCAGATCCGAATAATTTTGAAAAAATTTCAGAAATAGCTTTACAGAAAAATCTTAGAGCTATTAATATAGGAGTAGTGAAAGGTGATAAATTTAAGATCAATAATGACATAGATTTACATCTGGAAGAATTAAAAGAGTCATATTATAATTCTCTCAACAATCTAATGAAAGAGTGATATTATTTATATCTATATTACAAAATCATTTTTAAGAATTGAAAATAAAATTTTAAAACAGATATTCATTTGTTAAAAAAATCATATAAATTTTTTAAGAAAAAAAAAACATTAGTAATTCTGATATTATTAATGATGTCAATAAATTCTGACAGAGGATTCTCTCAGTTCATTTCATACCCTGAAAAAAAAGTTTCAGACCTGACTACATCAGAATTTTCATTATCAAAAAAAAGATCAGTCCTTAATTACTCAACTGATCATTTTTTATTTTCACAATATAAATCCTCTTTATCAGACAGGAATGAAAGTTCATCATCTACTTTACCAATAGCTCTTGGAGTAGCATCATTTATATATCTGTTCAATCCGATACTGTTATTGGAAAATGATAAAATAGGCGGCGGGATTACAAAAGAGGTATCTCTTGGATTTGGAAAATTTGGGCAGCATCGGTTTTCTACAGAATATTCATATATTTTCAGACAGGACTTAAGCAGTAATTTAAGATTTGCTTATAAATATGACATACTTTTAAAAAGTGGAATACAGCCTTCAAATTTTTTACAGGGAACTCCAGTGATCTCTATTGGAGCAGGCTATTTTACTAACTTTACAAATGTGGGTTATTTCCCTGAGCTATCTTATGGTTATTCTATAAGGAACGATAAACTATTATTTTTTCCGAGTTTAAAGATAAGATATACTTATGTAATACATGGCGCAAATGTATTTGATTTTTCAGCCGGTCTGGTGATCGGATTTGCAAATCCTTTTATTGATCTAAACATTCGGTCAAAAGATAATAAATAATTCACAAATGAGTTTTCATAAAATATTTCAAATAAAATTTATATCATAGATTACTGAAGTTTCATCTGAAAAATCTAAACCATTATTCAATATAAAACTTCCGGATTCGGCTCAGGATGTATTTTTTAAAATTACAAGTCTTGTATTTTTTGCTTTCAGAAATATCAAAGAAATATTTAAGCCTCCGTATGAATTTTCCGAGACTATAAAACAATGTTACCAGATAGGTTATAAATCTTTATCACTTATAGCAATCACAGGATTTATAATTGGTCTGACTTTGACAATGCAGTCAATACCAACTTTGCAAAAATTCGGAGCATCATCTCTTGTACCATCAATGGTAGCACTTGCAATTATATTAGAGATCGGTCCTGTCATTACTGCGTTGATATTTGCAGGTAAAATTGGTTCAGGAATCGGCGCAGAGCTTGGCTCTATGAAAGTAACTGAACAGATTGACGCAATGGAAGTATCCGGTTGTAATCCTTTTAAATATTTAGTAGTCACAAGAGTTACTGCCGCTACATTGATGCTTCCGATACTAGTAATACTTGCAGATATGATAGCATTATTAGGCGGCTTCGTTGCATTTAGTATTTCTGAAAACTCAACATTAAAAGCTTTTTTGATATCTGCAATGTCTAATTTAGATCTCCGTGATATTTTGCAATCCATAATAAAAACATTTTTTTTCGGATTCAGCATTGGAGTTGTCGGATGCTATGAAGGTTATAATGCAGACAGAGGAACAGAAAGCGTCGGTGTCGCTGCAAATACAGCAGTTGTGATTTCATCTTTACTTGTAATTTTAATAGATATGTTGATGGTACAGATCACATCAATAATATTTTAAAAATAAACATTGTAAATTTACAGCAAATCAATTTCAATTTTAGTCAGATAAAAGATTTATGTCAGAAGATTCAAAAATAAACAATGACAGTCCTGTATTAGAGATCACGGATCTTAAAAAATCTTTTGGAAATTTTACTGTATTAAAAGACATAAACATAAGTATTAAAAAAGGAGAATCTGTTGTATTGCTTGGAAAATCAGGTACAGGAAAATCAGTTATACTGCAATGCATAATAGGTTTATTATATCCTACACATGGAACAATAAAGGTATTCAATTCTGATTTTTCCACTTTACCTGAAGATCAGAAGAATAAGATCAGAAGAAGAATAGGTTTTCTTTTTCAAAGCGGTGCTCTGTATGATTCTATGACAGTCAGACAGAATCTTGCATTTCCTGTAATAAGACAACCTGATTACAAAAAAAATGATTTGTCGGAAAAAATTACTGAAACCTTAGAAAATGTATGTCTCGCTGATGCTATAGATAAAATGCCGTCTGAACTTTCAGGTGGAATGAAAAAGAGAATCGGACTTGCTCGAACATTAATGCTCGATCCTGAAATTATTTTATATGATGAACCAACAACGGGACTTGACCCGGTTACATCAAACGAAATAAGTAAACTGATTTTAGACATGCAAAAAAAATTCGATGTAACTTCTTTAATTGTGACACATGATATGGCATGCGCAAAATTGGTTGCAGACAGAATTATAGTTTTAAAAGACGGTACAATTGCTGCTGCAGGAAGTTATGATGAACTTGCAAAATCTGACGATGAATTTGTACGAGGTTTTTTTGAATTTGAGTGATTGCAGTTATTTTCATTTTATAATAATGTTTGTTCTTTTTTCAAAATTTTGTATTATTCTATTTTAAATTTATAATAAAAATTTTCAGAATAATTTATATATTAATAATTTTAAAAATATTTTAATTTTTAGATATGGGTATTAGCAGATCAAAATACATTAAGCTTGGGATATTCATAATTACAGGACTTTTTCTGTTTGTATTTGCACTGTTTTATATAGGAAGCAAAGAAAATTTGTTTACAAATACATTTAATGTATATGCAGTATTTTCAAATGTCAGTGGTCTGACTCAGGGAAACTCTGTGCAGTATGCAGGAATAAATGTCGGTACTGTAGAGTCTATAGAAATACTTTCTGTTGATGAAGTACGTGTGAATATGAATCTTGTAAGTGATGTACAAAAATTTATAAAAAAGGATTCTAAAGCTACAATAAGTTCAGACGGACTGGTCGGAAGTAAAATAGTATCCATAACGCCCGGGAAATTAAATTCTGTAATGATTGAACATGGTGATTCTATACATTCAGTCAACCCTGTATCAATGGGAGACATTATAAATAATCTCAATGAATCTTCAAAAGAAGCGGAAGTAATTGCAAAAGAGTTAACTGAGATAATGACAAAAATAAATAATGGTGAAGGGACACTTGGTAAATTGGTTAACAGCTCAAGTATGTATGACAATCTTGATTCATTAATGAATAGTTTTGCAGGCTCTACAGAACAAATAAATAATATTTTATCTCAGACTTCAAAGACAATTGACCTTGTAGCCGGTGATATTCAGGATATGCAGGGAAGTGTCAAATTAATAGTAACCAATATCGGTGATATTACTTCAAAGATAAATTCAAGTCAGAGTCTTGTTGGTACACTCCTTACAGATACTGTATTTGCAAATAATATTAAAGGAGTAGTAAAGAATGCAAATTTCACAACTCAAAATCTGGAAATGGGATCATTCAGTTTTTATCAGAATATGGAAGCTCTGAAACACAATTTTCTTTTCAAAGGATACTTTGAAGATCTGGGATACTGGGATCAGTCCAAGGAGGAAAAAAATTATATCTCAAGAGAAGAGCGTATTCTTAACAAGGAGCAGGAACTTAATATAAAGGAATTACAGCTTAATGAATTTCAGGAAAAGCTTGATTCATTAAGAAATAATCTTCAGATAAAAATTGATACTTCAAAAACAGGAGAATCGAAATAATTAATAATATTATAAAATAACTTTTAATGATTTTTTGATTTTCCTATATTGCATGATTAAATTTTAAAATAAAAATCTTTTAAGGAGATATAAGAAATGACAAACGCTGAAATAGAAGCAAAAGTAATAAGTGCTGTAGTAGATAAACTTGGTGTAGAAGAATCCAAAGTAACTACAGATGCATCGTTTATAAATGATCTGGGTGCAGATTCATTAGACACAGTTGAGCTTGTAATGAAATTTGAAGAAGAGTTTGATATAAAGATTCCTGATGAAGATGCTGAGAAAATTCAAAAAGTCGGTGATGCAGTTAGTTATATCACTGAAAAAATATCAGCTAACTAAATATAGTCACGTTATTTTATATTAAGTAAAATTCATGAAGAGAAGAGTTGTTGTAACAGGTATTGGTGTAGTGAGTCCGGTAGGATTAAATATTAATGACTTTTGGAGTGGTCTAATTGCAGGCAAAAGTGGTGTTGATAATATCACATATTTTGATGCAAGTGAATTTGATACAAAATTTGCTGCCGAGCTAAAAGGATTTGATCCATTAAATTATATGGACAGAAAACTTTCCCAGCGTGTAGATCCTTTCACTCAATATGCTTTAGTCGCAACCGAAGAAGCTATATTAGACTCAGGTCTGAATTTAGAAAAAATTGATACTGACCGTGCTGGAGTCGTATACGGGTCAGGGATCGGCGGAATGTGGACTTACCATAACCAACAGACAAATCTATATAAACGAGACGGTAATCCAGACAGGATCAGTCCTTTCTTTATTCCTATGCTTATCGCAGATATTGCTGCAGGAAGGATTTCTATGAAGTACGGTTTCAAAGGACCAAATTATGCAACAATATCCGCATGTACAACTTCAGCTCATTCAATTGCTGATTCCGTTATGCTCATCGAAAGAGGTGATGCTGATATTATGATAACAGGCGGATCAGAAGCTGTAATATGTCCAATGGGAGTCGGCGGATTTAATTCTATGAAAGCTCTATCAACAAGAAATGACGCACCTCAAAAAGCTTCCCGACCATTTGAAAAAAACAGAGACGGGTTTGTAATGGGAGAAGGCGGTGCAACACTAATATTAGAAGAACTGGAACATGCTAAATCCAGAGGAGCAAATATTTATGCTGAGATCACCGGATTTGGATTAACTGCAGATGCTTTTCATATAACTGAACCAGCTCCTGAA
>JBATSB010000097.1:0-7298 GCA_049293015.1 Ignavibacteria bacterium
AATGTACAGGGTGACAGAACTATGGGAATAAACGAAAATCCTTCACAGGAATTTTTAGATAAATTAGATGAAGTGTTTTCAATAAATTCACCGAGGAATAAAGGTTATGATGTAGTGGAAAGTATTAAGGCAATGTATGACAGGAAAGCAAAAGTGTTTTTTGCAATGGGCGGAAATTTTTTATCTGCTTCACCTGATACTGAAATGACAGCACAGGCTTTAAGAAATTGCAGACTGACTGCTCATGTTTCTACAAAACTAAACCGAAGTCATCTTATACACGGTGAAGAAGCTCTCATTCTTCCATGCCTTAGCAGAAGTGATTTGGATTTAGTGAATGGAAATGTGCAGTTTGTTTCATGTGAAAATTCTACAGGAGTAGTGCAGTCATCAAAAGGTGTACTGAAGCCGGTGTCGGATAAACTTTTGAGTGAACCGGAAATTGTAATTCGTTTGGCAAAAAAAACTCTTGTAAAAAAATCTGTGATAGACTGGAATAAGTATTTGGATTATGATGAGATCAGAAATGACATTGAGAAAACAATACCGGGTTTTGAAGATTATAATAAAAGAGTAAGAGAGCGGGGCGGATTTTATCTGCCAAACTGTAACCGTGAAGGAAAATTTGATACGAAAGATTCGAAAGCAAATTTCAATATTTCAATTTATAAACCTATAGAATTAAAAGAAGATGAATTGTTATTGATGACGATCAGAAGTCATGACCAGTTCAATACTACTATTTATGGATTAGATGACAGATACAGAGGGATCTATAATGAGAGGAGAGTGATAATGATGAATAAAAAAGATATTGAAAAAAGAGGTTTAAAGAATGAAGATGCAGTCAATCTGTATAATTTTACAGGTAACAAAGAAAGGAAAGCTGATAATTTTATAGTGTCAGAATATCCGATACCTGAAGGTTGTGCAGCAGCATATTTCCCTGAAACAAACGTATTAGTTCCTATCGAAAGTGTTGCTGATAAAAGTAATACGCCTGCTTCAAAGCAAATAATTATAAAAATTAAAAAACGTTAATCAAATTCTATATCTTTAAGGTCTTGCTATGCCAATAAAGTTGAATCCGTTATTGTCAGCATATACGCCGTCAGCAATATCTACAAACCCGTCGCCGTTTAATTCTGTAACAATATATCCGGATGCAAAATTAAAAGCATCATTATCGATCATGCTTCCATCTGTTATATCTACTATACCATCTTGATTTACGTCAGCAGTATAAAAGGCATATTTATTTGGAGAAGTGTCTACTAATTTCATATTACTTCCATAAGCTTTTGTAACTGCATTTGTAAAGTTATAGCTCATCTGCGTTCCGCAGACAAATGGTTCACCTCCCCACTTACTCCAGGTTTCAACTGAATTTCTATGTTTAACTATAACAAAATAATTACCTGAAGGAGAGTTGTTAAATATACAGCTCATCTTTAAAGTTACCGAATCCAGCACAACATAGGAAGAATCCTCTAATGCATATGGAGATGTAGCTTTTCTTAAATAAGCTCTAACATTTTCTTTCAATCTCATTTTATTTACATCAGGATCATATAATGCTTCTAATGTTGCAGTAATATCAAAATATGAATTTACAACACCAAGTAAACAATATCTGGCAGAGACAGCATTAGTTATGCCTGATCCTTCACCGGTCGACCCGCATGCAAAAATATAACCTTCATCAAAATCAATTGTCATTGCAAGAATTGTTTCATTTGTCGGTGTAGCAATTCTGCTGACAAAACAAGCAACACCTGTAGTCATATCACATTCTAAAATTATAAAATCCTCTGCCGTTGAAATTCCTTTGCTTCCACCTCCTACAAAGATCTTACCATTTTTCCCTTGTACAATTGAAGTTCCATCATCTTTGCCACTACCGGTTCCGTTATATCTATTTTCCCACATTTGAGCTCCCGTTACAGAATTATATTTAACTGTTGCAATATCAGTATTTGATCCATTACTGCTTGTTCCGGTTACATATACATTTCCTACAGAATCAAGAAGTATTGCTTTTGCTTCATTTGCTGAACCTGCACCAAAATAAAATTTATACCATATAAAACCTCCATTAGAATTATATTTAACTGTAGAATATTGATTTCCTACAAATCCAACTGTAACACCTGTAACATAAACATTACCAAGCATATCTACTGCTATATCATTAGGCTCATCATGACTGTTTGCCGGATGATTATATCTTGCGCTCCACTTAACAACTCCATTAGAATCGTACTTTGTAGTAATGAAATCATGTGCAGTACCATTTCCACCTGCATTATATCCTATTACATAAACGTTATTAGAATTATCTAAGATCAATTTTTTTGCAAAATCTGCTGCTCCATAATCATTGATCTTTGCCCAAATGGAATCTCCGTTTGAACTATATTTAATAGTAGTAAAATCCTGTGTTGTAGATCCACCCTGATGTGAATTACCAGTGACATAAACATTTCTTGAAGCATCCAGAGCAATAGAATAAGCCTGATCGGCGTTGCCTGAGGGACCGTTATATCTTTTTACCCATAAGGAATCACCGTTTGAATTATATTTAATCGTAGCATAATCCTGACCGTTCGATCCCGGACCTTTACTTTCTCCTGTTATATAAACGTTGTCCGAATCATCAATGGCAATTGAATAAGAAACATCGGTTCCATTCCCGGGACCATTATATATTCTAGTCCAAAGTGTATCTCCGTCAGGGTTATACTTAACTGTTATATAATCTGCACCAGCACCGCCTGCGGTAAAGGTTTCTCCGGTGGTATATACATTGTTAGTGGTTTTACTGACTTCAATATCATAAAAGATATCTTTGCCATTACCTGGTCCCTGGTACTGATTTTCCCAGCAGTTGTAAACATTCATACACTGAGAATACACTGATCCTGCATAAAGCATTATTACAAAAATAAAAGAAAATAAAATTTTCATGGGGTTTTTATTTATTTTTTGAAATTGGTTTTTTGGGTGATTAGTTTTATTTAAATTAAAATACTTTTAAAAATTATCTGATCTTTACATATAAATTTAATCTCAAACCTTGGGGGAGTTCGAAATAAAATTTTATAAAAAATTGTTTATATGTAGTTAAGTTAGAAAGTTGGTTTTAAAATTATTCTATTTGCCTCGAAAATCAAGTCAAATTTTGGATGTGCAAATGAATCTAAAAATTCTATTCTAATAATTAATTCCTACCATAATAATTTTTGAAAAAAGAATTTATATATACATTTGACATTAAAAAGATATATCGTATATTTACGATATACAAATTACAAATTACAAATTACAAATTACAAATTGCAAATTATTTAAAAGCTATTTAAAATTTAAAATTTAAAATTTAAAATTAACAAGTTGGCACAAAATAAAAAAAATGAATTCAGTAAAAGCGAAATAGAGCTTGCAGATTTTGCAAAGGCAATGAGTCATCCTGCACGTGTCGCCATAATGAAAGAGATAGCAGAAAGGGATATGTGTATCTGCGGTGAAATAGTCGAAGTGCTACCGCTTGCTCAGTCAACTGTCTCGCAGCATTTAAAGGAATTATTGAATGCAGGGCTTATTCAGGGTTCACTTGATGGAAATAAATCATGTTACTGTATCAATAAAAAAGTATTTAATAAATTTGCAAAGAGTTTTGAGAAGTTCTTTCTTATTACACAGGAACAGGATTAAAAGTTTGGATTTGCCTCGAAGGCTCAAAGACTCTAAGTGAAAAAATATTAGAGTTTTTAGATTTTGAAAAATATTTTCTTTGAGCCTTAGAGTCTTGGAGGCAAAACTATTCAGAAGTTGAAATATTTTAAAAACATTTATAAATAAAAAAATAAAATAATGGAAAATCTAATTGAAACAAAAGAAGAAACAACTACTACAACAGAAAGCAAAGAAACAAACTGCTGCGGACCTGACTGCTGCTCAGATACAGATGAAAGTAAAACTGAATCAGCTACTTCGGAAAGTTCAATAAAATCTTCCAATCTGGAAAAGACTTCAGCAGAAATAAAAGAAATGGTAAAAAAGAAATACAGTGAGATTGCTTTGCAAAGCAGGGAGATGAATGCTTCATCATGCTGCGGAGCAGGGGAATGTTCTGATGAAGTCTATAATATAATGACAGATGATTATGAAGATCTTAAAGGTTACAATCCTGATGCTGATCTCGGACTTGGATGCGGACTGCCGACACAATTTGCAAAGATAAAAAAAGGCGATACTGTTCTGGATCTCGGATCTGGCGCTGGTAATGACTGCTTTGTAGCAAGGTCTGAAACCGGTGAATCAGGAAAAGTGATCGGAGTTGATTTCTCAGATGCAATGATTGCTAAGGCGAGGATGAATGCTGAGAAGCTGAACTTTAATAATATTGAATTTAGACAAGGAGAGATAGAAGATCTTCCTGTAAATGATGATTCAGTCGATGTTGTTGTCAGCAACTGTGTTCTGAATCTTGTTCCTGAAAAGCTGAATGCATTTAGTGAAATGTACAGAGTGCTGAAGCCCGGTGGACATTTCAGTATTTCGGATATTGTGCTGATCGGTGAACTTCCCGAGAAGATACAGAAAGCTGCAGAGTTTTATGCCGGATGTGTGTCAGGAGCAATTCAGAAAAATGAATATGTAAGTCTGATAGAGAAAACAGGATTCAGAAATATTCAGATTCAGAAGGAAAAAGTAATTACAATTCCTTATGACATTCTGAAAAAATATTTGAACGAAGAAGAAACTGCAGCTTATAAAAATTCAGAGTCGAGGATCTATAGTATTACTGTATATGGCGAGAAGTCAGTTGACTGATAAAATTTCGAAGTAAAATTTAATTCCAAATTTCGTCGGAGTATTAAACTTATTGTGGGTCAGAATATCATTCTGACTCACTTTATTTTATATTAAACCATTAATTTCTAAAACATTTTACAAATGCAAAAAATAGTTTAATATATATTTATAAATGCAATCTAATATTGAGAATAAAAAACTAACCTCTAATATAATTTTGATTTTTAACTTATACTGAATTACCCGCCTGTGATAAATTGCCGATAAGAAATTCTGAGCAATGGCGAAAAGCAAAAATATACTGTTTGACGAATCCGTTAGTGTTTTTCTAACGGATGAGGAGTTTATATTTTTGCCGCCATTGTAAAAGAATTTCCGGCAATTTATCACCAGCGGGCGACTTTTTTTGTTACTTTTTTTTGTCGTTAAAAAAAAGTAAGTAGAAAATAATAAATCTTGTATTTTGCAACTAAACGTTTTGGACGGATATGATAACAAATACATAAACTTTTTAAGAATTTACTAACAAAATAGTATTAATATGTTTATTTTCATTTTAAAATTTATAAATGTAAATTCAAAAAATTTATGCTCAGAATTCTCATAACCGGCTGCAAAGGCGGCATTGGATTTGAAGCTGCAACTAAACTTCTTAATAAAGGTCACTTTGTTTATGTTACTGTTCATAGAGAAGAATCTGTATCAGAAGTTAAAGAAAAGTTAAAAACTTTCCCGGATAACTACCACGTCGAAAAGCTTGATATCACAGAAAAAACTGACCGCGAAAAAATATTAGAATGGGATCTTGATGTACTTGTAAACAATGCAGGTATCGGTGAATCAGGTCCGCTAATAGAAATAGATATTGACAGGGTCAGGAAAGTCATGGAAACAAATGTGTTTGCAGCTCTTGAACTTACTCAGATCGCTGTCAGAAAAATGATTAAAAATAAAAAAGGAAGAGTCGTAATTATTGGCTCAATGTATGGTTTATTACCGACACCTTTTATAGCTCCTTATGGAATGAGTAAGTTTGCTCTTGAAAATGTAGCATATTCTCTGAGAGGTGAACTAAAGCCATTTAATATTCCCGTAGTAATGGTAAATCCTGGTGCTTATGATACAGGATTTAATCTGAAGAATGTTAATAAAAAATATGAATGGCATGATAAAAACGGATTATACAAAGATCATATGGATATAATTAAAAAATCTGAAGATCAGATATTCAGATTAGAAGTTAAGAACACAGACGGTATTTCTGATAAAGTTGTAAAAGCAGTAACCGCTAAAAATCCAAAGAAAAGATATTATGCACCGTTATTGCAATGGTTTCTGATTCCGATTGGAAAACATATTTCTTAAATTAAGATATGTGAAGCTGAGAGAAAGTTAGTCGTAGATTCGGAGATTACTTCGCTTCGCTCGCAAAATTATTCTCCGGTGTTGTGAAGTCCAAAAAAATGTATTAAGAGTTTAATATACAAATTAAATATTTCCTGTTTCTACTGTTACCGTAGTTCCAAAATATTTTAATGAATTTTTTATGCTGTAAAAAAGAACATTAATATAGTAATTACCTTATAAAATTTTTCTTTTCTTTTTTGCTACTTTTTTCTTTTCTTTTAAATTAATTTTTCTGATTTGCTTTCAAAAGTTCTTTTTACAATATTTGTCACAGCTCTTTGGAGTCATCCGTCTGTCCGGTGAATGTTGTGATTTGCTTTCAAAAGTTCTTTTTACAATATTTGTCACAGCTCCAATCCTGTGATCAGATCTCCCGATCCTGTTGTGATTTGCTTTCAAAAGTTCTTTTTACAATATTTGTCACAGCATAGTTTTATGGATGTTGCAGCACTGAAAGTTGTGATTTGCTTTCAAAAGTTCTTTTTACAATATTTGTCACAGCAAGAATCCCCTCTCTTTCTACTTTCACCCTGTTGTGATTTGCTTTCAAAAGTTCTTTTTACAATATTTGTCACAGCGAGGAAAGACGGGCATTGGCTGAAGAGTTAGTTGTGATTTGCTTTCAAAAGTTCTTTTTACAATATTTGTCACAGCAGATCATTATTTAATAACACAGAAGAAGAAGTTGTGATTTGCTTTCAAAAGTTCTTTTTACAATATTTGTCACAGCATTAACGGGAAATGTATTTACATATAGATAGTTGTGATTTGCTTTCAAAAGTTCTTTTTACAATATTTGTCACAGCGTCCCTGAACAATCAAAAAACCAACATCCTGTTGTGATTTGCTTTCAAAAGTTCTTTTTACAATATTTGTCACAGCTTGTATCCAGCTAGAAAATAATGGGACCGCGTTGTGATTTGCTTTCAAAAGTTCTTTTTACAATATTTGTCACAGCCCACCGAATGATTTTTCCTCAGTTCCATTGGTTGTGATTTGCTTTCAAAAGTTCTTTTTACAATATTTGTCACAGCCCGGAGAACTATATGATCCGACAGTCATTTGTTGTGATT
>JBATSB010000098.1:0-70017 GCA_049293015.1 Ignavibacteria bacterium
CATTTAATACTGATCTGACTATCGCAGATTCAATAGCTGCAGAGATCAAAAAAAGTCTTATAGAAAAAACAGATATCGACTGTCCAGAATGTGGAAAAGAAACCGGCGCAAAGATGATAAAGAAGTGGAGCCGAAATGGTCAGTTCCTTTCATGTGAAACATTCCCTAAATGTAAAGGCGCATTGCCACTTGAACTGCCGACTGAAAAAGATCTTGAAATGGCAAAAGGAGTTACCTGTGATATTTGTCAGGCACCGATGACTATCAAAGTCGGTAAGTATGGGAAATTTTATGGATGTACAAACTATCCGAAATGCAGAGGGATTAAACCTCTTACTCTGGGAATTACTTGTCCTAAGTGTGATAAGGGAGAAATACTTCAGCGTAAAGCAAAAGGCGGGAGATTTTTCTATGGATGTACAAAATATCCGGACTGTGATTTTATTGCAAACACAATGCCTGTGATACAGGATTGTACTAATTGCAAAAGTAAATATCTGTTAAAAAAATCTTCAAAGAAAGACGGAGATTATCTGGAATGTCCTGAGTGTAAAAGCAGATATGAAGATGAGACTGTAAAAGAAAATGAACTTTCAGAAAATGATTAATTTTTTGGATTAATTTAATTGAACTGTTTTGAGTAAAAGTTCAGAAGATAAAGTAAAAAGTTTTCTTGCTTATATTAAGATCAACAGAAATTATTCTGATAATACTGTTGTCTCTTACGAAAATGATCTGTCGCAGCTAATTGAGTATGCTGAAAAATCCGGATTCATTACTGCAAAAGAGAAAACAGATTTTAATAATCTCGATCTTAGTTTTTTAAAATCTTTTATAGCAGAAATTTCTGATCCTTTTAAAAGGAAAGGAAAATATTCAAAAAAAAGTATTTCCAGAAAGATCTCTGTAATAAAATCATTTTACAAATATCTCTACCGCAAAAAATTCATTACCAAAAATTATTCATCTTCTCTGATCTTTCCAAAGCTTAACAAGAAATTACCTTCTATACTTAGCGAGAGTGAATTAAATAAATTACTGGGTGAGAAATATCTGGCTGAACTTAGTATTCTTGATAAAGCTATTATAGAATTATTTTATAGTACCGGTATCAGACTTTCTGAATTAATAAATTTAAAGTATCATAATGTTGATCAGACTAATAAAACTATTAAGGTAAAAGGAAAGGGTTCGAAAGAAAGGATTGTGCCGTTTGGAAAGGAAGCAGATATTTCAATAAGAAATTATCTGAAGATAAGAGATATTTGTAATATCAATAATATTGATAATCTGTTTATGGATAATGCAGGTAAAATACTTTATCCTATGAAAGTAAACAGAATGATTAAAAAAAATCTGTCATTAGTAACACAAAGCAGTAAGAGATCTCCGCATGTTTTAAGACATTCATTTGCTACTCATCTTCTTGATAACGGAGCGGACATCCGCGCTGTAAAAGATCTTCTCGGGCATGAAAGTCTTTCCACTACACAGGTCTATACTCACATCACTCCCGAACGTTTGAAAAAAGTTTACAAACAAGCTCACCCAAGATCAAAAGAACTATAATAAAATTTACACTCATTCCATATCTAAAAAGATTAGATAACTTTGAAGCAAACTTTAAGCAGGTAATAAATAATTATTATAGCAGATGTAATTAAGAATGCCTGAAGTGAGCGTCTTTCAGATTTGAATCCGCTTTTGACATTTAAATCCAGATCAGAGATTATGTGTGAAGGAAGTTTTTTAAATTTTGGAAAAAACCTGCCTACATTTTTTACATAATCAGAATAAACATTTGTAAATTTTAACTGAAGGAATTCTTCTTCGGCAAGTACAATGCAATGATACTGAAATGCAAAAAAGAATAAAGCAAAGATCTGCAGATATGGAAATAATGCATTGCTCATAATTCCAATACCAATGTAGATCATTATGTTTCCAAGGTATAATGGATTTCTTATCACAGAATAAGGTCCCTGAGTTACAAGATAAGTTCCGCCGACTCCTGAAGTCGTACGGGTTTCACTACCTGCAAAGCTGACTGACCATATTCTAATTATCTCACCTGATAAAGCTATTATAAATCCAATGATGATAGTGGTAAGTGTCGGTTCCATAAATAGTATCATCGCGAAAACAAACGGTAACGGAATGTAACTTCTGTATTTAAAAAATATACTGCCTAAATTTTTCATGATAAAATTAATTTATTAAATTATTTACTTGAACAGTTCTTGAGGAAATTTCTTAGCCACCCATCAGAACATCTCTGCGTCTGACTAATGCTTCATTTCTTTGCTTTATAAATTTATTATTCTCCGGCTTGATGAGCTTACTAATAATATCACTGAAATCATCAAATTCAAAATAAGTAATATTATTTTTCCAGCAGTACGAAGCAAGTTTTCCTTTTGCAAATACAATATCTGCAAAGCCGCTGACACACTGGTCAGAAATACCGTCACCGATATAAACTGATATCTCATTTCCCAGATCATTTGTATTGCTGATCAGAATATTTCTTTTACATGTATTACAAAGCTTGCAATAATCATCTGTATAGGGATAAAAAATTTCTAATTTATCAGAGTCAGGATTATTAATTCTTTCCCCTGAAAAATATTTCGAACTAATTTTTTCCCGCCGTAACTCTTTGTGTATGTACAAATCAAAAATGTCACTAACTATAAAAAGCTCATGGTCATTTTCTTTACAGAATGAAATAAATTCTTTAAATGAGTTTTTAGTTTTTATCAGATCAAAATCAGAGTCAGAAATTTCTAAAGGAAAATTACTAACAAGATCATAAATATGAGAAAAGTATTCACGGGTACTTAAGTTTTCAGAGTTATAACTTTCTTCTATCTCAGCCAGGGTTTTAAAACTTTTTTCAGGTATGAAATTTTTTAAAGAATTAATAATTGAATCGCTGTCTGATAAAATTATTCTGAATTCGCAGAATATCTTAAGCCTGTAACTTTTCATCAGTCTTAAATTTTGTCTCGACTATAGTTGTGATACCGGCTTCCTGCATAGTTACTCCATAAAGTCTGTCAACAGATTCCATAGTTCTTTCGTTATGAGTGATCAATATGAATTGAGTATTGTCTGCAAATTTTCTGATCATGTTGTTAAATCTTCCCAGATTAGCAACGTCGAGCGGAGCATCTACTTCATCTAATACGCAGAAAGGTGATGGTTTTACTAGATAAATTGCAAACAGAAGTGCTATCGCAGTAAGTGTTTTTTCACCTCCCGACAATAACTCAATTGACGTAGGTCTCTTTCCTCTTGGTTTAGCAATGATCTCAATCTTTGCTTCAAGAGGATCTTCTTCTTTTTTACCTTCTTCAGTTTCCTCATGAACGATCCTTAGATTAGCTTCATCTCCTTCCGAAAAAAGTTCTTTGAAAATCCGGATGAAATTTTCCCTGATGAGTTCAAAAGTAGTTAGAAATCTTTCACGGGCTTCTTTATTTATCCGGTCAATTGTTTTTCTGATATCTTTCTCGGATTCAAGAAGATCATCTCTTTGCTCAATCAGTTTTTCAAGATCTGCTTTTTCATTTTCAAAATCTTCAAAAAGCATTTGCTGATATCCGCCTCCAAGCTTTTTCAGCCTTTCGCTCAGAGTATCAATTTCTTTTTTTGAAATTAAAAGATCGAAGTCTTCATAATTAAAAGAATCAATATGAACACTTTCATTTATAGAAATATCCTTTTCATATTTTCTGAAAATATAATCTTTTACCTGTCCTGATTTAATTTCATTCTCTTTGATCTTGACCTGTGCATTTATAAGCTTTTGTGAAACAGCATCAAAGTCAAGCCTGTTCTGCCTTTGAAGTAAGTCGATCTTATGCTGTTCAGTTTTTTTATCTTCATACAACATTTTCTCATCTTCAAGACGTCTGTTAATAACTGACAATTCCTCAGTTATTATTTTAAGTCTGCTCTTATTGCTCTCTAATGTTTCACTCAGAATCTGTAGCTTTCCATTATTCTCAACAATATTATCAGTATTTATTTTTATCTGTTTCTCATTAAATGAAAGAGTATTGGATATACGAATTTTATTTTGCTCTTCATTTTTATATTCATTTTTCAGTTTAGTAAATTCAAGATTGAAATTATTATAATCAGAAGATTCCTGAGAAAAGTTTTTTTCAATTTCATTGAATTCATCAGTAAGAAAGAGAAGCTCTTTATCAATATTGAATTGTTCATTCTCAACTTTATTAAGTTCAGCGATCTGCAGATCTATATTTTTGCTAAGCTCTTTATTAGATTCAGAAATAGAATTATAAGAAGATTCATTTACAGTTTCAGACTTATTAATTTGCTCATTCTTAAATTCAAGCTTTGAAATTTCATTTTGAAGTCGGGTAATTTCATTTCTCAGATCAGTGCTGATCTTTCTTTGTGCATCGACAGGTACAGATTCAAATTCAATATTGAGAGAAGTCCTTTCTTCTTTTAAAACAATGACTTTATCTTTTATCAACTCTATAGAATTGTCAATAGCGTCAATTACTTTTTGTCTGCCAAGTCTTACAGACTCTTCATTTACTTTGCCGCCCGACCTGATGAATCCTTTAGTGACAATATCACCTTCGAGCGTGATGAATTTATAATAATTATCTTCAGAAAGTAATTTAGCAGTTTTGTAATTATCTACAATAATATATTCGTCAAGAATATATTTCATAAGTTTGAGATGTTTGTCATCATTGCATTTTACATATTCATCTGCAAATCCGAATACGCCTTTATCCTTTATAAAATCAGGCTTTTCCTCAATGAAGTTGAAATATTCAAAAGTCTTAAAATTCAGAAGGTCATTTAAGATAAATGTTACCTTACCTTTCTGATTTTCCTCAAGTTTATCAATTAATAAATTCAGATCATTTGAATCATCAACGATCATGTAATTAGAAATTTCACCTAGTGCGGTCTCGATTGCAATCTTAAATTTATCTTCTACTTCGATAGCATCAAGTATTGTAGAAATATTCTTTTCCTTCTCTTCATGTAACAGAAATTTTATTCCTTCTGCATAATCATCAATATTTTCAGACAGCTCTCTCAGATGGTCAGCTTTATTCTGGAGTTTGTGAAATTCTATGTCAAGCTCCTGCAACTCTTTATCCTTCGCGACCAAAGTCTTTCCTAATGCAGCTTTTTGATTCTCTATATCCTTTAGAATCTTATCAGAAACTTTGAGTTCGTCATTTAATCCGTTTATATCAGATTCAAATTTATTAATTGCTTTACCAATATCTTCAGACTGAATCAACAGTTCAGAGTTTAAAGTAGAAAGTTTTTCAAGCTGTATCAGGTTATTCTCAAAAATAATTTTATTTTTCTGATATAGTTCTTTTTTATCATTAACAATCTTTACAGATTCTTTTGCATTTTTAGCAAGCTCAAGCATTTCATTTTTCTTTTCATTTATTACTTTAATGCTTGTTTCAACTTTAGACTTTTTATCTGCAAGCGAACCTTCGGAAATATCAATTGTATTTGCAAGTACTTTTACTTTCTGAGATAATTCTTCTTCCTTTTCTTTATTTCTTAAAATATTTGACTCAAGATTTTCGTTGTCTTTTTTCAGTCGATCATTGTTAGCTGTAAAATTGCTGATCTTTTCTTCAGTAACAAGATTTTCTCTTTCAATAATATTTGCTGACTCGCGGATAGAGTCGTGTTCGTCAGTTAATTTTAAAATTGTTTCATCGAGAGCTGAAAGTTCTGTTCTGAATACATCAAGATTTTCATCATTTGATTTCACTTCGATTGCAAGTGATTCTTTAAGCTTTATATTATCATCTTCTTTTTCATGAATATCTGTAATCTCTCTGACCAGTGATTCATATTCAAATTTACCGGTTTTAAGTTCGAGCGATTTTAATTCTTCCGATACGATCTTAGCTTCTTCATTTCGTTTTGCCTGACGTTCGAGAGCATTTACATTTCGCTGCTTTTCTCTGATAATGTCATTCACTCTGTGAAGTGATTCATGAACTGCATCGAGTCTGTTGAAAGTGAGATCTCTGTTATGTTTGTAGGAAACAACGCCGGCAGCTTCTTCGAAGAGTTTTCTTCTTTCGTGTTTTACGTCTGATAAAATGGTTTCAACCATTTTTAGCTCGATGACGGAGTAAGCGTCGGGACCGATTCCCGTGTCTATGAATAATTCCTTTATGTCCTTAAGGCGGACTTTGGTGCCGTTGAGGTAGTATTCGGTTTCACCGCTTCTGTAAAATCTTCTTGCTATCTGAACTTCAGAATATTCTGTTGGAAGTATATTTTTATTATTTTGGATTGTAACAGCAACTTCTGCAACACTCAATGGTTTTCTGAATTTTGTACCATTAAATACGACGTCTTCTCTTTTACCGCTTCTTAGTACTTTGTCTCCCTGCTCACCAAGAACCCATCTTAATGCATCTACAATATTTGATTTACCTGAACCGTTTGGACCGACTATAGCCGATACACCACTGTCAAACTCGATAGTAGTTTTGTCTGCAAACGATTTAAAACCAAATATTTCTATCTTGGATAAATACAATAATTTTTAATAATTATTATTAAGATGTTAAGTTTGTTATCAGATCATAAGTCTCTAGAGCACCTGTAAAGAAATAAAAATAGCTGTATACGAGTGAAAAGAATATTATTATAATGGCAATTCCATAAAGGTAAACTCTTCCTGTCCTGATGTCAAATAGAGTTTTAGCTCCAATTATGATTCTGTTCAGACTGAAGATCATTAGTATTCCAAAAAGCCATAATGACAGCTTAATATAAACCGGGTTAGTCTCAGCCAGTTTATACAGTACTGTACCAATTATTAAAAATATCAACATAGGTAATGTGGACCAGATGCATACAGTGTAAATGATCTTAAAATAAGATTTTCCTTTTGTATAGAAAGATATAAAATATAATAAAAAAGATATTAAGAAAGTTAATAATATATTCAGGAATGACAGAGCAGATATGAGATAAAATTTATTATTTACTATCTCGCTGAAATATATTTTGGAATCATTATTTGTAAATATTTTTGAAAGAAGTATATCAAAGGAGTTGTTATCATTAAAAAAGTATAGAACTGAGGACAGAAAAATTCCTATTCCGACTGAAATACTTAGCACCATTAATAAGTTGTAACCTCTTGATATAATCATCTGATCTTTGACCAAAGTAAAAAAGTAAGTAGGTTTATAAAGACATCTTATAAGACCAGATCTGAATTTTCGGTCTTTATTAATAAAAAAAGCAAAAGTCATCATTAACAAAATTCCGATGATAGTAAAAACATAAGGAAATTCAGTTATATAATTTCCTTCCTGAATCCTGGAAAGGTCTTCATTGTTTAAAAGTCTTTTTACAAAATTAGTTGAAAGCTTTTGCTCTCTGTTAAAAGTAGTAATTCCGTTAGTCTTTAAATGAGGATTGATATCCAAAGGATAATTTAATGGATTTTCTGAATTCCAGTCAGCATAAGATGACATAAAATTTCCAAAAAAAGACTTAGATGCAGAAGGATAAAGTTCTTTAAAAAACTTTACCTGCGACTCCTGAGACCTGATATCACTAAAGCCGTTACTGTTGCCGTTTTGAATATTAATACCATAGTATGACAGGAAATATGCTCTGTTCTTTCTGTTGGAAACCGGGCTGGCTTTATTTGTCAGTTCAGCAATATCATTTTTAATAGTATTATAATCTTGCTGATAAAAATTTATCCCTACAAAATCTACAAGCTCAGAACAAATATCAGAATTAAATGGTCTGGAAGTATAATACTTGAATCTACTGTTTAAAGAATCAATGATATTGACAGCGGACTTTACATATTCTAAAGACGAACCTGAAGAAACATCAAAATCATTTCCAAGTCCCCAGGCAAAAATGCTCGGCTCATTTCTGTCCCTTTTAATGATCTCAGTAAGATAATCCAAAACTGAATTAACAAATCTTTCTTCATTAAAATAATGTGTCGATATTTCATTGAGAGGAATTTCCTGCAGCAGAAATAATCCAATACGATTACATACATTTACTATATAAGGATGTGAGGTCCTGCCTGGTACTCTTACTGCATTAAAACCTAGTGCCTTTATATTTTGCAGATCTTTTTCTACCTCTTTATAAGACAGTGCAGATGCAATACCGGGCATGTCTTCATAGTAATTTATACCTTTAAGACTGATCTGTTTCCCGCTTTGGAAGATCTGATCATTACTTTTTGTTAGGTCATTAAATCCGGTTTCTGATATAGATTCATCAATAATATTACCTGATTTATCTGTTATTTGAATTTTCAGTAAATAAAGTTCGGGAGTTTCAGGCGACCATAATACCGGATTACTGATGGAAATAAAATTTTCAGCCTTAATTGTATTGTTATCCACCATTTCAAACAGGACAGGTTCTGATGAAAAGATTTCCTCTTCATTAGATTTTTTGGTTAGAGTTGTTTTTACAAAAAACTCTTTCATAGAAAGTGAATCGCTCAAGTCTTTTAATAATGTGGATTTTACCTCTATATAATTTGTTAGTTTTAAGGAAAGAAGATTATCTATTTTATATTTAATATAATTATTATAGACAAAAACTTTTGGAACAGCTATTAAATAGATATCTTTATCAATTCCTCCAAAAACTCTTGAATAATTAATTTGGTCAGACAGAGGAGTTGTATTCCTGAAATTAAGGCTGCTGTTAATGCTTATAGTAATTTCAGTTTGTGAAGTCACAATTCCGTCTGACAACGGAACAATAATAGGGGAATATCCACCGGTATGACTTGAGACGAAGTTGTTATTTATTTTGATCTCGGATTCATAATTGATCCCTTCAGCTACAAAAATAAAGCTTTTTGTTTTCAGGATCTCCGGGTCGATTGTGATCTTTTTTCTAAAAAATGCTTTGCCGGAAAAATCATAAGCCAGCGGGACATTGAAAGTTGAATAAGATTTGCCTTCATTAAAAGAAGCTTCCCAGGGACCATTGAGACTAATCTTTTCACGGGTTTCACTGTTAAAAAATAATCCGACATCAGAAATATCTGTTTCAGCCGGTCTTTCAAATACTTTTATTTGAGCAGAAAGTGAAGCAGAATTTAATAAGATAAGGAGTAAAAAAAATAACTTACCTGTTAATTGTTTTAAAATAATAGAAATATTCATCAATGATTTAAAAGATATGCAAATATAACAAATAGCATAAGGAATTTAAAGTATTGAATTATAAAGTATCTTTTTAGTATGATACATTAATATTTCATTTTTTTTGAATTAGCTGGTCTTAAAACATTGGAATTGCCTTAAAGACTCTAAGACTCAAAGTTTAAAAACATTTAAAATTAAATTCTTTGAGCCTTTGAGGCAAAATTTGTATTTGTAATTTTGGAAAATCTAAGGAAAATGAATACGGGTGGATCTTTTAAAAAAATCGAGACTAAGAATGTAAGATATAATTAAAAAACCCGGAGCTCCTGTTAAGGAGCATCCGGATTTAGCGGAAAGCAAGCAAGCAATTTTACTTTAGTATAGTCATCCTTCTCGTTAATATAATTCCATTTGCATCGAGTCTGTAAAAATATGCACCTGAAGATAATTCATTCGCACTGAACGTTACTTTATGTTCACCGCTGGGTTTGAAACCGTTTAAAACGGTCCTCACTTCCTTTCCTGTGATATCATATATTTTTAAACTGACGAATCCATCTTTGGGAATAAAGAAGTTAATGCTCGTAGTGGGATTGAAGGGATTAGGGAAATTACCCAATCGGTAGCCGATTGTTCTTTCATATTTTGTTGCTTCGTTTAATTCCCTAATTTCTGCGAAAATGTTGTTGAAGTATTTGTATACAATCACAAGTTTATCCGACTGTGATGTAAATGAAGTATATTCTCCGTCATCTATGCTGTTTTGAATTTCAGTAGTGTTGTTACATAGATAGGATTCGTCAGTTAAATTCATATTGGAAATAAATAATCTGTTAGCATCTGTATTTGTCCAGTTTACAAAGAATTTATTATTATAAACTGTCATTGAATTTTTAATTCTAATATCCGGCAATATTCTTTCATCGTTTCCTTTAGATTGTTCACATGAAATTATAGCTCCATTTTCAGGATATGAAGTAATTAAATTCTTATCAAACTCAGAACCCATTATCAGGTTTGAATTAAAAGATTTATCCTTCCATATTAAAAATGCTCCATAATTCCCATTCGAATAAATTCTTACATCACCGGTTCTTTCTTTTCCTAAAATTTCTATTTCATCCGTTACCTGAAGATTTGTATTTATCTTTAAAAGTTTTATAAATTCCTGTCCTTCTCTGAACATATCTGATGCCAGAAGAATAGTACCATTGTCAGAAGAAATGATATTATGATTATAGAAAACTTCTTTTCTCGGGGAATTGAAACCTGTATTATCAGAGATACTATTAAAAGAATTACTAAGTATCAGGTTACCTTTATGCCCGTTTAAATAGGGTGTACCGTCATGATCAAGTCTTGATGCATAGATATCCTGCCGATAAGGTAAGTTACTTTCAAAGGCATTTCTATTATCAAGCCACATTACAAAAACTCCGCCCATTCCGTCAGTCGCCAAAGTTGGTTTTCTCTGATCATTTTCATAGTCACATACTTTTGCAGGCTGTTCATCATTCCATATCTTATTCACGTTGTAATCAATTGCCTGTGCATAGATGTCGTATTGTCCGTCATAATAGTTCTCCCAAGTAATGACAATTAAATCATGTTCAGTGACAACTGACGAGGGGCTGGAGTTATTTCCGCGCAAGATACCGGAAATTGAAACTGGTCTTTCTGTAGTACCATCAAAATTAATTTTTATAGCTATTATTTCTTCTTTTTGAGCTGAAATATGATTCAATATTATAACAGCTCCTCCTGTCTGATCCGGATGTATTATTGGAAAATCATTAGAAAAACCAATATTACTTATTATTATTATTCCAAAATCTCCCCAGGCAGTACTGCCGTCGGGATTGAGCTTTTGTGCAAACAATGTACCGTTGTCGGTTTCCTCTGTCCAGATTATTAAATTCTCAATTCCGAATCTGTCAGAATTCAGCTCTGAAGTAACAGGGTATAGTTTGTTTCTTTTACTGTTTGTAAGTGAAACAGTCTTTGAAAACATTTCACTTGTCAAAAGGGTCGCTAAAATTATTGTTAAGATCACTAAATTTAAAAATGCTCGCTTTTTCATTTTTGTCTTTTTTAATTTTTTAAAAAATAAATCTTGTTAAAAATTGTTTCTAAATTTTTCATTTTGTTTCATCCTCAGGATTTTTAAATTGACTCTGTTGCTTTTAGTAGTTCATTAAATGTTCTTTTTTGATTTTAAAATTTTACCGGTAAATTTAAAATCTTTTTTATTTCTTAAAACTTTCTTTAAACTTCGTCTTCAATTAAGAAGCTTGACAAAATTATAAAAAAAACAGACACGAGTCAAATGGTAAAAAAGACCATTTGTGAAAAAACGTTTTAGACACCTTTCAAAGCACTGTAAACAAAGGGTTTGTGAAAATTAAATTAAAGAAAATTCTGAAAAAAAAGTTATTTTCAAAAAAAATTAAAAAATATGATCGAATATTTAAACAAGTTTACTACCGAAGAAGTCTTACGATTTGAAAAATTCGTGAAATCACCGTTCTATAATTCAAATAAAAATCTGCTAAAATTAACTGACTATCTCATTAAACTGTATCCGGATATTAATGAAATAAATTCATCAAAATCTGTAATCTCAGTAAAGGTTTTAAATGAAGAAGAAATAAATGATGTAAAGGTCAGAAAATTAATGTCAGATTTTAATAAGGTGATAGATAGATTTATAGTGCAGATCGAATTTGAATCTGATACTATTAGAAATAGAATTCTTCTGTTAAATTCATTGAGAAAAAGGGGAATGGACAAGAGGTTTGATTTTGATTTTAATGAGTTTAGCAAAAGTCAGAAAAATTTATTTTCAAAAGATGAAGATTATTATAACAATGAAGTAAATTTATTGAGTGAGTATTATAGTCATAATCAAAGCAAATATAAAAATATCAAAGCGGAGATACTTCAGGAAAAATCAGATAATATCGACATGCGATTTATTTTTGCAAAGCTTCATACGTTTCATGAGATGTTTGACAATGAAGGTTCGCGTAACAGGGATAAGTTTTTTAGCAAAACATTCTACGAGGAAATTATGAGTTACATTGAAAATAATCTTAAAAGCATCAGAGAAGATCATCCTAATATTTATATTATTTATCTGGTACTAAAGATGAATGAAACTTTTAATGACGACTATCTTGATTCATTATTGAAATATCTTAAAACAAATCAAAAGAAATTTACAAATTATAATTTAGTTTATTATTATAATTACATTACTGCATATTATAACAAAAAAATAAATGCCGGTCATATCAGATACAGAAAGGATCTTATAAAATTATATATGATGATGATGAAAAATGATCTGTTTCTTATAGACAATATTATAACAGATTTTGAATATAATAATGTAGTGAATATTGCTCTGGCAGAGGGAGAATATGGCTGGGTAGATGATTTTATTGAAACATATAAATCATTTCTTGAAAAAACTTTCGGAGAAGATATATATAATCTTGCAAAGGCAAAACTTTTTTTTCATTTGGAAAAGTATGATGATATTTTTGAATATCTGAATAAAGTAGATATTAAGGATCCGACTTATTATATAAATTCAAAGTTTTTACTTGGCAGGGTTTATTTTGAAAAGGATGAGAATGAAAGTATTCAGTATATTCTTGATAATCTGCTGCAGTATAAGCGAAACAAGAAAATTTTATCGGAAGAACAGCAAAAAAGCATACAGCTTTATCTAGGATTTATGAATGATCTTATAAAAATATCAAATTGTCCGGACCTCGAAAAAGATAGAAAAAAAAGTATGAAAGCTATAATGAGAAAAGAGCTTTCAAATCCGGACGGGTTTATTCCTGGCAGGAGCTGGTTCTATGAAAAGCTTGAGAAAGTATAAATCATAAATGATAAAGTCTTTCGGCAACACCCCACTTCGCTCAATGCCATTAAGTTAAGGGAAATTGTTTGAAGAAGACTCGTCGCTATCAGCAAACCCCTCCCAGCCTCCCCTTTGGACAAAGGGGAGGAGCAAGAACTTATAAATAATAAATTTTTAGCATTAATTTTATAATAAAAAAATCCCTTAACTTAATGGCATTACCCCTTTGCTCCCCCTTTTTTAAGGGGGAATTACTTGTAAATTATTCTGAAACGTGCTTTTAGAAGTTTAGAGTTGATTTCTAAGAATTGAGTTTAAATTAACTTGACTGTTAAGATTACTGAGTTTGTTGCTATTAGTTGTTTGCTATTTGTTTCGGCGACAACCCCCTTCGCTCCCCCTTTTTTAAGGGGGAATTACTTTTAGATTATTCTGAAACGTGCTTTTAGAAGTTTAGAGTTGATTTCTAAGAATTGAGTTTAAATTAGCATGACTGTTAAGATTGCTGAGTTTGTTGCTATTAGTTGTTTGCTATTTGTTTCGGCGACACCCCCCTTCGCTCCCCCTTTTTTAAGGGGGAATTACTTGTAAATTATTCTGAAACGTGCTTTTAGAAGTTTAGAATTCGTTTCTAAAAATTGAGTAAAAATATTCTTACCATTTTGCGATTAAATTAGGTTGTAATAGATTAGTTACCTGATCAACAAAGACTGTTTTTTCTGACAAGATTCTGCAACAGTCATATCTATGCAACTAATTCTGAACAGATAAATCCTATACTATCTGTTCTTCTGACTTTAAAATTATCCTTCCATCTTCACATCAAGTTTCCGTCTCAAAACAAAAAAAGCGGTTAAAACCGCTTTTCTAAAATTCCACATCCAAAGTACGCCCGACTGGAATCGAACCAGTAACCTACAGCTTAGAAGGCTGTTGCTCTATCCGATTGAGCTACGGGCGCATTAATTTCCTTTAAGGAACGTCCAAAATAGTCAATTTATTAAAATCATTCAAATCATATTTAATGCCTATTAAAAGAATTTTATTGATAACATGATCTTTGTTTTTATTAGAAAAATCTACTTCAATCTCAAAAATGTATCGGGGAAAAATCGGATGAACGGACTAATTTGAATAGTCCAAAACGAGAATAAACAAAATAATCACTTTTTTTACCCTGATTTAATTTTGATTTATTTAGACAAAGCCTTATCCAGCCTACCTAAAACAGATGCCAAAATCGTTTTTTCACAAACCGTGTTTTTTTATATTTGACTCGTCTGCTTAAAATTTATATTTTCGTATCAAATTTATTGTTAGAAATAATTGAAGGAAAAAAAGAAATTGATCTGAAAAAGGATTTTTTATTTTATTCAAAATAATTTTTCCTTTTAGAATATCGGGATCTGATATTTTTTTACAGGAAAAGATTTTTAATATGCAGATTAAATTTTTAACAATTCAGTGAAATGGTTTTGTGTTCTTTATTGGTATCCGGAAAGCAAAGGGAAATATTTTAGAACATTTGGGAAATGTTTGAGAATATTTGGGAAATGATTTAGAACATTTGGGAAATCCCTGAGCAATTTTGGGAAATGTTTGAGAACATTTGGGAAATGTATGAGAACATTTGGGAAATCCCTGAGCAATTTTGGGAAATGTATGAGAACATTTGGAAAACCCCTGAGCAACTTTGGGAAATGTATGAGAACATTTGGGAAACCCCTGAGCAACTTTGGGAAATGTTTGAGAACATTTGGGAAACCCCTGAGCAATTTTGGGAAAACTTTAAATTGTAAATAAGTTAGATTTTTAACAAAAAAAGGATGAAACTCTTTTTAAATTTGAAATGCGCATAAAAAAGGGACATTCTGTAACAAAGAAACAAAAGCAACAAACATTTATTAATTAAACTCTATAAGGAGAAAGTCATGAAAGAAAACTTTATCCCGTCAAGGGAAGGCGATCTGACATCATTTGAAACAAACTTTCTGGAAAAGCTAAATGCCCATGCAGAAAGTCTCTCGATCTCGGCATCTGATCTTGAAAAAGCCAACAATGTTCTTCAGTCACATAATACGTCGTTCACAGTGATGAAAGCAAAGAAAGCGGAGTCCCGATCAGCGACTGAAGGAAATAATCTTAAAAGAACAGCAGCAATAGATGAGATCAGGAGAATGGTTAAAGTTGTAAAAGGTTCACAGGGCTACACTACTGAAATTGGTGCAGCATTGGGAATAATAGGATCTGAATCACCATCCATTAATACCTATGAACTTCAGCCGGAGCTTAGATCGGTTGTGGACGGTTCACAGGTGGTTCTTAAATTCAAGAAAAACGGTGCTGACGGAATAAGGCTTTACTCAAAAAGAGGCGGAGAGTCAGAATTTAAATTTCTGGCTATAGACACTTCTTCGCCTTATACCGACACCAGAGAAAAACTTGAACAGGGAAAGCCCGAGCAGCGTGAATATTATGCATTTTATTTTGAAGAAGATGTGGAGACAGGATTGCAGTCAGATACGATAAAGGTGATAGTTCCGTGAGTGAATTAAAGAACAAAATAAACAAGAAATAAATCAGTAAATTAATCCTGCCGGATGGTCTGATCAGCACCGGCAGGCTTTATTTAATTTCAAATTGCAAATTGCAAATTTCAAATGCTTAATTAAAAATTTGGAATTAAGAATTAGGAATGGGTAATTGCGAGTTACGAATTACGAATTACGAATTACGAGTTACGAATTACGAGTTACGAATTACGAATTTTGAATAAAATATTTAAAATTTAATATTTAAAATTTAAAATTGACATGCTGTTCTCGGTGAAAAGAACAAACGCTACACACGTCTCACTGATACAAAAGAAGAAGCAATGAAAATAGCACGGCAGATAGCAAAGAATCAGAAAAGTGAGCTGATAATAAAAGATAAACATGGAAAGATCATTGACAGTGATTCATATGGAAATGATCCATTTCCGAAAAGGGATATGAAGCATTAGGAATGATGTGATAAATTCTCTGCTGGTATAAAATTAATTTTTTACATCGGCAGAGATTTTGTTTTTAATACTTTGAAGAAGTGGATGAATTTCGTAAGAACCTCACCCCCTGCCCCTCTCCAAAGGAGAGGGGAGAATAATTAAAACTTCCAAAGTAATATTTACTTAATACTTTGGAAGAGAATATTTTATAAATAATAATCTTTTGATTCTGATAAATATTTTTAAGAGTTTCTTAACAAATGAAAAAATCCAGAAAAGAAGTCATAAGAAATAATGATATGGGAACGTAGACCTTTGTAAGAAAAGATTCTGAAACTGATGTATAATATGAAAAAAGAATTTCTAAAATATTAGATGAAAATGGTTGTAATTATGGTGAATATAATTTTTCATTACCTGAATATTATAAGAAGTTGAGTATAAAGTTGTAAGTTAATTTATTTGATAATATTAAGCATCTAAATATTTACAAATTCACTTTCTTGTAATCATTTTATTGAAAAATATACATCTGCCTTAGATTTTGATTTTTTCATTTCTTTCCAGTCAAATGGATTTTCAATTCAGTCGATTTGCTAATAAACCATTTTTTAAAATCAACACTGGATGAATTTATTTCTTTCTCCAGTATCTCTGCTTCAGTAAGATCCGGATTCTGTCTTAATCTGAATAATTTTTCAATATTCGTATATACATTTATTGTCCTTTGAGCTCTGTATTCTCTGAAATTTTTTTCACCCCATTCAGAATATTTTAGGAAATGTCTAAGCGCATCAAGTGCTGTCAGAAACATTTCATAATCATCAATTTCATAATATATTAGCAGAATAAATTTCTTTAGAGTATTTTTCAAATAAAATGACTCAAATTTGATTCTCTTGATGATTTCAAGACAGTCTGCGTAATTTTTTCTCATAAATAAAAGCAGGGCGTTTCCAAATAACATGGAAGCTTCTCGGTCCTCATCTAACAAATAGATACTATACTGATTTATAAAATCTTCCAGAAACCTGTCATTCTGACCCTCAAGAAAAACAAGTATCCAAGCCACAAACTGCATACTGTTTATCTGATTATTTTTGTCAAGTACTAGTCCTTTTTTAAATCTGAATAAGTGATGTTCAAAATGTTCAGCTTCCTTATCAATAACTCCATCTTTATATAGTGAGAAAAGAGTTATGAACATATTATCCAGATCTTTTAAACAATGAAAAGGTATTTGATCCGAATTTTTTCTGAGAAAATCTTTAAATTCATTATAATAAGTTACGTTGTTCAGATTAGTTGTAGCCAGATAACCAAGATGATAACCTTTTACAATCTTGTATCCGGTCTCCGATTGCTGCTTTATAATCTCAAAAGAGTTATTAATTATTTCAGAAGAAAGATTCTGAAGAACTAATCCGGCAAAATTTTCACCATAATACTTTTTGTCCATTAATGAGAGAATGTATTCTGAATAGAACGATAGAATGAGATTTATAAAAAATTCTGATATAATAACACTTTCTTTAGATTTCACTGTCTTTTTTGTAGTCAAATGATTGTCACGAAAATGTGAAACCCATATATTTGAATCACAGATTTTTTTTGAAAAGAAATAAAAATCAAGAATATCAATTTGAGAATTCATTAAAAATTCGTCATTGAAGTTTTTAAAAAAATAAGAGATTTTTTTTTCTAGCAGCTCATTAGATTTTCGCTCTGTAAGTGCTCCACAGAGTTCAACATTAAATAAAAGTTTATTTGATTGAAAAAATTTGATAGTAATGAAATCCTCTGACAGTTTTGTAAAGTCATGTATAAGATTTTTAATAACACCATAATTATACTCTTTTTCAGGATACAATTGCTTCCAGAGATTCTCTTTATCCATATTAATATCGATAAAGTCCGGGTAGTATTTCTTCACTTCATTAAAAAGCTTTACAACTCCTGATTTCTTATTATGATAGGGAGATTTTAGAAAATCTTCAAACCTATCCAGCTCTTCCCTGGAAAAAGTTTGCATAATCTTTACGACTGTTGTTTTAAACAAAATTGAAATTCAATTAATATATAATGTATGTTTTTTCTATTAAAGTGTTTATAAGAATGGAAACCTAACATAAAAATGTAAATTTAAACATTGTTAAAAAGTGTAATAAATCAAATTAAAAACATCGATATTATAACAAAAACACAGTTTTAATACTTTTTAGATAGGTCAGTCAAGATGTAATCTTTCATAAATTCTCTTTGCATTCAATTATTTTTTCTCATATTTTGTATAGCAAAAATAAAAAATTAAATTTATCATTTCAACTAACATTTTTTAATCTTAAAAAAATTATGAAAACAACAAAACAAATTTTACTAGTGGTACTCCTTATTTTTTCTGTAACAGAAGTAATTGCTGACTGGACATTGACGTCTGGGGTAGGAACACGGTATGGAAATACGCTTTTTACTAATGGTGAAACAATATTTGCAGGAACAGACTCGGGTGCTTATAGATCTACAAATAATGGTTTAAATTGGACATTAATAAATAGCGGATTTCAAACTACGACACATAGAGTTTATGATTTTGCATATAACAATGGAAAACTATGGTGTGCTACGGATGGCAGCGGACCTTATTATTCAACCAACAATGGCGATCTGTGGATTAGAGAACATTCTTACACAAGAGATGATTCATATTCGATTGAAACTAACGGTCATTATGTTTATGCCAATGATGCCGGATCTATGTACTATACAACAAATCTAGGACAAAACTGGACTTATTCCGGATCAACGAATGGTCTTGGAGGTCTAGTAATTAGTAACAATAATGTTTTTGCAGCTACGTTTGGCGGAGACATTTACAAATCCATTTTGGGAAGTACAAGTTGGATAAACATAAATGGTAATCTTGCAACCGACATTGATGTTTACGACTTAAGATTCAAGAACAATATACTTTACATTGCAACTAATCGAGGAGTTTGGAATTCAACAAATGAAGGTACAAATTGGTCTAATATAAATATATTTAATTTCTCCAGTCCTTTTACAACCATAGAAGTTTTAAATACACATATCATTGCTTCAACTTATAGCAAAGTTTATATAACCGCTGATAATGGATCTAACTGGGCTGATATAACAGGAGCATTACCAGTCACCAGCAATAATCAAATACGTGAGATAGCTTATAACAGTAATTATGTTTTTGTGATTTTAGAAAACACAGGCTACGTGTATCGCCGTCCTCGATCTGAGATCATAATCGGTATTACTTCCATTTCATCTAATATCCCGGATAGCTATTCTTTATCACAAAACTATCCAAACCCGTTTAATCCAACGACCAATATAAATTTCTCAGTACCAAAATCCGGATTTGTGAATATTAAAGTTTATGATATAAGCGGGAAGGAAATTTCAACGCTTGTAAATCAGCAATTGACAGCAGGAAGCTATAAAGTTGATTTTGACGGTAGTAATTTATCGAGCGGGATTTATTATTATACTTTGAAGAGTGGTAATTTTAGTGAGACTAAAAAGATGATTTTGACAAAGTAAAAACTTTTCATTTCCAAATATTAAAATTAAAATACAGCGAATAATGAAATCAAAGTACTCTATCTTAAAAGTAATTGTACTGATACTCACAGTCGCACTAAAATCTTCCTTTGCACAGGACACAAGAAAGCTCTCAGCTCACGATGACAACATAAACAGCATTGCTTTCTCAAATGACGCCCGGAATTTTGTCAGTGGCGGCTCAGATGGGAAAGTGATCGTCTGGAATGCGGAATCCGGTTCCAAAGTGAACACATTTAATATGGGCGGCATTGTAACTTGTGTTGCATATTCTCCAGACAACAAACTCATAGGAGTAAGTATTCTGGAAGGAAGCGCTGTACTGATCGATGCGGAAACCGGAGCTCTCGTTCATAAATTTGAATTTGGTCCAAAGTTCACTTCCATCTCATTTTCAAATGATAATAATTACATAGCCGCAACTCATTTCAAATCAACTGCTCTAGTTAAAAATAATCAATCCGGTCAGTCGGTTGATTATAAGAAATTTCAGTTTTATACGAATCTTTACTCAGCTAAGGATTACAGGCTTGTCAAAACTTTTACAATTTATGAAGAGGATGTACTGATGGGAGTATTTATGTTCGGCGGTGATGCTTTTAAAACATATAGAGCAAGTATGTTCAACTGTGCTTTCACGGTGGACAGCAAGTATCTCGCCACTGCCAAGCCTGACGGTCACATAGCAATATACAGTTTTGACAGAAATGATTTTATCAGAGACTTTACAGGTCATGATAAAAAGGTAAACTGTGTTACTTTTTCTCCGGATAAAAACTATCTTGCAAGCGGCAGCAATGATGACAATTTAAAGATCTGGAATATCTCGACAGGGAAGAATATCAAAACCTTGAAAGGACATTCAAGCGCTGTTAACTCTCTGGCATTCTCTCCTGATAGTAAGTATATCGTCAGTGCAAGTGACGACGGTACAGCCAAGATCTGGAATATCTCTGACGGAAAGAAGATCAAAACATTCAAAGATCATAAAGATGAAGTTTATTCAGTTGGGTTCTCTCCCGATGGGAAATACATAGTCAGTGGCGGAGATGACGGAAAGATTGTGATAAACAATGTTCAAAGTTTGCTGCCTGAGCTTAAACTCTTTACAGCAAAATTTGAAGCGACGACCGGTATAAGTTCAAAACTGCTTGAAGAAAAAGAAGCTGAGTTGAAAAATGTTCAGAGTGAATATTTCAAACCGAAAGATGAATTTGAAACCACCGATGAATATAACAGGCGACTTGAAGAAGGAAGATTAAAGAATCAGGAAATAGAGAATAAATATGATCAGAAGCTTGAGGAGAAGATCTCGTCTAAAGAGCAGGAAGTAAACATTCTTTCAAATGAAAAGCAGATGAATGATGAAAACAAAATTGCAGGCTCAGTCCGTGACACCATTTTAAGAATTACAAAGATCGGAAAGTATAATGCTGATGCAAATACATTTGAAGTAACCATTAAAGGAAAAAAAGGAATAATAATAGTGCCACGTAAAGATGCACCTACTTTAAAAGATTATTATAAAAAAGCAGATGTGCGAAGCAAGAAGAAGCTTAGTAATAATCTGAATTATTACATTTACTATGATAAAGTCGTGGTTCATCCGGTGACTAAAAGTGAGTATGCGGTGGATGATGGAGAGATTGTTGGAAATAAAAAAAATACTGAATCACCTGTTGATACAGACTCAGAAACAAAGGACGAAAATAGTAAAAATAGCGAGGGATCCGGGAATAATGTATCCATAATTTCAGAAGCCACCAATGGAGAATTCACAGCAATGGAAGGCAATTATGTAGTAAAAGGATGTGAATTTGAAACAGCAGGATATTCGTCAAAGATTACTGATATGAATAAAGACGGCAATCCTGAAGTGATAATTACTTTGCACAGTGGATGCATGGGTGGAAATACAGGAGATTATTCTTACATTTATATAAAAAATAAGAATGGTGTATGGGAAATGCAGGTAGAAGATATTGGAACTCCTATTGAATTAGAATCATCAGTCCAAAACTGGCCTGAGATTTATTTCAGTAAAGCGGGGCATGATTATAATCTCTATAAATGGAATGGTGAGAAATATGTGTTTGACAGAATGCATAGTCCGTATAACTAAAAAATCATTTCACATTATAAAAATAATTAAAAATAAAAAATGAAGGAGAAAATTTAAAATGAAAAAAAACAACTTACGAAATTTTGCAATATTGTTTCTGCTTTTCATTATTCAGGTGAATTTAAATGCAAATGATAAGACAAGTCAAAAGCAAGAAAATACCGGTGATCATCATAATGTTAACAAGAATAAAATAGAACTATATGATTTAGTCCAGGAATTTTTGCCTAATGAAGATCAAACTGATGATTTAACTGGTTGGGAAAAATTGGATGATATTAAAAGTGTTCACTGGGGTGACAAATATTATAATGACTATAATGGAAGTTATACTCAAAAGGGTAATACGGTTGTTACGATAAATGGAAAGTCTTTTAAAAACGCAGGCGGTAGGAATAATATTAATGAATGGGTTATAAACATTGAAGGAAAAGATAAGGGCTGGTCAAATTTTTCAATACTCTTTGTTTACAATTTTTCGACCAACTTTGAATATGAAGAATATTACTACTATCAAATACAAAATTTATTTCCTGGTAAAAGTTTTGAATCACAATTATTATACAATGAAAATGAGTGGATGTATATCTATGAGTTAAAATTTCCTGATAAAAAAAAGTGTTGGTTAAAAATATGGACTAGAGGCAATAAGATACCTGAATTTATGTTGGATTTTTACCTAAATGAAAATGATGTTAATTCAAGCCAATATTAGAATTAAGCAATAGTCAATCTCAAGTTTACAAGAATACATTTTTACTTTAAATAAATAAGTACTACTTCTAACAACTTAAATTTTTTATAAATGAAAATCCTTTCATTGATATTTATTTTCTCGTTTGCATTCACAAATTTACTTCTACCCAAACTAAAGTTGATTCAGCACAAATTATATCTGAAGCAACAAATGGAGAATTTACAAACACTTCAGGACTATACTATTTGGATTGCGGTGGAGAATACATTGCAGAACTTATTGAGCTTAATAAAGATGATCAACCTGAAGTTCTTGTCAACCTCGGACAGAGCTGTATGAGTGGCATTGCAGGGAACTTTATTGAATTATATATCAAAGACATTTCCGGAAAGTGGAATGCTCAATTTGGTTTTGACGGTTTTCCTAACATACTCGAAACTACAAACCTTGGATTTCCTGATATTGAGATCGCAGGTCCAGGATTTTGCTTTCCCGTTTGGAGATGGAATGGAGAAAAGTATGATCTCTTTAAGAAATGTCCGGATAAATTTTAAAAAATTCTTTTACCAACTATTTTTTATTTGAAGATGAAAAACATTTTATGCCTCTTTCTGATTACAGTTCTTTTTTCATGTAATAATATAGATGAAACAAATAAGGAGTATACTAAAGAAATAAATGATACTAAGAAAGCAAATATGATCAGAGTTGATACCGTTAAATTTGAAGATATCAAAGATGTTGAAAATGAATTTTATTTTGAAGGAGTTTATCCTAAAATAGCCGGTCTGGAAAATAAAAAGTTTGAAGATGAGTTGAATAATGTTTTCCTTAAGAATGTTAATGAAAACAAAAAAAATCCGGAAGGTCTTGACCTTGGTATTGGTTTTGAAATATTTACACTTAACGATACATTGATCTCGGTAGTACAAAAAGTATGGGGAAGATTTTCCGGGAGCGGGACTTCTTGCGGGATGCTGGGACATGCATACACAATTAATGCAGATCTAAAAAATGATAAAATTTTAACAAATGCTGATCTGAATATTAATGAGTTTCCAATTAATGAGTACAATAAAGTAATTCTGTATTATTATAAATATCTAAGCACTTACCCCTTTGATCCTGATAATGATTTCGCCGATAATAATATTCCGACAGTTCAAAACCCGGACGAGCTGAGCAAAATTTGTTTTGCGATTAGAAATGATTCCTTAATTGTTGTTGAATTTGCAATGCCATCTGCCTGCGTCTCAAAAGGTGTTTATCAAATACCTTTAAAATCAATTCACAGTAACAATATTAATTTACCCGATGTAAAAGTCATGTATTCCGAAATGGCATCAAACCTTGTCAAAACATGGATTGAAGCTCTTGGCAAAAGAGAATTTGAGAGGGCTTATGAACTTATGTCAGGCAGAACCAGCTATGAGTTGTTTGCGTCAACTAACCGCTACGGAGGAATCACGAAAACTAAAGTGCATAGTGTCGAGACTGTCAGTTCTTCGGGATGTAACTATGTAGTCGTTGCAAGCTATGATTCATACGATCCATCAAACCGAGACGGCAAGTTTACTGAAAGATTCAATGTGAGTAATTGTTACAATATCTGGCAAATTACTGGCATCAAAAATATATCTACAGAATATTATCGTTAATTCAAATTAAACATTTATAAAAATGAAAAAATGCATTTTACTTTTTCTCGCCGTCGTTCGGTGTTCCAAAAGTTTGCACCCGAACCGTTTTAGATTATAAATGATTGGATGCAAACTTTTGGGCACCAACGACAAGTCTCGGTTAGCAATGGCGGGCAATTGGTATGGTAAATTGCGTGAAGGTTAATGGTTGTAATATTTTATAGAAGCGCTCCGCGATTATGGGAATTCAGAATGACGGGTCATTGTGGGCTTGCGGTAAAAATACTTCCAGGCAGTTTGGAAACGAAACAAAAATTTCAAGCAGTGAACCGGTCAGAGTTGGTTCCGATAATGACTGGGCTATGATTTCAACAGAGGGAATTACCGGTAGTTTTGCAATTAAGAAAGACGGAATACTTTGGGGATGGGGAACAAGAACTTTAAGAGAGCTTGGAATTAATGAACCTCGCATTTCAAGGGATACAATCATAAAACCACTGCAGATCGGAACTTATTCAGACTGGTCAGATATATCCGCTGGAGATTTTCACAGACTCGCTATTAAAAAAGACGGAACATTATGGATCTGGGGAAAGAGTTTAGGTCCGGGAGAAGATAAAAGGATCCCGACACCAACACAAATCGGAGCGGAGAATGACTGGGTTAAAATAGATGCAGGATTATATATGTCAGTCGCAATTTAAAAAGACGGAACAGCGTGGCTATGGGGAGAAAATAAAAATAATCAATTGGGACTGAATACTGATCTTGAAATTGTCACTCAGCCGATGAAGCTTGAATGAGATAATGAATAAAAGTTCATGAAAAGAATTACACAAGTCATCTGAACTTTTCGAATAAACATTTTCGCCTTTGTAAATGCTCCAAAAGGTATAAATGCTGATCATGAATTTACAACATCACTCAATTTAACTTTTTGGCCACCAACAACAAACTGCACTCTAATATATTTACAAGACCTATCTAATTTCAACTTGATTTAACTAAAGAGCTATCCGCAAGATTTTATAATGAAGGAGTTGAAATGTTTTGTTTTCTGGAGGATTAAATGTCCGTCTAACGTTCTATTATTCTCAGGTTGTTGGTGGCTAAAAAGTTTGCAGTGGTATTACATTCAAAGTGAGATTTTAAATCCGCAAATTTTTTGGAACACCATCAACAGCGAAAATATTAGTTATTTTTTATCACACAATTATTCTTCAGAAGATTTCCAGTTTTAAAAGATCGAATTGGAAATAAAATAAAGATACAGATTGACTCTGACTATTGATTAATCCTATTTTCAGGATAACTAATCAAACTTATCTCAAATTAATCTTTCCGAGCCGGCAGAAAATCCCCGGGCTGAATATCCCTGTAAAACCATTTCGCATCCGGAGGATCTTCATTAATTACTTCATACTGAAAATAATTTTCTTTGATGCTGACAGTTCTGTAAGTAATTGTGTTCCAGCCTTTAGTAAGATTTATATTTACATTATATATAATAGTGTCCGGAGGACCTATGATACTGAATATCAAAACAATACTTCCGGAGATATTAACTCTCCGGTCGCAATAGGCTAACCTGACCTCATAACCGCCGACATAATAATATGGATTTGATATTAACCGGCTTCTCATCAAAGATCCGGAAATTATTCCGAATTCTCTGTGATAAAAATTCAGTCTCAGAAAATCTGTACCTTTTGCATTAGGATCGCTAACCGTCAAAGGTCCGCCGTAACCATTTGCAACTTCCTGCATCGGAAGCAGCACTGAATCGGGAGGTGTCGGTAAAGATAAATTTAAAATGCTGTCAGAACCAATTGTATCAATTCCAATGACCAGACTACCTGAAGAAGAAGACAGTCTTGCCTCTAAGACATTCTCCTCAGGATTATATCCGTGAAGAATTCCATTTATCGAAGTTAAAGTATTTGCATTTCCGCTGCTGTCAGCGGGATTATTATCACAGGAACCGGCAGTTAAAAAAAGTGTTAGCAGAATTGTTTTGAGATAAATCTTCATAAGTTATAATTGTGTTCTTTATATTTTTACTTTCGTGTGATTTGAATAAATATAGTATGAATCATTAGGAATTCCAATATCTTTGTCAAACGTGCAAAAAATACTTTATAATTTGAGCAGTCGGTAAATTAATAAAAGGGCTCTCTTTCAATTTGAGTTAGTACGAATTATTTTCGTAGTAATACGAAATCTTTTGTAGTATTTGAACTTCTTAACCAAAAGGAACTCTTATGAAACAATTTAATAAAAATGAAATTTATAATCACTACATTGCTTTAGATTGGTCAAAAGAAAATTTCACACTGCACTCTAATCTATTTACATGACCTAACTAATTTCAACTTGGATTTACTTATGAGCTATCCGCAAGATTTTACAATGAAGGTATTGATGAGTTTGGTTTCATAGAGCAATACATGTCCGTCTATAGTTCTATTGAGTTCAGGTTGTTGGTGGCCAAAAAGTTTGCAGTGGTATTATATTCAAAATGATCATTTAAATTCTCAAACTTTTTGGAACACCAAGAATTGCGTATTTGCTGTTATAACTCAAAATTAATATTTGAATTATTAACAATGTTGTTAAATCTTTTAGGCAACTTTTACAACAACTTCCATAATTTCAGAATTAGGGTTAGGTATTTTGTAACCATTTAGTTTCATTCCTTCAAGATGAAATTCGATCCCATCTTTTATTAATTCTTTAACTTCCTGTTTTGTTTTTGCAACAGCTACACACCCCGGCAAATCCGGAACATATGCTCCGAAGCCTGTTTTACTTTTTTCTATAACAATTGTATATTTGAGATTTTTCATTTTAAATTAATTTGAGATTGTTTTAAAATGCTTTTTAAAATTCCAATCGGAATATCCTGATTATTTTTACCAGAGATTGTAACTAATCCCTTTTTGAAACTATGTTTGTACTGTTTATGACTTCCTTTCTGTCTGTCTATAATCCATCCGTCCTTTTCAATTATTCTGATGATTTCTCTATACTTCATATCCTCAATAATTTATTAAAAATTCTCCTTTAATTCTTTTTATTGAATCAGTTTTAAATTAATTTTTTCAGTTTGCAAACTCAATGAGAATAATTTTCAATATTTCGCCGTTGTTGGTGTTTCAAGTGGTACTATATTAAACATGAGCATTTAAATTCACAAATTTTTTGGAACGCCAACATTGACGTAAATTTTTCAAATGCATTCAAATTAAATAAATACCTAATTTCCAGACTCAAGGAAATTCAACTCATTCGCCAATCTCTCACATTCACCAAAGATCTTTTCAGGAGTCAGATGATCCATACACTGATATTCCTCGTTTGTACATTCAGGCTGAAAGTAACATTTACATTCTTTATCCGGACTGACTATTATTCCATTTCCGTATAATTCAAATTCATTGGGATTGAAAATATTGTTCATCAGTACAAGTTTTTTATTTAGTGCAATGGCTAAATGCATTCCCATAGTTACCTGTGAAACAATGACATCGCATTTATCCATCAGATTAATAAAACTTTCCAGTTCGAAATAACCAAAATAATCCGCACCGTTTATCTTACTCAGATGTTTATTGTTTTCATCTTCCTGACTGCCGCCGAGTAGAATTACCCTGTAACCGCTATTCATCAAAAGCCCGATCAGCTTTTCCCAGTATTCATTTTTCCATAATCTCGAAACCCATCTGGCACCGCAACCGGTATTTAATCCTATATTTATTTTATCTTTACTGAAATTAAATTTCTTATCTGTGAAAAGATCGGCATCTTTGTTCACATCAAGTATGTATTTTTCTCCTTTGAATTTGTACCCGCAAATTTCAAATATTTCCTCCATATAACTTTTCTTATTACTGATCGAAACGGAATCAAATAATCCTGTAATAAATTTCCCAACAGCATTTTCATTAACAGGATAACAATGCCCGTCCTTCATTGTAAAACCTTCTTTCCTTTTTGAATTAATTTTACTCATTAAACTGATCGCTTCATGATCCTTGTCAAGATTTATGACAAGTTCATAATCCAATTCAGAAAGATAGCTTACGTTCTGAAGGTTATAAATAAATACTCTGTCGGCGCATGGTTTATTATTTTTAGGGACAAGGTCGGGGAAATATGTTAGCCAGTAGATCTTTGCATTTGGATATTGCTGACTAATCGGAAATAACAGAGGAGTGGTTCTGATCACATCACCGGCAGCACCGAGTTTTATGATCAGAATTATGCCGTCTGTCTTATTATAATAATCACAGTTATTACAAACGACACCATATTGTTTATTTGGAGAGCAGGGGATGTGTCCTTTGAAAAATCTGCAGTCGGTTTTTATATCGGAAAGTTTTATCATTTTTTAAAATTAAAATAAATATTGATAGATCATATGGAAGTTTTAAAGATTAAAATAATTAAATAAATTGATAATAAAAATAACGGGTTAAAAATTTACGGATGTGAGATTGAAACGGAGTTTCAATTCCAAGTGCGTTCCCAAACCGGAGTTTGGGAACGAGCGGGATCTTGCCTCTAAGGCTCTAAGGCTCTAAGGCTCTAAGTTTAATAACTTTTAAAATAAACTTCTTTGAGTCTTCGAGCCTTGGAGGCAATGTTATAAGCAAACTGTAGTTTTTGTTTTCAGACAGTCTGTGGAGTATTGGTACGAGTGGGAAATATACTCCTTTGAGCCTTTGAGTCTTGGAGGCAAACAACAGGTGCATTTTATTAATGTTCTTGATACAAGTAATCATATTTATTAATTTGAAACTTATTATTATGAAAATCATATTCATTTCTTTATTTATCGCTTACAAATTTATTTCATCAAAAATTTTATTTAATGTCAGATAACACTGAAGAAGTAGTTCGGGCTCCGAAGATGGAATTTACTTTAAAAGACTTTATCGGCATTTACAAAGAAAAGAAAAAGAGAATTTTTGCAAATTGTCTGATACTCGGAATACTTACTGCTGTACTTGTTTATTTTGTTATAGATCCGATATTTCTTTCTTACGGAACTGTCAAGACCACGGGTAAAGTATTAGGATTGGGTATGGGAATTTCTGTACCTGAGATCAGTGAATTTGGTGAAGTGCTATCCGGTTCATCTTCCTCCAAAGAGCTGGCTCTGTATGAAAATATTCTTCTCAGCAGAAGATGTCTTGAAGAGTATATAGTCAGATTTGGATTGATGGAAGAAAATGATTATAAAAATATGCAGAAGGCAATTAAAGATGTGAGAGAAAATATATTATATATTTTGAAAGATAAAGTCTCTGGTACAATGGATATAGGAGTCTATGATAAAGATCCTGTAAAGTCAAAGGAGATGTCGGAATTTCTGATCGGTCAGCTTGATAAAATTAATATTGAAATGAACCGGCAGAATGCAAAAAATCAGCGTGACTTTATTCAGGAAAGATATGAAGCATCCTCTGCCGAACTAATCGTAGTGGAAGACAGTCTCAAACAGTTTCAGGATATTTACGGGTTATCACCTGAGATACAGGTAAAGGAAGTTTCCGAGCTGGAAATAAAACTCGAAGCTGAAATTGAATCTGAAAAAATAAAATTAGAATTGCTTCAGAAGATCATAAGTCCGGGTGAGGATGAAGTTCAGTATCAGCGTGACAAAATAAATGTTCTCGAAAGAAGACTATATGATCTGCAGAATTCAACTGATGGTAATTCAAAACTGCAACTAAAAGGAACGCCTGATATTGTCCTTAATTTTATCAGACTAAAAAGAAATGTAGAGATACAAAATAAAATACTTTCGGTATTACTCCCTCTTTATGAGCAGGCGAAGATTGAAGAAAAAAAAGAGATACCAACTATAATAGTACTTGACCAGCCATTTGTACCTGATGAAAAATCCAAACCAAAAAGACTTACTTCAATATTTGTTGTTATGGTGCTCGGATTTATTTTTTCATACGGATTCTTTTTTATAAAAAAACAGCTAAAGAGAATTGAAGGCACACTCACTTGAAATTATTCGTCAGGAAGATATTAAGCTCACTCCTGAGCTGATACTTATTATCACACCGGTTACATTTATTGTTGGCAACTGGTACTTGTCCGCAATATTTATTCTTTCCGCATTTGCATTCATGATGCTGCGATACTTTACTTTTAAAGATCATGAAATAAAATTCACCAATATGATCCCATGGTCGCTGATGCTGCTTTGGGGATTATATGTTTGTTACATTACTCCTGATCCGGTAAAAGCTGTAAAATATTATACAGGCACTATGCTGCTGCCGTTTTTTATTTACATCTTATTTAATAATCTGAGGATAAATGAAAATGTACTGACAAAATTTTTTGATACAATGCTTATCTCAGGTACTGTGATTGGAATGTATTCTGTATATACCTACATTTCGTATAGCATGCGAAGCGATATGCGTGTACCTTCTTTCTGGAATGATTTTAATATTGTATCAGCATATCTGATGATACTTTTTATGTTTAATCTTTCTTTTTTGTTGAAGAATGAAAACAGTAAGAAAAAAATATTCTACATTTTTACTATTACATTTATTTTACTTGGAATATATCTGACAAAGACCAGAGGTGTTTGGCTTGCAATAATTTTTTCCATTGCAGTTTTTTTTATTCGAAAGCCAAAGATCATTATCCCGTCTCTTCTTCTTATAGGTTTAGTAATTCTTATGTTCTATAATATTGTAGAAGATAGAGTTTTATCTGTCATCAATTTTGAACAGGATAATTCTTCTCTCGGCAGGCTGCAGGCATGGTATTCGACGATCCTGATGATTATAGAAAAGCCATTATTAGGTTATGGGTTTGATACTTATTATCTGCATCAATATGATGTGATGGCGTATTATATTGTAGAAGTTCCTCATCCACATAATACTTATCTTCGCGCAATTCAGGAAATGGGAATCATCGGTGCTGTAATTTATTTGTTTCTCTTTTTTAAAGCTGCAGTTTATTCTTTCAAATTTGGGAGGAAAAAAAGTGATCCTGTTTATGCAAAATATTTTGACGGTCTTCAGCTTTCCTTTGTAGGACTTATAGTTGCATTTAATTTTGAACCGTACATGAGTTTATTTGGTGTGATCACAATTGTAATCTGGATCCTGATCTCACTTACATTCAGACTGTCTCAAAATTCTCAATCCGTAAATATCAGTTCCAATTAATTTCAAAATTATGAACAGTACTTCACGTGTATTTTCCAGGCTGTTTATTATTGTAATTCTGATCAAGATCTTTGACGTATTTAAAAATCTTGTGATAGCAGCAGTGCTTGGTGTGTCTTCATCAGCAGACATTTATACTGCACTGATAATGATACCCGACAGTCTTATTGTGCTGATCGGGCTTGACACAATTAAAGGAGTCGTAAACAGTGAATACGCTTCTCTTCAGAAAGATCATGAAAAAAATCTGATATGGGAATCGTTTAACAATTTATTCAACATACTTTTTATGATCGGTATAGTTGTAGTTTCCATTATAATCATTTTCAACAGTACTGTAATCGAAATCCTTTTACCCGGTTTTGAAGGTGAAAAATTATTGAGATCAATCGAAATATCATATATAATTTTCCCCATACTCTTTCTTAAAATATTTACAGGCTATTTCCATTCTGTATATAATGCACTTAAGAAATTTTTTCTGCCTGTGATCGTACCGGTGCTGACAGGCATTACTTTATTAGTGTCAATAGTAATGTCTTACTATAAAGATGATGTAGTTTATAATTTATCTTTCGGAAATCTGGCGGGAAATTTTTTGATTGCGGGAGTAATGACATTCGGACTGGTAAAGCTCGGTGCAGAGTTCAGATTACGAAGATTTGATTTTTTAAAAATAGATGATGTAACAAAAAAAGTTCTAAAGGGCTCAGCATCAATTTTATTACTTGTTATATGCAATCAGATTTATATTCTTTCGAGAAATTACTTTGCTTCGTTCTTTGGGGAAGGAGCAGTATCATCACTGCACTATTCAGGTACGCTTACGAGTGTAATATTTTCGTTGATATTTTCAGTATTTTTTACAGTCCTTATATCAGACCTATCAACTTTATTTACATTTGAAAAAAAGATCAAAGCAAAAAATTTATTTCTGAATACATTCTCGGCTTTGATGTTTATGCTTATACCTGTGACCGTAGTTTTCCTGACATTTGGAAAGGATATATTGTCACTTGTTTATCTGCGCGGAAATTTTGATCAGAGCGGAATTGACATGACACTCAAACCATTTTTCTGGGATGCACTTTCTCTGCTGACTTTTGTAATGTACATTATCCCTACAGCACTATATCTGGCAAGGAAAGAATATAAGCTTATGACAAAGATCGGCAGCATTACATATCTCTCAGGGATTTTACTGAATTATTTACTCAGTGATTATTTTGGATTCTATGCGATCTCAATGGCGACATTTATTACAACAGGTATTTATGGAATAATGCTTTTATATTTTTCAAGAAAGATCATCGGCAGATTCACAGGACATTTATATAAAATATTATTGATGTTTCTCAGTGGAGGTCTGACATTTTTAATAGTGAATATTCTTAAAGCTTATTTTATGAGTGAAACTTTGGACAATGTAATTCTGGTACTTCTTCTGAAAGTAGTAATATGTTCATCTGCAACTCTACTTATCTATCTGGCTATTTCTTCCGTACTAAAAGTAAATTTCACCCAACAGATTTTAAAGACATTTAAAAAAAGTAATTAAGACTTCTAAATTGAATTTGCCTGAAAGTCTCGAATGTAAATTTGCCTCAAAGACTCGAAGACTCAAAGGTATTATTTAAAAATGGTTATTCATTTTTTGTTTTAAAGTTTTAAAGTTTTATGTTTTATAGTTTTATGTTTTAAAGTTTTAATTTTTAAAGTTTTAATGTTTTAGGGTTTAAAAGTTTTAGGTTTTAAAGTCTTAGAGTCTTAGAGGCATCACCAGAACGTCAAGCTGATAATTGTGTTTGATTCCTACGTTTGATGATTAATTAGATTTTGTAAGTTTTAAAAATATTATTATTTTGATGTTAGAAATTCAAAGATATGAAAATCAATTTTATTTTACCGTTCGCAGGGAATAAGCCAATAGGCGGTTTCAAGATCGTTTATGAATATGCAAACCGTCTTTCCGAAAAAGGTCATTATATCAATGTCATTCATCCTTCATATACTTTTAAAGATTCAACTTTAAATAATCTGAAATATCTGATGAGATATCATCAAAGGAAATTTGATAATAGTTATCAGCCGGATAACTGGTTTAAATTAAATGAAAATGTAAATTCGATCTGGGTGAGAAATATCAGTGACGAAACTATACCTGATGCAGATGTTCTGATTGCAACTGCCTGGAGGACTACTTACTGCTCGAAGGATCTAAATGAAATTAAAGGAGAGAAATTTTATTTTATTCAACATTATGAAGTATGGAACGGAACTGAGGAAGAAGTAAATGCAACCTGGAAAATGCCATTTAAAAAAATAGTGATCGCAAAATGGTTGGAAGAAATAGCAACAGGCATGAATGAAGAATCATATTATGTACCAAATGCATTTGACTTCTCGGAATTCGGAATGGATATATTACCTGAAAAAAGATCTGCAGATAAAATTTTAATGCTGTATAATGAACTCGAATTTAAAGGCAGCAAATACGGATTGGGAGCATTTTCAATTTTGAAAAATGAATTTCCTGATCTGGAATTGTCTTTATTCGGAGTGCCGGATAAACCCGACGGACTTCCTGAAGGAGTAAATTATTTTCAATCACCTGACAGACATACTCTCAGAAATTTATATAATGAATCTTCAGTATTTATTAGTCCGAGTCTGGCAGAAGGATTTCCGCTGCCGCCTGCTGAAGCAATGATATGCGGTGCCGCACTTGCCTGTACTGACATTGGGGGACACAGGGAATATGCAATAAATAATGAGACTGCAGTAATGTTCAAACCCGGAGACAGTCAAGCGGCTGCTGATGCAGTCAGAAAATTAATAGTTGATGATGAGCTAAGGATAAATATTGCAAATAAAGGAAATGAATTTATTAAAAAATTTACCTGGGAAAATTCAGTAAATAAATTTCAGGAAGTATTAAAGTTACATTCTGAAAATAAAGTTAATATTAATATTAATGAAAAGATTTCTTAAAAATATAATATCATTTGTCGGCAATATGATTTTCTTTTTTAAAAGAAAAGAGATTGACAGGTCTGAGATCAAAAAAATTCTTGTGGTCTCACTATATTTCAAAGGCGATGTATTAATGAACACTCCTGCTGTAAAGTTTTTGAAGAAGACCTTTCCTGATGCTGAAATTGATATCTGGGTAAAGTCAAGATCGGAAGCCGTTATTAAGAAAAATCCGGATATAAATGAAGTGATAGTATTTGATAAAATTAAAACGGCAGATTATAATGACAGTGATAAAATTTATTTCAATGAGAAAATGAATTTTCTCAAAACTGTAAGAAATAAAAATTATGATCTCTGCATAGACCTTACAGGAAAATATACAACTGCATTATTTGCTTTGACAGGTGGATTTAAATATTCCATCGGACTGAATTACAACGGATTTGGTTTTTGCTATTCGAAATTTATTGACACTGATACACAACATACTTCAGGTCATCTTGCCGGAAAATATTTAAATGTGATTAAGGAAGGTCTTGGTATCAGTGATTCTGAATATGGAAATTTTATTAATAAAGATGGATTGAGAAATGTACTTTGTATAGATGAAATATCTTTCAGGAAATCAAAAGAAATTTTAAGTGAGAATGGAATTTTACATGATGATGAATATATTGTAATTCAGCCAACTGCAGGCTGGAAAGCAAAAGAATGGTCGCCTGGAAAGTATTTACGGCTTTGCGGGGAATTATCAGAAAACTATAGAACAGTTCTTATCGGATCTGATCACGACAGAGAGTTGCTTGAATTTATTAAAGAAAATTCAGCAGCAAATGACAGATGTACAATTCTTTTAATTCCAATGGAACTAAGCGCAGCAGTAATATCCGGATCAGTTTTATTTATAGGAAATGATTCTGTGGGATTACAGATAGCCGGTGCTTTTGATATTCCATCTATAGCTTTATTCGGACCGACCAACCCGGAATTTTCAAATCCTACTGGTGAAAATCATAAAGTATTATATAAAAAACTTTTCTGTTCAGCCTCTGAGTCAGAGCAGTACTGCACACGGAATGCCGGTAAAACCTGTCCGGATATACATTGTATGAAAAGCATTCAGGTAAGTGAAGTTTTAGCTAAGACAAATTCATTATTAAAAAATAATTCAAAAAAATCATTACAGTTTGCCGGATAATAAAATAAAAATATTGCACATATCTCCTGACGGAAAACTCTACGGCACAGAGCGACATATACTTGCGCTTGTAAAGCATTCTAACCGAAGTAAAATTGATCATTATGTTGCTACACCTGAAAGAGGAAATTTTAATGATGAGCTTGATAAAATTGGAGTACAGTATTTCATCGCCGGCAGGAAGCACGGGTATAAAAATAAACTAGATGGAATTACTGCTGAAGGTACTAAAGAACTTTACAGATTAATGAAGAAGGAAAAATTTGATATTGTACATTCACATTTAAATTCATTCGGAGGAATAGTCGGTCGCATCGCCGGTGCAGGTTCTGTGGTGCATACTAGACACGGTGTATTCTGGAGTGAAGAAGAACTTGAGAATATTTCTGTAAAAGATAAATATTTTCAGAAAATAAAATCAGGAATTTTTGATTTGACAATAGCGATAGGCGAGTATGAAAAAAATACTATGATAGGTAAATTTGATTATGATGAAAATAAAATAAGAGTCACTGTGAATGGTGTAGATACTGATGAACTGATTTCAAAAATAAACAGGACAATTTCAAAAAAGGATCTGTTCGGAACTGATGAATTTATTATCGGTACTGTCGGCAGACTCGAAAGACAGAAGGGTTTCAACATGTTGATAGAAGCTGCATCTAAGATCAAGGATTCGCTTGAGAATATAAAGTTTGTAATTATCGGAGATGGAAGCTGTAAGGAAGAATTGATAAATCTCAGAGACGAATTCGGGCTTCAGGAAAAAATTGAATTCATCCCATATAAAGATAACATTCCAGATTATGTTCATAATTTTGATATTTATATTTCCACTTCTCTGTGGGAGGGAATGTCCTATTCCGTGCAGGAAGCAATGGCGATAGGTAAGCCGGTGATAGCACTGACTTCTGAAAATGTCAGTGGTCTGAAGGAGTTAATAGTGGATGGAGTTTCAGGGATATTGATAGAAAAGAATTATACAGAAGAGCTTGCAGAGAAAATTAAATCTCTGATCAAGGATGAAAAATACAGAAATTATCTTGGAGAGAATGCACAGGAGCGTGAGAAAAATTATTTTCAGGAATGGAGAACGGCGGCGGACATGGATAAAGTTTATACAGAATTATATGATTCCAAAAATTTAATAAAGCAGTCATGAAAATACTTTTCATATCATATGATTTTCCATATCCTCCAACAGGCGGTTCCATCAGCAGAGATTACAATCTTATAAAACAGTTGTCAAAAAAGCATGAGCTGCACTGGATCAACAGAACCATCAGAGGAAAAATAAGTCAGGACAGGATTGATGAAATGGGAAAATATTTTGAAGAGATGGAAATAATAGAATGGGATTATGAACACAGTGTTACCGGACTTTTAAAAAGTTTGTTTACAGATACTCCTTATATCATTCGAAGATTTTATTCGGAACAGATGAAGGAATTAGTAACAAAAAGCATTGGCAAAAATAATTTCGATCTGATACTTTGTGATCACATTTATCTTGCGCAGTATATTTCCGATAGCGTCATCGGAAAGATCCCTGTGATCCCGAATAACGAAGACTGCGGATTTACTTTTTATAAAAGAATGGCTGAAGAGTCCGGATTTATCAGAAGTCTGTATGCGCGTTCGCAATGGAAAAAATTACTAAAGTACGAGATCGAAATTTTAAAAAAATTCAGAGTATACATTACGACTTCTGAAAAAGAAAAAGAGCTTATATCTTCTTACTATAATGACGCTGATATAAAAGTGATCGAGAATGGAGTGGATACAGATTATTTTTACAAAAGGGAAAACACTGTAAAGGATCCGTCAGTGATATTTACTGCCTGGTTTGGATACTATCCAAATACTGAAGCGGCAATTTATTTTGCAAAGAAGATCTTCCCACTGATTAAAAAAGAGATACCTGAACTGAAATTTATCATTGCCGGTAAAGAGCCGCCGAAAAGTGTAATCGAATTGTCATCCATTGAAGGAGTTCTTGTAACCGGTTATGTCGATGACATCAGAAACTTTCTAGGCAATGCATCTGCGGCTGTCATTCCTTTAAAGGTTGGTGGCGGTACACGACTTAAAATACTTGAAGCATTTTCCATGGGAGTGCCTGTGATATCCACTGAGCTTGGCGCAGAAGGAATTTCAGCAGATGAGAATAAAGATATATTAATTGGGAAAGACGAAAAAGATTTTACTGAGAAGGTAGTTAAAGTATTAAAAAATAAAGAACTTTCTGAAATGCTTTCTGAAAATGGAAGAGCGTTAGCTGAAAAAAAATATGACTGGGAAATTATAGGTAACGAACTTAATAAATTCTTAAATGAATTTGTAGAAAATTTTAAAAATGTAAACAAAACAAATGTACGATCTGCAGATACAAATAATAAATTACAATACGAAGAGATATCTTGAAGATTGTCTGGACGGGCTTTTTAAAGATCTGAAAGATTCGGGTCTGAAGTATAAAGTTCTCGTACTTGATAATAATTCTGATGATGATCTAACAGATACTGAAATGAAATATTCTGGACAAGAGATCTCTTTTTCCAAATCGGATAAAAATCTGGGATTCGGCGGGGGACATAATTTTCTCTCAAAGAAAACTGACAGCAGATATATTCTGATACTTAATTCAGATATTCAATTCATTCAGCAGGACACTGTAAAAAATTTATATGAAAGACTAATTAGAGAAAGTGAATACAGTGTCGCAGGTCCGAAGCTTTTACTTGTAGATCTTAGCGGTCAGGAGTTTGATCACGGGGAACTTCATGGATTCCAATCTTGGGTGAAAAATAATTACGGATCATCTTACTGGAAGCCGAGAGATTCCGAAGCTGAAGCTGCATGGGTTTCAGGTGCAGTGTTTTTATGTGATAAAAAAGTTTTTGAGAAAGTGAATGGTTTTGATGAAAAGTTTTTCCTTTATAAAGAAGAGGAAGACCTTTGTAAAAGAATCAGAGACGAAGGGTATAAGATACTCTATTTTCCTGAAGTGAGAGTTTTACACATCGGACATGTGGTGGCAAGAAGAAGCATTCATTTCTCAGATTCCATGGATCATTATCTGAATAAGCATTTCAGAAAAAATATGAGCTATAAAATTTTGGATACAATAAAAAAAATAAAAGATATTTCGCTTTACGGAAAAGTAAGACAAAGAAGTTAATTTTAAAAATTTAAAATAATTTAAAATGAAGATATTATTTCTTGCAAATCGGTTCCCGTACCCTCCTTACCGTGGAGATAAACTAAAGATTTTCAATCTTGCAAAACAATTATCTGAAAGGCATACGTTATATCTGATAACTTTCATAGATGATAAAAAAGATTATACTTATTTGCCGGAACTCGAAAAATATTTCGATGATATTAAACTTGTTTATATGCCGCATATCATGTCTGCCTTTAATAGTCTCAGTAATGTTTTTTCTGAAACTCCTTTTCAGATAAATTATTTTAAATCTAAAAGACTTAAAAAAGTTTTGGATGAATTTATATCACAAAATGAAATTGATGTCATTCATACACAGCATTTGAGGATGGCGCAATATACTGCCGGACTGAAAAATGTCAGTACAGTACTCGATCTTCCTGATGCGTATTCGATGTACTGGAAAAGAAGAGCTTCGCAGAAAAAGAATCCGTTTATAAATTTTATGGAGAGATCTGAATATAAAAAGGTATTGAAATATGAAAAGATACTAGGGGAGTTTGACCTGTCACTAGTCTGTTCTGAAGAGGATAAAAATTATTTAAAATCGGAACATGAATTAAATAATATTGAGCTTTTAGAAAATGGAGTTGACACAGATCAGTTCGGTGGAGATGAACATGATTACTTTATTGATGATCAAATTATTTTTACCGGTAATATGACATATCATCCGAATATTGATGCGGCAGTTTATTTTGCAGAGGAAATATTTCCGGAAGTACTGAAGAAATTTCCAAACGTGAAATTTAAAATTGCAGGTCAGAATCCGACAGAGAAAATTCTTAAACTTCAATCAGAAAATATAATAGTCACAGGATTTGTGAAGTCACTTTCGGATGAATACAGAAAGAGTTCGATAGCAGTATCACCTGTGAGAGTCGGTGCAGGATCGATGAACAAAGTACTTGAGCCGATGTCAATGGGAGTACCTGTAGTTTCATCTGAAATAGGTTTTAAAGGACTTGGAGCAAAAGCCGGATTGGATATTTTGCTTGCAGAAAACAAAACTGATTTTATTTATTCTGTATGTAATCTTTTATCTGATCATGAATACAGAAAGTATATTGGTATGTCAGGCAGGGAAGTGATACAAAATAATCTAAGCTGGGAAAAGATTGCATTAAAACTTGAAGACTATTTCTATTCAGTTGCAGACAATAAGAAAGAAGAATATATTATGCATTTTGAAAATGCCGGATAAAATTTCAGAACTCAAATCTTACCTCCTTCTTTTACTGCGATCTCCGAGCCTTCGGCAAGGAAGACAGAGACTGGCTTTTCAGACTTTAAAAAACTGAATTCATTTCCATAAGTGTTTTCAAAATTTACATTTATTGAATGATCAATTGTCTTATACATTTCCCATCTTGGATGTGTGACGCCATATTCAGAAGTTGAACTTTCATTTAACTTTGTGTAACCCCAGTAATGTTCGGTTATAAATTCCTCTTCGCTGTTTTTTTCAATTTCAATCTGATCCATTCCGGTTATTACTTTTATGGAATTCCAATCTTCATATTTTTTCCATCGGTATTCAACAGTTAATTTACCGGAAGTCTGATCTGATTCCCAGATATGTGACATTGGCATTGTCTCGTAATTTTCTTTATACAGATTGTTTGCAATAAATGATAGAGCACGTTTTGAGACTATTTCTTTTATAAAAACTACACCTCGTCTCCATTCGTTTTTTTCCTTGTTAAAATGTTTTACATAAAACCTGAGATTTACTTCTTCAAAATTTCTATGAAACGGTATTTTGATATTTTTTAAACGTGTATTCAAAAACATAAATCCGACCAGACTTAAGTAACAGGTTCCGTTCCATAGATCTGGTAAGGTATTAAATGGAATGAACGGCTCAAGTATTTTTTTATCAACTGCATAATTGATCATCAGGAGTTTTCTCCATTCTGCTGACAGAAAAGTTTTTGACATAATGTAAATTGATTTTTGGAAAAGTTTGTAAACCGAAAATAGCAAATTCAGTTTCCATATTCTGTAAAATAATTACTGTATTTTTATATCATTCTTAGAAGTGTTTTATAGAGATAAAAAAATATAGCTATAACTTACTTTAAATTTATAAAAGAGCTTTGCATATTTAGACATTGAAATAAATCACATTAATTTTTAGACATGGTAACAAAATTATTCGTAACAACATCAATTTTATTTTCATTTTTAGTATCTGAAAATAATAGTTCTGATTCGATTAAATTAAAAGTATTTGAAATATCGGATTCTACTATTACTAAAGGGAAAAAATTTTGGACAGTTCAGCCGGGTGAAATTGATCCGGGACGCGAGATAAAATTTAACAACTCAAATTTAGCTCCTGAGGATGTTCGGATTATTTTCAATGATTTTTTCAAAAAGTATATAGCTATAAAGGAAGCACTTGTCTATAAAGATTCGTATGGAGCGGGCAGTAAGACACTTACGTTACTTGAACAAATGAAGTCAAAATCTGATGAAGTGAATAAAGATATCAAAGATGCGAGATGGGATATATTTATACACAATTATGAAAGTATTGTGAAGAAAGTTAAAGCAAATAAATTTATTGCTGAGCAGAGGTTTACATTCAGTGAAGTCAGCAGAGGATTAGAAAATTTTATTAAGCAGTACGGACTTAATGATAAAACAATTTATCTGATGCAGTACAGAAATGATTCGTTGAATATAAATTCTTCTTGGATGACAGATAAAAAGGATTTTAAGAATCCATATACAGGTGAAATTAATGACACTGTTTATTCAAGGGTGAAGGAAGTTTGGGTGTTTGAGTAAATATTTTTTTACACCCATCCAAGGAAGTTTACTTATAAAATTCAAATATCATTAATTCTAATTTGAGCTGTTATTGTTGGCTAAAAAGTTTGCAATAATTTATATAAGAATTTTAACTTTTAATTTCACAAACTTTTTGGAACTCCAGCAACGGCTCGAATTTATTAATAATTTTGAGATTCATTTTTACTGCTTAAATTTAAATTACAAGAAATTATTTTTTTGCATCAGTTGATTCCATTTGAACAGCTCTGATACCATCTGTTTGTGAATAATTATCTATTGTGCATTGAAGATAAGTAGTATCGATGTTTGTTCGGTTATATATAAACTTTACTTCTGCTTTCCCGCCTTGATAACCTTCAGGTATTATGTTTAATTCGTATTCATCATGATAATCATTTCTAGGGACTATAATATAAATTTTTTCCAATTTATATTTGAAATCTTCCGGAATAGTTTGAGGTGTACCAGGAATTACAGGAAATGGTTTTACTCTGTCCCAGGGCCACCAGGGAATATCATAATTAATTTTAACATTTACATTAAAATCACAATTAGAATTTATAATCAAAGGAGTTCTTTCGTATTTCTGCCCATAAATAGAAATTAAAAGAAAATAAACAAGACTTCCAAATGCCAAAAGTATCAACAAATATTTCAATGCTTTTTTCATAATAAAATTTTTTAATTATGTGAAATAATTTGTAAGTAATTTGTTTCGTTTTTAAAGAACTTTTTAATGTAAAATTAATCAAAGTATTGCATCAGTTGATTCCATTTGGACTGCTCTGATTCCATCTGTTTCGTTGTATTCTGAGATTGTACATTTAAGCCAAATTTCTTTATTACTATTCTCATATTTGAACTCTACAGTAAATGGTATTTTTCCTCTATAATTATTAGGAACTATTGGAATTATATCTCCAGACTTATCTACAATGCTTATATAAATTAATTTTTTTCTAATTTCTTCTTTAGGGTGGTATCCTGAATTTTCACGTGGAATATCGTCATAGGATATTGGATCTCTCATATATCCACCATCATACTGAAGGATAACTGAAACATCATATTTGCAATTTTCCGTGTAAAAACTAGGTGGGGTATAATTTTTTAGTTGTGAAGTTGATATATATAATAAATAAATTGAACACATTAAAACCAATATTCCAACAGAAATAATGATAAGTTTTAGTCTGGGTTTCATAATAATAATTTATTTTTAGAAAAATTTATATTTATCAAAAATTATTGAAATTTATCTTCATATAATAACTTATATTATTTTCTTCACTACCATAGATCAATAAGAATGATTTCTGAAATATGAATATATTAATTTATCAAAGTAAAATTTATTAATGGTAATTTGAATTACTTTACCTGAAGGAATGAGACATAGTTTTAGGGAATGGCAAATTGAAACTTTCATAATTTAATCATCTAAATTGGATATAAATTACAAATAATAATTAAAATAATCCACAAGATTATTTTAATTCTTCCAGTTTATCTGAATAAATTTTTTGAGGGATATTAGAATATAATTCTTTAAACAAAGAGTATGATATTCTGTTAAAATGATTTTTAAAATTCAGTTCAATTTTGTTATCAATAAGCAGGTTATTCAAATCAAAGAGATCCAGATAAGCAAAAGCAGCATATTCTTTGTTGTCGAAATTATTTATTAATGATTCCATTTTTTTTATCAAATTTCTGAATAAAACAGAATGCTTTTCAGTTAATTTTAATTTCTTACCCGTAATTTTATTAAGTTCCAAAAAGAGATTATTTTTAAGTATTATAAAATTGAAAACATCTGTGCAAATTATTTTATTTGATTTCTTCTCAGAAAGAAAATCAGAACAAATTTTTATAGATTCATTCAACTTGCCTTTTTGGGTAAGTGCTTCAGAATAGTTCTTTACTATATATTCGAAATCTTTTTTAATAGAATATTTTACTGAAAGATCACAACCCTTTTTATAAAATTTTAAAGCATTTTCTATATCACCTGAATCCTTATATACATCTGCAATATTTACAGTTGCTCTAAGAATACCTTCTTTATTAGATGATTTTTTGTCGATCAATAGCTGTTTATAATGTAATTTCAATGCTCTTGAATATTGTCCGGTTTGATTGTAGATCTGAGCCATATTGGAATAGGAATTTGCTATCCTGTCAGTTCTTTTTAATTTTTTATCAATATCAGATTGTAGTTTAAAATAATTTAAAGCATCATTAAACTTTCCTTTCGCCATCAATCCTACTCCAAAATTGAAGTATGAAACCGATAAACCCGAGAGATCATTTACAGTTCTGTAATATTTAATTTGCTGTTCAAAAATCTCAAATGCCTTTTTATATTCATCCTTAACAATTAAAATATTTCCCATATTGCCAAGTGTTCTATAATATCCTCTTCTGTTTCCAATTTTTGAAAAGACTTTTAAAGCTTTTTTGAATTTATTAAGTGCTTCATTGTTTTCACCCATATAAAAATTTACAATTGCTTCTTCTATATACAAATCAGCAAGAAAATTTTCATCTTTTATTTTTTTAAAATATTTATATACTTTTTTTAAATTATATAATGAATCCTTGTATTCTCCAATCCTTCTGTAATTATTGCCAAGATTGAAATATGCTTTTACGATGTAATCGTCAGCATTAAATTTTAATGCAGTTTTTAACTGTTCTTTAAACACATTGAAAGAATTTTTATAATCCCCTTTTTCAAGATAAATTTTCCCAATTCCATTTAAAGTAATTAATAATTCAATACTTTTATTATTTGAATTGAAATATTTCCGGCATCCTTCATATAAAGCCAGTGATTTATCATATTCATTTTGCAGAAAAAGCAAATTAGCCAAATATTTATTTGATATTTCCATTTTATATTTGTCATCAAGAAAAAGTGATATTGATTTTGCAGAATTAATAATATTTTTAGCTTCTTCCCATTTAGAAATTATACACAGGATCTCCGCTTTTTTAAAAAGTATTTCAATTAATTCAGATGTATAAGTTTGCTTTTTAAGGATCTTTTCAATAAGGTTGTAAATTTCAAGAGCATTATCGTTTTGATATTCTTTTTTATATTCATCTGCAATATTGCATTGTAGTCTGATGTATTCATTTACAGCATCCGAAAATTTATTGTCTTTTAAATTACTTTTTAAAAAAACAGGCTCTTTTAGATGATTTACAATTCCATTTCCAATCCCCAGATGATATGCTATCTGTTCTAACAAATTTTGGGAAAGTTTTTTATAATTTAAATTTCTTATTGATTCTGCTGCTCTTAAATGTAACTCTGATAAAGCCGAATTCATTTGCATTGTATACAACGATTCTTTTAACAATGCATGAATAAATTTATATTTACCGTTACTTCCGGAATACCATATATTTTCTTCTTCAGCAATTCTGATATGATTTCCAATTTCCTCGCTGTTGTTAAACATATCCTTTAAAACTCTTTCTTCAAATTCTCTGCCTAATACGGATGCACTTTGTACTATAGTTTTAACATCTTCCGGAAGCTTATCAAACCTGGAGATTAAAACATTATTTATTGTTGAAGGTAATATTTTTTTATCATAATCAATTAAACAGTAAGAATTATTTTCCATTTTCCAAAAATTTCTTTCTTTGTAATCAAGTATAAGTTGCTCTGCAAAATATGGATTTCCATTTGTACTTTCTAAAATATGCTGTGCTGCAGTATCATCGATTTGTTTATTTAGAAATTTAAAAGCTAGATTTTTTATATTTTCTATTTGAAAATATTTTAATTCAATATTAAAATGAAATTTGCTCCCTTTAATATTTGGCAATATATTGTTCATTTTAAAATTTTGCCTTGTGGTTGTAATTATAACCAATGGAATGTCAGGAATATTATTGACAAGCATATTTATTAATGAAGCTGATTCTTTATCTAACCAATGAATATCTTCTATTTCAATAATAACAGGCTGGATAAGACATTCAGCAATTATGAGATTACAAAATGCAAATAAAAAATTCTCTAATCTTAAAGTAGGGTCAAGTTTTTCAAAAAATGAATTGTCCCATCTTATATCAATCATAGCAGCTAAAACTGACCGGGTCCTTTCAAGTTCTGATCTGACCTGAACCGTATTATTTTCTACATATTTGTTTTCAATAGAAATGTTCTCAAGTTGTTTATTTATTATATCAAGTATATTATTAAATATTCTTTTATTTTCTTCGTGTGTATTTGAACTTGTTTGTTTAAAAAAATTCTTTAAAAGATATTTAAAAGGCGATAAAGGAAATTTTGAAATTTCAGATGTATAACAATAGAGCCAGGAAATATTATTATTTTGGATATATCTATTTTTAAATTCCCTGATAAGATTTGTCTTACCAATCCCTGCTTCACCTGAAATATTAATTATTCCCGGAGTATTTTCTTTTAAATATTTATCAACATAAAGGTTTAAATTTTTTAGATCTTCATCGCGTCCTATCATTAAATCAGTCATCTTGTTCTTAGAAATAAGATTCGGTTCTTTTATAGGAAATTTTAAACTCTCAAATTTAAAAATGTAAACTGGAATTAGTTTAGTAAAACCTTTAAATTTGTATTTTCCGGAATAATAAAAATTTTTATTGTTCTTAATCAAATTAAAAACTTCAATACTAATCCAAACTTCATTGTCATTTGCTTCTGTTACAAATCTTGAAGCAAGATTTACTTTATCACCGACAACAGTGTATTGAGTTCTTTCTTCACTACCTATAAATCCGGTAAATACTCTTCCATATGTCACTCCGAATTTTAATTTCATAGGAAATTCTTTTTTGCTTACTCTGAATATTACTGATTTGATAAAACTCACAGCTCTGTTTATATCATCTTCGTTTGAAACTGGAGCTCCGAAATAGCAGACTAATATTCCGCCTTTGTCACCAAAATCAATATCCTTTAAATAACCATTATAATGATTAATACTTTCTATTATAACATTAAAAAGTTTGTTTATCAAATCTTTGGATAATTCTGATTTGAAAGAAATGAAAACAGAAACAACATTTCTGAATTCTCCGTTTTGTGAAGCAGATAATACTGTATCTGTGAAGAATTTTTTAGAAAAAATCTGCTTTGCCAAAGGTGAATCATTAATTATTTCTTTAGGCTCAATATTAATTAAATTTGAAGAGTAATCTTTTACTTTATAACAATATTTCTGTTTTTCAAATCTGAATTTCAATTCCGAATTCAATAGTTTAGCGAATTTACTGTCAAATACTATTTCATTTTTATCTGCTTTGGTTTGTACTTCTGTACATCCATTTATACCTTCACCTCTGAAATAAAAAGATTTGAATTCATTTCCTAAAATTGCCCAGTCAGTATTTCCGAAAGATATTCCAATTCTTACTGTTAAAGTAAAATTACCATATTTTGTTTTATATAAACCTGAATTTTTAAAATGGTTTATAATTGAGATCCCACAATTTAAAGCATTTTCAGCGATTTCAGATATTGGTGTATTTTCATTTTTAAGAAAAAATGAAGTGAATGAATCACCTGCATAATTTGAAATAAATCCATTATTTGAATATACTTTTTTTACAGCAGGTTTGAAAATATTTAGCAGCAATTTAGAAAGAATTTCTGCACCTTCCTTTTCTCCTTTCATAAGTTTTTCGGTCATGGATGTAAATCCTGAAACATCCATAAACATTGTTACCGCATCAAAACTTCCTTCAAAATTATTATTTTTATAGTTTTCTAAAATGAATTCTGGAAGTAAATTATGCATCATTAAAATTTATTTTGAGTGAAGATATTGAAACTTTATGAATAATAATATAGAATTTATCTATTGCTAGTAAAAAGAAATTAAAATATAGAATAGTTATTTATTATAAATTTACAGATTAATTTAGAGATTATGTATGCGAAAAGATAATTTATTTGCCTTTAAAAAAATTATAAGACATTATAAATAGAATTCAAAAATAAATTTTAGTAATACAGTAGATGATAAGATTGAAAAATACTATAAATTATTATTTTTCATCAGATTTTGTAATTTGTAGAGATCTTTGAATTTTAAAATATTTATTACAGGAATTTGAAAGTTATAAAAAAAGCGGAATAGAAATTCCGCTTTTAGAAAATTAGATTTAATAATTATTATTATAGATATAAAAATTTTATTTAAAATCCATTTTAAATATCAAATCCAAAGAGCACGCCGAGATAGTAATTCAGTTGTTTTCCGTAAGTGATCGGCTGCCCCTGATAAATATCAGTGAATTCATTAAAGCCGTAAGCGACATCAAAGAAGATACTTGTTGGGAATACATAAAAAGAGAATGCCTGTAGTCTAAGCTGCGCACCGATATCAGCTTTAAAATCATTGAGTTTTGTATCGCTTCCGTCCCAGGCATTTCCGTAGTCTCCGTAGAGTGAGAAGTAAAGTTTATCAAGATAAAGAGGTGAAATACGTGTATCAATATTTGTAAAGACGGGAAGTCTGTAATTCAGATTAAGTGCAACAGCTCTTCCGCCTCCAAGCGCATAAAAAGGATATCCTCTCATGCCGGGCAGACCTGATGCATAAAAATTATAAAAACTTTCCACAGGAGGTCCGAAAATAGTACCGCCTGAAAGTCTCATAGAAATTGAATGAGAATTATTAAACAGACCAACAGTTTCTGTAAATGATCCAAAAATTTTAAACAGATCTCTGTCTTCATAATTTGTAGTAATTGTACCATTGTCATTTACTTCAATGGAAGGATTTATCTGACTCATTTCATAATCATATGTTATGTCAAACACTCTTCCGATAGGATTAATGTCAGCATTTTTACTTGGAAGAATACTTTCGTAACTGTAAGTGAGAGCAAAATCATTTGCTTTGAAATAAGTCTCTCTTGCAGATCTGACTGAAATTCCGCTTTGGGGAATTGCAAATGCATCTATATCATAAGCGTAATTTGACAAGGTATATAAAAACTTCACACTGTGATCACTGTTGATAATATTAAATGCCATACCGAAATCAAATGAAAGCAGATCATAAGTAATACCAACATTAATTGTATCTGCTCCGGCTATGAGTTCACCCTGCGAATCCCTGGTTGTATTGAATCCTTCAAGAGTAAGTGTAGGTAAGAATCCGACATCTTTGGTAAAGAAATCTTTAAAGAAAGGAAATCCATTTTCATACTGGAACTGAAGAAAAATATCTCTTTCACCTTTGACGTTAATAGCTGCACCTCCGAATATTGAAAATCTGTTTAGCATTTCATTTGAAAAAAAGTATAAACCCGGCTTGATAGCTTCAAAGAAACTAAACTGATCCTGTCTTTGATAGGTATCAAATCTAAGAACAGGCACAAAAGACAAAGGAGTGAATGCACTTTTGTAATCTTCTTTTTTCAGCTTTGGCACATTTTTATCGTCATAATTTTTAAGTTTACTCCAGTTATAATTACTTCCTGCAATCAGAGAATCTTCTGAAGAATATTTTGTGATAAGAATATCTGGTTGTTTATATTTACCAAGTACATCCGGATTAAATTCCTCATAATTTTTAAGCAAAGCAATTTTATAACCTGTAGGCTGATAAGAAGAATATGCTAAATTTCCGTTTCCATCGACTGAAGGCATAAAAGCTCCGCCGAGTGCATTTGTAAGCTGTCGTACAGTTCCAGAGTCCAGATCAAAAGAATAAATGTTGAAGATTCCTGTTGGATTTGAAGAGTAAAAAATTTTCTTTCCGTCTTTTGAGAAAAAAGGACTTCTGAAATCAACACCTTTTTTATCAAGTACAAACTCAAATGTACCTGTTTCAACATCAATAGATGCAATACTTCTTGAATCTTCGTAAGAGTAATCAAAAAATATTTTTTTCCCGTCGAGAGAAAATTTAGGACTATAGACCTGTTCGCCGTTTTTATAAGAGGTAAGCGGTCTGATATTTTTTCCGTCAGTATTTGCTAAGTTAAGATTTAAAGTACCGTCACCGTTTGTGACAAAACAAATTGTCTTTCCGTCAGGAGAATATGCAGGAGAAGTAGCTCTTAGATTTGTAGTAAGTTTTTTTTCATCACCGCTTTTTACATTAAGCTCATATATGTCATAAACAGTGGTACCGAGAATTGTCCTGGGGTAATTTCTTTTTGCGAAAAGAATTTTTTTAGAATCGGGTGACCATGAGAAATTGGTCGAGACGGGAGCGTTTACTATTTCAGATTTTCTGGTGGCAATGTCATACACCATCAGACTTGTAGCTCCATAGTCAAATTCCTGATTTGATAAATATGCTACTTTTTTTCCGTCAGGTGAGAGCTGAGGAAAATAATTTGCAAAGCCTTTGTTTTCAATTACCACGCCTTCTACTTCATCTTTCTTAACATCTGCGAGTCTTTTTTCATAGTCAGTTTCGAGAAAAGCTTTCCACTGAAAATAAACCTGTTTGCCGTCAGTTCCCAAAGCTTTTTTCATAGCTCTCTCCATACTGAAATTTGTAAAATCTCCAAGGTTTTCAGTGATCAATCTGAGCTTTTCTTCACCGTACTGTTCTGAAATATATCTTGTAAGAGAATATCCGAGATTGTAAATCGATTCTGCTTTAAGACTGGTAATGGAAGAAAATTGTCCCATCTCACCCCAGGTAAGAAGATTACCTCCTATAATATAACTTCTGAGGATCATGTCTCTGTGCGAATCCCAATACTCATAATTTAACTGCTGCCTCTGATATTGTGAAGTACCTTCAGCAAACCATGCGGGAACTCCGACCCCCGAAATCGGGTAAGAGACGATGGCATTTGGATAACCATACAAAACATCAGGTCTGACTTCATTTTCATAGCCCAGCCACTGAAGATAAAATGTAGGAAGTTTAGTTCCGTATTTTAATGAAGCCTGAACCTGTATAGCATGAGTATATTCATGAGTGATCACATTTCTCAGCCAGTTGTGTGTACCTCTGAGATCGTAGTCCAGGGCAGTTGCATAAATTTCTATTCTGTTGCCGAAATAATCCGTAGCTCCGTTTGCAATATCGGATACATCATTGACAATAAAATGAGTTTTATCAGGTGTAGTATATTTATATAAAGAAGTGATGGGACCATAAATTTCTTCTGCGATTTTTGCAATAGTATTTGCAGTTCTTTCCGTACCGTCATGATAATGAACAAAGAAATGTTCGGTCTCAATAGTATGCCATTCGAGTTCGGGATGCGGCTCAAATTGTGAAAATAAATAAGAAGAGTTTAGTAGTAAAACAAACACTGCAAATAGAGAAAAATTCAGGACTTTATTGTTAAACATTGAATGTTAATTTGTTAATAATTATAATTGTTAAAAATAAAATTGATTTTTAAAAAAGATTTGAAACAGCAAAGAATGCTAGAATCGGTAAGAAATTATCAAATAGACAATAAATTTTAAAAAGGTTAAAATAAAGCTTATAGAAGAATTTTACAATTTTGTAATAAATAACTCTTGTAGTTGAATTTTAATTCGCTGAAAATAATTGATTCGCTTTTCCAACCTCAAAAATTATTTTTAATAATAATAATTATAATTGGTATAAGCAATGTTACTTTTTCTCAAGGAAGAAGAGACAGGACAGGCGTAAGAAACAATTATGTAAAGGTCAATCCGAATGATACCAGCACTGTTTATTCGACAGAAGATTCACTTAGTCTGATCGGTATAAACCAGGAGCCTGTGGATTCTACAGCCCGGATCAAATATTTCAAATATGAACCGGTTTACAAATTCGGAACAAAAATTCAGGGAAAATCTTCACCATTATTATTAGGGAATTCGACTGTTTTAAAACCCGAAATAAAATTTGACACATCAGGCAATGTAATACTTACTGAAAATTTCAACGGAGAACCTATAAGAGCTCCACTGGTAATTCCCCTTGAAGAATATTTACAAGCGCTCACTACAAATAATATTGAAAATTTATTTTCTATTATTGTAAGCGAAAAATTCAAAGGCGGTACTCAGGATGATCTGGGAAAGCTCTTTGAAAAATTTACAGATATAACAATTCCACTTCCTTTTAAATCAGAAAGCATATTCGGTCCTCCTGTAGTTAATCTTAAGCTCAACGGCGCAGTTGATATTACAGCTTCATATCAGAGCGCGAAAAGTGATCAGACTGTAATAACCGGATTGAGTAATTCTAATAACAGTATTAACTTTAAACAGGAAGTTCAGCTAACTGCCAAAGGTGTAATCGGAGATAAGCTTACAATTGATGCAGATTATAATACACAGAGATTGTTTGATTTTGAAAATCAGCTCAAGCTGAAATATGAAGGATATTCTGATGAAGTTATTAAAAAGATAGAAGGAGGAAATGTATCTCTTGAGACGAGATCCGGGTTGATCGGTTCATCGCAGTCTTTGTTTGGTGTCAAAGGTGAATTTCAACTTGGTTCACTATCTTTGTCGAGCGTAGTTTCACAGAAAACCAGTAAGTCAGAAACAAAGGATTACAGCGGAGGAGTTCAGGAATCGAGATATGATATAAACTTATGGGATTATGCAGATAATCATTTTTTCTTAGATACTGTTTATAAAACCAGTTTTATAGATTTTTATACTACAGGCAGTACTACAAGCCAAAGAACTGACAGTCTTGCTGTTGATGAACAATCATTTGAAGTTTGGGTACAGACAGATCAGCAGACAGAAAATTACAGACGAGCTGCAATGTATGTGGATCTCGGACCTATACCCACCAGCGGTCAATATAATGATTCTTTAAAATCTATCAATAACAATCAGCAGGGAGTTAATGCGTCGGGAATTGTCAGAAAATTAGAGGAAAGTGAATATGAACTTCACAGGTTAGCAGGTTATGTCTCTTTGAATGTAAGTTTACCTGATAATTATTTTGTAGGGGTAGCTTATAAAAGAACCAAAACCCGTGAGCAGTTTGGAACTATCAGCACAGATTCCATCAATGCTCAAGATACTCTTATACTAAAAATGGTAAAACCCGAAAATCTTGTTCCGGCAAATACTCTTGCCTGGGAACACAAATTAAAAAATATATACAAACTGCCTGTATCGAGAGTCGTAAAGGAAGGATTTGAATTTGAAATAAAGTATCTTGATAATGGAAATTATATACCGACTCTTCCTCCATCACAGAATATTTCCAGAGATCTGATTTATATTGTAGGACTTGACAGATACACAAACGGAAGGTCAGGTGATCCCGATAATAAATTTGACTTTATACCCGGGACGACAATTAATGTAGAGAGCGGTTATGTAATTTTTCCGACTTTAAAACCTTTCCTTTCAAATTTTGAGGCTTATGAAGAAAACGGCAACAGGATTGATTCAAGCTTCTGGTATCCTCAGATATACAATTCGTCAAAGAATGACTCCAGGCAGAAGCCTAATGCAAACAATTTTAAGATAACTGGTAAAGTAAGAGGAGAAGCAGGTATAAGTAATACGATCAGTCTCGGATTTAATCTTGTTCAGGGAAGTGTTACTATTAAAGTCGGAGAGCTAAATCTTACTCCTAATGTTGATTACACAGTTGATTATTCTACAGGTACAGTAGTAATCAGAAATTCATCTGCATTATTATCAAAAGACCTAAAGATCTCATATGAAACAAATGACCTTTTCACGCTGGCTTCAAAAACTTTTATAGGATTAAGAGGTGATTACAAGATCTCTGACAAAAGTTCATTCGGTTTTACATTTGTAAATCTGAAGCAGCAGACATTGAATGACAAAGTAAGGATAGGTGAAGAGCCGACAAATAATTCAATGTTTGGAATAGATTTTACTACTGAGCTGCCAATGAAGTCCTTTACAAATATTGTAAATCTTCTTCCCGGATTTAATACGAAAGAGCCATCCAGTATTTCAATAAGAGGAGAAATTGCTTCGATAATCCCTGATCCAAATACTAAAAAAAGTTTGATACCTGGCGATAACAATGAAGCTGTAGCATATATTGATGATATGGAAGGTGCAAAAAAAATCATTTCACTTGGTACTACTTATAATACATGGACAATTGGCTCAGTACCACTTTCAGATTATATCGGACCTACAGACAGTATTCAGTATAAGCAGGATAAGAGAGGAAAACTGCAATGGTATAATCTGCCAAACAGTGAACTTGTCACAAATGTATATCCATATAAAGATGTTCAGGCAAATCAAAATACGATCACGCCATTTTATATGACTTATGTTCCAAGACAAAGAGGAACATATAATTATAACGGAGCTTATGAAACAGTTCAGGATCTTGATTCTACATGGAACGGAGTTATGAAATTTATGAATACCACGAGTAATGATCTTATAAATGATAATATAAATTTCATTGAATTCAGTATGCGTGTCGTGAATCTGAATGCACAGACATTGCCCGGAAAATTAATTATTGACCTCGGAAATATAAGTCAGGATGCCATACCAAACGGCGTACTTAATACTGAAGATACTCTGGGTAACGGTGAGCTGAGATCTCAGGCGGATGACAAAGGTCTTGACTTTAAAACTGACGATGAAGAATTAACAGAATATAATAATAAGAACGGGACTTCTTTCACTTTGGCAGATTTCGAAAACGGTGATCCTGCGGGAGATAACAATAATGTTAATCCTGTATTCAATCCAAACTTAATTAACGGTACACAGGGTAATCTGAATTTTGATAACGGACGAAGACCGGATACGGAGGATTTGAATAAAACCGTCCGGGTAAATAACGGGAATGATTATTTTCAGTTTGAAATATCACTCGATACGTCGCTAAGTAACAAGTATATAGTCGGTTCGGGATTGAACGGATGGCATCAGTATAAAATACCATTATCTGAGTTTACAAAATCTTATGGAAATGCTTCATTCAATAATATTCAGTTTGCAAGAATGTGGATAACCGGTATCAGAGACTCAGTCCGACTTGTGATGTATGAAATTAACCTGACAGGAAATCAGTGGGTTAAACCAAACAAAATTGATACAACTTACAATATCTCAACAGTCAGCATTGAGGAAAATCCAAATTATTATCAGAGTCCTGTTCCGGGTAATGTACTCAGACAGAATATCAGGAATCAGACCGGTGAAGAGACACAGTCAAACGAGCAGTCATTATCACTTGAGATTACAAACCTTACAAGCGGTGTAAAAAAAGTTGCAAGAAAAGATTACAGCACTTTACCACTGGATCTTTTTAATTACAGGACAATGAAAATGTTTGTAAACGGCGACCCGTCATTTAATTATACAAATTCAGAGATCTATGATGCCAGGATGGTAATAAGATTTGGAAATGATTCAAATAATTATTATGAATACAGAGCGCCTATTCATCCTGATAACAGAAATCTGAATCGTCCAGAGCAGCCGTGGGATTCTTTGAACAATGTTACAGTAAATTTTAACGAACTGACTAAGCTGAAATTATTAAGAGACAGTTCTAATGTGCCTGTTACTTTGCCGGTGCCGAGTGTACCCGGAGCAGAGTACAGAATTTTTGGTAATCCTGATTTGAAATCTATCAGGGAAATTACTCTTGGTGTTGAAAAGAACAGGAACGGGCTAAATTCGTCTATTTCGGGAAGTGTATGGTTTAATGAACTTCGGCTTGTGAATGTAATCGACGATGATGGAATAGCATTTAATCTGAATGCAAATCTGAAATTTGCAGATCTGATGGATTTTAATTTTGCAATATCAAAGACCGATCCATATTTCCATTCCATTGATACGAGGGTGGGAACCCGGAATACGGGTTTATCATGGGATTTTGGAACAACGATCAATGTACATAAATTTATAAATAATGCACTGGCTTCAATGATCTCCGAAGACTGGAAGGATTTTATCACTCTTCCGCTTACATTCAGACATTCTGAAAATACAAATAACCCGCAGTATTTTCCGGGTACGGATATTGAAATTGACAAAGCAGCAGAGCAGCAGTATCTGCGGGTTTTAGCTCAGACAGGAGACCAAGAACAGGCTCAGACTGCAAAAAATAATGTATATGAAGAAGCTCAGAGTTTATTAGTTAGAAATACTCTTTCCATAAACAGCATGTTCTTTACATTACCCGGCGGTAATTTTTTTGTAAAAGATTTTTTTAATCAGCTTCGTTTTAATTTTAATGCTGATTTCGGAAACTCAAGAGATATTACTTATGAAAATAAAAATGATTTCAGATATAACGGTGGAGTCAGCTTTGCAACTGATTTTAAACTTTCAGAAAAATTAAATCTGAACATTGGTCAGCTAATACCTCTTGGAGAGAAGTATGCAAATGCGAAGATGTATTTCTTTTTACCGTTCATTCCGCTGGTGCCGCTATTTAGTACAAATTTTTCCGCATCAACAGATTTTAACAGATCGAGATATGAATCTCAGCAAAGAAAATTTTCAAATCCAGATCCGACATCCAGAGATTTTACAGCAAACAGGGGATTCCGGCTTGACTGGAAATTCATTGAAAACTGGATAGTAGATCTGAATGGAAATTATGATTTCCGGGCAGGAAGTGATCTTACGGATTATGAAACTGCAGACACTAACGGCATTCAAAGATCCGACAGTGAAATATTTAATGATATATTTTTTAATGGTGGTGTTGTAAATTTTGGAACTGATCTTGATTATGTGCAGACAATTACTTTAAATCCCAGACTGAGTCTTCCTTTCATTGACAGATTTATTACCATCACAGGCGGATATAATGTCAGATACGGCTGGGTAAATCCTAATCAGATAATAAATGTAGGTTATAATACAGGTTATTCAAATACTTTTAATTCTACAGCCAATCTTAAATTAGCAGAAATTTTTACTCTGTTTGGCGGTTCCGGTGATGCTAATCTCAGAGCAAACGGAATGGGCAGAGACACTATTGAAAAAAGTTCGCAGAGCATTGCTGATATATTGAATATCTTTAAAACTTTTGTACCACAGGATATTAGCATAACTTATTCTCAGAATAGTGCTGTTGCAAACGGAGGTGTAACCGGGAATCCGGGATTTGGTAACTTTTGGTTTTACCCATCTACAAAAGAGGAATATGGTCCGTCCAGGTTGTATCAGCTTGGATTCAGTCTGTATCCGGGTACAAGAGCTCCTAATATTAACTCACTCACTGATACTTATCTTCAGGGAAATGAGCTTTCGTTATCCACTTCTATAAATCCATTTATTCCTGAAAATATTAGTATGACTCTGAATTTTAAAACGAACTGGGGATTTACAAATAATCTTGTATATGATTCAGATGCAAACGGTAATATTGGTTCTCCTACAAGTAAGTCAAGTTCCAGTCTCTCAGGCAATTCTATATTCTTTGCGGGATCTATGGAAAATTTTGATTATCAGGGAGATGGTTCGAACAGTACTCAGAGCAGATTAAATTTAACAAATGCTTTTGAAGATCAGGTATCTTCATTCCCTTTCCCAAACTGGACGCTGAGCATTTCAGGACTTGAGAAATTTCCTTTGTTTTCAGATTTTGCTTCGCAGGTTACACTTGAAAATAATTTTCTTTCTGAATTCAGAGAAAGCAGATTAGTAGATATTAATAGTCTGGATATTCCAAATTTACAGGCTGTAACTCAGGCGTTTAGTCCATTGATAGGGTTGAATATAGTTTTCAAAGAATTAATGGGCGGAAATATGTCATCAAATTTTAGAATAAATTCGAGTACAGCAAATATCCTGAATCCAACCGGTGCAAACGTTCAGTCAATCAGTACAAGTGAATGGAGCATAAACGCAAACTTTACGAAAAGCGGGTTTAGTATTCCGCTATTTGGTTTGTCACTTCAGAATGACATTTCATTTGCACTGACACTTTCGAATTCAAAGAATGAGCCTACAAATTATGAATTTGGAACGGGAGTAAAAGTACCTGTAATAGGAAACGGTTCTTCTATCACAACTATTAATCCTTCAATTCAGTATTCTCTCAGCTCAAAGGTTTCTATGCAGCTTTTCTATAAATATATTTCAACAAATCCTACCGGTCAGTCTGTAACTACAGTTCCAAGCACTTCAAATGAAGGTGGTCTTAACATCAGGATAACTATTCAGTAAGTATTTTTCCTTATTTCAACGTGATCGTTATTTCGCCTTTAGTTAGTTTCATTTTAGCTTCTTCCACTTTTGCTATAACAGAAGTATCAATCAGAGATTTGTTATTTTCATCATATACATAACTTACTCCATTGTCTTCGAGACCAAAAGTTTTTATCCCACCGTTAAATTTATTCTCCTTAAAATTCTTTATTGTATTGAACACAGCTTCGTCCACTTGTTTTACCATGCTGGTAAGAATAAATCCCGGCGCTTCTTTTTGCTGATCCATATCTACACCTATAGCAAGTTTATTTTTATCCCTTGCAGCTTCAAAAAGTCCGAGCCCTGACAATCCTGATGCGTGGTAAATAATGTCAGCTCCGCTGTTATACTGACTTAAAGCTATCTCTTTTGCTTTTCCAGGGTTCTTAAATCCTTCCGGAGATACGCTTACATAACCAGTTAAAACCTGACAATCAGGTGAAGCATATTCTACACCCTGTTTATAACCTTCTTCAAATTTTCTTATGAGACTGGATTCCATTCCTCCAATAAATCCGACTTTATTTGTTTTGGAATTTAATGCAGCTATAACCCCAACAAGAAATGAACCTTCCTCTTCTTTAAATTCAAGTGCTTCCACATTTGACGGGATCTTTTTATTAGGATCAACAGAATAGTCAACGCATGCAAATTTTTTATCAGGGAATTCTGATGCAATATTATTTATGTCATCTGTAAAAATAAACCCGACTCCAAATACCAGTCCTACATCCTTTTTACTCGCGAGTTTTCTTAATGCAGATTCTCTGTCAGAGCCGTCACCCGGATCTATCACTTCAAATTCTATTCCGAGTTTTTCTTTAGCTTCTTCAAGTCCTTTATAAGCAGCGTCATTAAAAGATTTATCTCCTCTGCCGCCAATATCAAATACTAATCCGACTTTCATAGGAACAACCGGATTTTCTTTCTCAGAAGTACTTTCCTTTTTACCGCAGGAAATTATATTCAGACAAAACAGAGCAATACATATTACTGTGAAAAATTTATTCATTTATATTTTTTAATTATAATAGGTTAGTATGAAGTGTGAATATATTCAGATAGCTTTCTTTTGAGGTTCAGTTTTAAAAACATGATGAATACGGCATCTGGCTTCGTAATGATTTGAAGCTCCGACAAGTATCTGATCTTCATTTTGAGTAACTCTGTGTGTCCTGTTTGCAGGTGCTCCGCATATTACACATACAGCATGTGTCTTTGAAATATATTCAGCAATGGCCAGCAGTTGAGGCATTGGTTCAAAAGGCATTGCTCTGTAATCCTGATCGAGTCCCGCCACAATCACTCTTTTTCCCGCATCCGCAAGATTCTGACATATATCTATAAGGTCATTCTCAAAAAACTGAGCTTCGTCTATACCGATGACTTCCACATCAAAAGATTTTTCCAGAATTTCTTCTGCTCTTTCCACTACTTCAGAAGGATATGACTGATCATTATGAGATACGATTTCAAATTCACTGTATCTGTTGTCAATTTTTGGCTTGAAAACTTTGACCCTCTGCTTTGCGATCTCAGCTCTTCTTATTCTTCTTATGAGCTCTTCTGTCTTACCTGAAAACATACTGCCGCATATTACTTCAATATGCCCTGTTTTTTTGAATGTTCTAATTTGTAAATTCTCGTTCATTTTTTTTGATTCAGTAAAAAATTTTTATCAAAGATTCCGGGCAGCAGTTCAATAAGCTTAAAAGTTTTGAACATTGTTTTGGATTTCACAATTATAATGTCTACATCTGTTCCGAATTCCGCCATGAATTGTCTGCAGGCTCCGCATGGATATGTATAGTCTTTAGCGCTTGATGAAATTGCAACAGCTTTAAATTTTTTATATCCTTCGGAAACAGCTTTTGAATAAGCTGTTCTTTCGGCACAGATACTCAAAGAGTAAGATGCACATTCTACATTTGTCCCTGTGAAAATCTTCCCGTCAGTGGTCAATACCGCTGCTCCGACTGAAAATTTGGAATACGGAGAGTATGAAAATTTTCTTGCTTTAATGGAATATTCTATTAACTTATTATATGAAGTCAGCAATGTAGTGGTATTCTTATTTATTGTTAATATATTCATTTCTAAGTATATTATCAAATAATTTTATTCTTCAGATACTTATACTGTGAAACGAAGAGCCATATTCAGGATATTCGATAAATACATCGGTATTCCAACTATTATATTGTTAGCAATACTTACGAAAAGGAAAAGGCGCATTCCGATCGAAAATATTAAAAAAATATTAATCATTAAACTTGCAGCCATTGGTGATTCTATACTTTTAATTCCAACCTTAAGGGTATTAAAAAAGAATTTCCCTGATGCTGAAATTACATTTATCTGTTCTCAGATCAATTATTCAGTTATAAAAAAAATTCCATATGTCGATAAAATTATTGACTGCAACGTACATTCATTTTTAAGAAAACCATTTTCATTCTTCAGGTTTATGAAAGATCTGAGAAAAGAAAAATATGACATTATTATTGATGTCGGACAATGGGAAAGAATAAATGCAATCATGGCAATGCTTGCCAGAGCAGATTACACCATAGGATTTAAGACTGAATCGCAGCACAAACATTTTGGTTATGACAGCGTGCTAGCTCATTCAAGAACAAAGCATGAGCTTGAAAATTTCCTTGACTTAGTCATTCCTTTAGGTATAAATATTTCAGAAGAGGATAAAAAATTAGAATATTTTTTAAATTCTGAAGATTATAAATTTGCAGATGAGTTTTGGAATAAACATGAGCTAAACGGCAGAACTGTTATTTGTCTTCATCCGGGTTGTGGAGAAAATGGAAGACCAAGGGAGTGGGAAGTACAGAATTATATTGACCTGGGAAAAAGGCTTGTAGCTTATGATGATAACATTAGAATTCTAATAACTGGTGCAACTCACGAAGAAGAAAGGTGCAGAGAAATTGCTGCAGGGATAAATAGAAATGTGATCAACACTGCAGGAATGTATCCGCTTGATAATGTCGTTGCACTTGTGAAAAGAGTTAAATTAATAGTCTGCAGCAATACAGGTATGCTTCATATTGCATCATGTGTCGGAACAAAAACAATGGGACTGCATGGTCCGACAAATCCTTTAAAATGGGGATCTTACACTAAGAATGCAGTTCTGATACAGAGTGATAAATTTTGCAGCCCGTGTTTATATTTAGGTCATGATTATGGTTGCCAGATGCCGCAATGCATGGCGCATATTTCTGTCGATGATGTTTTTATATATATCAGGAAAGCATTAAATCCTGAATTGTTCCATAATTTACAGCACCAAATAAATTGATTAACAAAATTATTAATTATTAAATTAAAAATATGTCAAACAATAAATTTCCCTCATTTGATCTGATTGAATCTTTTGGTCATGAACAAGTAGTTTTCTGCTCGAATAAAGAGCTTGGTTTGAAAGCAATAATTGGAATACATAATACGACTTTAGGACCTGCTCTTGGAGGTACCAGGATGTGGAATTACGCTTCGGATGAAGAAGCCCTGATAGATGTATTAAGATTATCAAGAGGAATGACCTATAAAGCAGCCGTAGCCGGTTTAAATCTCGGCGGTGGAAAAGCTGTGATAATAGGTGATTCCAGAACTCAAAAAACTGAAGGTCTTTTCAGAGCTTTCGGTAGATATATAGAAGGACTTTCCGGAAGATATATTACTGCTGAAGACGTCGGTACAAGTATAAAAGACATGGAGTATATTATGATGGAAACACGTCATGTTACCGGTATTCCTATTGAAGTAGGCGGCAGCGGAGATCCTTCTCCTGTCACTGCATACGGAACTTATGTCGGTATCAAAGCCTGTATTAATGACATTTACGGCAGTGATTCACTGTCAGGTAAAAAAGTAATTGTACAGGGTGCAGGCGGAAATGTCGGAAAACATCTCTGCAAATATCTTCATGAAGATGGCGCAATTATTTATGTTAATGATATCTATGAAGAAAAACTTAAACCACTTGTAGAAAAATATAAAGCTATTATTTTAAATGATAATGAAATTTATTCTACAGAAGCAGATGTCTTTTCTCCTGCTGCTCTCGGTGGTATTATTAATGATGAAACAATTCCAAAGCTGAAAGTAAAGATCGTAGCCGGAGCTGCAAATAATCAGCTCGGTGATGAAGAAAAACACGGTAAAATGCTAAAAGATAAAGGTATTCTTTATGCACCTGATTATGTTATAAATGCAGGCGGACTTATTAATGTTTATAACGAACTCGAAGGATATAACAGAGAAAGAGCATTAAAACAGGCTTCAGGAATTTACGATATTCTAAAAAGTATAATTGATATCTCTAAAAAAGAAGACGTATCAACAGAAGTGGCATCCAGAAAAATTGCAGAGGAAAGAATGGAAGCTGTATCTCATGCTAAGAGAATCAGGATTTACAGGGATAAAAGACTTTTTAACCAGCGTAATACTTAATATAAATTGATATAAAATTTGGAAACTGCAATTTGGGTTATTGGAATTGTCGCAGCAGTATTAATTATTGTTATCTATATAATTACTTCTGTTAATAAATACAGTAACTCTTTTGTCGAAAAATATTTCGATGGTGATGATAAAGGAAAAGCTTCGGGAAGTGATTTAACAAAAGCACAAGAAAAAATAATTACTGATGAGAAAGTTGATTTCAAAAATCCAGATCAAAAGTCTGATCAAAATTGATTCTAATTTTTGTAAAAGAACTTTTTGATTATGATGTGCAGGGGAGTAACAGGGTCTAATTTTTATTATTAAACAGCGGTTTTACCAAAGCATATTTTCTTACATACCCGGCAATTTTTTGCAGGTCTATCATATCAATACATTCCAGATTATATGGACATGTTTTTTTCCAGCAAGGAGCACACTCCAGACCTGTTGGAATTAATTTCTCTCCTCTGTTAAAAAGCTCAATCTCGTTCCAGCAGGATAGACCAAACCATGCTATAACATATTTTTTCAATGCAATTGCCAGGTGCATTCCAAAACTATCGCCTGTAATTACTACATCACAGACTTCCATAAAACATGCACCGTTTCTGATGCCAAGATTGGTCGGTGTATAAATTACTTTACTTTGAATCTCTTTATCAAGACTTTCATGAATCTTCAGATTTCTTTCGGTATCTTCTTTACCACCAAGAAGCAATATCTTAAAACCATCTGTCTGAGCAAGATCATTAATTAAAGAAGTATGTTGCTCGACAGTCATTTTTTTATTTGGAAAAAGATTTGAACAGCCTGTATTAAATCCTATATAAAGATTGTTTCCATCATAACCGATCTGCTCTTTGTACTTTTCAATAAATTCAATCTCACTTTTTGAAAAATTAAATACATATTCATCTTCTTTATAATCCAGATCAAAAGTTTCATGAATGATCTGACTGCCTGATTTTAAATTCTTTCTGAATTTTAATTCATCATTGACACCCATTGTGTAATTATACATGGCTGATTCATTTGCGGGAATGATCTTGCCGTTCTCATCTAAAATGAATCCGTATTTCTTATCAGCTTTTACAAGGCCTGCGAACGCACAAGCATAATCCGATTTATCTCCATTTAATAAAACGTCATACTTCATTTCAGAAATAATCATTTTATCAGTTTCGTCCCACGCATATACTTTGTCAATGAATTCATTGTTTGCCAATATCGGAAGCGCACTTTTCATAGTGATCCAGTGAATAGTGCTAATAGGGTATTTTCTTTTTAAAGCTCTAAGGATGGAAGTATTCAAAAGCACATTACCGAGTGCATCAAGGGATATGATCAAAATTTTCTTTCCGGTAAGATGTTTTTTTTCACCGTCAAGTTCCATTTTGCATCCTTGTTTCAGACAGTCATGTCCGGGGAAGCATGGCTTGTAGCCTGAGAAATACTTGCAGTCCGGTAATTTTAGATTTTTAAAGTCCAATTATAAATACAAATTAATTCAATAATTAAATTTAGTGCTCTTTCCCTATCTCTCACTGTCCGAAAAAGTTACTATTGCCTCTAAGTCGATAAGACTCTAAGTTAAAAACAATAAAAATAAACTCCTTTGAGCCTTAGAGTCTTGGAGGCTAAATTAAATTTTTCGTTGTTCCCGCAGAGTCACGTGCACTTCGAAATCTGTGGATACCTAATTAAATAAATAATCAAAAAGTTTAAACTGAATCTTTTATCAGATCAGTTATCTTCTGAAGATCTTTTTTTCTGTTTACAAAATCCATGTCGTTTGATTCAACAATTAAGCACATACCGGATTTATATTTACTTATCCATTCATCATAGCTTTCATTAAGCTTTTTCAGATATTCAGGATCGATGTTTTTTTCAAAATCCCTTCCCCTGAGACGAATCTGTTTTTGTAACTTCGGCAGATCGGACTTAAGATACAGCAACAGGTCAGGTGCTTTGAGGAAAGAAGTCATTTCTTTGAAGAGCTGTCTGTAATTATCATGATCTCGTTTACTCATTTTCCCCATCTTATAAAGATTAAGAGCAAATATTTCAACATCCTCATAGATACTCCTGTCCTGTATTACAGACTTTCGGGATTTCAGAATTTCGACATGTGTCTTAAATCTGTGAGAAAGGAAATAGACCTGAAGATTGAATGACCACCTGTTCATATCAGAGTAGAAGTCTTTCAGATACGGATTGTTATTTACCTTTTCATAAAAAGGCTTCCAGTCAAATTCTCCTGCTATCAGACTTGTAAGAGATGACTTACCCGAACCAATATTACCGGCTACAGATACAAATGATTTTTTTTTCTGATTCATTAAATAAAAAAACCGTCAAATTATAATTGACGGTTAAAAATATTTTACTTTAAAATAAATTAATATTTTAAGAAACTACCGCTTCTTCTTTTGCTTCAACCGTTTCAGCTTTTTTAGTTATAACCGGTTTTTCAGGAATTACCTGATCAGAAACTTTGGGAGCTTTCTTTTTTTCTTTTATTTTTGTTGCAGCTTTTCCTGTCAGATTTCTCAGGTAATAAAGTTTGGCTCTTCTCACACTTCCGTATTTGGAAATTTCGATCTTAGCTATTCTTGGTGAGTTGATCGGGAAAATTCTTTCCACTCCGACCCCATTAGAAATTTTTCTGACGCGGAAGTTTTTACTGATACCGCCGCCTTTTATTCCCATGACAATTCCTTTGAATAGCTGTATCCTTTCCTTTTCACCTTCAAATACTTTTACCGATACCGTAATTGTATCTCCTACGTGAAACTCCGGTAAATCATTCCGGATCTGTCCTGCTGTTACTAGATTAATTTTTTTATTCATGATAATAATTCTCCTTATCCGTTTCTGTTATTTTTCTTATTTAGTTTATTTATTCTGTTATACTTAGCACCGGCTTTTTTCTCACGCCAGATATTTATTTTTTTATGATCTCCTGAAAGCAGTACTTCAGGAACTTTCAATTTATTATAGATCTCAGGTCTTGTATACTGCGGATGATCAAATCCTGTTTCCACCTGAAATGAATCTGTAATTGCAGATTCACCGTCTCCGAGAACTCCCGGTATCAGCCTTGCAACTGCATCTATAAAAACAAATGCAGCTATATCGCCGCAGGATAGTACGTAATCTCCAATTGAGATCTCTTTGGTCACAAGCTTTTTTACAACCCTTTCATCAACTCCTTTGTAATGTCCGCATATCAGCATCAGATTATTTTTTAGAGAAAATCCATTAAGCATATTCTGATCGAGTTTTATTCCCTGTGGTGAAAAGTAAATGATTTCATCATATTCCGTTTCGGTCATTAGCTTTTCAGCGCATCTGAATATCGGTTCAGGTTTGAGAATCATCCCTGATCCGCCGCCGTATGGAAGGTCATCTATCTGTTTATACTTCCCGTCTGCATAATCACGCAGATTATGAATCTCAAATTCTATCAATTCCTTTTCCACTGCACGTGATACCAAACCATTTTTCAAAGAACTTTCCAGTATTCTGGAATTTGCACTGAGAATATCAAATCTCATATCTCATTATTTCTATTCTAAAAAACCTTCTATCAGATCTAGCTCTACCTTTTTGTTTTTGACATCAATTTTCTTTACAAATTCTTTTCTTAAAGGTATCATAATATCTTTCCCTTCATAAATAATATTTATAAGATCACCGCTTCCAAAATCTGAAAACGATTTTATAATTCCTAATCTTTTCCCTTTGTCAAAAACTTCAGCTCCAACAAGTTCAAAAAAATAAAAACTGTCTTCAGGTAATTCTACTCGCTCACTTTCGGGAAGCATTATTATTTTATTGATCAATTCTTTTACTGAATCTTTATCATCAAAATCCATAAACTTCAAATTAACATAGTCATTTAAAGTCCTGCACTCTGAGATAGCAAATTCAAAATCAGAATTGTTATTTACAAACGCATTTTTCTCTTCATCAAAAAGAAAAATCTTTTCCAGATCATTGTATCTGTCCGGAAAATCAGTTAAATAAATTACTTTTACGTTACCCTTTACTCCGATTGGTTTTACTATTTTTCCTATCGAAATAAAATCGTTAACTTCTGGCAATTTTTTTTAACCTTCGCTTGGTTCTTTTTTAATCTTGTCAGGAATTTCCATTGAAGCTCTCATTCCTTGCTTAGACGCAACAGCCGAAAGCAGTGTTCTAATTGCTTTTGCTGTCCTGCCCATTTTACCGATAACTTTACCGGTTTCATTATCCTGAACGTGAAGAATAAATTTTACTTTATTCTCTCCCTCGTTTATCTCCTCAACACGAACCGCATCAGGATTGTCCACAAGATTTTTAGCTATAAATTCAATAAATTCTTTCATTTGGGAATCTCCTTTGTTTAGATTAAGAACATTGAATAATATTGATTTAAAAAACTTTATTTAGCTAATTTTATATTTATGGAAAAAATAATTACTCTGCTGATTTTTCTGTTGATTCTTCAGCAGGTGTTTCAGCTTTTGGTTCTTCTGTAGTTTCAGCCGGCGCTTCAGTTTTTTCAGCAACGACCTCTTCAGTTTTTTCCGGAGCAGCTTCAACAGGCGTTTCAGTTTTTTCTGCAACGACCTCTTCAGTCTTTTCTACAGCAGCTTCGGTTTTTTCTACTACCGGTTCAACTATTTTCTCTGGAGCAACTTCAACAGGCGCTTCAGTTTTTTCAGCAACGATCGGTGCTGCAGCTTTCACTTCTTTTGGAGCTGCTGCTGCTGCTGCTTCTTCAGCTTTCTTAACTTTCTTATTTGCTTTCCTTCTTACTTTCTTTTCAATTGCTCTTTTTAATCTGGCATCTCTGTCAGTTAAATGTTTTTCAACTTCAGCATCTATCGTCGCAGCTTCAGTTCCTTTTTTCGTAAGATGGAATTTTATCATTACACCTTCATTTTTTAAAAGGCTTTTGACTGTATCGGTCGGCTGTGCGCCAACATTCAACCAGTATAATACACGTGATTCATCCAATGAAACTTCCATAGGCTGTGTATTAGGATTATAGAGACCGACAGATTCTATGAATCTTCCATCTCTTGGAAACCGGGAATCAGCAGCTACTATCTTATATACCGGATAGTGCCTCTTTCCCATTCTTTTTAGTCTTAACTTTACCAATGTTTTTTTATATCTCCTTAGTTTATTTTTTTATTTCTTTTAATTATTTTAACTGATTCATAAAGTTCGCAGGCAGTTTCATCTTTTTCATTATCCCGCGTCCTTTATCTTTACTGAATTGCTTCATCATTTTTTGCATGTCTTCAAATTGCTTTATCACCTTATTTACTTGCTGTATCGAATTTCCGCTGCCGTCTGCAATTCTTCTTCTTCTCATACCGTTAAGTACGTTCGGATTTTCTCTTTCCTTATTCGTCATTGACTGAATTACCGATTCGATCTTGACCAATACTTTGTCATCTATTTCCTGATTCTTTAAAGCTTTATTTGCACCCGGTATCATTGAAAGCAATCCAGACAGTGATCCCATTTTTTTTATCTGACTGAGATATGACAGAAAATCATTATAATCAAATTTATTTTTTCTTAGCTTCTCTTCGAGTTTACCGCTTTCAGACATGTCAAACTCTGACTGGGCTTTCTCTACAAATGAAACAATATCACCTTTGCCCAAAATCCTCGATGCCATTCTGTCTGGATGAAACTCTTCTATCGCTTCGAGTTTTTCTCCAATACCTGAAAACTTTATCGGTACATCGACAACTGCTTTAATCGATAATGCCGCTCCGCCTCTTGTATCACCGTCAAGTTTTGTAAGAACGACTCCATCAAAATCCAGTTTATCATGAAATGATTTTGCAGTATTAACAGCATCCTGACCGGTCATCGCATCCACTACAAAAAGTATCTCTTCAGGATTCAGCGACTTTTTTAGTCCGGCTACTTCATTCATCATTTCTTCATCTATCGCAAGACGTCCTGCAGTATCAACAATTAAAGTATCACGCGCATTTTCTTTTGCATACTGAACTGCTGCGTTAGCAATCTTTACAGGATCTTTTTCATTTTCGTCTGTATAAACGGGAATGCCGATCTGTTTACCGAGTACTTTGAGCTGCTCTATTGCCGCCGGACGATATACGTCACATGCGGCAAGCAGCGTATTTCTTCCCTGGGTTTTAAGTAGCTTTGCCAGCTTTGCCGAGAAAGTAGTCTTTCCCGACCCCTGCAAACCTACGAGTAAAATCACTGAAGGAATTCTGTCAGAAAATTTAATTCCTTTTCTCTCAGAACCCATCAGTTTTATCAGCTCATCATTAATTACTTTTACAATAAGCTGACCGGGAGTAACGCTGTTCAATACGTTAAGCCCGATGGATTTTTCTTTTACATCATTTATAAATTGGGTTACAACTTTATAATTAACGTCTGCGTCGAACAAAACTCTCCTGATCTCTCTCAGAGATTCGTCTATATTACTGTCAGTAATTTTTCCCTGACCCCGAATCTTCTTAAGAACGGTCTCAAGTTTGTTTGTTAAATCGTTTAACATTAAGATTATTTGTAGCTGTAATATTCCAAATTAGTGGGCTAAAAATACCAATATTAATAAAGTTTATCAAGGTATATAATTTCATAAGTCTGTTTCTATTTTTTATAAATTAAGATATTTTATTCGGAAAATCCTGACTAACTAATATATTTTATTAAAAATGATAATTTGCGGAATAGATGAAGCAGGCAGAGGACCACTTGCCGGACCGGTGGTAGCAGCTTCTGTTCTGTTTGAAGAGGGATTTTTTATTGAAGGTGTAAATGATTCTAAAAAGCTGACACCTGTCCAGAGGGAAAATCTCTTTCCTTTGATTATCGAAAGCTGTATAGAATATTCTATAAATGAAGTGGATAATATTATTATAGACGAAATTAATATTCTCAAAGCTACTATGCTTGCAATGTATAACTGCATCTCTGAATCTAAGAACACTCCAGATAAATATTTTATTGACGGGAATTATTTTCGGCTGCCGGAAGATCATCATACGAAATTAAATTTTGAAACGGTTATAAAAGGAGATTCAAAAATATTTGCAATATCATGTGCTTCTATTCTTGCAAAAGTTCACAGAGATATTCTTATGAGGGAATTCCATTTCATACATTCTGAATATGACTTTCACAACAATAAAGGTTACGGTACAAAAAAGCATATTGAAAAAATTAAAGAGTTAGGACTCAGCAGTATTCATCGCAGGACTTTCTGCAAAAATTATTTTGTCTGAAATAATATGGCTGATGAATTGAAATGCGTTTATAAAAACAGATTAGGAAAAAATGGTGAAATGATTGCACGGAATTTTTTGATAGAGAAAGGATTGAAATTTCTGAAAGCAAATTACAGATATGAACGTGCGGAAATTGATCTGATCTTTGAAGATTCTAAAACCAATACAATTATTTTCGCTGAAGTGAAAACAAGGAAAAATAAAAAATTCGGTGAACCCGAAGAATCCGTAAATTCCGCCAAGCAGGAAAGGATTAAAAAAGCTGCGATGGGATTCATTCTTGAAAATGAATCTTACTCTTCACATGATCTGCGAATTGATGTAATAAGCATATTATTTACAGACGGCATTCCAACGGTCAATCATATCGAAAATGCTTTCTGAAATATTTATAAAGAGCAGAAAGTAGAGAGACTTAACAGAAAAATCTTAGTCTCCGCAGAGTCTCGTGCTCTTCGGACTCTGCGGGTAATAGCTATTTACTTGAAAAACGTCTCCGCAGAGTCTCGCGCTTTTCGGACTCTGCGGGTAAGAGCTATTTACTTTATCAACGATAACTTTTTCGTCTGCACAAAATCTCCAAAACTCAATTTATAAAAA